>NZ_CP097870.1:2580256-3225320 GCF_029223545.1 Thauera sp. GDN1 | reverse complement strand
ACGCCGGACTTCATCATGGTGGCGAGCTGGCGGGTGAACAGCGCGATGTCCTTGTCGGTGATGCGCCCGCCGCGCGACATCTTCAGCTTCTTGATCTTGCCGACCTGGATGCCCTGGCGGCGCAGCATGGCCTGCACCATGGCGTCCCCGTTGGCGCGGATCTCGCCGCGCACGACCTTGCCGGTCTTGTCCTTGCCTTCCCAGGTGTACAGCTCTTCCTTGGGGCCTGTGGCGCGCATCGCCCGGCTCGCAGTCGCCATGAGATCGAACGTCCTTTATTCGTTGGTCGTCGCCAGCACTTCTTCGAGTGAGGTGACGCCCTGTTTCACCTTGCGCAGTCCCGACTGGCGCAGGTCCAGCACGCCCTCGCGCTGGGCCTGGGCCGCGATGTCCATCGAGTTGCCGCCCGTCATGATGATGCGGGCGATTTCCTCGGTGATCGGCATGACCTGGTAGATGCCGACGCGGCCCTTGTAGCCCGTGCCCTTGCAGCGATCGCAGCCCACCGGGCCCATCGTCTGCCAGCTGCCGTCGAGCTCTTCGGGGCCGAATCCAGCCTCGATCAGCGCCTCGACCGGGATGTCCACCGGCTTCTTGCAGGAGCATAGCCGGCGGGCGAGGCGCTGGGCCGTGATAAGAATCACCGACGAGGCGATATTGAACGGCGCCACGCCCATGTTCTTCAGCCGTTCCAGCGTCGCCGGGGCGTCGTTGGTATGCACGGTGGACATCACCAGGTGGCCGGTCTGCGCCGCCTTGATCGAGATCTCGGCGGTCTCGAGGTCGCGGATCTCGCCCACCATGATGACGTCCGGGTCCTGGCGGAGGAAGGCGCGGAGCGCGGTGGAGAAGGTCAGGCCGGCCTTTTCGTTGACGTTGACCTGGTTGATGCCGGCGAGGTTGATTTCCGCCGGATCCTCGGCAGTGGAGATGTTCACGCCGGGCTTGTTGAGCAGGTTCAGGCAGGTGTAGAGCGACACCGTCTTGCCCGAGCCGGTGGGGCCGGTGACCAGGATCATGCCGTAGGGGCGCTCGATGGCGGCGAGCAGGGCCTCCTTCTGATCGGGGTCGTAGCCGAGCGCGTCGATGCCGAGCATGGCCGAGCTCGGGTCGAGGATGCGCATGACGATCTTCTCGCCGTGCAGCGTGGGCAGCGTCGATACCCGGAAGTCGATCGCCTTGTTCCGCGACAGCACCAGCTTCATGCGGCCGTCCTGCGGCACGCGCTTCTCGGAGATGTCCAGGCGCGAGATCACCTTGATGCGTGCGGCGATCTTGTCCTTCAGCACCAGCGGCGGCTGGGCGACGTCGCGCAGGATGCCGTCGGTGCGCACGCGGATGCGGTAGAACTTCTCGTAGGGCTCGAAGTGGACGTCGGATGCGCCCTCGTTGATCGCGTCGATCAGCACCTTCTGGATGAACTTGACGACCGGGGCGTCATCGACCTCGTTGGCCTCGTCCTCGTCGCGCTGCGGCGTCGGCCCGTCCTGCTGCAGCATGTCCATGTCGAAGGCTTCGCCGGTCAGCTCCTTGAGCGTGTCGGCGGCCGATTCGGACAGGGTGTCGACCACGCGCTTGAGCTTGTCCGCCTCGGCGATGACCAGCTCGAGCTGCATGCCGGTCTGGAAGCGGATCTCGTCGAGGGCGCGCAGGTTCGAGGGATCGGCGACCGCGAGCGTGATCCGGTTCTGGCGCTTGAGCAGTGGGGCGACCTGGTGCTTGGCCAGCAGCTTGCGGTCGACCGCCTCGCGGGCGAACAGCGCGGGGTCGAAGGCGGTGATGTCCAGGAGCGGGTAGCCGAAGGTCTCGGCAGCGAAGCGCGCCATTGCGGCACAGCTCATCAGGCCGCGGTTGGCGACCTCGAGCATGAAGGCGCTGGTGGTGTCACCCGCCTGTGCGGAGCAGGTGACGGCATCCGCTTCCTGCAGATGTCCATGCTGGATCAGCGCCCTGGCGAATCCGCTCAGGGTCGGTTTGGTGGTTGCCGCCATGGCTTGCTCGATTTCGGAGTGCGTCCGATGTTGCCCGCCGGGCGCGGCCTTGTAAAGCTTCGCGCCGCCGCTGATCGATGGCGGCTCATCCGGTGCGATGGAGCACTACTTCGATGACGAAACGGCTGCCGACGTAGGCCAGCATCAGCGCCAAGAAACCCGCCAGCGTCCACCGCAGGGCGACACGGCCGCGCCAGCCCCACAGCCGGCGTCCGACCAGCAGGCCGCCGAACAGCAGCCAGGAGATGACGCCGAACACGGTCTTGTGATCCGCACGCAGGGCCTGGCCGAACAGGGTTTCCGAAAACAGCAGGCCGGTCACCAGGGTGAGCGTCAGCAGCACGAAGGCGATGCCGATCAGGCGGAACAGCAGGGCTTCCATGGTGAGCAGGGGCGGCAGGCCGGAGAGCAGGCGGCTGAAGCGCGCGCTGTGCAACTGGCGGCTGGCGACCGACATCAGCATCGCGTGCAGGGCGGCGAGCGTGAACAGGCTGTAGCCCAGCATGGCGATCACGAAATGCACGCGGAAGGCGGGCGAGGCGGCGTTGGCGAGCACGTGCTCGCCGGGGAAGAACAGGGGAATCAGGCTGGCGACTGCGCCGGCGGGCATGATCACCGCGTGCAGGCCCTCGAGCCGGGTGTACAGGGTCTCGACCCAGTAGAAGCACGCCGCGAGCCACACCATCAGCGACAGCGCGACACCGAAGCCGAAGCGCATGTCCATGCCGGGGAAGATGTCGGCGTGCAGTGCGGCCCCGTGGGCGAGCACCGCGGCGAGGAGAAGCAGGCGTTCGCGTGTGCTCATGCATTCGCGCGCCCGGTCGCGACCGGGGCCGGCCATCACGCAGGCTCGCCAGAACAGCAAGCCGCCTGCCGCGTAAAGCGAGGCGGGAAGCAGATGAAGTAGAATTGTGCGCATACGTAGCTGCAGTTTACTCCAAGTCACGCGCCCAAGGCCTGCCCGAACATGCTCGACAATCTCACTCAACGCCTGTCCAAAGTCGTCAAGACCCTGCGCGGCCAGGCCCGCCTCACGGAAGAGAACATCCAGGAGGCGATGCGCGAGGTGCGCATGGCGCTGCTCGAAGCAGACGTCGCGCTGCCGGTGGTCAAGGAATTCGTCGCCAAGGTCAAGGAGAAGGCCGTCGGTCAGGAGGTCGTCGGCTCGCTGACCCCCGGCCAGGCCCTGGTCGGCGTGGTGCACGACGAACTCAAGGCGCTGATGGGCGGGGCCCACGAAGGCCTGAACCTGTCCACCCAGCCGCCCGCCGTGGTGCTGATGGCCGGCCTGCAGGGCGCGGGCAAGACCACCACCACCGGCAAGCTTGCCAAGCTATTGCACGAGCAGCACAAGAAGAAGGTGCTGGTGGTGTCCACCGACGTCTATCGCCCGGCGGCGATCGAGCAGCTGAAGACGGTGGCGGCGCAGGCCGGCGTCGGCTTCTTCCCCTCCGAGACGGCGCAGAAGCCGGTGGATATCGCGCTCGGCGCGCTCGACTATGCCCGCAAGCACCACATCGACGTGCTGCTGGTCGACACCGCCGGCCGTCTCGCGGTGGACGAGGCGATGATGGCCGAGATCCAGGCCCTGCACGCCGCGGTCAAGCCGATCGAGACCCTGTTCGTGGTCGACGCGATGCTCGGCCAGGACGCGGTCAACACCGCGCGCGCCTTCAACGAGGCGCTGCCGCTCACCGGTATCGTGCTGACCAAGCTCGACGGCGACTCGCGCGGCGGCGCGGCCTTGTCGGTGCGCCACGTCACCGGCAAGCCGCTCAAGTTCGCCGGCGTCGGCGAGAAGCTCTCCGGACTGGAGCCCTTCCACCCCGACCGCATGGCCAGCCGCATCCTCGGCATGGGCGACATCCTCGGCCTGGTCGAGGAGGCGCGCCGCGGCGTGGACGAGGAGAAGGCCCGCGTCTTCGCGCAGAAGCTGAAGAGCGGCAAGGGCTTCGACCTCAACGACTTCAAGGAGCAGATCGCCCAGATGCGCAAGATGGGCGGGCTGTCGTCGATGATGGACAAGCTGCCGGCGCAGTTCGCTCAGGCCGCCGGCAAGCTGCAGGGCGGTGCCGAGGAGAAGGCGATCGCCCGCATCGAAGGCATCATCAACTCGATGACCCCGCTCGAGCGTGCCAAGCCGGAAGTTCTCAAGGCCAGCCGCAAGCGCCGCATCGCCGCTGGCGCCGGGGTCACGGTGCAGGAGGTCAATCGCCTGCTCAACCAGTTCGAGCAGACGCAGAAGGTGATGAAGCAGTTCTCCAAGGGCGGCATGAACAAGATGATGCGCGCGATGAAGGGCATGATGCCGGGCGGCCTCCCCGGCATGCCGCGCTGAGCGGGAGGGTCGAGCCGTGAAAGACATCCTGGTCGCTTTCGGACGCGCGAGCCGCAGCCTGATGCGGCGCGACATCTTCTGGCACCTGCTGTGGCCCGGGCTGCTCGCGGTGGTGATCTGGGCCGTGGCTGCGGTGATGCTGTGGGCGCCGGTGACCGAGGGGCTGTACGCCTGGGTGAGCGGCTGGACCTTCATCAGCGGCTGGCTGGCCGCGTCCGAGACCACGGCGGCGATCGTGCTGGTGCTGATCCAGATCACGACCGCCCTGCTGATCGTGCCGCTGGTCTACCTGACCGCGGCGATGCTGGTGGCGACCATCGCGCTGCCGCTGATGCTGGAGAAGGTGGCGCGCACCGACTATGCAGACCTCGAGCAGCGCCGCGGCGGTTCGAACCTCGGCAGTGCGTGGAACTCGATCCTCGCCGGCGTGCTGTTCCTGATCGCGCTGGTGGTGTCGCTGCCGTTCTGGCTGATCCCTGGTGCCGGCCTGCTGATCTCGGTGACGCTGACCGGCTGGCTCAACCAGCGCGCCTTCGGCTACGACGCGCTGATGTTCCACGCCGACCGGTCCGAACTGCAGCGCCTGCGCGAGGACTGGCGGCCACAGATGCTGCTGCTGGGCGGCGGCGCGGCGCTGCTGGCCTACGTGCCGGTGATCAACCTGGTCGCGCCCGCCTACGCGGGTCTGGCCTTCGTCCATTACATGCTCGAAACCCTGCGCCGTCACCGGCTCAAGTACGGGGTCACCGTACTCGACGCCGATCCGGGTGCTGAATCGCGGAAACTGCCATGAACTTCGGTGCACTGATCATCGGCGACGAGATCCTGTCCGGACGTCGCAGCGACAAACACCTGGCCCGGCTCATCGAGCTCCTCGGCGCGCGCGGCCTCAAGCTGTCGTGGGCGCGCTACGTCGGCGACGACTTCGCCCGCCTGACCGAAACCCTGCGCCAGACCTTCGCCACCGGCGACGTGGTGTTCAGCTTCGGCGGCATCGGCGCCACGCCCGACGACCGCACCCGCGAGGCGGCCGGCGCCGCGCTCGGTCTCGAACTCGCCCTGCATCCCGAGGCCGAGGCCGAGATCCGCGCCCGCTTCGGTGACGAGATCACCCCCGAGCGTCTGCAGATGGGCGTGTATCCGGTCGGCAGCGAGATCATCCCCAACAGCTTCAACCGCATCCCCGGCTTCTCGATCCGCCAGCACTACTTCACGCCGGGCTTTCCGGTCATGGCCTGGCCGATGGTGGAGTGGGTGCTGGACACCAGGTACGCTCACCTGCACCACGCCGAGGACTACGTCGAGCAGGCGGTCACCGTGTGGGACACCTATGAAGGGCAGTTGATCGGCCTCATGCGCCAGGTCACCGCCGACTTTCCCGACACCAGCCTGTTCAGTCTGCCGACGATCGCCGCCGAGGGCCAGCGCCGTTCGCTGGAGCTCGGCATGAAGGGCAAGGCGGCACGGACGGCAGCGGCGATGGCGGTGATCAAGGCCGACCTGTCCGCGCGCGGTCTGCAGTGGGAAGACAAGGCTTGAGCGCAGCCGGTCGCTCGCAGGCCCAGGAACAGGCCCACAGCCTGGTCATCGAGGGCACGCGCGTCGAGCTGGTCCTGCGTCGCTCGGCACGGCGTTCGTTCGCGCTCCAGGTCGATCACCGTGGCGCGCGGGTGGCGGTGCCGCTGCGCACTCCGCTGGGCGAGGTGGAGCGCTTCATCCACAGTCATGGCCGCTGGCTGCTCGACCGCCTGCAGGCGCGAGCCGTGCCGCGGCCGACGCAGGTCGTGGCGGTGGTCGACGGCGCCACCGTGCCGCTGTTCGGGCGGCCTTTGACGCTGCGCCTGCAGGCAGGCCGCAGTGCGCGCTGGCGAGTGCTGGCGAATGATTTCGAGGAGCTCCTGCTGCCCACCGCCGCCGATCCGCTGCGTGCGCTGCTGCGTGCCCTGCACGCCAGGGCGCTGGCCTGGTATCGCGGCCGGGTCGAGGAGTACTGCCACCGGCTGGCGCTGCCGGTGCCGGCGGTGCGGCTGTCGAGCGCGCGCACGCGCTGGGGTAGTTGCAGCAGCCGCTCGGGCGTCCGCTTGCACTGGCGGCTGGTTCATCTGCCGCCGGCGCTGATCGATTACGTGGTCGCGCATGAAGTGGCCCATCTGGTTGAGATGAACCACTCCCCGCGCTTCTGGGCGGTGGTCGAGCGCCTGTATCCGGACTGGCGGGCGGCACGCGCCGCGCTGCGCCAGGCCGCCACCACCCTGCCGATCCTCGCCGCCGCGCCGGACGCGGACACCGGCACCTTCGAGCAGGAAGACTGAGACTTTCAACGAACGAGGAAACACCCCATGCGAATCCTTCACACCATGCTGCGCGTCGGCGATCTGGAGCGTTCGATCGCCTTCTATACCGAGGTGCTGGGCATGCGCCTGCTGCGCAGGCACGACTATCCGGACGGCAAGTTCACGCTCGCCTTCGTCGGCTATCAGGACGAGAAGGACGGCGCAGTGCTGGAGCTGACCTACAACTGGGGCGTGGACAAGTACGAGCTCGGTACCGCCTACGGCCACATCGCACTCGAGGTCCCCGATGCCGCCAAGGCCTGCGCAGAGATCCGCGCCCGCGGCGGCAAGGTGGTGCGCGAGGCGGGGCCGATGAAGCACGGCACCACCGTCATCGCCTTCGTCGAGGATCCGGATGGCTACAAGGTCGAGCTGATCCAGGCCCGGACCTACTGAAAACGCAGCAGCCCGGAATGAGCCGCGTGGGGCGGCCATTCCGGGCTGCTGCTGCGGCCGGCTGGGGCTCAGGCGGGGAGGGCGAGCTTGCCTTCGGTGCTGAACTGGTAGTCGTGGAACACGTGTTCGGCCGACAGGATCCGATAGTCGCCGTTGTCCTCGCGCACCGAGGTGTCCTTCAGGCGGTAGGTGTAGTGGCCGCAGGTCCAGCAGTCGAAGTTGCGCATGTGGGTGCACAGGCAGGTCTTGTCGAAGACCTTGACCTTCTTCGCGTCGGGATGCGCCGCGACCTCGCGGTTGTAGGCTTCGATGTACTGGCAGTTGCCGGTGGAGTCGAGCAGGTAGCCGTAGGCCTCGCAGTTCGGGCGGATGCCCGAGTCGATCGCCGGGCTGCTCTTGAGCATGCGCATCGGGTAGCCGGTGGGCGAGATCTGGTTGACCTCGATCTCGTCCTCGCTCGCCTTGAAGTAGTGCTGCTTGACGTCGTCGGGCAGGCCGCATTCCCTGGTGACGGTGAATCGGGTCGCGACCTGGACAGCGGCCGCGCCGGCCTCGAGGAAGTCCACCGCATCGGTGCCGGTGAAGATGCCGCCGGCCGGGATCAGCGGGATGTCGAGCTGCTGCTCGCGCATCCAGTCACGGATCTCGGCGACGATGGTGGCGAGGTCGTACTGCGCCCAGTCCATGCCGAAGCCGAGGTGGCCGCCGGCGAGCGGGCCCTCGACCACCACGTAGTCGGGCAGGCGGCCGGTGCGGGAGCTCTTCTTCAGGAACAGCTGCAACGCGCGCAGCGAGCTGACGATGATGCCGAGCTGCACGTCGCGGAAGCGCGGGTGGTCCTCGATCAGCGCGAACGAGCCTAGGTGCAGGCCCGCGGCGAGCGTGATGCCGTCGATGCCGTGGTCCATCGCGGTGCGCAGGCGCACGCGCAGGGTGTCCTTGGGCGCGTTCATCGTCAGCTTTTCCATGCAGTTGATGAACACCATGCCCGGCCCGCGCTTGCGTTCCATGGTGCGGCTGACGTGGGTCGCGGTGGCCTCGGCGATCAGGCCGAGGTCGAATTGCACCACCGACTTGTCGGCGTTGGCGACGTTGAATTTGTACTGCTGCAGCTTGTTCTTGACGTACTTGGTGTTGTAACGCCGGTCGGATACGGTCGGCAGCATCGCGTCGGAGATGTGTCCGACCCCGCCCAGGCGGGCGGCCTCGAGGGCCAGGTCGGAGGTGGAAATATCCACCCCCATTCCGCCCACCATGATCGGCACGAGTTCGCTGGCACCCAGTTTCAGGCGGAAATCATCTACACGCTTCATTGCTTCGAGTCCGTTAATTCGGCAGTCCGACATTATCACCCGAGAGCCCTTCCGCACCCAAGTTCGAGCTGCGTTCGGCCATCGGTTACCATGCGTCTTCGACATCGAACAGGGCGTCGCGTGCGCCGGCTGGAGGGGACATGTTCAAGGCTGTGCTGATCGAGAAGGACGAGGCGGGTTATCGCGCGGGGGTCACCGAACTGGACGATGCGGCGTTGCCCGAGGGCGACGTCACCGTCCGCGTGGCCTATTCCACGCTCAACTACAAGGACGGGCTGGCGATCACCGGCAAGGGGCCGGTGGTGCGCAAGTTCCCGATGGTGCCGGGCATCGACCTCGCGGGTACGGTCGAGGCCAGCAGCCATCCCGGCATCGCGGTCGGCGATGCGGTGGTGCTGAACGGCTGGGGCGTGGGCGAGGGCCACTGGGGCGGGCTGGCGCAACGTGCGCGCCTCAAGGGCGACTGGCTGGTGCCGCTGCCCCCTGCGTTCTCGCCGCGCCAGGCGATGGCGATCGGCACCGCCGGCTACACCGCGATGCTGTGCGTCATGGCGCTCGAGCGCCACGGCGTGACGCCGGAGCAGGGCGAGGTGCTGGTGACCGGCGCCAACGGCGGGGTCGGCAGCGTCGCGGTGGCCCTGCTGGCGAAGCTCGGCTATACGGTGGTGGCGTCCACCGGGCGCCCGCAGGAGACCGACTATCTGAAGGCGCTCGGCGCCGCCGAGATCGTCGACCGCGCGCAGTTCTCCGCGCCCGGCAAGCCGCTCGCGAAGGAGCGCTGGGCGGGGGCGGTCGACACTGTCGGCAGCCACACCCTCGCCAACGTGTGCGCGAGCACCAGGTACCGCGGTACGGTCGCCGCCTGCGGCCTCGCCCAGGGCATGGACTTCCCGTCCTCGGTCGCGCCCTTCATCCTGCGCGGCGTCACGCTCGCCGGCGTCGATAGCGTGATGGCGCCCCGTGTCGAGCGCCTCGAGGCCTGGCGTCGGCTGGCGCGGGACCTCGACGTCGGCAAGCTCGAGCTGATGACGCGCGAGATCGGCCTCAGCGAGGCGGTCGCCACCGCTGCGGCATTGCTCGAGGGCAGGGTGCGCGGCCGCGTCGTCGTGGACGTCAACCGCTGAACCCGGACCGCAACGATGAGAATAGGAGGAGAAGACAAATGACCGAACGCATCAGCCGCTTTCCCGTGCCCGACCTCTCCCATGTGCCCGAGGACGTCCGCGATCGCATCCTCGCCGTGCAGGAAAAAGCCGGCTTCGTGCCCAACGTTTTCCTGATGCTTGCGCACCGTCCGGCCGAGTTCCGCGCCTTCTTCGATTATCACGACGCGCTGATGGAGAAGGATGCCGGGCTCACCAAGGCCGAGCGCGAGATGATCGTCGTCGCCACTTCGGCGGCGGGTAACTGCCTGTACTGCGTCATCGCCCATGGTGCGGTGCTGCGCATCCGCGCGAAGAATCCGCGTATCGCGGACCAGCTCGCCGCCAACTACCGCAAGGCCGAGCTCAGCCCGCGCCAGCGTGCGATGCTGGACTTCGCGCTCAAGCTCAGCACCCGCGGCGGCGAGGTCGAGGATGCCGACCTCGAGGCGCTGCGGGCGCACGGCTTCGACGACGAGGCGATCTGGGACATCGGCGCCATCGTAGCCTTCTTCGCGATGAGCAACCGCCTGGTGCATCTCACCGGCACGCCGCCCAACGAGCCTTTCTACCTGATGGGGCGCGTGCCGAAGGGCTGAGACGTGCGGGCTTGAGGCGGGGCTGGGGCCGCGTCGTGCGGCATTTCGCCCTGCACGGTGCAATTGCTTACAAACCGGTTCCGTCTTGTCCTCGCGCAGGCATTGAATGCCGCGCCCGACCTGCGTAAGATCGCGGTCATGGTTGTAATCCCGGCAATCTGGAGGCGTTCTGGACAGGGGTTCGATTCCCCTCACCTCCACCCAAGCGCATTCGGGAGTGTGTTTGGGTGGGGGTGTACCGGTTTCGACAGGGCGGGCAAAGGTGAGCAGGCAACCCGAGAGGCGACGGACGTAATCCGCGCAAATCCATAAACGCCAACGATGAGCGTTTCGCAGTCGCTGCATAAGCACTGCCGGGGCCGCTGAAGCCTTGTAACCCAAGACAGCCGATGGGGACTTCGGTCCCCATCGTCACGTCTACGGCCCCCGTTCCTGGAAAGCAAAACGCCAGCCCCGAAGGACTGGCGCAAGTGCTTGAATCTACTGGTGGGCCCTGCGGGATTCGAACCCGCAACCAAAGGATTATGAGTCCTCTGCTCTAACCGTTGAGCTAAAGGCCCGCGCGTGCCCTGCCGCCTGAGCGGCCGGGCGGACACGGTGCCTTTACGCGTCGCTGTCGAGGAAGCTGCGCAGCTTCTCGGAACGGCTCGGGTGGCGCAGCTTGCGCAGGGCCTTGGCCTCGATCTGGCGGATGCGCTCGCGGGTGACGTCGAACTGCTTGCCGACCTCTTCCAGCGTGTGGTCGGTGTTCATCTCGATGCCGAAGCGCATGCGCAGCACCTTGGCTTCGCGCTGCGTCAGCGAGTCGAGCACCTCGCAGGTCGCATCGCGCAGGCCGGAGTACATCGCCGCCTCGGCCGGGGCCAGGGTGGCGGTGTCCTCGATGAAGTCGCCCAGGTGGGAGTCGTCATCGTCGCCGATCGGCGTCTCCATGGAGATCGGCTCCTTGGAGATCTTCATGATCTTGCGGATCTTCTCCTCGGGCATCTCCATCTTCTCGGCCAGCGTCGCCGGATCCGGCTCCTGGCCGGTTTCCTGCAGGATCTGCCGGCTGATGCGGTTCATCTTGTTGATCGTCTCGATCATGTGCACCGGGATGCGGATGGTGCGCGCCTGGTCGGCGATCGAGCGCGTGATGGCCTGGCGGATCCACCACGTGGCGTAGGTCGAGAACTTGTAGCCGCGGCGGTATTCGAACTTGTCCACTGCCTTCATCAGGCCGATGTTGCCCTCCTGGATAAGGTCGAGGAACTGCAGGCCGCGGTTGGTGTACTTCTTGGCGATCGAGATCACCAGGCGCAGGTTGGCCTCGGTCATCTCGCGCTTGGCACGGCGCATCTTGGCTTCGCCGGTGGACATCTGGCGGTTGATGTCCTTGAGCTCCTTGAGCGGGATGCCGATCCTGTCCTGCAGGTCGATCAGCTTCTGCTGCTCTTCGAGCACCGCGGGGTGCACGCGCATCAGGCCGTCGGCGTAGTTCTTGCCGGCGGCGATCTCGTCCTTGAGCCAGTCGAGATTCACTTCCTGGCCGGGGAAGACCTTGATGAAATGCTGGCGCGGCATGCCGGCGCGATCGACGCACAGTTGCAGGATCTGGCGCTCGTGGCTGCGAACCTGCTCGACCATGTGGCGTACCGAGTCGCACAGCTTCTCGATCGCCTTGGCGGTGAAGCGGATGTTGAGCAGCTCATCCGAGATCTGCTGCTGCAGAGCGAGATAGGACAGGTCCTGCGACCCGCGCTTCTCGAGCGCCTCCATCTTCTTCTTGTACAGCTCGCGGATCACGTCGAAGCGGGCAAGCGCGTCGTTCTTGAGTTGCAGCAGCGAGGCGGCGTTCGCGCGCTCGGCGCTCTCGGCGCTGTCCTCCTCGTCGTCCTCCTCGGATTCCTCGTCGGTGTCCGCTTCCTCGTCGGCGTCGGCGTCCGCGTCGGCGGCGTCCTCGTCCTCGGCAGCTTCCTCGGCGCTCGTTGCGTTGAGGTCGATCAGGCCGTCGACCAGTTCGTCGATCTTGGCTTCGTCGGCGGCGATGCGGTCGACGATGCCGAGCATCTCGGCGATCGTGGTCGGGCAGGCGGAGATGGCCTGCACCATGTGCTTGAGGCCGTCCTCGATGCGCTTGGCGATCTCGATCTCGCCCTCGCGGGTGAGCAGCTCCACCGTGCCCATTTCGCGCATGTACATGCGCACCGGGTCGGTGGTGCGGCCGAACTCGGAGTCGACCGAGGACAGGGCCTGTTCGGCTTCTTCCTCGGCGACGTCCTCGTCGACGTTGGTCGCGACGCTGTCGGACATCAGCAGGTCTTCGGCGGCCGGCGCCTCGTCATAGACCTGGATGCCCATGTTGTTGAAGGTGGCGATGATGCCTTCGATCTGCTCGGCGTCGGCGACATCGTCCGGCAGGTGGTCGCTGATTTCGGCATAGGTCAGGTAACCACGCTCCTTGCCGAGCGTGATCAGGGTCTTCAGCCGGGTGCGCCGCACTTCTGCGTCGAGCGGCGTTGCAGCGGGGCTTTCGACGACCGGGGCTGCCTTGTCCTTGGCCTTCGAAGGGCGGCCCTTCGCGGGGGCGTCCTTGCGCGGGTCCTTGGCTTTTTCGCGTGCCATAGCACTCCTCAAGTGAGGGTGTAAGAAAATGGGAAACCCAAAATTGTACTATAAATCTGAGACTTTGCCGCCGCCGACCAGGTTCCGCTTCTCCAGCAGCAGCTCGCTGAGTCGATGGCGAGCGGCTGCGTCCAGGCCGCGCTCACGATCCTGTTGTAGCAGGGCGGTGATCTCGCTGCTGACGCTGTCGGCCTGCAGCTTGCGCAGGCTGTCCTCGAACAGGGTCTCGACCACCGCTTCGTCGAATTCCGCGTCCACGAGTTCCGCGGCTACGCGGGAAAGGGTCTCGCCGTGGGGCGTCTCGCGGAAGCGCTCGATCAGCGCGCCGAGTCCCCCCATGGGGATGGGCTCGCCCAGGCTGAGCAGGTCGATGATGGCAATCAGCGCGAGGCCTTCGGCACTGTCGTCCGGTATCAGCGTCACCGGCAGGCGGGCCGCCCAGGTGGGGTGCTGGAGTACCAGGCGGAGCAGCGTGCTCGTCGTCGATGGCGGCTTGCGGCGTCCGCCCGGGCGCGGGCGGGTGCTGGTGGTGCGTGCGGGTCGGCGTGCTGGTGCATGATCACGGCGCGCTTCCGGGGCGTCGTCGGGCGGTGCAGGCGAGGCGCTGCTGCGTGCAGCGGGCGGGCTGTCGGCGCCGCGTCGCCGCGGCGCCTGGGCGGCCAGCTGCTCGAAGGCGAATTCGACCTCGCCCTGGGTCATGCCTGCGGTCTCGGCGACCGACTTGACGACCTGCAGCTTCAGCAGCGGTGCCGCGATCCGGGTGACGAGCGGTGCGGCCTCGTGCACGAAGGCGGCGCGGCCCTCGGCGCTGTCGAGCGCATGGCGGCCGGCGAGCTCCTGGATCAGGAAGCTTGCCAGTGGCGTGGCGGCGAGTGCCGCCTTGCGGAAGGCCTCGGCGCCCTCGGCGCGCACGAAGGAGTCGGGGTCGTGCTCGGCGGGCAGGAACAGGAAGGCCAGCGTGGCGTCGTCGCGCAGGGATTCGAGCGCGTTCTCCAGCGCGCGCCAGGCTGCACGGCGGCCGGCGGCGTCGCCGTCGAAGCAGAACACGATGCGGTCGGTCTGGCGCAGCAGCGTGTGCACGTGATGCGGCGTGGTCGCGGTGCCGAGGGTGGCGACCGCGTTCTCGATGCCGAACTGGGCGAGTGCGACCACGTCCATGTAGCCCTCGACCACGATCGCGAAGCCGGCGTCGCGGATCGCCTTCTGCGCCAGGAACAGGCCGTAGAGCTCGCGTCCCTTCTCGAACAGCGGCGTTTCGGGCGAGTTCAGGTACTTCGGCTCGCCCTTGTCGAGCACGCGGCCACCGAAGGCGATGATGCGGCCGCGGCGATCGTGGATCGGGAAGATGATGCGCCCGCGGAAGCGGTCGTAGCGCCGACCCTGGTCGTTGTCGATGACAAGGCCGGCGTCGGCGAGCGTCTTCGTCTGGTAGTCGGGGAAGACCTTTTCCAGCCCCTGCCATTCGTCGGGTGCATAGCCGAGCTCGAAGCGTGCCGCGACCGGGCCGGACAGGCCGCGCCGCTTCAGGTAGTCGACAGCCTGGCGGGACGTCTTGAGCTGCTCGCGGTAGAAGCGCGCGGCCATCGCCATCGCCTCGTACAGGCGTTCGCTGGCGTCGTCATGAGGGGCGGGTGCGCTGCGTCCGTCGTCGGGTACCTGCAGGCCGGCCTGGCTGGCGAGCTCCTTGACTGCATCGACGAAGCCCAGGCCGCTGTACTCCATCAGGAAGCCGATCGCGCTGCCGTGCACGCCGCAGCCGAAGCAGTGATAGAACTGCTTTGACGGGCTGACCGAGAAGGAGGCGGACTTCTCGCCGTGGAAGGGGCAGCAGGCGAAGTAGTTGGCGCCGCTCTTCTTGAGCGGAAGATAGCGTTCGATGACGTCGACGATGTCGACGCGGGACAGCAGTTCCTGGACGAAGGACTGTGGAATCATCGCGCGCGCGAACTGACCAGCTGCGCTCGATCCGCGCGCAGTGGCGGAGGAGGGCTGCGGGTGTGGTCGTGAAAAAGCATCACGCCGGAAGAGGGTCGAGAGACCTTCGTCCGGCGTGCAGGCAGCCCCGCGAGGCGGGGTGCGAGAGCAATCAGTACAGCTTCGGCGGCAGCATCTGGCTGCGCAGGCGCTTGTGATTGCGCTTCACTGCGGCGGCCAGCTTGCGCTTGCGCTCGGCGGTGGGCTTCTCGTAGAACTCGCGCGAGCGCAGTTCGGTCAGCACACCGGTCTTCTCGATGGTGCGCTTGAAGCGGCGGATCGCAACTTCAAACGGCTCGTTTTCCTTGACGCGGATACCGGGCATTGCGGACTTCCTTGGGTGTCTGGTGGGCAGAAAGACCGCGAATATAAACCAGGCGCCCTCTCAAGGCAAGGCCCGCGATCGCCTGCCGCGTCTGGCGACGGGTTAAAATGCGACACCGAATCAAACGGATGCATTCCATGAAAGTGCTCGGCATCGAAACCTCCTGCGACGAGACCGGCGTGGCGATCTACGACACCCGGGTCGGCCTGCTCGCGCACGGGCTGCATTCGCAGATCGACCTGCACGCGGCCTACGGCGGCGTGGTCCCCGAACTGGCCTCGCGCGACCACATCCGCCGTCTGCCGCTGCTGATCGGGCGGACGCTGGCCGATGCTGGCCTGCGGGCCGGGGACGTCGACGCCGTCGCCTACACTTCCGGCCCCGGCCTGGCCGGCGCGCTGCTCGTCGGCGCGAGCGTGGCCGAGTCCTTTGCGATGGCGCGTGGCATCCCGGCGCTGCCCGTGCATCACCTCGAAGGCCATCTGCTGTCGCCGCTGCTGGCGGCCGATCCGCCTGCATTCCCGTTCGTCGCCCTGCTCGTGTCCGGCGGCCATACCCAGTTGATGCGGGTGCGCGGGGTCGGCGACTACGCGCTGCTCGGCGAGTCGGTGGACGACGCCGCCGGCGAGGCCTTCGACAAGACCGCCAAGCTGCTCGGGCTCGGCTATCCGGGCGGCCCTCAGCTCGCAAAGCTCGCCGAGCAGGGCGTCGCGGGGCGCTTCCGCCTGCCGCGTCCGATGCTGCATTCGGGCGATCTCGACTTCAGCTTCAGCGGCCTGAAGACGGCGGTGCTCAACGTGGTCTCGGCGCCGGGGTGGAATCCTGCGGACATGGCCGACCTCGCCGCCGAGTTCCAGCAGGCGGTGGTCGAGGTGCTGTGCGCGAAGGCGCTCGCGGCCATGAAGAAGGTCGGGCTGAAGACCCTTGTGGTGGCGGGAGGGGTCGGGGCCAACCGCCACCTGCGCGAGACGCTCGACGAGGCGGTCGCGCGTCGTGGCGGGCGGGTGTATTACCCCGAGCCCGCGCTGTGTACCGACAACGGCGCGATGATCGCGTTTGCCGGTGCGCTGCGCCTGGCTGCCGGGGAAGCGGGGCCGGAGATCGCGGCGGTCAGGATCCGGCCGCGCTGGCCCCTGGTCGAATTGCGCCCGCCGCAGTCTGCGCGGACCTCCTGCGAGACCTAGCGGCCGCGCTGCGCGATGGCCTCCGTTCCGGCGCGGGGACGTGCGGACGTTTCGCGATCGCGCTTTGCAGGGACCGTCTCGGTGCCCCGCTTCAGGCCTCCGAATCGTCCTTCTTCTTGCCCCCGCCGATCTTGCCTTCGGTGCCGGCGCGCAGGCGGGCGATGTTGGCCTTGTGGCGCCAGATCAGCACGGCGGCGATCACCGCCAGCACGCCGACCGCAAGCCGGGGGCCGAGGAAGAGCAGGCCGGCGAAGGGTGCGGCGATCGCGGCGGAGAGGGCCGCGGCCGAGGAGTAGCGCGAGGTGTAGGCGATCATCAGCCAGATCACCGCGCAGAAGATCGCGATCCGCCCGTCGATCCCGGCCAGCACGCCCAGTGCGGTGGCCACGCCCTTGCCGCCGTTGAAGCGCAGGAACATCGAGAACACATGGCCGAGGAAGGCCGCCAGGCCGGCCAGTGCGGCGTGGCCCGCGTCGAAGCCCAGTTGCGTGGCGGCCCATACCGCCAGCCAGCCCTTGAGGCTGTCGCCAACCAGGGTCAGCGCCGCAGCGGCCTTGTTGCCGCTGCGCAGCACGTTGGTGGCCCCAGGGTTGCCCGAGCCGTACTTGCGCGGATCCTCCAGGCCGAACAGCTTGCTGGTGACGATGGCGAAGGGAATCGAGCCGAGCAGATAGGCGGCGACGAGCAGCAGCAGGAGTGACATCTTGGCTCCGCCGGCCGGCGCTGCCGGGCGGCTTTGGTGAAGGACGTTGAAGGGTATTCGGTGATGCGGGTGCTGCGCGGGATGCGGTGTCTGCAGCACAAAGCTTTTTCCGGCGGACCAGCCCCGGCGCGCTAGAATCCCGGCGATTCTAAACGGGAAGCAGCATGGATTTCATCTTCATCGAGGAAATGCGCGTCAAGGCCTGGGTCGGCATCTATGAGCGCGAGAAGACCGGTCCGCAGACCCTCGAGCTCAATCTGACCTTCGGTGTGCCCGAGGCGGCTGCCGAGCGTGACGACATCGCCGATACCATCGATTACGCCGTCGTCACCGCGCGCATTCGTCGCGAGCTCGGCGAGCGTCATTTCAACCTGATCGAGAGCCTGGGCGAATTCGTCGTCAATCTGCTGTTCGAGGAATTCGGCGCGCCCTGGGTGAAATTGAAGGTGGCGAAGATTGGCGTGATGAAGGATGTGCGCCGTGTCGGCGTGCATATCCAGCGCAGCCGCGCCGGGGGGGTGGTGCCGCCGACTGCCTGACTATGCGGAATTTGCCGCGAAGGCGAGCTGCAAACGAGGAGGGGCCGCGAAGCCGGGATTCGCAGGCGGCATCTCGGCCGGACTCCGCCGCGGATGCTGCCCGATTCACGGCCCTCGTTTCTGCAATTGCCCATCGACGGCCGGCAATTCTTCCGGAATCCCCCCGTGAATTGCCCCTGAGGCTGCGGGGGCTTGCAGGACTCAGGCGGCGAGCTCTTCGATCGGCTTGCCCTGCGCGATCCAGTCGAGCGCCCACTGGGGCTTGCGGCCGCGGCCGCTCCAGCCCTGATCCG
The DNA here is from genome assembly GCF_029223545.1 of Thauera sp. GDN1. Lineage (NCBI taxonomy): Bacteria > Pseudomonadati > Pseudomonadota > Betaproteobacteria > Rhodocyclales > Zoogloeaceae > Thauera > Thauera sp. GDN1. Next base: position 3,207,586 of record NZ_CP097870.1, on the reverse strand, counting down.
GATTGGTGGGGTTGCGGTACTTGATGACGGGTGCCGGCTTGGCGGCCTTGGTCGCCTTCGCGCCCGCGCGCTGGCCGCGCTTGGCTGCGGGCTTGGTCTCGGCGCTCGCCGGTGCGCTGCCCACGAGCAGCTCGTCGAGCGACAAGCCTTCGTCGGCGGCCATCTTCTGCATGCGCTTGAGCAGGTTTCGCCGGGTCACGTCGCTGCGGCGACGGATTTCGGCCTCGACCTTGGCTTGAAGGCGGCGCAGCTCGGGCAGGGTGTAGGTCGACAGATCCATGATTTCTCCGTTATTGAAAAGTGGCGATGCCCCGGACGCTCGAGCATTGGCGTCGGATATGCGGCGCGCAATACCGCCCGATTCACTTGCCGGCAATTGTGCCATTTTTCAAAACCGGATTGAAAGCAATTCGATCCGCAGAATTGTCGTTCGAATGCCGCGGCTTTCGATTTCGAATTGAACGGGATTGCCGTGCGTCAATTCGCGACCTGGACCAGCTTTGGCTGCAGCGCGCGGAGCAGGTCGTGCGGATGGATGCCGACCAGGAATCCGCGTCGCCCGCCATTGATGTAGATCAGCGGCAGATCGAGGATGGTGCGCTCCAGATAGACCGGCATCTTCTTGCGGGTTCCGAACGGCGAGGTGCCGCCGACCAGATAGCCGCTGTGGCGATTGGCGGTTTCGGGCTTGCAGGTCTCGACGTGCTTGCTCGGAATCTGGCGCGCGAGCTCCTTGGTCGATACCTTGCGATCGCCGTGCATCAGCACCACCAGGGGCTGGGCATTCTCGTCCTCCATGATCAGGGTCTTGATCACGGCGTGCTCGCTGACGTTGAGTTCGCGCGCGGAAACGGCGGTGCCGCCGTGTTCCTCGTAGGCGTAGAGGTGGGTGGAAAAGGCGATTCCGTGCTGGCGAAGAAAGCGGGTAGCCGGCGTTTCCGGGGCGTGCGTGTCTTGTTTGCTCATGATGGATCCGGATCCGATTGAATCCGTCTGCGGTCGTCGTTGAATGCGCTCGATTGTAATCGGGGCTGCGCCGGTACTGCGTGCTCCGCTTCGAATCATGCGCGCGGATGGTGCTTTTCGTGCAACTGCTTGAGCCGTTCGCGCGCCACGTGCGTGTAGATCTGCGTGGTCGATATGTCGGCGTGTCCGAGCAGCAATTGCACGACGCGCAGATCCGCGCCGTGATTGAGCAGATGGGTGGCGAAGGCGTGGCGCAACGTGTGCGGCGAAATGCGCTCGCGGGCAATGCCGGCATTCATTGCGTGCTGTTTGATGATGCGCCAGAACATCTGCCGTGTCATGCCGGCGCCGAGCCGGGTGACGAAGACCTCGTCGCAACGACGCCCTGCGAGCAATGCCGGCCGGCCTTCGTGCAGGTAACGCATCAGCCAGTCGGCGGCGATCTGGCCCAGGGGGACCAGGCGTTCCTTGCTGCCCTTGCCCATGATGCGCAGCACGCCTTCGTTGAGGCCGACCGCGAAAACCTTGAGGCCGACGAGTTCCGACACGCGCAGCCCGGCGGCATAGAGCACCTCGAGCATGCAGCGGTCGCGCAGGCCCAGGGGCGTTTCCGTATCGGGCGCACCGAGCAGGGCTTCGACCTGGGCCTCGCTGAGCGTCTTCGGAAAACGCTCGGCGGGCATGGGCGAATCCAGCATCAGCGTGGGGTCTTCCGCGATCTCGCGATTGGCGAGCAGCATGCGGTAATAGCGCCGCAAGGTCGCGAGCAGCCGGCGCTGGCTGGCCGGCTTCGCGCTGCGGCTGAATTCGGCCAGATAGGCGGCGAGATCGGCGGAAGTCGCCGCGGGCAGGCCGGAGTCGCGCTTCTCGAGCCAGGCGGCGAAGCGCGCGAGATCGCTGCGGTAGCCTGCCAGCGTGTTGCGTGCAAGGCCGTGCTCCAGCCACAGGGCGTCGGCAAAACGGTCGAGCTCGCTGCGGTGGAAGGGCTGCAGGCCGCGCTCGATGGCCGGCGGGCGAGCGCTCACAAGGCCCCTTCGAAAGCCAGCAGCCAGCGCTTGACTTCGAGCAGCCAGCCGTCGTGCGCGTTGGCGAAGCCGCCCAGTCCCGTCGCGGAGGTCACCCGGTGGCAGGGCACGATCAGCGGGAAGGGGTTGGCGCCGCAGGCCTGGCCCACCGCACGCGGCGCGCTGCCCAGTTGCGCGGCGAGCGCGCCATAGGTCGCGGTGTGGCCGCGCGGGATCGCACTGATCGCCGCCCACACGCGGCGCCGGAACGGCGTGCCGGTGTCCGCGAGCGGCACCGGGAAGGGCTGGTCGGGATCCTCGATCCATTCACGCAGCGCATGGGCTGCGGCGCCCGCGGTGGCATTGCGCGGGTCCTGCAGGGCCGTGCCCGGCGGCAGGAACACCAGCTCCCGGAGCGCGCCTTCATGGGTGCGGATGCCGAACGGGCCGAAGGGCAGGGCGATGATCGCGTCGAAGCCAGGCGGCGCTGCCTCGTTCGGCGCGTGCGCGCCCGCTGCGCTCGGGCAGATCACCTGGGACGCTCGAGCAGGGCGTCGCGCAGGTCGTGGTCGGCCGGGCGGACACCCAGCCAGATGCGCAGCAGGGCGGGATAGAGCTTGGTATCCAGGATGTCCTCGCCCTGCTGCTGGCCATTGACGACCAGGCGCGTGGCGCCGTTGGCGAGCTGATCGAGCAGGATCTCGGTGCCCGACTTGACCGCGCCGACCGCGTTGAGGGCGCCCAGCAGCGCCTCGGTGGCGGGCTTGAGCGCCGCTAGTTCGGCGGGCTCGTGGTTCTTCTCCAGGCCGGTCAGCAGCGCGTCGCCGAACTGCTTCGCCTCCAGGTCGCGGATCGGCACGATGCGGATGCGCTTCTCGCCCTCGTCGGCGATGATCGCCGCGGCATCGGCGAGCGGCGCGCGCAGGTAAAGTCCCATTGCATAGACCTTGAAGCCGAGCCGGGTGCGCAGGCCGGCACCGTTGAGCGTGAGGGTGCGCTTCTGGGCGCTCAGCTGGGGTTCGTAGTCGACGCCGCCGACCTGGATGGCGGCCTGCGCGACGCCGGCCGACAGCAGGGCGGCGATCAGCAGGGAGCGGATGAAGCGGGACATCGGGGTTCCTTGTTTTTCGGGAGGCACGTGGCGTTCGGTAGCCGTCGGGCTCAGCGCCGCACTTCGCCGTTGCCGAACACGATCCACTTCTGGCTGGTCAGGCCTTCCAGTCCGACCGGGCCGCGGGCGTGGATCTTGTCGGTGGAGATGCCGATCTCGGCGCCGAGGCCGTACTCGAAGCCGTCGGCGAAGCGGGTCGAAGCGTTGACCATCACCGAGGACGAATCCACCTCGCGCAGGAAGCGCATGGCGTGGGAATAGTTCTCGGTGACGATCGCTTCGGTGTGGCCGGAGCTGTAGGTGTTGATGTGGGCGATCGCCTCGTCCACGCCGTCCACCAGCTTCACCGCGATGATCGGGGCGAGGTATTCCTCGCGCCAGTCGGCCTCGGTGGCGGCGACCAGCTTGCCGGCGTCGATGCCGGCCGCGCCCAGCAGGGCGAGGGACTCGGCGCAGCAGCGCATCTCCACGCCCTTTGCCGCCAGCATGCGGCCGATCGCGGGCAGGTAGATGTCGGCGACGTCGCGCGCCACCAGCAGCGACTCGGCGGTGTTGCAGGTGCCGTAGCGCTGGGTCTTGGCGTTCTCGACGATGGGGACGACCTTGGTGGGGTCGGCCTCATCGTCGATATAGACGTGGCAGTTGCCGTCGAGGTGCTTGATCACCGGCACGCGGGCGTCCTTCGAGATGCGCTCGATCAGGCCCTTTCCGCCACGCGGCACGATCACGTCCACGTATTCGGGCATGGTGATCAGCGCGCCCACGGCTTCGCGGTCGGTGGTCTCCACAACCTGCACGGAATGCTCGGGCAGGCCGGCCGCCAGCAGGCCGGCGCGCACACAGGCGGCGATCGCGCGGTTGGCGTTGATCGCCTCCTTGCCGCCGCGCAGGATCGCGGCGTTGCCCGACTTCAGGCACAGCGCCGCGGCGTCGGCGGTGACGTTGGGGCGGGCCTCGTAGATGATGCCGATCACGCCCAGCGGCACGCGCATCTTGCCGAGCTGGATGCCGGAGGGGCGGCGCTTGATGTCGGTCATCTCTCCCACCGGGTCGGGCAGGGTGGCGACCTGCTCGAGGCCGGCGGCCATGGCTTCGATGCCTTTTTCGTCCAGTGTCAGGCGGTCGATCAGCGCCGGCTCCAGGCCGGCGGCGCGGGCTTCGTCGAGATCGCGGGCGTTGGCGGCGAGCAGCTCGTCGCGGCGGGCGCGGATTTCGACGGCCATCGCCATCAGCGCGGTGTTCTTGGCGGCGGTCGAGGCCGCGGCGAGTGCGCGCGAGGCGGCACGGGCCTGGCGACCGAGGGTCTGCATGTAGTGCTGGATGTCCATTGGGGGGCGATTCTCGGCGATGTTCGGCGCACCCTTGCTGCGGTGCGGACAGATCTGCATTAAAGCATCGAAAGCGGCACCGATGGAACCGGGGCGGGCAGTCCCGGTGTGCGCGGCTGCCGTGGGCGCGGGCTCAGCCGCGTCGGGCCAGGCGCAGCGCGAGCTGCAGAAACTCGTCCCACACATCGCCGGTGGCGAGGCCCTTGATCATGCGGTCGATGCGCGCGGCGTGCATCAGCGCGGCACGCAGGCTGCCCTGGCTGAGGCGGCCGAGCGCGCGGCCGATGGCCTGCTGGCGGCGCGGCTCGAAGATGCGCTCGGCCTTGAACAGCGCGGGCAGCGGCTGGCCGGCGTCGCGGCCGGCGCACAGGTTGGCGAGGCTGCGCGTCTCGTTGGCGAGCGCCCACAGCACCAGCGGGGGTGCGGCGCCTTCGCCCCTGAGGCCGTCGAGCAGGCGGGCGCAGCGCGCCGGGTCGCCCTCGATCACCGCCTGGCGCAGCTTGTCGATGTCGTAGCGGGCGACGTTGAGCACGGCGTCCTGCACCTGCTCGAGCGTGAGCGCGCCCTCGCCGTGCAGCAGGCCGAGCTTGAGGATCTCCTGGTGGGCGGCGAGCAGGTTGCCCTCGACATGGTCGGCGATGAAGGCGAGCGCCTCGGGCGCGGCGGACTGCTTCTGCGCGGCCAGGCGGCGGCCGACCCAATCGGGCAGGCGCTCGCGTTCGGGGGCGTTCAGTTCCAGCGTCACGGCGGCCTCGGCCACGGCCTTGAACCAGCCGGTCTTGCGCGTCTGCCAGTCGACTTCGGGCAGGGTGATCAGGGTCAGGGTCTGCGCGGGCGGGGCGGCGACGTAGCGCTGCAGGGCGTCGCCGCCGTCGCGCCCGGGCTTGCCGGTGGGGATGCGCAGGTCGATCAGCTTGGCGCCGCCGAACAGCGACATGTTGCCGGCGGCCAGCGTCAGCGCGTCCCACTTGAAGCCCTGGCCGACGACCAGGGTCTCGCGTTCCTCGTAGCCCTGGCGGCGGGCGGCGGCGCGGATGGCGTCGGCGGCTTCCAGCACCAGCAGCGGCTCGTTGCCGTGCAGCAGCCACAGCGGGGCGAGCGGACGCTCGAGCTGGGCAGCGAGCTGGTCGGGACGCAGGTTCATGGATGCGGGGCTACGGGCCGGGAGTGCAGGCGACGGCGCACGCTCGCCCCTCGTCGCGACACGCTCCTCACCTCTGCTCAGTCTGCGCGCCTGGCGGTCGCCAGGCGCCGCATCATCTGCTGCACCAGGTCGTTCTGCATGTCGCGGTAGAGCAGGGCCTCTTCCTGCTCCTTGCCGAGCACCTGGCTGTCGTCGAAGGTGTATTCGCGCCGCGCCGAAAGGCTGGTGGGCGGGATCAGCGGCTTGCCGGCCTTGTCCAGGAGCTGGAAACGCAGTGTCTGGGTGAGCTGGTATTCGCGCACCTTGCCCGCGCCGGTCAGGCTCAGGATCTCGCGGCCGCGGTTGTTGGAGAGGATCTGCAGGCGTGCCTCGGCCTGCTCGGCGTCCTCGGTCACGGTGGTCGTGCCGCTGGTGGCGATCAGGCGGCGCAGCTGGGCGCCGAGCTCGGTCTCGGGCGGGGTGTTGATGTGCACCGTGGCGAAGTCGAGCGCCTGCGGTCCGCGCAGGCGGAAGCCGCAGCCCGAGGCCAGCAGGGCGGCCGCGCCGCAGCCCGCGAGCAGCAGGCGGCGACGTCCGGGGGCGATGCCGAAGTCGACCTCGGCCTCGTCCGCCTGCGGCCGGGCGGGGGCGTCGGCGGATCGGGCGGCGATCGGGTTGCGGACGGACATGCGCGGCCTCCTCAGGCGACGATGTTGACCAGGCGGCCGGGCACGACGACGACCTTCTTCGCCGGTCGGCCTTCCATGAACTTCTGCGCCGCTTCCGAGGCCAGCGCCAGCGCCTCGATGTCGGCCCTGGCGGCGTCGGCGGCGACCTTGATGCTGCCGCGCAGCTTGCCGTTGACCTGGACCATCAGCTCGATCTCGTCCTGCTTCAAGGCGTCTTCGCACACTTCCGGCCAGTTGGCGGCGAGGATGTCGGTGCCGAAACCGCAGTCCTGCCACAGCGCGTGGCAGATGTGCGGGGTGGTCGGCGACAGCAGGCGCAGCAGGATCGAGAAGCCTTCCTCGGCGACCTCGGCGTGCGCGGCCGGCTCGGCGGCGGCCAGATCCTTGTGCGCCTTCTCCAGCGCGTTGAGGATCTTCATCGCCGCCGACACCACGGTGTTGAACTGGTGCTTGCCGAAGTCGTAGCTCGCCTGCTTGAGGTGGGTGTGCACCTCGCGGCGCACGTCGGCCGCTGCCGCGGGCAGCGCGTTGGCGGCGAGCTTGCGCTCGGCGGGCAGGGCGGCGCGGGTCGCGGTGGCGAAGGCGTGGCCGTAGTTCCACACCCGGCGCAGGAAGCGCGAGGCGCCTTCTACGCCGGCGTCGGACCACTCGAGCTGCTGGTCGGGCGGGGCAGCGAACATCATGAAAAGGCGCGCGGTGTCGGCGCCGTACTGGTCCACCAGTGACTGCGGGTCGACGCCGTTGTTCTTCGACTTCGACATCTTCTCGGTGCCGCCGATGACCACCGGCAGGCCGTCCGCTTCGAGCTTCGCGGCGACGATGCGGCCCTTCTCGTCACGCTCGACCACCACGTCGGCCGGGTTGATCCACTGCTTCTTCCCGCCGTCGAGCTCGCGGTAGTAGGTCTCGGCCACCACCATGCCCTGCGTGAGCAGCGCGCTGAAGGGCTCGGAGACATTGACCAGGCCGCAGTCGCGCATCGCGCGGGTGAAGAAGCGCGAGTACAGCAGGTGCAGGATGGCGTGCTCGATGCCGCCGATGTACTGGTCGACCGGCGCCCAGTAATTGACGCGCTCGTCCACCATCGCGGTCGTGCTGTCGGCGCAGGCGTAGCGCAGGAAGTACCAGGACGACTCCACGAAGGTGTCCATGGTGTCGGTTTCGCGCCTGGCCGGCTTGCCGCACTTGGGACAGGCGCAGTCGTAGAACGAAGCCATCTTGGCGAGCGGCGAGCCGCGACCGGTGATCTCGACGTTCTCGGGCAGCACCACCGGCAACTGCTCGTCCGGCACCGGCACGTCGCCGCAGTCGGCGCAGTGGATCATCGGGATCGGGCAGCCCCAGTATCGTTGGCGCGAGATGCCCCAGTCGCGCAGGCGGTACTGCACGCGCTTGGCGCCCAGGCCTTTCGCGGCGAGGTCGGCGGCGATCGCGTCGACCGCGCCCTGGAAGTCGAGCCCGTCGTACTTGCCCGAATTCACCAGGCGGCCATACTCGGCGTAGGCGTCCTGCCAGGGGGCGACGGTGTCGGCGTAGGCGTCCGAACCGACGACCATGCGGATCGGCAGCTCGTACTTGGTGGCGAAGGCGAAGTCGCGCTCGTCGTGCGCCGGCACCGCCATCACCGCGCCCTCGCCATAGCCCATCAGCACGTAGTTGGCGACCCAGACCTCGAGCGGCTCGTCGGTGAGCGGGTGGCGCACCTTGAGACCGGTGGGCATGCCCTTCTTTTCCATCGTGGCGATGTCGGCCTCGGCGACGCCGCCGCGCTTGCACTCCTCGATGAACTCGGCGAGCGCCGGGTTGCTGGTCGCAGCCTGGGTGGCGAGCGGATGCTCGGCGGCCACCGCGACATAGGTCGCGCCCATCAGGGTGTCGGCACGGGTGGTGAAGACCTTCAGCGCGCCCTCGTGGCCGATGCTGGAGACGTCGTACGGGAAGCTGATCTCCACGCCTTCCGAGCGCCCGATCCAGTTCTTCTGCATCAGCTTGACCTGCTCGGGCCAGTCAGGCAGATCGTCGAGCGCGGACAGCAGTTCGTCGGCGTAGGCGGTGATCTTCATGTAGTACATGGGGATCTCGCGCTTCTCGACGAGCGCGCCCGAGCGCCAGCCGCGGCCGTCGATGACCTGCTCGTTGGCGAGCACGGTCTCATCGACCGGGTCCCAGTTGACCGTGCCGAGACGCTTGTAGATCAGGCCCTTCTCGAACAGGCGGGTGAACAGCCACTGCTCCCAGCGGTAATACTCGGGGGTGCAGGTGGCGAGCTCGCGCGACCAGTCGATGGCGAAGCCGAGGCGCTTCAACTGCGCCTTCATGTAGTCGATGTTGGCGTAGGTCCACTTCGCCGGCGGCACGTTGTTCTGGATCGCGGCGTTCTCGGCCGGCATGCCGAAGGCGTCCCAGCCCATCGGCTGCAGCACGTTGAAGCCCTTCATGCGGTGGAAGCGCGCGAGCACGTCACCGATGGTGTAGTTGCGCACGTGCCCCATGTGCAGCTTGCCCGAGGGGTAGGGGAACATCGACAGGCAGTAGTACTTCGGACGGCTGGCGTCCTCGGTCACGCGGAAGGCGTCGGTGGAGTCCCAGTGCTGCTGGGCGGCGGTCTCGACGGCGGCGGGCTGGTATTTTTCCTGCATGGTGTCCTGCATGGCGTGCGCGCGGGCTGGATGACGTTGAAAACACGCCAGTATACCCGGAAGCGCAGGCTGCGGCTCCCGGGTGCCGGTGCAGCCGTCCGCCGGAGCCGCTTGTGGGCAAAAAAATGGCACTCCGCAGGCGCGGAGTGCCGAATCTCCATTGAAGGAGGGAGGGAGACAAATGACCGGGGTGCGCCGCGATCGCGGCGCGGGAAATCTGCTTGTGCGCTCAGGCGGCGCGACGGGTGTCGCCGCCGTGCTGGCGCTGCCAGTTGGCGTGGAAGGCCGAGAACAAGTCTTCCATCGCGAGCAGCGGCAGGCGCCACATGCGGTTCTGGGTGCGCACGTAGGATTGCACGCGCGGGGCGCACAGCGTGCTGCGCTCCTCTTCGAGGAGGCGCACGAAGTGATCCATGGCCGAGCCCCAGTATTCGGCGTTGCCGACCCAGCCGGTTTCGGTGGTGGCTTCGCGGACGGCCTTGCGCCACAGGGCTTCGGCACGTTCGAGGGAGACACCCGCCTTGCGGGCATACCAGGGCAGCAGCTTGGGCGTTTTCATGATCCGTTCTCCATCGGGGCCGGGTATGGCCCGTCTTGTTCCGCCCGCTTTCTGGGCGGGCGTTTCGTCGTCTATGTTGTGGCGCAATATAGGTCCGGCGCCTTCGGCATTCCTTGATTTTGCACAATTGAGAGCAGGTTGAATGGGAAAGGTTCCTGTCTCTCGAAATCTGTTTGTGCAACGCACAATGCAAATTTAGCGTAAAACCGCGTTCCTGCAAGTAACTTGTTGTTGCGATGCAACATCATGCCGTGCCACATCGATTCGGCCTCGCCCGCCGTGGCCGATACAATGCGGGCTCGAAGAGGAACCGCGATGTCCACGCTGCTCAGCAACCTGAATCCCGAACAACTGCAGGCGGTCACGCTGCCTGCGCAACACGCCCTGATCCTCGCCGGCGCCGGCTCCGGCAAGACCCGCGTGCTCACCACCCGCATCGCCTGGCTGATCCAGTCGGGCCAGGTCGACCCCGCCGGCATCCTTGCCGTGACCTTCACCAACAAGGCGGCGAAGGAGATGCTCGCCCGTCTCGGCTCGATGCTGCCGGTCAGCACCCGCGGCATGTGGATCGGCACCTTCCACGGCCTCGCCAACCGCCTGTTGCGCGCCCACCATCGCGATGCCGGCCTGCCGCAACTGTTCCAGATCCTCGATTCGGGCGACCAGCTCGCCGCTATCAAGCGCCTGCTCAAGACCTTGAACGTCGACGACGAGAAATTCCCGCCGCGCGAGCTGCAGCACTTCATCAACGGCCAGAAGGAAGCCGGCAACCGCCCGCACGCGGTCGAGGCCTGGGACGACTACACTCGCCAGCGCGTACACCTGTTTCAGGAGTATGAAGCACAGTGCCAGCGCGAGTCTGTTGTGGATTTTGCGGAGTTGCTGCTGCGCAGCTACGAGCTGCTGGAGCGCAACGAACCGCTGCGCCGCCACTACCAGCGCCGCTTCCGCCACATCCTGGTCGACGAATTCCAGGACACCAACCGCCTGCAGTACCGCTGGCTCAAGCTGTTCGCCGACGAGGGCCGCGAGGGCGGCGCGGCGATGTTCTGCGTCGGCGACGACGACCAGAGCATCTACCGCTTCCGCGGCGCCGAGGTCGGTAACATGCGCGACTTCGAACGCGAGTTCCGGGTGCACAACGTCATCCGGCTCGAGCAGAACTACCGCTCGCACAGCAACATCCTCGATGCTGCGAACGCGATCATCCGCCACAACAGCAACCGCCTCGGCAAGAACCTGTGGACCGACCAGGGCGCGGGCGAGCCGATCCGTGTGTTCGAGGCCTACTCGGACGGCGACGAGGCGCGCTGGATCGTCGAGGAGATCCAGTCGCTGGTGCGCGACGGCGCGCTGAGGAGCGAGATCGCGCTGCTCTACCGCTCCAACGCGCAGTCGCGGGTGCTGGAGCACCAGCTGTTCTCGGCCGGCATTCCCTACCGCGTGTACGGCGGCCTGCGCTTCTTCGAGCGCCAGGAGATCAAGCATGCGCTCGCCTACCTGCGGCTGATCGCCAACGCGGACGACGACACCTCCTTCGCGCGCGTCGTGAACTTCCCCACCCGCGGCATCGGTGCGCGCTCGCTGGAGGTGCTGACCGATGCCGCGCGCGTCTACAACACCAGCCTGTACGCCACCGTGCCGCACCTGACCGGCAAGCCGGGCACCTCGCTGGCCCAGTTCGTGCGTCTGATCGAGGACCTACGCCGCGATACCGCCGGCCTGCCGCTGCCCGAGCTGGTCGACCACGTGCTCGACCTCAGCGGCCTGCGTGCGCACTACAAGGCCGACAAGGAAGGCCGCGAGCGCCTGGAGAACCTGGACGAGCTGATCAACGCCGCCGCCAACTTCCTCGCCGAGTCGCAGGCCGATGCCGACGTGCTGGCGCAGCCCCATGCGCTGCTGGCCGACTTCCTCGCCCACGCCTCGCTCGAAGCCGGCGACCATCAGGCCGACCAGGGCGCGGACGCGGTCCAGCTGATGACGGTGCACTCGGCCAAGGGCCTGGAATTCAACGTCGTGTTCGTGTCGGGGCTGGAGGAGGGGCTGTTCCCACACGAGAACAGCATCCTCGAGACCGACGGCCTGGAGGAGGAGCGTCGCCTGATGTACGTCGCGGTGACGCGGGCGCGCGAACGCCTGTACCTGTCCTTCGCGCAGAGCCGCATGCTGCACGGGCAGACGCGCTACAACCTGCGCTCGCGCTTCCTGGAGGAGATCCCCGCCGAGCTCACCAAGTGGCTGACGCCGCCCAATCCGCGCTCGGCTGCAGGCGGGGCGATGGGCGGCATGGGGGGCGGCTACTTCAAGCCTTCGCCGGCGACGGTCCAGGTGCAGCGCGCGCCGCGGCCGACGTTCGCGACCCTGCCCAACGGCCTGCGCATCGGCCAGGCGGTCAGCCATGCGAAGTTCGGCCAGGGCGTGATCGTCGCCGCCGAGGGCAGCGGCAGCGATGCCAAGGTGCAGATCAACTTCGGCCCCGCCGGGGTAAAGTGGCTGCTGCTGGCGGTGGCCAAGCTGGATCCGGCCTGAGCGCGCCGGCCGGCGTGCGCGATCGGTCGCGCCCGCGTGCGGCAGCGTTCGCGGCGCCTGCCCGCAATGCTCAGAACGGCAGTTCCAGGCCCGGCCACACCGCTTCGATCGCCTGCCGGAAGCGCGCCTGGATCGCCGCCAGGCCTTCGGCATCGTCGGCCTCGAAGCGCAGCACCACCACCGGCGTGGTGTTCGACGGCCGCGCCAGGCCGAAGCCATCGGCGAACTCCACCCGCACGCCGTCCAGCGTGATGAGCTCGCGCGCGTCGGCGAAGCACGACGGCGTGGCGAGCGCCGCCTCGCGCAGCCGGCGCACCAGCTCGAAGGGTTCGCCTTCGGCCATCTTGAGGTTGAGTTCCGGCGTGCTCACCGCGTCGGGCAGCGCCTTCAGCGCGGCGCTGGCGTCGGGGCGGGCAGAGAGGATCTCGAGCAGGCGGGCGCCCGCGTACAGGCCGTCGTCGAAGCCGAACCAGCGCTCCTTGAAGAACATGTGGCCGCTCATCTCGCCGGCGAGCGGTGCGCCGGTCTCCTTGAGCTTGGCCTTGACCAGCGCGTGGCCGGTGTTCCACATCGTCGGCTTGCCGCCGCGCGCGCGGATCCACGGCGCCAGGTTCCGCGTGCATTTGACGTCGTAGATGATCTCGCCGCCCGGCACGCGGGAGAGCACGTCCTCGGCGAACAGCATCAGCTGGCGGTCGGGGTAGATGATCTCGCCGTCCTTGGTGACCACGCCGAGGCGGTCGCCGTCGCCGTCGAAGGCCAGGCCCAGTTCGGCGTCGGTGTCGCGCAGCGCGCGGATGACGTCCTGCAGGTTCTCGGGCTTGGACGGGTCGGGGTGGTGGTTGGGGAAGCTGCCGTCGACCTCGCAGAACAGCTCGACCACCTCGCAGCCGAGGCGGCGGAACAGTTCGGGGGCGATGCCGCCGGCGACGCCGTTGCCGCAGTCGACGACGACCTTCATCGGCCGCGCCAGCTTCACGTCGGCGGCGATGCGGTCGATGTAGGCGGCGCGCACGTCGGCGCTGCGCAGCGCGCCGGCGCCGTGGGCGAGATCGTTCTCGGCGATGCGCCGGCGCAGGCCCTGGATCATGTCGCCGTGCAGCGTCTCGCCGCCGAGCACCATCTTGAGGCCGTTGTAGTCGGGCGGGTTGTGGCTGCCGGTCACCGACACGCAGGAGTCGCAGCCGAGCTGCCAGGCGGCGAAGTAGGTCAGCGGCGTCGGCACGCAGCCGATGTCGATGACGTCCACGCCGGCGGCGCGGATGCCGTCGGCGAGCGCGCCGGCGAGCGCCGGGCCGGACAGCCGGCCGTCGCGCCCGACCGCGATCGCATGCTGGCCGCGTGCGACCGCCTCGGCGCCGAGGGCATGGCCGATCGTGCGCACCGCATCGGCGGTGAGCACGGTGTCGACGATGCCGCGGATGTCGTAGGCCTTGAAGATCTCGGGGGCGGGCTGGGCGTGGCGCATGAGGGTGTCCGGCGGAAGGTCGTGCGGGGCGCCTGTGCGTCCCGGAGGGCGTACAGGCGGCGTGGATCGGAGGATTCTATGCTGCGCCGCGCAAGCTTGCATGCGTGGCGGGGCGTGCGGCCCGCGTGCGCGGGCGCATACAATGCCGCCTGCACGCGGGCCGCAGGGCCCGCCCCCCGCTTCCGGAGCACATCACCTCATGACTCGACGCAAGGGCATCATCCTCGCCGGCGGTTCCGGCACCCGGCTGCATCCGGCGACCCTGGCGGTCTCCAAGCAGCTGCTGCCGGTGTACGACAAGCCGATGGTCTATTACCCGCTCGCGACGCTGATGCTGGCGGGCATCCGCGACATCCTGGTGATCTCGACGCCGCAGGACACGCCGCGCTTCGCGCAACTGCTCGGCGATGGCAGCCGCTGGGGCCTGCGCCTGCAGTACGCGGTCCAGCCCAGCCCCGACGGCCTCGCCCAGGCCTTCCTGATCGCCGAGGATTTCCTCGCCGGCGCGCCCTCGGCGCTGGTGCTCGGCGACAACCTGTTCTACGGCCACGATTTCGCCGCCGAGTTGCGCGCCGCCTCGGCGCGCGCCGACGGGGCGACGGTGTTCGCCTACCCGGTGCAGGACCCCGAGCGCTACGGCGTGGTCGAGTTCGACGCCGACGGGCGTGCGGTCAGCCTGGAGGAAAAACCGGCGCGGCCCAAGAGCCGCTACGCGGTGACCGGGCTGTACTTCTACGACGCGCGCGCGGTCGAGTTCGCGCGCGGGCTGGAGCCGAGCGCGCGCGGCGAGCTCGAGATCACCGACCTCAATCGCCTCTATCTCGAGCGGGGCGCGCTCGACGTGCAGGTCATGGGCCGCGGCCATGCCTGGCTCGACACCGGCACCCACGAGAGCCTGCTCGAGGCCGGCATGTTCATCCAGACCATCGAGAAGCGGCAGGGCCTGAAGATCGCCTGCCCCGAGGAGATCGCCTGGCGCGCGGGTTGGATCGACGGCGGGCAACTGAAGGCGCTGGCGCGGCCGCTGGCCAAGAGCGGCTACGGCCAGTACCTGCTGCGCCTGCTCGAGGATCGGGTGTTCTGATGAAGGCGACCCCGACCGCACTGCCCGAGGTGCTGCTGCTCGAGCCCAAGGTGTTCGGCGACGCGCGCGGTTTCTTCCTCGAGAGCTGGAATGCGCGCAGCTTCCGCGAGCTGACCGGGCTCGACGTGGATTTCGTGCAGGACAACCACTCGCGCTCGGCGCGCGGCGTGCTGCGCGGCCTGCACTACCAGCTGCTGCAGCCGCAGGGCAAGCTGGTGCGGGTGGTGCGCGGCCGGGTGTTCGACGTCGCGGTCGACCTGCGCCGCGACTCACCGCGCTTCGGGCGCTGGGCCGGCGTCGAGCTGGGCGAGGACGATCACCGCCAGTTGTGGATCCCGCCCGGTTTCGCGCACGGCTTCCTGGTGCTCAGCGAATCGGCCGACTTCCTGTACAAGACCACCGACTACTACGCCCCGGCGCACGAGCGCTGCATCGCCTGGAACGATCCGCAGATCGGCATCGACTGGCCGCTGCAGGGAGAGCCGCTGCTGTCGGCCAAGGATGCGCAGGGTTCGAGTCTCGCCGCGGCCGAGGTCTACGGCGACTGAGTCACGGCGCCGGAGCGGGCTTGCACGGCGCGTTCAGCGCAGCGCCGCGAAATGCGCCAGCACCCGCGCGGCGAGCCAGTCCTGGCTGCCCGGCCAGCGGCCGGCGAGGAAGCCGACGTGGCCGCCCTGCTGCGGACACTCGAAACGCACTGCGGACGGCAGCGCCTGCGTATCGGGCCAGGCCGCGGCAGGCACGAAGGGGTCGTTGGCGGCATTGAGCACCAGGGTCGGCATCGCGATGCCGCCCAGCCAGGGCCGTGCGGAGGCTCGGCGCCAGTAATCCTCCACGCCGGCGAAGCCGTGCGCCGGTGCGGTGTAGGCGTCGTCGAACTCGGCCAGCGAGCGCGCACGGGCGATGCGCCCGGCGTCGAAGCGGCCGGGATGCCGGTCGCTCTTGGCCAGCGCCTTGGCGCGCAGGGTGGCGAGGAAATGGCGGGTGTAGACGCGGTTGAAGCCGCGGCCGAGGGCGTGGCCCGAGATCGTCAGGTCGAGCGGGGCGCAGATCGCCGCCGCGCCATCCACCAGTTCGCCGGCCGCGCTGCCGCGCTCTCCCAGCCATTTCAGCAGCGCGTTGCCACCGAGCGACACGCCGGCGGCGTACAGCGGCGCGGGGCCGGCGAGCAGGCGCAGGCGGCGCAGGATCCAGTCGATCTCATCGCTGTCGCCGGAGTGGTAGGCGCGCGCCAGTCGGTTGGGCGTGCCGCCGCAGCCGCGAAAGTGCGGCACGACGGCACGCCAGCCGCGTGCCTGCGCGGCGCCGGCGAGGGCGCGGGCATAGTGCGAGCGGCTGCTGCCTTCGAGGCCGTGGAAGAGAACGACAAGGGGGATCAGCAGGGGACGCGCGGGTCCGGCTGCGGCCAGGGGTGCATCCAGCCAGTCGAGCTCGATGAAGTCGCCGTCCGGTGTGTCCCAGCGTTCGCGCTGGTAGGCCGGCAGCGGCGGCTTGCACGCCAGCGGGAAGATGGTCTGCAGGTGGCCGCCGGGCAGCCACCATGGGGCGCGGTAGGCGGTCGGCCTGCTCAATGCACCACGCGCGGAGACAGGTCGCCGAAGTCGGCCTGTTCCGGAGTCGGCGAGGCGTGGTGCAGCACCATGCGCCAGCCGTTGGGGCCGCGCACGTAAACATTGGTCGCCGCCAGGGTCGGGCCGCTCTGCAGCGCGCCTTCGCCGGCGACGCGCTCGAACACGCAGTGCATCGCCATCATCGCGCTCGCGCTGACCACGGCCTGGCTGACGTCGATCTTCAGGCCGCCGCCGCTCAGGATCTGCCGCCAGGTGTCGCGCACGGCCGCCAGGCCGACGATGCGCGGCCCGCCGGGGTGGACGCACACCACCTCCTCGTCCTCGGACCAGACCGCCATCAACGCGTCGAGGTCGCCCTGGGCCAGCGCCTGGTAGAACGCGGCCTCGGCTTCCAGTGCGGTGGTGAAGTTGGCTTTGCTCACGGGATCGCTCGCTGCTTGTTCGGGGGGGCAAACGCGACGGGGGCCGAAGCCCCCGTGCATGCGAGACTGCGGAACGACCGCAGGGTTCAGTGGTGGCCCTTCGGGCGCTCGCCGGCGAACACGTAGTGCGCGCTGCAGTACGGGCACACCGCCTCGCCGGTCTTCAGGATGTCCAGGAAGACGCGCGGGTGGCGGGCCCACAGCGGCGCGCCCGGCGGCGGGCAGTGCAGCGGCAGGTCCTTGGCGGCGATGACGACGGCCTGGGTCTTGTCGGTGTTCTCAACCATGACGGAATCCTTGGAGAAGGGAATCAGACGTGGGCGAGCCAGTGCGCGTACTCCGGCGCACGGCCATTGACGACGTCGAAGAAGCGGGACTGGATCTTCTCGGTCACCGGGCCGCGCTTGCCTTCGCCGATCTTGCGGTCGTCGAGCTCGCGGATCGGGGTGACTTCGGCGGCGGTGCCCGTGAAGAAGGCCTCGTCGGCGAGATAGATGTCGTCGCGAGTCAGGCGCTTGGTGCCCACCTCGTAGCCGAGCTCGCGCGCGACGACGTGGATCGAGTCGCGGGTGATGCCGGTCAGCGCGGAGGCGATCTCCGGCTCGTAGATGCGGCCGTCCTTGACGATGAACAGGTTCTCGCCCGCGCCCTCGGCGACGAAGCCCTGGTTGTCGAGCAGCAGCGCCTCGTCGTAGCCCATGCGGGTGACCTCGAGGTTGGCGAGGATCGAGTTCGGGTAGGTCGCGGACAGCTTGGCGCGCGGCATCGTCGAGTTGACGTGGTGGCGGGTGTAGGACGAGGTCTTCACCCGGATGCCCTTCTCCAGGCCTTCCTCGCCGAGGTAGGCGCCCCAGGGCCAGGCGGCGATCGCCACGTGCACACGCGCGCCGATGGTCGAGATGCCCATCTTCTCCGAGCCGTAGAAGGCGATCGGGCGCAGGTAGCAGGACTCGAGCTTGTTGGCGCGCACGACCTCCTTCTGCGCCTCCATGAGTTCATCCTTGGAGTACGGGATGTCCATCATGTAGATCTTGGCGGAGTTGATCAGGCGCTGGGTGTGCTCGGCGAGGCGGAAGATCGCGGTGCCGCTGACGGTGTTGTAGGCACGGACGCCCTCGAAGACGGCGAGGCCGTAGTGCAGCGAGTGGGTGAGGACGTGCGTGGTCGCCTCGCGCCACGGGACGAGCTTGCCGTCCTGCCAGATGAAGCCGTCGCGGTCAGCCATGGACATGATCAAAATCTCCGCCTGTATGAGTGTTCGCTGGATGGGTGTCGGGAACGCCCCGGCCAGGATCTCGTCGGGGCATAGCCGGCGAATTCTAGCGTAAAGGCGGGCGTCCGATGCGCCCGACGTGCAATGTCGGTGATCACGGCCGCGGCGCGGGTGGTTGGGAGGGCGCGCCGGCGCGCGCTAGAATGCAGCGCTTTCTGCGCCCGGAGCCGGAATTGAAGGATCGTCCCTGGAAACCCAACGTCACCGTCGCCGCCGTGATCGAGCGCGACGGCCGCTTCCTGCTGGTCGAGGAGGAAACGCCCGAGGGCCTGCGCTTCAACCAGCCCGCCGGCCACCTCGAGGAAGGCGAGTCGCTGGAAGAGGCGGCGGTGCGCGAGGCGCTGGAGGAAACCGCGCACCGCTTCGTGCCCGAATACCTGGTCGGCATCTATCAGTGGACGCGGCCGCAGGGTGACATCACCTACCTGCGCTTCGCCTACGGCGGGCGGATCGAGGGCGAGGAGGTCGGGCGCCGGCTGGACGAGGGCATCGTTCGTGCGGTGTGGATGAGCATCGATGAGGTGCGCGCCACCGCCGACCGCCATCGCAGCCCGCTGATCCTGCGCTGCATCGAGGACTGGCTCGCCGGCGAGCGCCACCCGCTGGCGCTGGTGCGCCACTACCGCTGAACGCCGGGCCGGGATGATCCGCACGCTGCTCGCACTGCTGCTGTTCCTGCCCCTGTTCGCGCAGGGGGCGGCGCTGCGGGGCGGGCACGGGACGGCGGCGGCAGGCGTGCGGGAAGGCGCCGAGATCAGCATCTGCTACAACTACGGCTGCGTGCGCGAGGACGTGGTGCGCTTTCATGCCGGGACGCTGACGCGCCTGGGCGAGCGCCTGGCCACCGCCCGCACCGCGGCCGAGGAGCGCGAACTGCTCGCCGAGGCGGTCGGTCGCCTGTACCGGGTCGCGGGCACGCAGACCCCGGTGGGCGCCGACCGCGCCGGCAATTTCCTCGATGCCGAGGTCCATGGCCGCATGGACTGCATCGACCATTCGACCTCGACCACGCGTCTGCTCGAACTGGTCGAGGCGCGCGGCTGGCTGCGCTTTCATCGCGTGCTGGAGCCGGCGCGGCGCACACGCTTCATCCTGCAGCACTTCAGCGCGGTGGTGGAGGTGCTGTCGGCGGAGGAGCGCATCGCCCGCCTGCCGCCCGGCCAGGCGCTGGCGGGCTGCAACTGTACCGAGGACGGGCAGACGATCGGGGATGCGGACGAGCAGGGTCGTCCGGGCGAACGTTACGTGGTCGACAGCTGGTTCGTCGACAATGGCGAGCCGGCCGTGGTGCTGCCGCTCGCGGAATGGCTCAAGGGAGGTGGACCGAATGTCCAGTAGGAAGAATGGAATGCAGGATGGGCAGGGCATGAAGGTGGTCGTCGGCATGTCCGGCGGCGTGGATTCGTCGGTGACCGCGCTGCTGCTCAAGCAGCAGGGCTATGACGTGACCGGGCTGTTCATGAAGAACTGGGAGGACGACGACGACTCGGACTACTGCTCGACGCGCCAGGACCTGGTGGATGTCGCCTCGGTGTGCGACGTGATCGGCATCGAGCTCGAGGTCGTCAACTTCAGCACGGAATACAAGGACCGCGTGTTCGCCGACTTCCTGCGCGAGTACGAGGCCGGCCGCACGCCCAACCCGGACGTGCTGTGCAACTCCGAGATCAAGTTCCGCTGCTTCCTCGACCACGCCATGCGGATGGGCGCCGAGCGCATCGCCACCGGCCACTACGCCCAGGTGCGCGAGTGGACCAACGACGGCCGCAGCGAGTACCAGCTGCTCAAGGCAGAGGACGGCACCAAGGACCAGAGCTACTTCCTGTACCGCCTCACCCAGGAGCAGCTGGCGAAGACCATGTTCCCGCTCGGTGCGCTGTACAAGCGCGAGGTGCGCAGGATCGCCGCCGAGGCCGGCCTGCACGTCGCAGAGAAGAAGGACTCCACCGGCATCTGCTTCATCGGCGAGCGCCCCTTCCGCGAGTTCCTGATGCGCTACCTGCCGACCCGGCCGGGCGAGATCCGCGCGCTCGACGACGAGCGCGTGCTGGGCGAGCACCAGGGCCTGATGTACCACACCATCGGCCAGCGCAAGGGCCTGCACATCGGCGGCATCAAGGGTAACCAGGACGAGGCCGGCGAGCACGACGCGTGGTATGTGGCGAAGAAGGACGTCAAGACCAACGTGCTGTACGTGGTGCAGGGGCACGATCATCCGGCGCTGCTGCGCGACCGCCTGGTGGCGACCGACCTCAACTGGATCGCCGGCCGCGACCCGCATACCAACTGGGTCTACACCGCCAAGCCGCGCTACCGCACGCCCGACCAGCCGTGCGAAATCGACCGCATCGCCGACGGTCGCGCCGAGATCGCCTTCGCCCAGCCGCAGTGGGCGATCACCCCGGGGCAGAGCGTGGTGGTCTACGAGTCGAAGGTCTGCCTCGGCGGCGGCATCATCGTCTGAGCGCCCGCGGGCGCGGCGTCACGCCCGCAGCACGCCGCCCGCCACCGCCAGTGGCGGGTGGTTCGCCGCCTGCAGGCGCGCGGCATAGGCTTCGCAGCGTTCGATGTACTCGCGCGCGCTCTTGGGCATGGTCACGCGCGCGCGCGTGATGTCGGTGACCAGGTTGCGTCCCTGCAGGATCAGGCGCAGGCCGTCGGTGGCGAGCTGGCGCTCGTGTTCGGTCGAGGCCGGCGACAGCATCGCGCTGACCGCGCCGAGGTGCTCCGAGGCGACCACGAAGTCCGCCCACACGTCGAAGATGTCGGGGTCGGTGCGCAGCGTCTCGCACTTGATCTTGGCGATGCGGGTGAATTCCAGCACCAGCGGGGCTACGCCCTGGAACAGGTGCGTCCCCGAAAAGCTCGCCGCCATCACCGCGCCCAGGCGGTCGATCTCGCGCAGGGCCTGGGCGATCTTGATGTAGCGGCTCTCGTAGAAGGCCTCGACCGGGATCGAGAACGCGCGGAAGGGCTCGCCCCACAGCTCGTCGATGCCCTCGTCGCCGCTGCGATGCAGGACCAGGCGACCGAGCGCGAGCGCCTCCTGCAGGCACAGGCCGCATTCGCGCATCAGCGCGTTGTCGGTCTCGATCTCGATGCCGAGCTCCTGCAGTTCGACCAGCTTGGTGAAGATGTCGGTGGCTCGGTTGAACAGCGCGCCCGCGTACATCGCACCCTTGACGCGCTTGCGTTCCGGGTCCGGCTCGTCCAGGTAGGAGCGGCGCGCATCGTCCAGGCGCTTGCCGGGGATGTTGATGCCGTGCTCGACGTGGTTGAACAGGCGGCGGGTGAGGGCCTGGATCAGCTTCTTCTTGGCGTCGAGCGAATCCACCGGCGGGTCGTAGACCTTGAGCCAGTAGCCGTCGTGGTGAATGCGCCGGATGCCGTCGATGAGGGCGACGGTGCCGTCCTGGATGGGCTCTTCCATTGCGCTAGGCCGTCAGCGTGGGATCGGGAGGCCAAGGATACGCCCGTGCTCAGGCGCTTCCAATAGCTCGCTCCCCTGCGGCCGCGGCGCGCAGCTTGCGTTCGCGGCGCAGCTTGCGCCACTTGGCGGTGACGCGCAGGCGCCAGACGAGCTGGGTGAGCAGATAGGCGACGATGGACCCGGTGACCGCCATGATCAGCATCCCCATCAGCAGCGGCTGGCCGATGCCGGTGAGCCAGGCCCAGGCCTGGGCGAACGAGTCCATCACGCGGAAGGGCTGCTCGACGTCGCCGGGCGTGAGTTCGGCCGGCGTGTGTGCGCCGATCACGCCGGCGCCGAGCCGGTAGGCGAAGTAGTACAGGGGGCCGTAGGTCAGCGGATTGCTGACCAGCGTGGAGACCGCGGCGATCCACAGGTTGCCGCGCAGCAGCAGGGAGGCGACCGCCGCCGCGGGGATCTGCGCGACCGGGATCATCAGCCCGAAGAACACGCCCATCGCCACGCCGCGCGCCACCGAACGCCGATTGACATGCCACAGCAGCGGATCGTGGATGCGCGGCCCGAGCCAGCGCAGCAGACGGCTGCGCGTGATGGCGTCGCGGGTAGGCAGGAAGCGTTCGAGCATGGTCCGGTCCGGGGCGAAGACGGCATCTTACGCATTGCGTGACAAAGCACAAGCAAGGCTCCCGCGGGCGACCGGGCTCGCGCCGAACCCCCGCCGTCGGGTGGGTGTTCATGCTCGCTGAGACCGCTCTCGCGGCGCGAAATTCAGCGCTCGGCCGAGGGGGGTGCGCGCTTCCCCGGGAGACGGCGCGAACGCGGCCGTCCGCTACCGGCGACCGCAGCGCTTCACGCCAGATCGCTCGGAATCATCGCGCGCAGCACGGTCTGCGTCTCGCCTTCGCGCACACGGTTGGTGAACCACCACAGCGCGCCCTTCTTGATCGTCCAGTCGGCTTCGCTGCCCGACAGCAGCAGTGCGCACAGGCGACCCAGCGCCGGCTGGTGACCGACCACCAGGGCGGCGCCGCTGGCGTCCGGCCAGCCGGTGGCGCCGAGAATGTCGGCGACGTTGCCGTCGGGGCCCAGACTGCCGACGATCTGGAAGTCGTCGGTGAAGGCGGTGGCGGTCTGGCGGGTGCGCAGGGTCGGACTGACCAGCACCTTGAGTTGCTTCGGCCGGCGCTCGTCGAGCCAGCGTGCCATGCGGCGCGCCTGCTTCAGTCCGCGCGGAGTGAGCTCACGGGTGTGGTCGGGCGTGCCGTCCACCGCCTCCGCATGTCGCCATAGCAGCAGGTCCATCGTGTTCGTCCAGGTGTCGAGGGCCGGCATCATCGGTTCTCCATGTTGCAGCACGATGACCCTGCCGATTTCCGCGCCGCGCGTGACACCGTCACCATGGCTTCCTCCCCTCCAGCAGTGGCGCGCATTCGTGCAGCACGCGGCGGCGCAGGCGGGCGTAGCGCGGCGCATGCCAGCCGAGCACGAACGCGGCCGCGGGTGCGAGCGCCGGATTCGCCTGCGTCCAGGTGATGAGGCGCTGGCGGGCGATATCCACGTCCTGCAGGAAGCCGAGCGCGGTCTGCGCCCGCACCACGCCCTCGAGGTAGCGCTCGACGGTGCGCGCGGGGAACAGCGGGGCGAAGAACTCGACCCCGTAGCGCAGCAGCTTGAAGGCGATGCGGAGCGCATGGAGGCGGGTGGGCTCGAGGCTGGCCGCGGCTGCGGCCCGGCGCCGGGCGCGCTTCCTCAGGCGGCTCAGGCGCAGGCGTGCGAACGCGCGCAGGTCCACCGCGGCGGCGAGACTGCCGACCGGCAGGCGGTGGAGGTCGGCGGTGAAGGCGAGCAGCAGCCGGCCCTGGGTGGCCATGTCGAGGTTGTGGCTGGCGAAGCGGCGGGCCTCGTTGCGCGCCTGGTGCACGGTGTCGAGGAGCGCGGCCATCGCCGCCGGGTCGGCGAGACCCTCGGGCGTGACCGGTTCGAGCAGCTCGGCGTAAAAGACGTCGAGATCGCGGGCGTCGCCGAAGCGCTCGGCGTTGTCGCGCAGGCGGGCGTTCCAGGTGCCGGCGAAGTTCTCCGGCAGCGCCGGCGCGAACAGTTTGAGCAGCGCGCGCAGCCGGCGCTGGGAGACGCGCAGCTGGTGGATGAAGTCGGGATGGATGGCGTCGGGGGCGGCGCTGGCGAGCGCGGCGGCGGCATTGCCCTGCCACTGGCGCACGCAGGAAAAGGCCAGGTTGCGGAAGGCGTCGACGACGTTCTGGCCGGCGGCGATCGTCGACGCTTCGGCGCGCAGCGGGCTTGGCGGGGTGTCGAGGAACAGTCGGTAGCCACGCTCGGCCTTGGAGATGTCTGCCGGCATCAGCGGCAGGTCCTGCGCCAGCGTGCACGCGAGCTCGACGAGATCCTGCGCGCGGCCGCGCTCGAGCTCGAGTTCGAGCTCGCAGATCGGCGCGCTGCGCTCGGTGCCGTCCGGCGTGCGCACGGTGACCTCGCCGGTGTCGATCATCAGCAGGATGGAGAGCTCCGGCGTGGGCGCGTGGCGGCGCGTCTCGCGGCGGAAGCGGGTGGTGAACACCGGCACCAGGTCGTCGCGGTGGCGGGCGAGCAGCCTGGCGGCCTCGGGCTGGTCCACCGCCGAGAAGTCGAAGGCGCCGGTCCACGGCTGCTCCCATTCCGGCCGGCTCGAAAGGCCGCCGCTGGAGACGGCCGCGCACTTCACGGTCTGCAGCATCTGCCGGCCCTGGCGGCGGGTGCGCACCGCCACCTTGCGCGCCTTGAGCGCGAGCGCGGGGGTGTCGAAATAGGTGTTGTCCAGCGTGCTGGCGTTGCCGAGCTTCTCCGCCGCTGCGACCAAGGGATGGCGGCGCAGGGCAGGTAGCGCGTTTTTCGGCAGGGCAAGCTTGAGTTCGATTTCGTTGCTCATGGACGTCCGCCCGGATCGGGCGCCAGAAGAGGTGGGCGCTTGGATTCTAGATGGCGACCGGCGGGGCGTCATGCACGCCTTGATGACATGAAACACGACGGCGCGCGTCGCTTCGACTACTGCGGACGGCTGGGGCCCCGCGGGCCGTGCGCGGTCCCGGGCAAGCCCCGCCCTGCGGCCTCGGGCGCGGCACGCTCGCGTCAGGCGCTCATTCGCCGAACACCAGCCGCCACAGCGCGCGCACCGGCGCGCGCGCGGGCTCGGCCTCGTCCGCATCGATCCGCGAGGGGCGGTCGTTGAGGCGCTGGCGGTGCTGCAGCCGGCGCAGTTCGCGGTAGCTGTCGGCGCAGGCGGCGGCGAGGTCGGCGGGGATCAGCCCGATCTCGCCGGCGATGCGCAGCAGCGCGATGTTGCCGAGGTTGCCGGTGAGCTGCGGGTGGTCGTGGCTGTGGCCGAGCACCAGATACTGGATCAGGAACTCGACGTCGATCAGCCCGCCCTCGTCGTGCTTGAGGTCGAAGAGTTCGCTCTTGCCGCCATGTGCGTCACGCATCTTCCTGCGCATCGCCAGCACCTCGGCGCGCAGGCCGTCGAGCTCGCGCTTCATGCGCAGCACCTCGCAGCGGATGCGCTCGAAGGCCTCGCCGAGCGCGCGGTCGCCGGCCGAGAAGCGTGCCCGCGTCAGCGCCTGGTGCTCCCACACCCAGGCCGATTCCGTCTGGTACTTGCGGAAGGCCTCGAGCGAGCTGACGAGCAGGCCGGATTCGCCGTTCGGACGCAGGCGCAGGTCGGTGTCGAAGAGCTGCCCGGCCGCGGTCTGGCTCGACAGCCAGGTGTTGGTGCGCTGGGCGAGCCGGGTATAGACCTCGGACGCCTCGGGGGCGTCGTCGTCGTAGAGGAAGACGATGTCGAGGTCTGAGGCGTAGCCGAGCTCCTTGCCGCCGAGCTTGCCGTAGCTGATCACGGCGAACTTCGGTTCCTCGCGATGGCGGATCTTGATCCGTCGCCAGCACAGCGGCAGGGTGAGGTCGAGCACGAGGTCGGCGAGTTCGGACAGGTGGTCGGCGAGCTTCTCCACCGTCAGCAGGCCGGCGAGATCCTGGGTGAGCAGGCGGAACACCTGGGCGTGGTGGCGCTCGCGCATCACGTCCATCTGGCGCTCCATGTCGGGCTCGAGCGACTCGAGCTCGGCGGCCAGGCTGGCGCGGAAGGCCTGCCAGTCGGGTGCGCTCTCCAGGTTGCGCGCGTCCAGCATCTCGTCGAGCAGGATCGGGTGGCGGGTCAGGAACTGTGCGCCCCAGCGCGAGGCGCTCATCAGGTCCGCCACCCGGCGCAGCGCCTGCGGATACTGCTGCAGCAGGGCGAGATAGGCGCCGCGGCGGCCGATGGCCTCGATCAGGTCGAGCATGCGCGCCAGCGTGTCGTCCGCCCCGGGGGTGGCGGCGGCGGCCTCGATCATGCGCGGCATCAGCGCGTCGAGCCGGCTCTTGATGTTGTTCGGGAGCTGGCGGTAGCGCGGGCTGGCGTGGATCGCCGCCAGGCGTTCGGCGCCGGCCTGCGGGCGGCGGTAGCCGAGCTCGCCGAGGGCGTTGGTCGTGGCCTCGGTGTCCTCGGCGTTGGTCCAGGTCGCGTCCAGGCTGTGGTCTTCCTCCGAGGGGTCGCCGAACACGCTGTCGAAGTGGCGGCTCACCACCTTGCGGTGGGCATCGAGCACGGCCAGCAGCGCCGGGTAGTCGGCGAAGCCCATGGTCTCGGCGACCAGCGCCTGGTCCTCGGCCTTCGTCGGCAGGTC
This sequence comes from Thauera sp. GDN1, assembly GCF_029223545.1. Classification (NCBI taxonomy): domain Bacteria; kingdom Pseudomonadati; phylum Pseudomonadota; class Betaproteobacteria; order Rhodocyclales; family Zoogloeaceae; genus Thauera; species Thauera sp. GDN1. The sequence goes on along the minus strand of NZ_CP097870.1, from coordinate 3,181,672 downwards.
GTGGGTCTGCGCGTCGTCCAGATACTGCAGGCGGTGCTCCAGCCGGCGCAGGAAGACGTAGGCGGTGCTCAGCTCCTCCACCGTCTGCGTCGACAGGATGCCGCGCTCGGGCAGCAGGGACAGCACCCTCAGCGTCGGCCGCACCTGCAGCGCGACGTCGCGGCCGCCGCGGATGAGCTGGAAGACCTGGGCGATGAACTCGATCTCGCGGATGCCGCCGGGGCCGAGCTTGACGTTGTTGGCGCGGTCGCGGCGGGCGACCTCGCGCCGGATCTGCGCGTGCAGCTCGCGCATGGCGTTGATCGCGCCGAAGTCGAGGTACTTGCGGAACACGAAGGGGCGGGCGATGTTGCGCAGCTCCTGCCAGCGTTCGCCGAGCAGCACCCGGCCCTTGATCCAGGCGTAGCGTTCCCACTCCCGGCCCTGGGTCATGAAGTAGTTCTCCAGCATGTCGAAGCAGCACACCAGCGGACCGGAGTCGCCGTTGGGGCGCAGGCGCATGTCGACGCGGAAGACCTGGCCATGCTCGGTGACCTCGGCCAGGGCCTGGATCAGCTGCTTGCCGAGGCGTTCGAAAAACTCGAAGTTGCTGATCACCTTGCGGCCGCCGGTGTCGCCGTCCTCGGGGTAGATGAAGATCAGGTCGATGTCGGAGGACACGTTGAGCTCGCGCCCGCCGAGCTTGCCCATGCCGATCACCAGCAGCTCCTGCTCCCAGCCGGTGGGCGACAGCGGCTGGCCGTAACGCTCGACCAGCGCGGCGCGCAGCACGTCGTGGGCGTGGCGGATCGCGACCTCGGCGAGCAGGGTCATGGTCGTGGTGACTTCCTGCAGCGGGGCCGCGCAGGCGAGGTCGCGCACGACCAGATGGCACAGCACCCAGATCCGCAGCTGGCGAAGGGCCGGGCGCAACGCGGCGTCGCCGCCGCCGGACACCGCCTCGCGCGCGGCGAGGAAGCGCTGCAAGTCGGCCTCGCCGATCGGCCCTGCGATGCTGTCGGCAAGGGCGGCACCCAGCCAGGGCTGGCTGTCCAGCATGCGCGACAGATAACGCGACAGGCGGCGGGCGGAGCGCACCGGCTGCGGCAGGGCGTCGGGTAGGGAGGACATGGCTGGGCTCCAGTGCGGGCGCGGATCGTTGGTAGAATGTGGGCCTGGCCGGCGATCCTGCGCCAGCGGGCGGTGCACAGGCATTTTATCCGCCCGTGCAGGCAGCCGGCATGTCTCGCGCAGGCGGCCCGCGCAAGCCCGCCGGGCCGGCCTCGCAAGCAGCAGGCTTGCCCGGCACGACCTCGCCGGCAAGGATCGGCCGCCAACATCTCTCCGAGCACCTTCCCTGAGCACGCCCGCACCCCCTTCCTCCGCTGCACACACTCCGTCGCCCGTGCCCGCGCGCCGGAACGGCGGCGTGCGCAATGCGATCGCATGGCTGCTCCGCGTCCTCGTCCTGGCCTGGCTGGTCGCGGCCGGCACCGTGCTGGTGGTGCGCCACGTGGTCATGCCCGCGGTCGGCGGATTCCGCGAACCGATCGCCGCGCTGCTCGCGCAGCAGCTCGATCTCCCGGTCGCGATCGACCATATCGAGGGGGCATGGGCGGGCTGGCGGCCGCGCGTGCGCATCGAGGGGCTGCGCATCGCCGACCGCGAGGGGCGCGAGGCGCTGACGCTGGGCGAAGTGGATGCGGTCGTGGCCTGGTCGTCGCTGCTGAAGGGCGCGCCGCATTTCGACCGTCTCGACATCCGCGCGCCCGAGCTGGTGCTGCGTCGCGACCCGGCGGGGAAAATCTTCGTGGCCGGCATTCCGCTGCCGGCGGACGAGGGCGGGGAGGCCGGCGGGCTGGACTGGTTGCTCGCCCAGCGCCAGATCACGATCCACGGCGCCCGCCTGGTCTGGCAGGACGAGCTGCGTGCCGCGCCCGCGCTGGAGCTCGAGGACCTGGCCTTCCGCCTCGACCGCCGCGGCGGCGCGCTGCGGGTCGCGCTCGACGCCCGGCCGCCGCCGGCGCTGGCCTCGGCGCTGCGCGTGCGCGCCGAGCTGCGGCGCGGGCTGCAGCTCGCCGACCTGCAGCGTCCCTGGCCGGCGATCGGCCGCCTGTACCTCGAACTCGAACGCGCCGACCTGGGCGGCTGGCAGCCCTGGCTGGACTACCCGCTGGCGCTCGCGGGGCACGGCGGGCTTCGTGCCTGGCTGGATGCGGAGGAGGAAGGCGCGCTGGCGCTGACCGCGGATCTCGCGCTCGACGGGGTGAGCACCCGTCTGGCCGAGGCCTTGCCGGAGCTGCAGGTCGCCCACCTGGCGGGGCGCCTCATGCTGGCGCGGGACGCGACCGGCACCCGGCTGAGCTCGCGCGCACTGACGCTGAGCCTGGCCGACGGCCTCGCGGTGGCGCCCACCGACTTCGAGCTCGGGCTCGAGCAGGCGGCCGACGGTGCGATCGCAGGCGGCACGATGAACGCGAACCGGCTCGATTTCGCCGCGCTCGCGGTGCTCGCGGGCTATCTGCCGCTGGACGAAGGCGTGCGCGCACGGCTGGCCCGCTTCGAGCCCAGCGGCAGCGTGGAGGACCTGCGCCTGAAGTGGCGCGGCGAGCCGGGGGCGCCGAGCCACTGGGCGCTTACGGCGCGCTTCGACGGCGTCGGCCTGCTCGCGCGCGAGGGCTGGCCCGGGCTGGGCGGCCTGTCGGGGAGCATCGATGGCGACGCCGACGGCGGGCGTTTCAGGCTGGCCGGCAGCGGCATGCATCTCGACCTGCCGATGGTGTTCGATCCCGGCCGGCTCGAATTCGACCGCCTGCGCGCCGAGGGCGGCTGGCAGCGCCGCGACGGCCGGCTGGAGATCGCGCTCGACGGTGCCGAGTTCGACAACGCCGATGCCGCCGGCACCGCCTCCGGGCGTTACTGGCCGACTGCGGACGGCACGGGCGCGGTCGACCTCCAGGCCCGCCTGAGCCGGGCGCAGGCGACGTCCGTTTGGCGCTACCTGCCGCGGGTGGTCAACGCCCATACCCGGGAATGGGTGCAGCACGGCATCCGCGCCGCGGGCGTGCCGGAAGCCAGGCTGCGCCTGCAGGGCAGGCTGGCGGACTTCCCGTTCCGCGACGGCTCGGGCCAGTTCCTGGTCACGGTGCGGGTGGCGGACGGGGTGCTGGATTACGCGTCCGGCTGGCCGGGCATCGACGGCATCCAGGGCGAACTGCGCTTCGAGGGGCCGGGCATGCGCATCGCGGCCGAGCGCGGGCGCATCCTGGGCGTCGATCTGGTCGACGTGGTCGCCGACGTGCCCGACCTCGACGCCCGCCCGAGCGAGATCATGACCATCACCGGGCGTGCGCGCGGGCCGACCGCGGAATTCCTGCGCTTCGTGGCGGAAAGCCCGGTGTCGGAGCGCATCGGCGGCTTCACCGACGACATCCGCGCCGAAGGCCGGGGCGAGCTCGACCTGAAGCTGGTGATGCCGCTGCGCAATGTCCGCGAGACCGAGGTCGAGGGCGAGTTCCGTTTTGCCGGCAACCGCGTCGAACTGCTCGACGGGCTGCCGGCGCTGGAGCGCGCCGCCGGCAAGGTCCGCTTCACCGGCGACTCGCTCGCCATTCCGGAGGCGCGTGCGCAATTCCTCGGTCATCCGGCGACGGTCAGCGCGCAGACCGCGGCCGACGGTGCGGTGCGCTTCGAGGCGAGCGGGCGCGCCGACGCCGGCGCCGTGCGCGCCCGCTACGCCCTGCCGCCGCTCGACGGGCTGTCCGGCACCGCCGGATGGCAGGCCGCGATCCGCGTCGGCAAGGGCGGCACGCGGGTGGAGGTCGCGTCCGATCTGCTCGGGTTCGCGTCCAGCCTGCCGGCGCCGCTGAACAAGTCGGCAGGTGATGCCTGGCCGTCGCGCTTCGTGTTCGAGCATCCGGCCGGTGGGGAGGTCGACGGCATCGCGCTGCAGATCGGCGGGCAACTGCGTGCCGATCTGCAGCGCGCGCGCGACGAGGTCGGAACGCTGCGCGGCGGCCTGGCGATCGGACGCGCCACCGCCGATGCGCCGCCCGCCTCCGATCGCGGCCTGCGGGTGGCGGCGGTGCTCGACCATCTCGACGTCGACGCCTGGCGCCGCGTGCTCGAGGCCGACGAGGGCGTGGCCGGGGAGGCGGCGGACGGTGCCGGGGCCGACAGCGGATCGGGCGGCGCGATGCTGCCCGCCTCCGGCTTGAGCGATCTCGCACTCGCTGCGGACGAGGTGCGTGCCTTCGGCCACACCCTGAAGGCGGTGGATCTGCGCGCCGCGGCCGATGCCGGGGGCTGGAAGGCGCGACTGGAGAGCGACATCGCCGACGGCGAGTTCGACTGGCGCAACGCGGGCGACGGCGCACTGCGGGCGCGCTTCCGCCATCTGCGCGTGGGGCAGGAGGGCGCCGATGCGGCGGAGGCGGGCGAGGACGGTGGCGAGACGCGCGCGGCGGCGGAGGAAGCGCCCCCGCGCCGACTGCCCGCGCTCGACGTGATCGCCGAGCGCTTCGAGCTGCGCGGCCTGGCGCTCGGGCGGCTGGAGGTGTTCGCGCGCAATCGCGGCGGGCTGTGGGAGCTCGAGCGCTTCGAGCTCGCCAACGACGACGGCCGGCTGGCCGGCAGTGGTCAATGGCGGGCGGCGGGGCGCCAGCGCACGCGGCTCGACTTCCGCCTCGAGACGCCCGATGTCGGCCGCCTGTCGCAGCGCCTGGGGCATCCGGAGGTGGTGCGCGGGGGCAAGGCGAGCCTGGCCGGGCAGCTCGGCTGGCAGGGCGCGCCCACGCGCATCGACTATCCGAGCCTGAACGGCAACATGAGGCTCGAGGCCGGCGCCGGCCAGTTCAGGAAGCTCGAGCCCGGCGTCGGCCGCCTGCTCGGCATCCTCAGCCTGCAGGCCCTGCCGCGGCGGATCACGCTCGACTTCCGCGACGTGTTTTCCGAAGGATTCGCCTTCGATCGCATTTCCGGTAGCATCGCTGTGGCTGCCGGCGTGATGCGCACCGAGGACCTGGAGATACGCGGGCCGTCGGCGCGGGTGACGATGACCGGCTCGGCCGACGTCGTCGCCGAAACGCAGGACCTGCGCGTGCTGGTGCAGCCCACGCTGTCCGAGTCGGTGGCCATCGGCGCGGCCGCCGGCCTGCTGAACCCGGCGGTGGGGGTGGTGACCTACCTCGCGCAGAAGGTGCTCAGCGACCCGATCGAGAAGCTCTTCGCCTTCGAATACGCGGTGACCGGGGGGTGGTCCGACCCGCAGGTGGCCAAGCGTGGCCAGGCGCCGGTGGCGGAATAGGGATGCACTTCGCCGCCTTTCCCAGATCGGTGCGCCGCGTCGCGAAGGCTCCGCGATCGTCGCGGGGGCGCCTCGCCTCATTCGCCGGCGCGCCTGCGCGATGCCGACACCGATCCGATCATTACCCGAGTTGACGCGCCTCCCGCGCCGTCCGCGACCAAGAATCCAGACATGAACCCGCAGAGCCCTTCCTCCCCGGTGCGCATCGCCGCCATCCAGACCATCTCCGGCCCCGACGTGCAGGCCAACCTCGACGTCGTCGCCGGCCTGATCGCCGAGGCGGCGGCGGGCGGCGCGAAGCTGGTCGCCCTGCCGGAGTATTTTCCGGTGATCAGCAAGGACGAGGCGGCCAAGGTGCGCATTCGCGAAGCGGAAGGTGCCGGGCCGCTGCAGGACTTCCTCGCCGACGCGGCGCGCCGTCACGGTGTGTGGCTGATCGGCGGCACTATCCCGCTGGTGGCCGAGGCCGAGGACAAGGTCCGCAACAGCACGCTGGTGTTCGACGACCAGGGGCGGCCGGTGGCGCGCTACGACAAGATTCACCTGTTCGGTTTCCAGCGTGGCGAGGAGCGCTACGACGAGGCGGTCACCATCGAGCCCGGCGGAACCGTCGCCTGCTTCGATTCGCCGGCCGGGCGCACCGGGCTGTCGGTGTGCTACGACCTGCGCTTTCCCGAGCTCTTCCGCGCCATGGGCGAGGTCGACCTGATCGTGCTGCCGGCGGCCTTCACCTACACCACCGGCCGTGCGCACTGGGAGGTGCTGCTGCGCGCGCGCGCGATCGAGAACCAGTGCTACCTGATGGCACCGGCGCAGGGCGGGCGCCATCCGAGCGGGCGGGTGACCTGGGGGCACACGATGATCATCGACCCCTGGGGCGAGATCCTCGCCTGTCGCGAGGAAGGCCCGGGCGTGGTCATCGCCGAGCTCGATCCCGCACGCATCGCCGCTGTGCGCGAGAGCCTGCCGGCGCTGCGCCACCGCTGCCTCGCCTGATGGCCCCGCTTGCGAAGGGCGGCGGCCGGTCCGTGCCGGGACCGCGCCACGGCAAGCACCCGACCACGATCGTTTTCGCCTGACGCCGGTCCAACCGGCACGATTCCCCAAGGATTTCCGCATGAGCAAGAGCCAGAACCCCCTCAAGGTCGCCGACCGTTACCTGCTGTCGCCCTACGGCCTGGGCGAGGCGGAGCTCGAGAAGACCTTCCGCAAGCTGATGCGCCACGACATCGACTTCGCCGACCTCTACTTCCAGTACCAGCGCTCCGAGGCCTGGAGCCTGGAGGAAGGCATCGTCAAGTCGGGCAGCTTCGACATCGAGCAGGGCGTGGGCGTGCGTGCGATCAGCGGTGAGAAGACCGCCTTCGCCTACTCCGACGACATCTCGATCGATGCGCTGGTCGGCGCCGCCACCGCCACGCGCGCGATCGCCGCGGCGGGCGAGCGCCGCCGCGTCGGCATCCGCCCGCACAAGCTGAGGACGCGGCTGTACCGCGCCGACGACCCGCTCGATTCGCTCGACGACACCGCCAAGGTCAAGCTGCTCGAGCGCCTGGAGAGCTTCGCGCGTGCCGAGGACCCGCGCGTCACCCAGGTCATGGCCCACATCGCAGGCTCCTGGGAGGTGGTGATGGTGGCGCGCAGCGACGGCCACCTGGCTGCCGACGTGCGTCCGCTGGTGCGGGTGTCGATCACCGTGATCATGGAGGAGGCCGGCCGCCGCGAGCAGGGCAGCGCCGGCGGCGGCGGGCGCTACGATTACGGCTGGTTCTGCGACGACCGCCTGCACGACTATGCGCGCGAGGCGGTGCACCAGGCGCGCGTCAATCTCGGCGCCGATCCGGCGCCGGCGGGCACCATGCCGGTGGTGCTCGGCCCCGGCTGGCCGGGCATCCTGCTGCACGAGGCGATCGGCCACGGCCTGGAGGGCGACTTCAACCGCAAGGGCAGCTCGGCCTTCTCCGGGCGCATCGGCCAGCAGGTGGCGGCGAAAGGCGTCACCGTGGTCGATGACGGCACCCTGCAGGACCGCCGCGGCTCGCTCTCCATCGACGACGAGGGCAACCCGACCGAGCGCACCGTGCTGATCGAGGACGGCGTCCTCACCGGCTACATGCAGGACATGATGAACGCGCGCCTGATGGGCATGCCGCTGACCGGCAACGGCCGCCGCGAATCCTTCGCCCACCTGCCGCTGCCGCGCATGACCAATACCTACATGCTCAATGGCGACAAGGACCCGGAGGAGATCATCAAGTCGGTGAAGAAGGGTTTGTACGCGGCGAACTTCGGCGGCGGTCAGGTGGACATCACCTCCGGCAAGTTCGTGTTCTCCACCGCCGAGGCCTACCTGATCGAAGACGGCAAGGTCACCCGCCCGGTCAAGGGCGCGACCCTGATCGGCAACGGTCCGGACGCGCTGACCAAGGTGAAGATGATCGGCAACGACATGCGCCTCGATCCCGGCGTCGGCACCTGTGGCAAGGACGGCCAGAGCGTGCCGGTGGGCGTCGGCCAGCCGACGCTGCGCATCGACGGGCTCACGGTGGGCGGCACCGCCTGACGGGCAGGCGCCGCATCCCCGGCTGGGTGCACGGGCGCGGCGCAAGCCGCCAGCGCTCGCCTGGCCGCAGCGCGCTCAGAACAGCGCGAGCTGCGGCCCGTCCGGGCGTGGCGGGCGGAACAGCGTGGTGTCGAGCCCGCGCCGCATCCGCCCCATCCCCAGCCTGGCCTGCAGCCGGCGCATGCGCTGGCTGTAGAGCTGGGCGATGACGCCCTCGCCGCGCATGCGGTGGCCGAAGCGCGGGTCGTTGGCCTTGCCGCCGCGCAGCTCGGCGATGCGGCTCATGACGCGCGCGGCGCGCGCCGGGAAATGGGTCGCCAGCCACTCCTCGAACAGCCCGGCGAGCTCCTGCGGCAGGCGCAGCAGCACATAGCCGGCGCTGCGCGCGCCGGCCGCGTGTGCGGCCTCCACCACCGCCTCCATCTCGTGATCGTTGAGCGCCGGGATCAGCGGCGCGAACAGCACGCCCACCGGCACGCCCGCCTCGTGCACGCGGCGCAGGGTCTCCAGTCGCCGTGCCGGGCGGGCGGCGCGCGGTTCCAGACGGCGGGCGAGGGCGTCATCCAGCGTCGTCACCGAGATCGTCACCTCGACCAGATCCTCGCGTGCCAGCTCGGCGAGCAGGTCGAGGTCGCGCTCGATCAGCGCCGACTTGGTGATCAGGCTCACCGGGTGGCGGGTCTCGAGCAGCACCTCGAGGAGCTGGCGGGTGAGGCCGGTATGGCGCTCGACCGGTTGCCAGGCATCGGTGTTCATGCCGAGGGCGATCGGTGCGCAGCGGTAGCCGGGCGCAGCGAGTTCCTTGCGCAGCAGGACGGCGGCGTCGGGCTTCCAGAACAGCCTGGTCTCGAAATCCAGCCCTGGGGAAAGATCCAGATAGGCGTGGCTGGGGCGCGCGAAGCAGTAGATGCAGCCGTGCTCGCAGCCGCGGTAGGGGTTGATCGAGCGGTCGAAGGGGACGTCGGGCGAGCTGTTGTAGCTGATGACGCTGCGCGCGTTGTCGATGAAGAGCTGGGTGCGCAGCGGTTGTCCGGCGTCGTCGCCTTCAGTCTGCCAGCCGTCGTCGAAGGCTTCGCGACGGTGATCGAGGTAGCGCGCGCCGGGGCGCGACGCACTGCCGCGGCCGCGCGGCAAGTCGAACGCCGGGTACCGTTCGGCGCTGCCAGGAAGAATTGAATAGCTGTTTTTATATACAGTCACGAGGCGAAGTTTCCGCCTCGTGACCGGGGCCGTCAAGCGTGTTCAGGTCTGCGCCGGCTTGTCCTTGCGCTGGTCCGGGGTGGCGGTGGCCGGATTGTCGCTGCTGCAGGCAGCGATGTCGAGGCGGGGCCCGTCGACGAGGCGGGCGGCCTGGGCCGGGGTGGCGATCGAATAGGCCACCGCGGTGGTGGCGAGGATGGCGGCGATGGTCTGGCGCTTGATCATGTCTGGCTCCTTCGGGATTCGTCATTGTTCGACATCGGGCCCGTCGCCACGGAAATGCTCGGGCGTCAGGCCGTGCCGGCGCAGCAGGCGGTAGAACTCGGTGCGATTGCGTTCTGCCAGTCGTGCAGCGTCGGAGACATTACCCGCAGTAAGTTTCAATAGCTGTATCAGGTAGTTTCGTTCGAAGCGCCGCTTTGCCTCCGCATACCCCAGGGCCTCGATCGGCTTCACGCGCAGCGCACGTGCGACCAGCGCCCGCGGGATCAGCGGGGTGGTCGCGAGCGCGCACACCTGTTCGACCACGTTCTGCAGCTGGCGCACGTTGCCCGGCCAGGCCGCGGTGGCGAGCGCCTCCAGCGCGTCGGGCGCGAAGCCGGACAGGCGCTTGCCGTACTTGCGTGCCAGCTCGCGCAGGAAGTGCTCGGCCAGCAGCGGGATGTCCTCGCGGCGTTCGCCCAGGGTCGGCAGTTCGAGGCTGACGACGTTGATGCGGTAGTAGAGGTCCTCGCGGAACTGGCCGGCGGCGAGCGCGGCATCGAGGTCGCGATGGGTGGCGGACAGGAGGCGCAGGTCGACCGCTTCCGCATGCGTGGCGCCGACCGGGCGCACCGCGCGCTCCTGCAGCACGCGCAGCAGCTTGACCTGCAGCGCCGGCGGCATGTCGCCGATCTCGTCGAGGAACAGGGTGCCGCCGTGTGCGGCCTGGATCAGGCCGGTGTGGGCGCTGGTGGCGCCGGTGAAGGCGCCGCGCACGTGGCCGAAGAGCTCGGATTCGAGCAGCGGCTCGGGGATGGCGCCGCAGTTGATGGCGACGAAGGGGGCGGCGGCACGCGGGCTGGCGAGGTGGATCGCGCGCGCCAGCAGCTCCTTGCCGGTGCCGCTGTCGCCGCGGATCAGCACGCTCGCGTCCGACGCCGCGACCAGGCGCGCCTCGTCGAGCACGGCGTGCATCAGCGTGCTGCGGCTGATGATGCCGGCGCGCCAGGCAGGGTCGCCGGCGGCCGGCGGCGCCGCGTCCGCCGTGCCCAGCTGCAGGATCTGCTCGATGCGCTGGGTCAGGCTGTGGCCGTCGAAGGGCTTGGTCAGATAGCCGGCGACGCCGCGCGAGGTGGCCTCGACCGCGTCCGGGATGGTGCCGTGGGCGGTGAGCAGGATCACCGGCAGCGCCGGATGCTGGTGGCGGATGTCCTCGAACAGCGCCAGACCGTCGCCATCGGGCAGGCGCACGTCGCTGAGTACCAGATCGAAGCGCTCGACGCCGAGCCGGGTACGTGCGGCCTGGGCGCACTCCGCGGTCGACACGCGGTAACCGCTGGCCTGCAGGCGCATCGACAGCAGGCGCAGCAGGTCGCGGTCGTCGTCGATCAGCAGCAGGTGCGCGCGCGTGCAGGCAGCGGAGGCGGGGCGGGTCATCGCGGCCTCATTCCGCACTGCCGGGATCCGGCTGCAGCGCCGGTGGGCTCAGGCGACGCTCGATCTCGGTCAGCGCATCGAGCTTCTTCTGCAGTTCCGCGTTCTGCAGGTGGAGGGCTTCGAGCTCGCGTTTCTGCGCCTCGAGGCCGCCGTTGCGCTCGTCCAGTTCCTGGTTCAGGCGTTCGAGCTGTGCGCTCAGGCGCTGGCGTTCGCGGATCTGCTCGAGCAGCGCGCGCGCGTAGGGGTGGTGCGCGCGGGCTTCGGTGCTGTCGTCGGCGAGCAGGCTCTCCAGGGCCTGGCGCGCCTGCGCGAGCCGGGCGTGGCCGGGCTGGGCGGCCTGCACGGCGAGGTGCAGCTTGCGCTGCGCGGCATCGTGGGCCGCGGCGTCGGCAGCGGTGGGAATGAGGCCTTCGTCCCCGTCCAGCCAGGCGGGCAGGCTGCCGCATCCGGTCAGCAGGACGAGCACGAACGGCAGCAACACGAGCGCGATGACGCTGCGGCCGGATGAGCGGGGCAGGGCGCGATCCTCAGGCATGGGGCAGTTCGATCCGGAAATGGGCGCCGTGGGCGCTGGGCAGCGCGCGGACGGTGCCGTGGTGGGCCGAAATGAACTCGTGCACGATCGCCAGCCCGATGCCGCTGCCCTTGACCGGCGCGCCGGAACTGCGGCTGCCCTGGAAGAAGGGCTCGAAGATACGCTCGAGCTCGGCCGGCTCGATGCCGGGACCCTGGTCGCGGCAGTCGATCACCACCCGTTCGCCGTCGACGCCGATCTCGATCTCGATGCGGCCGTCGGCCGGGCTGAAGGCAACGGCGTTGGCGAGCAGATTGGAGAAGGCGGTGCGCAGCTTGGCGATGTCGGCGGAGACGATGGGCGCCGCGCCGGCGAAGTCGATGCCGACGCCGCGGGCCCGGGCCTGGAGACGGAGTTCTGCGGCGACCTCGCGCAGCAGGGGCAGCAGCGCGGTCGGCTGAAGGTCCAGCGTGCGTGCGTCGAACTGGCTGGCGTTGTATTGCAGGAGCTGCTCGATGCGCTCCTGCAGCGTGCGTGCGCTGTGTTCCAGGATGCCGGCGACCTCGCGCTGCTCGGGAGTGAGCCGGCCGAGCACGCCGTCGGCGAGCAGGGCCACACCCTCGTGCAGCGAGGCGAGAGGGGTCTTCAGCTCGTGCGAGACGTGGCGCAGCACGCGGTTGCGGTTGGCTTCGAGTTCGGCGAGGCGCAGGCGCAGCCAGTCGAGGCGTTCGCCGAGCTGGCGCAGGTCGGCGGGGCCGGTGATCTGGATCGCTTGGGCGAGGCGGCCCTCACCGAGCGCCGCGATCGCGTGCTCGATGCGGCCGAGCGGGCGCAGCAGCCACCAGCCGCCGAGGGCGGCGAGCGCCGCGGCCAGCAGCAGCGCACCCAGTACCTGCACCGCTACCGTGTGGCGTTCCCGGTCGAGCGCATCCATCACCGCCCGGTCCCGACGGGCCAACCGATCCTCGACCAGGGTGGCGAGTGTCGCCGAGAGCGCAGCGAGACGGGCGAAGTCGCCATCGGCCTCGTCCGCTGCCAGGACGGTGGGCGTGGTCGGTGTCCCCACGTCGTCGTGCGCGGCCGCGTGCGCCGCCTCCAGTCGCGCCCCGATCCGCTCCGCGGTCGCGCGCCAGTCTGCGCTCGGGGCGGAGAAGTCGGTGCCGGCGGATTCGAGCACGGCGAGCGCTGCCCGTGCGTCTTCCACCGTGCCGGCGAAGCGTGTCGCCAGGGTTTGGTCGCCGAGCACCAGGTACTGGCGGGCGCTGCGCTCGAGGTCGACCGTGCGCTCGCCGATCCGCCTCGCCGCCGCGCTGAGTGCGAGCGCCTCGCGCTTGCCGTCCTGGATCGCGCGTGCGGTCGCCTCGAGGCCCAGCCAGCCGGTCACGGCGGCGGCGGCCAGGGCACCCGCGATCAGCAGGAAGCTCACCAGCAAGGTGCTGCGGAACGAGAGACGAAGCATCGGGAGTCGGGGGGGCGCAGGCGGGGGCGACACAAACCCTGAAGTCTAGGTCAGCCGCTCGCCAGATGCAGTCGTGGAAGTGCAAGGCGAAGTAAGTCGGCGGCCGCGTCGTCGCTCCACGGCGACAAACGAAAATGCTTTTGAAACAGTGGCCTGTCTCACTCGGCTGCATCGACTGTCGGGTTGCGGCGACAGATGGGGCCGATCAGCGGTGGCGCCCTCATTCCCGCTCCCCCGGACCGAGTCCGCAAGTCCTTGCCTGATTTGGCGAAAACGTTATCTGGCACGGGTATTGCTGAAGTGCTGGTCGGACTGCAGCGCAGGGGCTGCACCCCATTCAAGGAGAAAGCATGTTCAACAAGCCCAATATGTTCCAGAAGACGGCGGACACTTCCCCGATTCGCAACACCCAGCGTCCGGCAGGCAGCCTGGGCACGTCCGGCAGCGTCCTTGCCGCTGCCGAATCGACCGGCACGACGGCGTCCGGCATGTCGAGCGAGGCGGTGCGCAGGACGGAGATGCCGGCGTCCGCTGGCGCTGCGCCCGCGCCGGGCAGCGAAACGACGGGCGGAAGCCGTCTGATCGTCGGTCCCGACGTCAAGCTAAAGGGCGCCGAGATCCTCGACTGCGACACCCTGGTGGTCGAAGGCCGGGTCGAGGCGACGATGGACAGCCGGGTGCTGAAGATCGCCGAGAAGGGGGCTTACAAGGGCACGGTCGTGATCGACATCGCCGAGATCCATGGCCACTTCGAGGGCGAGCTGACCGCGCGCCAGCAACTGTTGATCCAGGCCACCGGCCGGGTGAGCGGCAAGATCCGCTACGGCAAGATCCTGATCGAAGAAGGCGGGGAGCTGTCGGGCGACGTGCAGTCGCTGAGCGCCGCGGGCAAGGAGTCACTGCGCGCGGTCGACGGGAAGACCCAGGAGCCGCGCGTGCTCGCCGCAGTGGCGGGCTGAGGCGACGCTCAGCGCGACCGGCTCGCGGTCGCGTCGGAGCCGGCCGGGGTCGCGGCGGCGAGCTGTTGCGGCGACCAGCTCCAGTGCTTCTCCCAGGCCGCACGAACCAGATTGGGGTAGTGCGGCTTGCCCAGGCTGCCGTTGTAGCGCCCGAGCGCGCGGTAGAGGTCGCCCTTCTCTATGTCGAGGTAGTGGCGCAGGATGTTGCAGCCGTAGCGCAGGTTGGTGCGCATGTGGAAGAGGTTGTCATCGGTGCGGCCGATGACCTTGATCCAGAACGGCATCACCTGCATGTAGCCGCGCGCGCCGGCGGACGAGATCGCGTACTTGCGGAAGTTGCTCTCGACCTGGATCAGGCCGAGCACCAGCTGCGGGTCCAGCCCGGCGCGGGTGGCCTCGTAGTGGATGGTGGTCAGCAACTCCCTGCGGTAGGCCTCGTCCGGGATGCGTTTCTGCAGCCGGCGCGACATCTCGGCCAGCCATTGCGCGCGCTCGCCGGCGTCGGGAATCGGCAGCATAGGCGCCGCTGCGTCGCTGACCGCAGCGTGCAGCGCGGCGCGCACGCTCGCCGCCATCGGTTCGTACTGCTGTGCCCCCGCCTGAACTCCGCTGGCCGCCAGCGCGAGCACGCAGGCGGCGGTCAGGTGGCGGAGCGTGACGGGCAGGGGGCGCATGGTGGCAGGTGGTCCCGAGCGTCGTTGCGGAGGATCAGCCCTGCTTCAGCCGGTCGAGCACGTGGCCGAGGACTTCGCCGGCTGGCAGCTTGCTCGCTTCCGGATCGCGGCGGCCCTGGTACTCGACCAGGCCTTCCTTGAGCCCGCGGTCGCCGATGGTGACGCGGTGCGGCACGCCGATCAGCTCCCAGTCGGCGAACATCACCCCGGGGCGTTCGTCGCGGTCGTCGAGGATGGCATCGACGCCGGTGGCGATCAGCGCGTCGTACAGCTTCTGCGCCTCGTCGCGCACGGTCTCCGACTTGCCCCAGCCCACCGGGCAGATCACCACCTCGAAGGGCGCGATCGCGCGTGGCCAGATGATGCCGCGGGCGTCGTGGTTCTGCTCGATCGCCGCGCCCAGGATGCGGGTCACGCCGATGCCGTAGCAGCCCATCTCGAAGTGCTTGGGCTTGCCGTCCTCGTCGAGGAAGGTGGCATTCATCGCCTTGGAGTACTTGGTGCCGAGGTAGAACACGTGGCCGACCTCGATGCCGCGCTGGATGGCGAGCACACCCTTGCCGTCCGGGCTGGGGTCGCCTTCGACCACGTCGCGGATGTCGGCCACCAGGTCGGGCTCGGGCAGGTCGCGGCCCCAGTTCACCCCGGTGAAGTGGAAATCCTCGTCGTTGGCGCCGCAGATGAAGTCGGCCATGTGGGCGACCGTGCGGTCGGCGATGATCTTGACCGGCTTCAACAGCCCGATCGGGCCGAGGTAGCCCGGCTTGCAGCCGAAGTGCTCGAGGATCTCGGCCTCGGTGGCGAAGCGGAATCCGGCTTTGAGGCCTTCCAGCTTGCTCGCCTTGACCTCGTTGAGCGCGTGGTCGCCGCGCACCAGCAGCAGCCACACGGTGACGCCGGCAGGGTTGCCCTTGTCGTCGACGTCGTCGGTGGCGAGCACCAGCGACTTGAGGCTTGCGGTGAGCGGCGCGCCGAGGAACTCGGCGACGTCCTTGCACGTGGCCTTGCCCGGGGTCGAGGTCTTTTCCAGCGCCTTCTCGGGCGCGGCGCGGCGGGCGAGCACCGACACCGCTTCGGCCAGCTCGATGTTCGCGGCGTAGTCGGAGTCGGGGCAGTAGACGATGGCGTCCTCGCCGGTGTCGGCGATGACCTGGAACTCGTGCGAGCGGTCGCCGCCGATGGCGCCGGTGTCCGCTGCCACCGCGCGGTATTCGAGGCCGAGGCGGTCGAAGATGCGCTTGTAGGCCGCGAACATGAGCTCGTAGCTGCGTCCGGCGGCTTCCTCGCTGCGGTCGAAGGAGTAGGCGTCCTTCATGGTGAATTCGCGCCCGCGCATGACACCGAAGCGCGGCCGGCGCTCGTCGCGGAACTTGGTCTGGATCTGGTAGAAGTTCTTCGGCAGCTGGCGGTAGCTCTTGAGCTCCTGGCGCGCGATGTCGGTGACGACTTCCTCGGAGGTGGGCTGCAGCGCGAAGTCGCGTTCGTGGCGGTCCTTCAGGCGCAGCATCTCGGGACCCATCTTGTCCCAGCGCCCGGTTTCCTGCCACAGCTCGGCGGGCTGGACCAGCGGCATGGCGATTTCCATCGCGCCGGCGCGGTTCATTTCCTCGCGGATGATGGTCTCGACCTTGCGGATCGCGCGCAGCCCCATCGGCAGGTAGCTGTAGATGCCGGCGGCGGTCTTGCGGATCATGCCGGCGCGCAGCATCAGCTTCTGGCTGACGACTTCGGCGTCGGACGGGGCTTCCTTGAGGGTGAAGAGATGGAACTGGCTGGCGCGCATGAGGATCTTCTTTCGGGAGACGTGTTGAGGCGTGAGCAAGCCCGCGATTCTAGCGCATGGCCTCGCCGCGCGACGTCAGGTGCACCGCGAGCTTAGTGGATGCACCCGGGTGGTGCGCTTTCAAAGCATGCCCAAGTGTGAAAAAATCGAGCCCAATCAACCGAATTTTGAAGGTTACTCATGCTTGACCGTGAAGGCTTTCGCCCGAACGTCGGCATCATTCTGGTCAATGCGCGCAACGAGGTGTTCTGGGGCAAGCGCATCCGCGAACATTCCTGGCAGTTCCCCCAAGGTGGCATCAAGCACGGCGAATCGCCGGAGCAGGCCATGTACCGGGAGCTCTTCGAGGAAGTCGGACTGCGCCCGGAGCACGTCAGGATCCTGGGCCGCACGCGCGGCTGGCTGCGCTACGAGGTGCCCAAGCACTGGATACGGCGCGAGTGGCGCAACACCTACCGCGGGCAGAAGCAGATCTGGTTTCTGCTGCGGCTGGTGGGGCGCGATTCGGACGTCTGTCTGCGCGCGAGCACGCATCCGGAATTCGATGCCTGGCGATGGAGCAACTACTGGGTGCCGCTCGACGCGGTGATCGAGTTCAAGCGTCAGGTGTACCAGCTGGCGCTGATCGAGCTCGCGCGCATCCTGTTCCGTTCGCGCAGCTTCGAACTGCCCGAGAGCTATCGCCTGCCGGAGCCCGAGCCCGAAGTGGAGCCGGTCCGCGTGGTGCTGGGGCAGCGTGCGCAGCGAGGGGCTGCCCATGAATAGCCGGGTGCAATCGGGCGCATAGCCTCACTCAATTTGGGGCTTTCCCGGTCCATGTCTAAGTTGATAGTGCAGCCGCCCGCAGGCGGCGCACATCACTGTCCGCAAAAAGGAGAGGAGACATGGAACTGAAAGGATCGCGCACCGAGGGCAACCTCAAGGCCGCATTCGCAGGCGAGTCCCAGGCCAACCGGCGTTATCTGTACTTCGCGGCCAAGGCCGACGTCGAGGGGCAGAACGACGTCGCCGCGGTCTTCCGCTCCACCGCCGAGGGCGAGACCGGGCATGCGCACGGCCACCTCGAGTATCTCGAAGCCTGTGGCGATCCCGCCACCGGGCTGCCCTTCGGCCCCACCCGCCAGAACCTCGGCGCGGCCATCGCCGGCGAAACGCACGAATACACCGACATGTATCCGGGCATGGCGAAGACCGCGCGCGACGAGGGTTTCGAGGAGATCGCCGACTGGTTCGAGACCCTGGCCAAGGCCGAGCGCTCGCACGCCAATCGCTTCCAGAAGGCGCTGGACGCGCTCGCCGACTGAGGTCCGCCGCCGTTCCTGCATGCCGGACGGGCGCGGTGCCGCTCGTCTCCTGATCGTCGTGCCCGGCGCGTGCCGGGCAGGAGAGGGGGTGTCATGAGCAAGCGAGAAGGCAGTCTGGAGGCGCCCAGGCGTCACCCCATCGCCTGGCGCGACCCTGCGTACCACGACGAGGACAAGGTCCTCGCCGAGATGGAGCGGGTGTTCGACATCTGCCATGGCTGTCGGCGCTGCGTGAATCTGTGCAACGCCTTCCCGACCCTGTTCGATCTGGTGGATTCCAGCACCACGATGGAAGTCGATGGGGTGGCGAAGAAGGACTACTGGCAGGTGGTCGACCAGTGCTACCTGTGCGACATCTGCTTCATGACCAAATGCCCTTACGTGCCGCCGCACGAGTGGGATCTCGATTTCCCTCACCTGATGCTGCGCGCGAAGGCGGTCAAGTTCCGCAAGGGCGAGGTGAAGTTCCGCGACAAGCTGCTGACCAGCACCGATGCGCTCGGCAGGCTGGCGGCGATCCCGGTGGTGGCGCAGACGGTCAATGCCGCCAACCGCAACGGCGCCGCGCGCGGCGTGCTGCAGTCGGTGCTGGGTGTCGACAGGCGCCGCGAACTGCCGCCCTATGCGCCGGCGAAGTTCCGCGCCAAGGCGAAGCCGGCGGCCTCCTGGCCGGTGCGCGATGGCGAGCGCACGCCGGGGAAGGTGGCGATCTTCTCGACCTGCTACATCAACTACAACGAGCCGGGCATCGGTCACGACCTGGTCGCGGTGCTGGCGCACAACGAGATTCCGACCGTGCTGGCGCCGCAGGAGGCGTGCTGCGGCATGCCCAAGCTGGAACTGGGTGACCTCGAGGGGGTGGACCGGCTGAAGCAGCGCAACATCCCCACGCTGGCGAAGCTGGCGCGCGAGGGCTACGCGATCCTGGCGCCGGTGCCGTCCTGTGCGCTGATGTTCAAGCAGGAGCTGCCGCTGCTCTACCCTGACGATGCCGAGGTCGCCGCGGTGGCCGAGGCGATGTTCGACCCCTTCGAGTACTTCGTCCAGCGCAACAAGGACGGCCTGCTGAAGACCGACTTCAAGCGTCCGCTAGGCAAGGTGGCCTACCACATCCCCTGTCACGGCCGGGTGCAGAACATCGGCCAGAAGACGCGCGAAACCCTGCAGCTGATCCCCGACACCCAGGTCACGACCATCGACCGCTGCGCCGGCCACGATGGCACCTGGGGGGTCAAGGAGGAATACTTCGAGCAGTCGATGAAGATCGGTCGCCCGGTGTTCCGCCAGATGGTCCAGGCCGCGCCCGACTTCATCAGCTCGGACTGCCCGATCGCCGGACGCCATATCCAGCAGGGCATCCGCGACGCCGGCACCGAGCTCGACGCGCAGAAGGCCCATCCGCTGACCCTGCTGCGCATCGCCTACGGACTGGAGGAGACACGATGAGCGCGATCGCACGCGACAGCCTGCTGAGCCTGGAGCATTACGCCCGCGAGCGCGCGGCCTTCCGCGCGCGGGTGATCGCGCACAAGAAGACGCGCACGCTCGCGCTCGGCCCCAGCGTGACCCTGGTTTTCGAGGACGAGCTCACCATCCGCTACCAGATCCAGGAGATGCTGCGCATCGAGCGCACCTTCGAGGAAGCCGGCATCCAGGACGAGCTCGACGCATACAATCCGCTGGTGCCCGACGGCCGGAACTGGAAGGCGACGATGCTGATCGAGTTTCCCGACGAGGCCGAGCGCAAGGCCTGGCTGGCGCGCCTGATCGGCATCGAGGACCGCGTCTGGGTGCGGGTGGCGGGCTTCGAGCCGGTCTTCGCCATTGCGGACGAGGACCTCGAGCGCGAAAATGCCGAAAAGACCTCGTCGGTGCATTTCCTGCGCTTCGAGCTCGGCCCTGCCCGCGTGGCGGCGCTGAAGGCGGGGGCGGCGCTTGCGGCGGGGGTCGATCATCCCAACTACACGGTCACGGTCGATGTCGTGCCGGAGACGGTACGGCAGTCGCTGTGCGGAGATTTGCTTTCTTGAACCCGATCCTCAGGCAATGTCTGTGCGGGGGCCTCGTGGCCCTCGCGTCTTTTTCCATGTCGGCATCCGCGGGCCTGCTCGTCGATGCCGATCCCGACTGGAAGGAGGTCGAGGCGGCCATGCCGCCGGCGCCGCAGGAAGCGGGGCTGCGCGC
Source organism: Thauera sp. GDN1 (assembly GCF_029223545.1). NCBI lineage: Bacteria > Pseudomonadati > Pseudomonadota > Betaproteobacteria > Rhodocyclales > Zoogloeaceae > Thauera > Thauera sp. GDN1. Next base: position 3,162,110 of record NZ_CP097870.1, on the reverse strand, counting down.
GTTCGACATCGGCTCGCCGTCCCCCAATGCGTTCTTCGTCGATGAGGGCAGCGTCAGCGTCGGCGAGGACGGCGTGGTCCGCTACACGCTGGTGGTGCGTACGCCCGGCGGCGCCGAGAACGTGACCTTCGAAGGCATCCGCTGCGCCACCGGCGAGCGCCGCATCTACGCCAGCGGCCGCAAGGATGGCAGCTGGGTGGCGATGAAGAACAGCGACTGGCAGCCGATCGGCGACAACACCTACAACCGGCCGCGCGCGGCGCTCGCCTGGGACTATTTCTGCGATGGCCCGGCGGGTCCGCGCGACCGCAAGCACGCGCTGCAGCTCCTCCAGCAGCGGCGCGACCTCAGCCATCCCTACGGAGGTCGATAATGATCGATCAGGCCATCGTCGAGTTCGACAAGGCGCTGCGCACCGTCTTCGCTCCCGCGCGCAGCGTCCGTCCGGTACCCGGGGAAGACGTACCCGATGCCGCGCTGAGTGACGCCGAGCGCGCCCATGCCGCGGCGCTGATGCGGGTCAACCATGTGGGGGAGGTGTGCGCGCAGGCCCTTTACCAGGGGCAGTCGATCATGTCGGGCGACCCGGCGATCCGCGACACGCTGCGCCAGGCCTCGCAGGAGGAAACCGAGCACCTGGCATGGACCGAGCGTCGCATCGCCGAACTGGGCGGACGCAAGAGCCTGCTCAACCCGCTCTGGTATGGCGGGGCGCTGGCCATCGGCATGCTCGCCGGGCGCTTCGGCGAGCGCTGGAACCTCGGCTTCCTCGCCGAGACCGAGCGTCAGGTGGAACAGCATCTTAAGAGCCACCTCGGCACGCTGCCGGCCGCCGACCAGCGCTCGCGCGCCATCGTCGAGCAGATGAAGGCGGACGAAGCCGAGCATGCCGAGACCGCGGTGCGTCTCGGTGCGCATGAACTGCCCGCCCCGGCCAGGGGGCTGATGAAGCTCGCTGCGCGGGTGATGACCACCGTCACCTACCGGATCTGAGCGCGCCGCCCGCCGCTTGCGACAGTCGCGCTCAGTCGGCGTCGACCAGCTCCACCTCGTGGCTGATCTCGGCGGTCTTGGCGAGCATGATCGAGGCCGAGCAGTACTTCTCGGCCGACAGATGCACCGCGCGCTCGACCGCCTCGCGCTTCAGCTTGCGTCCGGTGATGGTGTAGATGAAGCGGATGCGGGTGAATACCTTGGGGTCGGTGTCGGCGCGTTCGGCCACGAGGCGCACGCTGCAGCCGCGCACGTCGTGACGCCCGCGCTTGAGGATCAGCACGACGTCGAAGGCGGTGCATCCACCCGCGCCGGCCAGCATCAGTTCCATCGGCCGCGGCGCCAGGTTGCGGCCGCCGGCGTCCGGCGCACCGTCCATCGCGACCAGGTGTCCGGTGCCGGTCTCGGCGATGAAGCTCATCCCGTCCAGCCATTTGATCGTGCATTCCATTCCTGTCTGCTCCCCGGGGTGGCCCCGTCGATGTTCGTTCGTCGAGGGGCGGATGTTACCGCAGCGCGACATCGCTGCGACGAGCGCGCCCCGATTCGGGGTCGGTCCGCATGGGCTGGCAGTCGGGTGGAGGCGGGCGTTCGTGAACCGGAGGGCAGGGTTCGATACGGGGGCGTAGTGATGCGGTGCACAATATCGATGTGCGCTGCTTATCAGAATGGCGCCCTGAGGCATGGGAGGAGGGTGTGAGCTGGGCTGAAAATTGAGATAAATCAAAACGCTGAAAGCTAATAAACAAAGCTGATCAATAAATCAAATCTTTCGTTCTGCGGCGCACAAAAAACTGTTGCAGCAGGCTGCCCGGCTCTGCATAATTCGTCTCAGTCGGATCGCAGACGCAGCTGTTGAAGTCCATGAGCTTGTGCCGATCCAAATGGTGTCTCCTCCACCCTCCTCCTTTGGTGTGGATTTAACGCAGTCCGGTCGGACTGCGTTTTTTTTGCCTTTCGCACGCGAACATTCGCCATCGTAATCCTGTGATTGACACAGTCGGGGTGTTGGTCGTAGGATTGCGAGCTTTCCGTTTGACGGCCATCTGTTACGGCCCGACAAAGATCGAGGATTCACATGAAGACGTTTTCCGCCAAGCCGCACGAGGTCAAGCGCGACTGGTTCGTTGTCGACGGCACGGACAAGGTGCTTGGCCGTCTCGCCGCCGAAGTCGCCCGCCGCCTCCGTGGCAAGCACAAGGCCATCTACACTCCGCACGTCGATACCGGCGACTTCATCGTCGTGGTCAACGTCGACAAGCTGCGCGTGACCGGTAACAAGGCGCAGGACAAGAAGTACTACCGTCACTCGGGCTACCCGGGCGGTATCTACGAAACCAACTTCACCAAGCTCCAGCAGCGCTTCCCCGAGCGTGTGCTCGAGAAGGCGGTGAAGGGCATGCTGCCGAAGGGCCCGCTGGGCTACGCCATGCTGAAGAAGCTGAAGTGCTACGCGGGTCCGTCGCATCCGCACACCGCTCAGCAGCCGCAAGTTCTCGAGATCTGAAGGAGCCGATAGATGGCTGTCACTTACAACTACGGTACCGGCCGCCGCAAGACTGCGGTCGCTCGCGTGTTCATCAAGCCGGGCACCGGCAACATCGTCGTCAACGGCAAGCCGGTCGACGAGTTCTTCTCCCGTGAGACCGGCCGCATGATCGTGCGTCAGCCGCTGGTCCTGACCGGCAACGAAGGCAAGTTCGACATCATGGTCAACGTCGTCGGTGGCGGCGAGTCCGGCCAGGCCGGCGCCGTGCGTCACGGCATCACCCGCGCGCTGGTGGACTACAACGCCGAGCTCAAGGGCGAGCTGCGTGCCGCCGGCTTCGTGACCCGCGATGCCCGTGAAGTCGAGCGCAAGAAGGTCGGTCTGCGCAAGGCCCGCCGCGCCAAGCAGTTCTCGAAGCGCTGATCTTCGCGCTCGCTGCAGTATCCGCGAAGCCGCCCCATGGGGCGGCTTTCGTGCTTTCGGACGGCAGTCGCAACGCGTGTGCGTGCGCATGCGCATCGGTCGCTCGCCCCGGCGGTAACGCCTTGTTAAGCGCCCGCGTCCGCCGATGATGAGATAATCATCGCCTCAGTCTTTCGCTGCGAGGAACAAGCATGATCAAGGTTGGAGTTGTAGGCGGGACCGGATACACCGGCGTCGAGCTGCTGCGTCTGCTGGCGCGTCACCCCGACGTCGAGCTGACCGCCATCACCTCGCGTGGCGAGGCGGGCATGGCGGTGTCGGACATGTTCCCCAGCCTGCGCAAGCGGGTGAACCTGAAGTTCGTCACGCCGCAGGACGCCGCGCTCGAGAACTGCGATGCGGTCTTCTTCGCCACGCCCAACGGCATCGCGATGAAGCAGGCTGCGGAGCTCGTCGCCGCCGGGGTGCGCGTCATCGACCTCGCCGCCGACTTCCGCATCCGCGATGTTGCCGAGTGGCAGAAGTGGTACGGCATGGAGCACGCCGCGCCCGAGCTCGTAGCCGAGGCGGTGTACGGCCTGCCCGAGGTCAATCGCGCGCAGATCCGCAGCGCGCGCGTGCTCGCCAACCCGGGCTGCTATCCGACCGCAGTCCAGCTCGGCTTCCTGCCGCTGGTCGAGGCCGGCCTGATCGACACCGAGCACCTGATCGCGGACGCCAAATCGGGCGTGTCGGGTGCCGGCCGCAAGGCCGAGGTGCATACCCTGCTGCCCGAGGCCGCGGACAGCTTCAAGGCCTACGGTGTGCCGGGTCACCGCCACCTGCCCGAGATCCGCCAGGGGCTGTCGCTCGCGGCGGGGCGGCAGGTCGGGCTGACCTTCGTGCCGCACCTGACGCCGATGATCCGCGGCATCCATGCCACGCTCTACGGTCGTCTGAAACCGGGTGTCGACGCCTCCGACCTGCAGGGGCTCTATGAGAAGCGCTACGCGGGCGAGGCCTTTGTGGACGTGATGCCGGCGGGCAGCCACCCCGAGACGCGCTCGGTACGGGCGTCCAACCTTTGCCGCATCGCGGTTCACCGTCCGCAGGGCGGCGACACCGTGGTCGTGCTGTCGGTGATCGACAACCTCGTCAAGGGTGCCGCCGGCCAGGCGATCCAGAACCTCAACATCATGTTCGGCTTCGACGAGGAAGCCGGCCTGGACATCGTTCCGGTCAGCCCCTGACGGGAACTTGCAGCACGGACGACGATCCGATTTTGACGGTTGGGCCGCGGACGGCGCATCATCCGTGGCACCACGCCCCTACAGAGGAGAAAACATGAGCGCAGAAGTCGCAACCCCCGATATCCTGGTCTTTACCGACAGCGCCGCGAACAAGGTTCGCGAGCTGATCGAAGAGGAAGGCAACCCCGAGCTCAAACTGCGCGTCTTCGTGTCGGGCGGCGGCTGCTCGGGCTTCCAGTACGGCTTCACTTTCGATGAGGAAGTGAACGAGGACGACACCACGTTCGAGAAGAACGGCGTGATGCTGCTGGTCGATCCGATGAGCTACCAGTATCTGCTGGGCGCCGAGATCGACTACACCGAAGGCCTGGAAGGCTCGCAGTTCGTGATTCGCAATCCGAACGCGACCAGCACCTGCGGCTGCGGCTCGTCGTTCTCGGCCTGACGCGTCAGTCAGGGCGGCAATGAAAAACGGGGCGCTTCGGCGCCCCGTTTGTTTTGCATGTTCCGCGCGATGCGCTCAGTTCGCGCTGGCGAGCTCGTAGTTGAGCAGCGCGAAGCGCTGGCGCAGGTGGGCGGTGTCGCGCCTGAACTTGGCGAGCTCCTTGTCGTTGAAGGAATCCGCCATCGGCAAGGCGACGGTCATCGGATTGGCCGGCACCTTCTTCAGGTGCACCTCGTAGTGCAGGTGCGGGCCGGTGCACCAGCCGGTGCAGCCCACGTAGCCGATCACGTCGCCCTGGCTGATGCTCTGGCCCTTGCCGAGGCCCTTGGCGAAGCCGTTGAGGTGGGCGTAGTGGGTGGTGATGTCGTTGCGGTGCTTGAGCACGATCAGGTTGCCGAAGCCGCGCTGGGTGCCGATGAATTCGATCGTACCGTCCGACGTGGCCATGATCGGCGTGCCGACCGGGGCGGCGAAGTCGGTGCCGTTGTGGTCGCGCCAGCCGCCGTGGACCGGGTGCACGCGGCGGCCGAAGTTGGAGCTGACACGCGAGAACGGCAGCGGCGAGCGCAGGAAACCCTGCTGCAGGCTCTCGCCGTCATCGCTGTAGTACTGCTCCTTGCCGCTGGGGCCGCGGTACAGCACCACGGCGTGGCGTTCGCCGTTGTTGATGAACTCCGCAGCCAGGATGCGGCCGGCGCTGACCGGGTTGCCGTCCTCGTAAATGGCCTCGTAGACGACGTTGAAGCGATCGCCCTTGCGCAGGTCGCTGTGGAAGTCGATCCAGGTGCCGAAGATCGTGGCGAGCTGGGTGGCGACGTCGTCGGGCAGGCCGGCGGCGTCGGTGGCACCGAACAGCGAGCTGGTGATCGTGCCCGAGCGCATCTCCACCATCTTCGTCTGCGTCGCGCTGGGCGCCTCGCGCAGCGCGAGACCGGATTCCCCGCGCTCGAGCACGACGCGCTCGGCGGTGTTGCCGATCGGCAGCGTGAACGACATGACCCTGCCCTCGGGAGACACCACCGCGGTGACCGAACGGCCGGCACGGAGCTGGCGGATGGCCTGCTTGCCGGCGTCGGCGTCGCTCAGATGGGCGAGCGCCTCGGCGTCGTCGATGCGCAGGCGATTGAAGATGGCCTGCAGGGTGTCACCGGCCTGAATGCGCTCGGTGTGGACGAAGGGGAGGGCCGCTTCCTCGACGGCGATGCTCGCCGCCGGCACGGGCAGGGTTTCGACCACGCGCGCGAACGGGATGTCGGCGGGGGCGGTGTCGGGTGCGACGGCGGTGGCGGCCACCACGCCCATCAGCGACACGCCGGTCACGCCGGCGGCGATCCAGGTGCGCGGGCGGGAGAGGAGACGGGCCGGCAGATCGGCTAGAATTCGGGTCTTTCTGGCCTGCATGAGCTCGGGGGGCTGGAATGGGTGAAAAAAATTTGCGGAAGTGTAGCAAAGTTATTCCCCTGATCGGGAAGGTATTTTTGGAGAAATTGAATGACTGATGTCCAGGCGGCGATCGACCTGATCAAGCGCGGCACCGACGCCCTGCTGATCGAGGCCGAGCTGGTCGAGAAACTCAAGCGTGGCCGCCCGCTGCGGGTGAAGGCCGGCTTCGACCCCACCGCACCCGATCTGCATCTCGGTCACACCGTGCTGATCAACAAGATGCGCCACTTCCAGGAGCTCGGGCATCAGATCCAGTTCCTGATCGGCGACTTCACCGGCATGATCGGCGACCCCAGCGGCAAGAACACCACCCGCCCGCCGCTTTCGCGCGAGCAGATCATGGAGAACGCGAAGACGTATCAGGACCAGGTGTTCAAGATCCTCGACCCGGAGAAGACCGAGATCTGCTTCAACTCGGCCTGGATGAACGACCTCGGCTCGGCGGGGATGATCCGCCTGGCCTCGCAGCAGACCGTGGCGCGCATGCTCGAGCGCGACGACTTCGCGAAGCGCTACGGCAACAACCAGCCGATCGCGATCCACGAGTTCCTCTACCCGCTTTGCCAGGGCTACGACTCGGTGGCGATGAAGGCCGACGTCGAGCTCGGCGGCACCGACCAGCGCTTCAACCTGCTGATGGGCCGCGAGCTGCAGAAGCACTACGGCCAGGAGCCGCAGTGCGTGGTCATGGTGCCGCTGCTCGAGGGCCTCGACGGCGTGAACAAGATGTCGAAGTCGCTCGGTAACTACATCGGCATCGCCGAGCCGGCGAAGGAGATCTTCGGCAAGACCATGTCGGTGTCAGACACCCTGATGTGGCGCTACTACGAGCTGCTGTCCTTCCGCTCCACCGCCGAGATCGCGCAACTGCGCGCCGACGTGGAAGGCGGGCGCAACCCGCGCGACGTCAAGGTGATGCTGGCGCAGGAGTTCGTCGCCCGCTTCCACGGCCGGCGCGCGGCGGAAGAAGCACTCGCCGACTTCGAGGCGCGCTTCCAGCGCAACGCGATCCCGGACGACATCCCGCAGGTCAATGTGAACGTCGGCGCCGACGGACTGCCGCTGTTCCAGGTGCTCAAGCAGGCCGGCCTCACCGGCACCACCTCGGAAGCGATGCGGATGATCGAGCAGGGCGGGGTGCGCATCGATGGCGAGCGCGCCGAGGACAAGGGCCTCGTGCTGCGTGCCGGCGAGACCGTGGTGCTGCAGGTGGGCAAGCGCAAGTTCGCTTCGGTGGTGCTGCTTTGAACTCTTGCCCTTGTCACAGCGAGGCCGGGCGATGAGCGCGGCGGCGGCGTCGCGCCCGATCGGCGTGTTCGATTCCGGCGTCGGCGGGCTCACCGTGGTGCGCGCGCTGATGGAGCGCCTGCCGCTGGAGGACATCGTCTATTTCGGCGACACCGCGCGCGTGCCCTACGGTGTCAAGTCGGTCGCCACCATCGAGCACTTCACCGCGCAGATCACCGAGTTCCTGCTCCAGCGCGACGTGAAGATGCTGATCATCGCCTGCAACACCATGGCGGCGGTGGCCGCCGAGGTGGTGCACCGGCTTGCCGCCGGCATTCCGGTGCTAGACGTCATCGAGGCCGGCGCGCGCGCCGCGGTGGCGGCTTCGCCCGGGCGGCGGATCGGCGTGATCGGCACGCCGACCACGATCAACAGCAATGCCTACGCCCGCCGCATGCACGAGCTCGACCCCACGGTGCGGGTGTATTCCCAGGCCTGTCCGCTGTTCGTGCCGCTTGTCGAGGAAGGCTGGCTGGAGCACGAGGTCACCCGCCTCACCGCGCAGGAGTACCTGCGCCCGGTGCTCGCCGAGGAGGTCGACAGCCTGGTGCTCGGCTGCACCCACTATCCGCTGCTCAAGCCGCTGCTGCGCGACGTGGCCGGGCCCCGGGTGCGCCTGATCGATTCCGCGCTGACCACGGCCGAATTCGCCGCCGAGCGCCTGCAGCAGGCGGGGCTCGCGCGCACCGGCGGCGCGGCGGATTACCGCTTCGTGGTCAGCGACGTGCCGCTGCGCTTCCAGACCATCGGCGAGCGTTTCCTCGGGCGTTCGCTGGGGGCGGTGGAGAAGGTCGACTGGTGAGGCGCCGCGGGCTGCGCTGGAAGCACATCTGCAGCGAGCGGCCGGCCGATCCCTCTTGCATCCCTGCCGCTGCGCGTGCCGGACTGCGCTCGTGGAATCCTTTCCCGCCGGCCCTTATGCCGGACCGCGCGCCACCGGTCGCGACGGGTCGGCGCACCATTCGCTCCACGAGCCGGCGTAAAGCCGGGAGCCGGTCAGCCCGGCCGCCTCCATCGCCAGTGCATTCACGCACGCCGTGACGCCCGAGCCGCACTGGTGAATCACCTGACGCGGGCTGTGCGCGCCGAGCAGTGCGCCGAACTCCTCACGCAGCACCGAGGCCTGCTTGAAGCAGCCATGGGCGTCGAGGTTGTCGCGGAAGAAGCGGTTGATCGCGCCCGGGATGTGTCCACCGACCGGGTCCAGCACTTCGTTCTCGCCGCGGAAGCGGTCCGGGCTGCGGGCATCGATCAGCACCATGTCGGGCTGCCCCAGGTGCTGACGCACGTACTGCGCATCGACGCGGTCGGCGCGCAGCGCCAGCGTGTAGGTGGCGGACCGGGGTTCCGGCTCGGTGTCGTCGAGCGCCTGTCCCGCCGCCAGCCAGGCCTGCAGGCCGCCGTCGAGCACCGCGACCCGATGATGGCCGAACCAGCGCAACAGCCACCACAGGCGCGCGGCGAACATGCCGCCGGCGTCATCGTAGGCGACCACCTGGGCGTGGTTGCCTACGCCGCAGCCCGCCAGGCGCGCGGCGAGCCGCGCCGGATCGGGCAGGGGATGGCGGCCGTTGCTGCCCGTCTTCACGCCCGAGAGGTCCTCGTCGAGGTCGAGGAAGAATGCACCGGGCAGATGGCCGGCCGCATAGGCCTGGCGACCGAAGGCCGGATCGGCGAGGTCGAAGCGGCAGTCGATCACGATCCAGTCCGGATCGTGGATGCGCTGCGCCAGCTCCAGCGCGCCGATCAGCGTCGAATAGGAAGCGCTCATGAGCGCACGCTCAGGCGTGCATGCTCACTGTGCCGTCTCGGCCGCCTCGTCGGCGGCGAGCCAGGCACGGGCCTCGTCCTCGTCGTCGAAGACCCGGACCTCGGCATTGACGAACAGTTGCGACACCCAGGCGCTCCAGGTCAGCCACTGGTCTTCGGTCAGCACCGCGATGCGGCGGAAGTCGCCAGCGTGTTGGCGCGAGAACTTGATCTCCTCCCAGGCCACGTCGAGCGTGAAGCCGACCATCTGGCGCAGGTCGAAGAGCAGGTCGACCGTGCCTTCGAACTGGATGTGGTAATTCACCACATCCTCGAATTCCTTGTAATCGGCCAGGGTGAATTCGCCGAACACGGCGACGGCGACCATCTTCTCGGTGTTCTCGATGCTGATCATGACAGCCTCCATGGAATGGGCCGGGATGCAGCAACTATAGTCCGGACGCCGGTCCGGCTCAATTGCGCCGAGCCCGCAGGGCCGTGCCGCCGGCCGGGCCGGTGCCGGCTCACGCCGTCTTGCGCGTGCTCAGCGAGACGAGGATGGCGCCGGCGACGATCAGCGCGACCGCCAGCCAGGCGCTCGCCGGCATGATCTCGTCCCACAGCAGCATGCCGAACAGGCTCGCGAACACCACCGTCGCATAGCTCAGGTTGGCGGATACCACGGTGCGGCCGTAGCGGTAGGAGCGCGTCATCGCGAGCTGGGCGAGGCCGCCGAACAGGCCGACGCCGAGCAAGGTGGCGAGCTGGCGCAGATCCGGCAGGTGGAGCTCGCCGAACACGCTCCAGGCCAGGCCGATCACGGTGGTCATCAGCGAGAACCAGAACACGGTGCGCACTTCGGGTTCACCCTTGCGGCCGAGCTCGCGCAGACTGAGGTAGGCCAGGCTCGCCAGCGCCCCCGAACCGAGGCCGACGGCCGCGCCCAGCCATTGCTCCGGCTGCAGCGTCGGGCGCAGCAGCAGGACGACGCCGGCGAAGCCCATCAGCACCGCGCCGGAAGCGAGCGCGTTCAGGCGCTCGCCCATGACGAGCGCGAGCAGCAGGGCGAGGAAGAGCGGTGAGGTGTAGTTGAGCGTGACCGCGGTCGCCAGCGGCAGCGCGCCGATGGCGAAGAAGTAGCACACCAGCGCGGTCGAGCCCGAGATGCTGCGCGACAGGTGCATGCGCCAGTGCGGTGTGCTCAGCCCGATGCCGCGGCTCAGCGCCAGCCCGGCCATCATCAGCATGCTCACGAGGCCGCGCCAGAACACGATCTCGCCGGTCGAGAACACGGACGACGCCAGCTTCACGCATACGCCCATGCAGGCGAACAGGAGGCAGGAGACGATCATCCAGAAGGCGGGCATGGTGCTTGCTGCATTGCAACGATACGGATGCGCATTGAACCACATCGCGGCGCATGCGGGTTGGCGTGTTCCCGGGCTGGGCCGGGGACGGGATTGGCGGTAGGCTGTGCTCCTCCTTCCCCGGTCCCGTGGAGGCAACATGGCCTACCTGCTCGCCCTCGACCAGGGCACGACCAGTTCGCGCGCCATTGTGTTCGATGCCTCCGGCCGCGTATGCGGGCTGGCCCAGGCGGAATTCGCCCAGCATTTCCCGGCACCCGATCGGGTCGAGCACGATCCGCAGGACATCCTGCGCACGCAGTTCGACTGCGCGCGCGAGGCACTCGCCAATGCCGGCATCGCGGCACGCGAGGTCGCGGCGATCGGCATCGCCAACCAGCGCGAGACCACGGTGCTGTGGGAGCGCGCCAGCGGTCGGGCGCTGGCGCCGGCGATCGTGTGGCAGGACCGGCGCACGGCCGCCGCATGCGCGCACCTGCGTGCCGAGGGCTGGGGCGACGAGGTGCGCGCACGCACCGGGCTCGAGCTCGACCCCTACTTCTCGGCGACCAAGCTCGCCTGGCTGCTCGATCATGTGCCCGGCGCGCGCGAACGCGCCGAGCGCGGCGAGCTCGCCTTCGGCACCATCGACAGCTGGCTGGTCTGGCACCTGAGCGGCGGAAGGCTGCACGTCACCGACCCCGGCAACGCCTCGCGCACGATGCTGTTCAACCTGCATGCCCTGGACTGGGATCCGGTGCTGCTCGCGCACTTCCGCATTCCGCCCGCGCTGTTGCCGCGGGTGGTGCCGAGCAGCGGGGTGTGCGGCGAGACCGAGCCGGCGCTGTTCGGCGCCGCGATTCCGATCGCCGGCATCGGCGGCGACCAGCAGGCGGCGACCTTCGGCCAGGGCTGCCTGCTGCCGGGCATGGCCAAGAACACCTATGGCACCGGCTGCTTCCTGCTGATGAATACCGGCGCCACGCCGGTGGCGTCGACGAACCGGCTGCTGAGCACGGTCGCCTGGTCGGGGGTGGAGGCGGGCGCGAGCTACGCGCTCGAGGGCAGCGTGTTCATGGGCGGGGCGGTGGTGCAGTGGCTGCGCGATGCGCTCGGCCTGGTGAAGAGGGCCGCGGAGGTCGAAGCGCTCGCGGCCAGCGTGCCCGACAGCGGCGGGGTGGTGCTGGTGCCGGCCTTCACCGGGCTGGGGGCGCCGTACTGGGATGCGAATGCGCGCGGCACCCTGCTCGGCCTGAGCCGCGGCAGCAGCGGCGCCCACATCGCGCGCGCCGCGCTCGAGTCGATCGCGATGCAGAGCGCCGATCTGGTCCAAGCCATGGCGCGCGACGGTGCGGCGCCGTTGCAGGAATTGCGCGTCGATGGCGGCGCGGCGGCCAACGACCTGCTGATGCAGATGCAGGCGGACGTCCTCGGCGTGCCGGTGTTGCGCCCGCGCCTGCTCGAGACCACCGCCTTCGGCGCCGCCTGCCTGGCCGCGCTGGGTTGCGGCCTGTGGACGCGCATCGATGCGATCGCGGCCCACTGGCAGCTCGATCGCCGCTTCGAGCCGCAATGGTCGCCGGCCCGCCGCGCCGAGGCGCGGGCGCACTGGGCGCGAGCGGTGGAGCGGGCGCGGGACTGGGCACGAGGATGAATCCGCTGGGCCGCGATGCGCTGCTCGCACGCCTGTCGGCGACGCCGGCATGGGACTTCGTGATCGTCGGCGGCGGGGCGACCGGGCTGGGCTGTGCGGTCGACGCGGCGGCGCGTGGTCACTCCGTGCTGCTGGTCGAGGCACGCGATTTCGCCGCCGGTACCAGCTCGCGCTCGACCAAGCTGATCCACGGCGGGGTGCGCTATCTGGCGCAGGGCCGGCTCGGCCTGGTGCGCGAGGCCCTGATCGAGCGCGCGCACCTGCTCCGCAACGCGTCGGCGCTGGTGCATCCGCTACGCTTCGTCGTGCCCGCCCGCAGCCGCTGCGAGCGCGCCATGCTGCGGCTCGGGCTGGGCTTCTACGACCGCCTGGCCGGCGCGGGGCGGATCGAGTCCAGCATCACGCTGGATCCGGCCGGCCTCAATGCAGCGCTGCCGGGGCTGTGCGACGAAGGACTCGCGGGCGGGGTGGCCTACTGGGACGCGCAGTTCGACGATGCCGGACTCGCGCTCGCCCTGGCGCGGACGGCGAACCGGCTGGGCGCGCTGGTGCTGAACCACTGCGCGCTGGTCGGACTGATGGTGGAGGGGGGGCGGGTGCACGGCGTCCGCGTGCGGGATGCGGAGTCCGGGCACGAATGGGCGATCGGCGCGCGCAGCGTGGTCAATGCCGCCGGTGTCTGGAGCGACGCCGTGCGCCGGCTCGCCGACCCGGGCGCCGTGCCGCGGCTACGTCCGAGCCAGGGTGTGCACCTGGTGGTGGATGGCGACTTCCTGCCCGGCGGCGATGCCCTGCTGGTGCCGCGTACCGCGGACGGCCGGGTGCTGTTCATGATTCCCTGGCTCGGCAAGCTGCTGATCGGTACCACCGACACCCCGCGCAGCGACCTGCCGGCGGAGCCCGAGGCGCTCGCGGGCGAACTCGACTTCCTGCTGTCGACGGCCGCGCAATGGCTGCGCCGCCCGCCGCTGCCGGCCGACGTGCGCAGCGTGTTCGCCGGGCTGCGGCCGCTGCTGGATGGCGACGGGGCGGGCATGACGCGGCGGCTTTCGCGCGAGCACCGGGTCGAGGTCTCGGCGCAGGGCCTGGTCAGCGTGATGGGCGGCAAATGGACGACTTACCGCTGCATGGCCGAGGATGCGATCGATGCCGCCGAGTCGGTCGCGGGCTGCGCGCGGCGGCCCTCGCCCACCGCGACGCTGATGCTCGACGCGGCTCCGGGGGGCGCGGATGAAGCCGACCCGGGGGGCGAGCCGCTGCTGCCCGAGCTGCCCTGCGGGGGGCTGCTGCCGACCGCGAGGGACGTGCGGCGGGCGGTGCGCGAGGCCTTCGCGCTCACCGTGGAGGACGTGCTCGCGCGCCGCAGCCGGGCGCTGTTCCTCGATGCCGCGCTGGCCGCGGCAGCGGCGCCGGCGGTAGCGGGCATCCTCGCGCACGAACTGGGCTGGTCGTCCGCGCGCGAGGCGGCCGAGGTCGCGGCCTTCGTCGCGCTCGCGGAGCGCTATCGACCGCGCAGCGCGACGATGGCCACCAGCCCGCCTGCGGGGTGATTGCGCAGGCTCACCGCGGCGTCCTGGCTGCGCAGCAGGTTGCGCGTGATCGCCAGGCCGAGGCCGGTGCCGCCGGTCTCGCGGCTGCGCGAGGACTCGGTGCGGTAGAAGGGCTCGAACACCTTTTCCTGTTCCTCGTCCGCCAGCCCCGGGCCATGGTCGCGGATGCGGATCTCGAAGCCGTCGGTCGTGGGCGCCAGCTCGATGTCCACTTCGCCGCCGAACTTGACGCCGTTCTCGATCAGGTTCCACAAGGCCCGGCGCAGCGCCGCGGGGCGGCCCATGACCCGGCCGTGGGCGTCCTCTGCCACGCGCACCGTCCACCCCATGTCGTGCGCATCCTGCGCCAGCGCCTGCAGCAGCGGGCCGAGCTCGATCGTCTGGACCGGGCTGCGCTCGTCCAGGCTGCGAGCGTAGGCCAGGCCTTCCTTGACCAGCCCCTGCATGGCATCGAGGTCGGACTGGATGCGGGCGCGCAGCGCCTCGTCATCGACCAGCTCGGCGCGCAGGCGCAGGCGGGTGATCGGCGTCTGCAGGTCGTGCGAGATCGCGGCGAGGATGCGGGTGCGCTCGGTGACGTGCTCGCCGATGCGGCGCTGCATCTGGTTGAAGGCGGCCGCCGCCTGGGCGACCTCGGTGGGGCCGGCGGTGTCCATCGGCGCGCGCCCGGGATCCTCGCCGAGCGCGCGTGCGGCGGCCGCCATGCGCGACAGCGGCCGGGTGGCGACCCGCACCGCGATCCAGGTCAGCAGTCCGACGCCGAGCACGAGCGCTGCGAGGGCGGCGAAGAAGGGCCCGGGCTGGTGCGGCGCCAGGCCCGGAACGGGCGGGATGCCGGGCAGGCGCACCTGCAGCGGCGTACCGTCGGCGAGCGGCAGCACGATCAGCAGGACCGGGTGCGGGCGGTCGCCGCGCGGGTGGGTGTACAGCGTGGCGGCGCGCTGCGGCATGGCTTCGCGCAGCGCGGCCTGCAGGGGGTGGTCCGGTGCGAGCGGGCGCAGGTGTTCCCGTGGCGGGCGCAGGCTCAGGCGCAGCCGGCGGCGTCCGATCTCGTCGATCCAGCGTTCGCGCTCGGGCGGCGACATGCTGTCGAGCAGTTCCGCTGCGGCGGCGATCTCCTGCGCGACGCCCTCGAACAGCGCGCTGCGCCCGATGCGCTCGCGTTCGGCGACGAACAGCGCCAGGCTGACTGCCAGCACCAGCGCCATGCCGAGCAGCCAGATCAGCATCAGGCGGGCGAACAGGCTGCGCGGGATCAGCACGCGCGGCAGGGTCAGCCTCATCCGCCGGCGCTCCCTTCCGGGGCGACCACGCTGACGTCCGCGGCGAGCACGTAGCCTTCGTTGCGCACGGTCTTGATGATCATGGATTCGCGCGCGTTGTCGCCGAGGCGCTGGCGCAGGCGGCTCACCAGCAGGTCGATCGAGCGGTCGAAGACGTCGGCCTCGCGGCCCTGGGTCAGCTCCATCAGCTGGTCGCGCGACAACACCTTCTGCGGATGCGAAAGGAATACGCTCAGCATGCGGTACTCGGCGCCCGAGAGTGCGACCACGCTGCCGTCCTCGGCGAGCAGATGACGGTTGACGGTGTCCAGCCGCCAGTTGGCGAAGCGCAGCTCGCGCGCATTGGCGGGCGGCGCGGCATCGAGGTTGGGCGGCAGTGCGCGGGTGCGGCGCAGCACCGCGCGGATGCGGGCGAAGAGTTCGCGCGGCACGAAGGGCTTGGGCAGGTAGTCGTCTGCGCCCATCTCGAGGCCGATGATGCGGTCCATGTCCTCGCCGCGCGCGGTCAGCATCAGGATCGGGGTGTTGGCGTGCGCGCTGCCGCTGGCGCGCAGGTTGCGGCACAGGGTGAGGCCGTCCTCGCCCGGCATCATCACGTCGAGCACGATCAGGTCGATGCGGTGCTGCTCGAGCGCGGCCTTCATCTCGCGGCCGTCGGCCGCGGTGGTGCAGCGCAGGCCCTGCTTCTCGAGGTAGTCGGCGAGCAGCTGGCGGATGTCGCGATCGTCGTCGACGATCAGGATGTGGTCGGCGGAATGGTTCATGAGCGGCTCTCCATGGCCCGCATCTTAAGGGCAGGGCGCGGGGGTTTTGTATCCCAGCGTATCTGCGGGCGGCGGGGAGACATGGGGCAGCAAAACACCGCCGTGCAGACAAACCGCGCTTACATCGCGGTGCTGTAATGGCTCCGTCGCCCGAACGGACGGGCAACACGGAATCCAACCGACAGGAGTTCATCATGAAAAACTGGATCAAGACCTCGATCGCCGCCGCCGTCATCGCCACCGGGGCCATCGGCAGCACCGCAGCGCTGGCCTGGGGCGGTCACTGCGACGGTCCGCGCGGCGGCAAGGCCGGCTGGTCGCAGATGGAGCCCGAGCAGATGAAGGCGAAGATGGCCGAGCGCGCCGAGCTGCACATGGCCCGCCTGGAGCTCGCGCTGGCGCTGAGCGCGGAGCAGAAGCCCGCCTTCGAGACCTTCAAGGCCGACATGAAGGCGCGCGCCGAGCGCATGGCCACCACGATGGCCGAGCGTCGCGCGGCGGGCCAGCCGAAGACCGCGATCGAGCGCATGCAGCGCATGGAGGAGATGAGCAAGCTGCGCCAGGCCGAGATGGCCGAAGCGCGCAAGTCGGTCGAGAGCTTCTACGCCACGCTGAGCGATGCGCAGAAGACGGTGTTCGATGCCGAGTTCCAGAAGATGGGGCCGCGCGGCGGCCAGGGTGGGCACGGCATGCATGGCGGCATGGGCGGCGGCCCGCGCGACGGCAGCGGCATGGGACCGGGCCGCGGCTGACCGGATCCCGCCAGGAGGCGGGGCCGCCTGGACGGCCACCGCCACAGCTCACCGGGTCGACGAGAAAGGCCACCCCGAGGGGTGGCCTTCCTGTCTCCTCCCCCTGTTGTCGGGGGACGCAGTCTCTTAGTGGAACTGCTCTTCTTCGGTCGAACCGGTCAGGGCCTTCACCGAGGACGAGCCGCCCTGGATCACGGTGGTCACGTCGTCGAAGTAGCCGGCGCCGACTTCCTGCTGGTGCGACACGAAGGTGTAGCCCTGCTCGCGCGCGGCGAATTCCGGTTCCTGCACCATCTCGGTGTAGTGCTTCATGCCTTCGCCGCGGGCGTAGGCGTGGGCGAACTTGAAGGTGTTGAACCAGTTGATGTGGATGCCGGCCAGGGTGATGAACTGGTACTTGTAACCCAGCGCCGACAGCTCGTCCTGGAACCTGGCGATGGTGGCGTCGTCGAGGTTCTTCTTCCAGTTGAAGGACGGCGAGCAGTTGTACGACAGCAGCTTGCCCGGGCAGGCTGCATGCACGGCCTGCGCGAACTCGCGGGCGAAGCCGAGGTCGGGCGTGCCGGTCTCGCACCACACCAGATCGGCGTAGGGGGCGTAGGCGACACCGCGGCTGATGGCCTGCTCGAGGCCGTTCTTGACGCGGTAGAAGCCTTCCTGGGTACGCTCGCCGGTGCAGAACGGCTTGTCGTTGGCGTCGTGGTCCGAGGTCAGCAGGTTGGCGGCTTCGGCGTCGGTCCGGGCGAGGATCAGCGTCGGAACGCCCATGACGTCGGAGGCGAAGCGGGCCGAGATCAGCTTCTCGATCGCTTCCTGGGTCGGAACCAGCACCTTGCCACCCATGTGGCCGCACTTCTTCACGGCAGCCAGCTGGTCTTCGAAGTGCACACCGGCGGCACCGGCGGCGATCATGTTCTTCATCAGCTCGAAGGCGTTCAGCACGCCACCGAAACCGGCCTCGGCGTCGGCGACGATGGGCAGGAAGTAGTCGATGAATTCCTTGTCGCCCGGGTTGATGCCGCGCGACCACTGGATCTCGTCGGCGCGCTTGAAGGTGTTGTTGATGCGGCGCACCATGGTCGGCACCGAGTCGTAGGCGTACAGCGACTGGTCGGGGTACATGGTCTCGGAGGTGTTGCCGTCGGCGGCGACCTGCCAGCCGGACAGATACACCGCTTCCAGGCCGGCCTTGGCCTGCTGCATCGCCTGACCGGCGGTGATCGCGCCGAAGGCGTTCACATAACCCTTCTTGGCGCCGCCGTTGACACGCTCCCACAGCAGCTTGGCGCCGCGCTGAGCCAGGGTGTACTCGGGCTGCAGGCTGCCACGCAGGCGAACCACGTCAGCGGCGGAGTAACCACGCTTGATGCCTTTCCAACGGGGATTCTCGGCCCAGTCTTTTTCCAGAGCGGCGATTTGCTGTTCGCGGGTCAGGGTCATGATTCGTCCTTTTCAATGCAGAAGGGTGTCAACCATCGCGGCTGGCTCAGGCGTCCGTCGCGGTGTTCCGCTGCAGCTTCTTCGAGGGAGAAAGGCGCTGCAGATGGGAAGGAAGTATAGGGGGCATTCCGCATAGCAGCAAGATGTCTTATATAAGATATAAGAAAAAATCTTATGACGTTAAAACAATGGCTTGCGTTCTTGTTTTTGTGATGCGAAACGCGATCGAGCTTTGTGAAACGACATCGGGTCGCGGGTGTGCTGCATTGCACCTGGACATGGGCTGCCGTGCTTGGGCCTCCCGCCGCGGGCAGTGAATCGGTGCGGCGGGATGCCGGTGGCTCGTCAGAGCAGGGCTGTCGCACTCACCACCACGCCATCCTCGTCGGCATAGAGGTAGTGGCCGGGGTGGAAGGTGACGCCACCGAAGGCGAGCGGCACGTCGACCTCGCCGACGTTGCGCTTGACCGTCTTCTTCGGGTGGGTCCCGAGCGCGAACACGCCGAGGTCCATCTCGCCGATCGCCTTCGAGTCGCGGATGCAGCCGTAGACGACGATGCCGGCCCAGCCGTTCCTGACGGCGAGCTCGGCGAGCTGGTCGCCGACCAGGGCGCAGCGCATCGAGGCGCCGCCGTCGATCACCAGCACACGGCCCCTGCCGGCGCTTTCCAGCGCCTTGCGCACGAAGGAGTTGTCCTCGAAGATTTTCAGCGTCGAGATCGGCCCGCCGAAGGCCGGGCGTCCGCCGTAGCTGGCGAACATGGGGGCGACGACGGCGAGTTTGTCTTCATGAGCGTCGCACAGGTCGGCGGTCTGGATGGTCATGGCGTCTCCTCGATGAACTTGATGCGCCGTAAGGGCGGCGCGGGAGGCGGCATGATAAACGACCGCGCCGCCGGCGCGCCCACGGCGGGTGAGCCGGCGGACGCGTGGCCGCAATGAAAAACGGCATGTCCCGTCTTGCGGACATGCCGTTTCCCGTGTGCGCCGGAAGCCGTCCGGCGACGGTCGATCAGGCGGTTGCGGTCTCGGTTTCCTCGAACACCAGCTTCACCTTGTCGTCGTCGTCGAGATCGATGGTCACCTTGCCGCCATTGACCAGGCGGCCGAACAGCAGCTCGTCGGCGAGCGCGGAGCGGATGGTGTCCTGGATCAGGCGTGCCATCGGGCGCGCGCCCATCAGCGGGTCGAAGCCCTTCTCGGCCAGCCAGGCCTTGAGATCGTCGCTGAAGTGGGCCTCGACCTTCTTCTCGTGCAGCTGGGCTTCGAGCTGCATCAGGAACTTGTCGACCACGCGCAGGATGACGTCGTTGTCGAGCGCCTTGAACGAGATCATCGCATCCAGGCGGTTGCGGAACTCGGGCGTGAACAGGCGCTTGATGTCCGCCATCTCGTCACCCGGCTCGCGCTTGGCCGAGAAGCCGATCACCGACTTCTGCATCGACTCGGCGCCCGCGTTGGTGGTCATGATGATGATCACGTTGCGGAAATCCGCCTGGCGGCCGTTGTTGTCGGTCAGGGTGCCGTGGTCCATGACCTGCAGCAGGATGTTGTAGATGTCCGGATGCGCCTTCTCGATCTCGTCGAGCAGCAACACGCAGTGCGGCTTCTTGGTGATCTGCTCGGTCAGCAGCCCGCCCTGGTCGAAGCCGACATAGCCCGGCGGCGCGCCGATCAGACGGCTCACCGCATGGCGCTCCATGTACTCGGACATGTCGAAGCGCACCAGCTCGATGCCCAGCGTGTAGGCGAGCTGGCGCGCGACTTCGGTCTTGCCGACGCCGGTGGGGCCGGAGAACAGGAAGGAGCCGATCGGCTTCTGCGGGTTGCCGAGGCCGGAGCGCGACATCTTGATCGCCTTGGCGAGCGCCTCGATCGCCGCATTCTGGCCGAACACCACGTTCTTCAGGTCGCGCTCGAGCGTCTTCAGCGCGGCCTTGTCGTCGTTGGACACGGTGCGCGGCGGGATGCGGGCGATCTTGGCGACGATCTCCTCGATCTCGTTGCGGCCGATGGTCTTCTTCTGCTTCGACTTGGGCAGGATGCGCTGCGCTGCGCCGGCCTCGTCGATGACGTCGATCGCCTTGTCCGGCAGGTGGCGGTCGTTGATGTACTTGGCCGACAGCTCGGCGGCGCTGGACAGCGCCGAGTTGCTGTACCTGATGCCGTGGTGCTCCTCGAAACGGCTCTTCAGGCCTTTGAGGATCTCCACCGTCTCGGCCACCGAGGGCTCGACCACGTCGATCTTCTGGAAGCGCCTCGAGAGCGCGTGATCCTTCTCGAAGATCTGGCGGAACTCGTTGTAGGTGGTCGCACCGATGCACTTCAGCTGGCCGGAGGACAGCGCCGGCTTGAGCAGGTTGGAGGCGTCGAGCGTGCCGCCCGAGGCCGCACCGGCACCGATCAGGGTGTGGATCTCGTCGATGAACAGGATCGCGTTCGGGTTCTCGATGAGCTGCTTCAACACCGCCTTGAGGCGCTGCTCGAAGTCGCCGCGGTACTTGGTGCCGGCGAGCAGCGCGCCCATGTCGAGTGCGAACACCTGGGCGTTCTCCAGGATCTCGGGCACGCGGCCCTCGACGATGCGCCGCGCCAGGCCTTCGGCGATCGCGGTCTTGCCGACGCCGGCCTCGCCGACCAGCAGCGGATTGTTCTTGCGCCGGCGGCACAGGGTCTGGATGACGCGCTCGACCTCCTTCTCGCGGCCGATCAGCGGGTCGATCTTGCCCACCAGCGCCTGCTGGTTGAGGTTCTGGGTGTAGCTCTCGAGTGCGCCGCCGGACTGCTTCTCTTCCTGCTCCTGCTCGCCCTGTTCGGATTCGTTGCGGCCCTGCGGAGCGGCGCCCTGCGGCGGTGCCTTGGCGATGCCGTGCGAGATGAAGTTCACCACGTCCAGGCGCGAGATGTTCTGCTTCTGCAGGAAATACACCGCATGCGAATCCTTTTCGCCGAAGATCGCCACCAGCACGTTGGCGCCGGTGACCTCCTTCTTGCCCGAGGACTGCACGTGCAGGATCGCGCGCTGGATCACGCGCTGGAAACCCAGCGTGGGCTGGGTGTCGATCTCGTCCGTGCCTTCGATGCGCGGCGTGTGTTCGTCGATGAAGTTCGTCAGCTCACGGCGCAGTTCGTCGATGTTGGCGGCGCAGGCCTTCAGCACCTGGGCGGCGGAAGGATTGTCCAGCAGGGCAAGCAGCAGATGTTCCACGGTGATGAACTCGTGGCGCTTCTGCCGTGCCTCGACGAAAGCCATGTGCAGGCTGACTTCAAGCTCTTGCGCGATCATTCAGTTTTCCTCCATCACGCATGCCAGCGGATGTTGATGCTGACGAGCAAACGAGGTGACCTGCTCAACCTTGGTCGTGGCGATGTCCCTGGGAAAGACGCCGCATACCCCCATGCCCTCTCTGTGGACTTGGAGCATGACCCGCGTGGCACGTTCGCGGTCCATGCCGAAATATTTCTGCAGCACGACGATCACGAAATCCATCGGTGTGTAGTCGTCGTTCAATAGCAGGACCTTGTACAGGGGTGGCGGCCGGGTGCGTGTCCGCTGTGCTTCCAGTACCAGATCGTCTTGTTTTCTGGTGCCCATAAAATCATTCTAATGAAGTCGAAGCATAGTGCAACACACCGTGGAGCGGGCCGGAAGCGCCGTTTGCGCGTGCATCGACGTGCAAATGTGCCACTCGGTATGGGTTTGCGCTTCGTGCGCTGCAGAAAAGGCCGGAGTCCGCGCGGCTGGCGGGATTGTGGAAAAGTGGGTGGCTTTTTATGTGCTTCGGGTGTTGCGGTGCGCCAAGAACGCGCGCAAAAAGGTCGTTGACGCTGCATCGGCGAATGCGTAAAAGCTAGGGCGTGCGCCGGCTCGAGCTTGATCCCGAGGGGTTACCGGAGGTGGTCCATGTCCCGGTCAGCGCCCACAGCCACTGCGGCAGTGTCCCTGTCGCGGCGTAACAAGCAACCTTGAAGGATCCAAGCAATATGGCAACTGGTACCGTGAAGTGGTTCAACGATTCCAAGGGATTCGGTTTCATCACGCCCGATGATGGAAGCGAGGACCTGTTCGCACATTTCTCCGCCATCAACATGAGCGGGTTCAAGAGCCTGAAGGAAGGCGAGAAGGTCTCCTTCGAGGTGACCCAGGGTCCCAAGGGCAAGCAGGCCTCGAACATCCAGCGCGCCTGACGTCCATCGGTGCGGACCGTCGCGTCGCCGGCTCCGGCACGCGACGGTGAAGAAGGGTGCTCCAGGCACATCGGGCTCCAGAAAACGAGAAGGCCATCAGCGAACTGATGGCCTTCTCGTTTTCTGGAGCATTGCTGCTGCACTCTGCCCCGGATTCGCACCAGGACATGCGCCTTGCCTGCTTGACTGGCTGCTCGTCGCAGCCAGTGACCGGACTCGGGTTCCGGACCGGCAGGATTACTTCAGCTTGACTTCCTTGTACGGCACGTGCTTGCGCGCGACCGGATCGTACTTGTTGAACTCGAGCTTTTCAGGCGTGGTGCGCTTGTTCTTCGAGGTGGTGTAGAAGTGACCCGTGCCTGCGGTCGACTCCAGCTTGATCTTTTCGCGAATGCCCTTGGCCATGGCGTTCTCCGTTCAGTGCGGTTGCTTACAGCTTCTCGCCGCGGGCGCGAAGCTCGGCAAGGACGACGTCGATGCCTTTCTTGTCGATCGTGCGCAGACCGGCGTTGGACACGCGCAGGCGGATCCAGCGGTTCTCGCCTTCGCTCCAGAAGCGGCGGCTCTGCAGGTTGGGCAGGAAACGACGCTTGGTCTTGTTGTTTGCGTGGGAAACATTATTTCCCACCATCGGTGCTTTACCGGTCACTTGGCAGACGCGAGCCATACGATGCTCCAGGGAATTCTGATTGCGGAAAACGGAAGAGGATAATGCATGAGTCCGGCCCATGGCAAGCCCCGCGCTCCGATTCGCGCGTCGGGCCGATGGCCGGCGGCGGTGCTTCAAAGCAGTCCGCGTTCTGCGAATGATACCGGAGAGCCGTGTGCCGGCACCACGAAGTGGTCGAGTACGCGCACGTCTACAAGGTTGAGCGCGTCCTTCAGGGCGCGGGTGAGCATCTCGTCGGCGGTGCTCGGCTCCGCGGCGCCCGAGGGGTGGTTGTGGGCGAAGATCACCGCTGCGGCGTTGTGAGCGAGGGCGAGCTTGACCACCTCGCGCGGATAGACCGAGGTCTGCGTGAGCGTGCCGCGGAACAGATCCTCAGCTGCGATCAGGCAGTGACGGGCATCGAGCAGCAGCACGCAGAAGGTCTCGTGCGGCAGGTGGCCGAGGTGCAGGCGCAGCCAGTCGCGCACGACCTGGGGCGCATCGAACAGCGGCCGCTCCTGCAGGGTCTCGCGCAGTGCGCGCCGCGACAGTTCCATGACCGCCTGCAGTTGGGCATACTTGGCCGGTCCCATGCCGGGGACGGCGGCGAAGTCGTCCGCGCCGGCGTTGCACATGTGGGTCAGGCTGCCGAAGCGTGACAGCAGGGCGCGTGCCAGATCGACCGCGCTGTGGCCGCGGATGCCGACGCGCAGGAAGATCGCCAGCAGCTCCGCGTCCGAAAGTGCGGCCGCGCCGCGTGTAAGCAGTTTCTCGCGCGGACGCTCGTCCGCCGGCCAGTCGGTGATCGCCATGATGTGCAGGGCTCCTCGCGCGCGCAGTGCGCGCTTTTATTTGAATGGCATCATCTGCCGAGTATAAGTGATTGTCATGAGCGTGTTGAAGGGTCGCAGGATTGTTCTCGGAGTCAGTGGCGGCATCGCGGCCTACAAGGCGGCGGAGCTGGTCCGCCTGCTGGTCAAGGCCGGCGCCGACGTGCATGTGGTGCTGAGCGAGGGCGGTGCGCGCTTCATCACGCCGGTCACCTTCCAGGCGCTGTCGGGCAACACCGTGTGGACCGACCTGTGGGATGCGCGCATGCCGAACAACATGGCGCACATCGACCTCGGGCGTGACGCCGACGCCATCCTGGTCGCGCCGGCCACCGCCGATTTCCTCGCCCGCCTGGCGCAGGGGCGGGCGGACGACCTGCTGAGCACGCTGTGCCTCGCGCGCGACGTGCCGCTGATCGTGGCGCCGGCGATGAACCGCCAGATGTGGGAGGCGCCGCCGACGCAGCGCAACCTCGGGCTGATCCGCGCGGACGGCGTCACGGTGTTCGGCCCGGCCGCCGGCGACCAGGCCTGCGGCGAGGTCGGCATGGGGCGCATGCTCGAGCCGGAAGAGCTGCTCGAGCGGCTGGAGGGCTTCTTCGTGCCCAAGCTGCTCGCCGGGCGCAAGGTGGTGATGACCGCGGGGCCGACCTTCGAGGCGATCGACCCGGTGCGCGGCATCACCAACATCAGCTCGGGCAAGATGGGCTATGCGCTGGCGCGGGCCTGCGCGCAGGCCGGGGCGGAGGTGGTGCTGGTCAGCGGGCCGGTGAGCCTGCCGGTGCCGGCGGACGTGCGCTGCGTGCCGGTCGCGAGCGCGCTGCAGATGCGTGCGGCGGTGCTCGACGCGCTGCCCGGCGCGCAGGTGTTCATCGGCGTGGCGGCGGTGGCCGATTACCGACCGCTGGAAGCGGCGGAACACAAGCTGAAAAAATCCGCGGGTACGCTGACCCTGTCGCTGACGCCCAATCCGGACATCCTGGCCGAGGTGGCTGCGCGCGAAGACGCGCCCTTCTGCGTCGGCTTCGCCGCGGAAAGCCGCGATCTCGATGCCTATGCCGAGGGCAAGCGGCGCAACAAGCGCCTGCCCATGCTGGTCGGCAACCTGGTCAGCGACGGCATGGGCGGCGACGACAACACCGTGATCCTGTACGACGATGCCGGTCGCCATCCCTTGCCGCGCGCGCCCAAGGCCGAGGTCGCGCAGGGCATCGTCGCCCACCTGGCGCGGCTGCTGGGCGATTGAGCGGCGGTATTCGCGCCGGCCGCACGAGGACGAAACGCAATGATGTCGTCCGCCGCTGCCATGCGGCGGGCGCACGGGGAGAACCGAGATGCACCGAATCGACGTCAGGCTGCTCGACGAGCGCCTGAAGACCCATCCGCCGGCCTATGCCACCGAGGGCGCTGCCGGGCTGGACCTGCGCGCCTGCCTGCCGGGACCGATCACGCTTCACCCTGGCGAGACCACGCTGATCCCGAGCGGCCTGGCCATCCATCTGGCCGACCCCGGGCTGGCGGCGATGGTGCTCCCGCGCTCGGGTCTGGGCCACAAGCATGGCATCGTGCTGGGCAATCTGGTCGGCCTGATCGACTCCGACTACCAGGGCCAGATCTTCGTGTCGGTGTGGAACCGGGGGCGGGCGAGCTTCACCATCCAGCCGATGGAGCGCATCGCGCAACTGGTGGTGGTGCCGGTGCTGCAGGTCGGCTTCAACCTCGTGGACAGCTTCGACGCGAGCACGCGCGGTGCGGACGGGTTCGGCAGCACGGGCAAGCACTGATGCATGTCGGCATCCCGACCGGCGTGCATGTGCTGTGCGAGCGCGACGGCCGGCTGCTGTTGATGCGGCGGGCGGGCACCGGCTTCTTCGACGGGCTGTACAGCCTGCCGGGCGGGCATGTGGAACCGGGCGAATCGGTGCGGATGGCGGCGCGGCGCGAACTGCGCGAGGAAACGGGGCTGGAGGTGGAGTCGTCGGACCTGGTGTTCATGGGCGTCGTGCATCGGCGGTCGGATACCAATCGCATCGACTTCTTCGTCCGTGCCGAACGCTTCGCGGGCGAGCCGCGCATCCTCGAGCCCGCCAAGTGCGACCGTCTGGAGTGGCACGATCGCCGCGCGTTGCCGGCGGATACGGTGGCCTATGTCCGGGCCGCGCTGGAGGCGGGCGATCCGCCCTGGGTGCTGGAGCTCGGCTGGGCGGACGGGGGCTGAGCGGCTGCGCGCGCGCACCGACGGTGTGCGCGGGGTCGTCGCCCGAGGCTGGATCCTGTTCAGGCCAGGCGAGGATTCCTATAATCCCGCGCTGGGTGATGACGATTGACGATACGCGCCAGCGCGAACGGGAGGTGTAGATGAAGGCTTGGAACAGACTGATCCTGCTGTGTGCGGCGGGCTTCGGCCTGCCCCTGGTTGCCGCCGCGGCGGAACTGCCGAAGGTCGATCTGGCACGCGCTGCCGAGATCAGCGGCGGGCGCTGTGCGCTGTGTCACGGGCCGGACGGCGACAGCTCGTCGCCGCTGTATCCGCGCCTGGCCGGGCAGCATCATCAGTACATCGCCAAGCAGCTCGGGGACTTCAAGTCTGGCCGGCGCAAGAGCGACACCATGAACGGCATGGCGCAGGACCTGACTCCGGAGGAGATGGTCGCACTCGGCGTCTATTTCGAGCAGAAGCCCACCAAGCCGCGCGAGGCGCGCGACGCGGAGCTGGCCGCAGTCGGCCGTTTCGTCTTCCATCGCGGCAACGAGTATTCGGGTGTGGCGGCCTGCGCCGGCTGTCATGGCGACAAGGGCCTCGGTACCGAGCAGTTGCCGCGCCTGGCCGGGCAGGTGCCGCGCTACATCGAGGCGCAGCTGAAGTCCTTCAACACCCGCGCGCGCACCAACGACAACGAGATCATGCACTCGATCGCCTCCAAGCTCTCCGAGCTCGAGGTCAAGGCGGTCGCGCTCTACATCAGCACGCTCGACTGACGGCAGCTTCGACCGCATCGACTCGTGGGGCATGTCCCGCGGGAAGAAAGGGAAACGGGGTCGCAAGGACCCCGTTTTTCATGGCCTGGCGATGCGGATCAGGCCAGCATGTCGGCCCAGATGTTGCGCGCCCAGGCCAGCGCGGACTTGCCTTCGAGGTCGTTGGCCATCGCCGACACCCCGCCCGCGCCCTCGACCGGCATCGGCTGCTTCTTCGCGGCGTCGAACTGGTGCACCGAGGCGACGTGGATCACGTTCTTGCTGTCCACGAAGCTGTAGCAGGTGTTCATGACCACCGGCGTCGGGTTGGGCGGCAGGCCTTCGAACAGGTTGAGGATCGCGGCCGCGGCCACCTTGGCGTGCTGGTTCGCCATGTGGCCCGACTTCGGCATCGCCGGCGCGGGGAACAGCGCGTCGCCGAGGACGTGCACGCCGGGCAGGCCCTTGGCCTCGAGCGTCAGCCAGTCGACGTCGACCCAGGCGTCGTTGACCAGCGGCAGGCCGGTGGTGGCCGCGATGTTGCCGGCACGCATCGGCGGGATCACGTTCAGCACGTCGGCCTTGATCGAGTCGAACTCGAGCTCGGCGGTCAGCGTGGTGGCGTCCACGCTCTGCAGCGCGCTGTTGGGCACGTATTCGATCAGCGCACCGTAGCGCTCGAAGGCCTGGGTGAACAGGGCCTTCTTCGACTGGATCTCGCCGTTGGCATCGAGCACCAGCACCTTCGACTTCGGCTTGGCTTCGCGCAGGTAGTTGGCGACCAGGCAGGCGCGCTCGTAGGGGCCGGGCGGGCAGCGGTAGGGCGCGCGCGGGATGTGCATCGCGAACACGCCGCCGTCGGGCATGGCCTCGAGCTGCTTGCGCAGCAGCACGGTCTGCGGCCCGGCCTTCCACGCGTGCGGGATGCGTTCCTGGTTGCCTTCCAGTCCGCCGATGCGGCCGGGCAGCAGATCGATGCCGGGCGACAGGATCAGGCGATCCCAAGCGATCGCCCCGTGCTTGGCGGTGGTGACGGTCTTCTTGTCGAGGTCGATCGCGGTCGCCTCGTCGGTGATCAGCTTCACCCCCCACTTCGACTTCAGGTTGTCGTAGCTGACCGTGATGTCCTCGATCTGCTTGACGCCGCCGATGACGAGGTTGGAGATCGGGCAGGACACGAAGCTGGTGTTGCGCTCGATCAGCGTGACGTCCACCGCGCCCTTGCCCCACATGCGCAGGTACTTGGCCGCGGTGGCGCCGCCGTAGCCGCCGCCGACGATGACGACGTGGTGGCGCGCCTTCGCAGTGGCGGCCATGGCGTTGCCGATGAGGCCGGGGAGGGCGCCGGTGCCGGCCGCGGCGACCGCCGCCGATTTGAGGAAATCGCGTCGATTCAGCATCTTGCTCGTCTCCGTCGTCATTTCTGTGCGGCGAACCAGGTGGTGATCAGGTCGAGCTGCTCGTCGGTATAGCCGACGACGATCTGGTGCATGATCGTCGCCGGCTTGTCGCCCGAACGGTAGTCGGCGAGCTTCTGCAGCAGCTTTTCCTTCGGCTCGCCGGCGAGCGACTCCATGCCGCCCAGGCTCTTGCCGTTGGTCCCGTGACAGTTGGCGCAGGTCGCCGCGAGGTTGCGCGCGAGATTGGGGTCCTGCGCGTGGGCGGCGCCGACGAGGCCGGCGATGCCGAACGCGGCGATGGCGATGTTCAGCTTCACTGTTGTGCTCCTCTTCCTGGATGTGGCGAAGGGACGTGGACGCGCACCGAGGGAGTCGTCCGGAATCTCTGCGACCGATGCAGGGCACGAGTATAGCCCGCGCATGGGGCGCAAACGACCCTGCGCCGTGCTTCCGTCCGATCCGACTTCCTGTTGGCATGCAGGTTGCTGCAGGGCACAAATATTAGTGCTTGACTATATGATTCTATAGTTTTAGATTTGATTCAGATCAAAAATGAGCGGATCAAAGGGGCTGATATGGACGAGCTGGAGAAGGTCTTCGAAAGCGCTGCCGAGTATTTCAGCCTGCTTTCCGAGCCTTCGCGCCTGAAGATCATGCACTGCCTGTGCGATGGCGAGCGCTCGGTGAACGAGGTGGTGGAGGCGTCCGGGCTGAACCAGGCCAACGCCTCGCGGCATCTGAACATGTTGTACCGCGCGGGCGTTGTCGGGCGGCGGCGGGACGGGGCGCAGGTGATCTACCGCCTGGTCGATCCGAACTTCACCGAACTGTGCCGGACCGTGTGCGTGCGCATCGCATCCCGCGAGCACCTCAGCGCACCCGAGACCGGGTTGCTGAAGCACGACGACGATGCGGATCACGAAGACTGATTTTTTTGTGCTTTGAAAGTAAAGAGGGGAGACAAGGCATGGCGATGATCGATGCCCGGCCCGGCCGGGTCAGGCCGGCGCCGGAAAACTTCCTGACCGACGAGCAGATCGCCGCGGTCAAGGATGGACGGCGGGATTTCCTGCGCAAGGCGTTCCTGACCGCTTCGGCGGCGATGGCCGCCCCTGCGGTTGCGCGCGCCGCGGTGGAGGGGGATCCTGCGATCCTGGAACTGCCGCAGTGGTCCACCACGCTCGGCCTGCCGGTCGCTGCGAACCCGTACGGCATGCCGTCGAAATACGAGCGCGGCCTGCAGCGCCGCGAGAGCCCGGGCCTGACCCGGGTCGGCGGCTCGTCGGTGGCGTTCACGCCGCTGCAGGGCCTGTTCGGCATCATCACGCCCTCGGGCCTGCACTTCGAGCGCCACCACCAGGGCTGGCACGACGTCGATCCGTCGAAGCACCGCCTGATGATCAACGGCATGGTCAAGACCAACGCCGTGTTCACCATGGACGACCTGATGCGTCTGCCCTCGGTGTCGCGCATCCACTTCATCGAGTGCGGCGCCAACACCGGCATGGAGTGGGGCAACGTCGCGGTGCCCACCGTGCAGTACTCGCACGGCATGCTGTCCTGTTCCGAATTCACCGGCGTGCCGTTGAAGGACATCCTCGACATGTGCGGCGCGGACTACAAGAAGGGCCGCTTCGTGCTCGCCGAAGGCGCCGACGGTTCGTCGATGACGCGCACCATCCCGATGGAGATGATCGAATCGGGCGAGGTGCTGGTGGCCTACGGCATGAACGGCGAGATGCTGCGCCCCGAGAACGGCTACCCGCTGCGCCTGGTGGTGCCGGGCGTGCAGGGGGTGAGCTGGGTGAAGTGGCTGCGCCGCATCGAGGTGGGTGACAAGCCCTGGGGCGCCAAGGACGAGGCCGTTCATTACATGGACCTCATGCCCGATGGCCAGCACCGTCAATACACCTCGATCCAGGAGTGCAAGTCGGTCATCACCACCCCTTCGGGCGGACAGCTGCTGCTCGACAAGGGCTTCTACAACATCTCCGGCATGGCCTGGTCGGGCCGCGGCAAGGTCACCCGGGTCGATGTGTCGACCGACGGCGGCATCAACTGGCGTCAGGCACGCCTGGAGACTCCGGTGCTGTCGAAGGCGGTGACACGCTTCAACATCGACTGGGTGTGGGACGGCAAGCCGGCGATCCTGCAGTCGCGTGCGGTCGACGAGACCGGTTACGTGCAGCCCACCTACGGCCAGCTGCGCGCCGCGCGTGGCACCAAGTCCATCTATCACAACAACGCCATCCAGTCCTGGAAGGTGGTCGAGTCCGGGGAGGTGAGCAATGTCCAGGTTCTCTAAGACGCTGATCGCGCTGCTCGTCGCCGGCGCAGCGACCTCGGCCGCGGCCTGGGAGCGCTATCCCGGCGTCGGTCGCGAAGCCACGCCTGCCGAGGTGAAGGCCTGGGACATCGACGTGCGTCCGGATTTCGCCGGCCTGCCCAAGGGCAGGGGCAATGTCGATGACGGCATGGCGCTGTGGGAAACGCACTGCGCCAGCTGTCACGGCGTGTTCGGCGAATCCAACGAGGTGTTCACGCCGCTCGTCGGTGGCACCACGCAGAAGGACATCGAGACCGGCCGGGTGGCGGCGCTGGTGACCGGATCCTTCCCCCAGCGCACGACGCTGATGAAGGTGCCGACGGTGTCGACCCTGTTCGACTACATCCAGCGCGCGATGCCCTGGACGGCGCCAAAATCGCTGAAACCCGACGAGGTTTATGCGATCCTCGCCTACCTTCTGAACCTGGCGGAGGTCGTCCCGGCCGATTTCGAGCTGAGCGACGAGAACATCCAGGAGGTTCAGGCGCGCATGCCCAACCGCAACGGCATGACCACCGACCACGGCATGTGGCCGGGCGCGTCGCAGGCCAAGGGCGGCATCGGCAACGGCGGCACGCCCGACGTCAAGAACGTGGCGTGCATGAAGGACTGCAAGAAGGAAGTGGAGATCGCGTCGGCGCTGCCCGACTACGCGCAGGACGCCCATGGCAACCTCGCCGAGCAGAACCGTCCGGTCGGCCAGACCCGCGGCAAGCCGACGGGTGCGCCGGCCGAGGCCGCGGCTGCGCAGCCGGCCGCGGGCGCCGCGGCGACGCTCGCCCTCGCCAACGCCAAGGGCTGCATGGCCTGCCACGGCGTGGCGAACAAGCTCGTCGGCCCCGGGTACAATGAAATTGCACAAAAGTATCAGGGGCAGGCGGATGCCGAAGCCGGACTCATCGCCAAGGTGAAGGCCGGTGGTCAGGGGGTCTGGGGCGCGGTGCCGATGCCGCCGCAAGGCCACCTAAAGGACGAGGAACTCGCGCAACTCGTCAAGTGGATTCTGGAAGGCGCGAAAGCGCAGTAACACCTAAACAAGGAGAGACGGGATGAACCATCAACGCAGGGATACCCTGAAAGCCGGCGGCGGCCTGGGCGTGCTCGGTCTGCTGGCTGCGGCCGGCATGATCAAGCCGGAAATGGCGAATGCGGCCTGGAACCAGACCGCGTTCGAGGCCAAGAACATGGACGCCGCGTTCGCCGCCTTCAGTGCCGGCAAGCCGGCCGAGAGCGCCGACGTGGTGATCACCGCGCCGGACATCGCCGAAAACGGCGCCGTGGTGCCGGTGGGCGTGGTCAGCAAGCTGCCCAAGACCGAGCAGATCGTGATCATGATCGAGAAGAACCCGAACATGGTCGCCGCCACCTTCAACCTGCCCGAAGGCACCGTCGCCGACGTGCAGACGCGGGTGAAGATGGGCCAGACCTCCGACGTCTATGCGATGGTCAAGGCCGACGGCAAGTTCTACATGGCCAAGAAGGAAGTCAAGGTCACCCTCGGCGGCTGCGGCGGCTGATCCGGCAACAAGATCAAGGAGATAAACACTATGGCAAGCCCGATGCGCATTCGCGCCGCCGCCAAGGATGGCGTCACCGAAGTCCGCGTGCTGATGTCCCACGTCATGGAAACCGGCCAGCGCAAGGATTCCGCCGGCGCGGTGATCCCGGCCCACTTCATCACCGAGCTGACCGCCAAGCACAACGACAAGCTCGTGCTCAGCGCCGAGTTCGGCCCCTCCGTGTCCACCAACCCCTACCTCGCCTTCAAGTTCAACGGCGGCGCAAAGGGCGACAAGCTCGTGGTGAGCTGGGTGGACAACAAGGGCGACACCCGTACCGACGAAGTCCAGATCGCCTGACGCCGCGCTCCGGCTCGTGTCGCGGACCCGGGCCGGAGCGGACGAAGGATGCGGGATGTGTCGACATCCCATGAACGCAGGCAGCAGGGACGCGACCCCCTGGAGGAGAGACGATGAAAAAACAACTACTGCTCACCGCGCTCGGCGCCG
The DNA here is from genome assembly GCF_029223545.1 of Thauera sp. GDN1. NCBI lineage: Bacteria > Pseudomonadati > Pseudomonadota > Betaproteobacteria > Rhodocyclales > Zoogloeaceae > Thauera > Thauera sp. GDN1. Next base: position 3,129,903 of record NZ_CP097870.1, on the reverse strand, counting down.
CGATCGCGCTGACCGCTCCGCTGGCGACCGCGGCGGACGATGAGCTCAACTTCGACGCCTATCGCGAGATGCTCGCCGACGGCAACCCGGCCGAGCTGTTCGAGATGGAAGGCGAGGAGCTGTGGCGCACCGCGCGCGGCCCTAAGAACGCCACGCTCGAGCAGTGCGACCTCGGCCTCGGGCCGGGCGTCGTCGAAGGGGCGGCCGCGCAGCTGCCGCGCCATTTCGCCGACACCGACAAGGTGCAGGACCTCGAATCCCGCCTGATGCACTGCATGGAAACCCAGCAGGGCATTCCGTCGGCGGAGATCATCGGCGGCAGCTTCGGCAAGGGCGAGCGCGCCAAGCTCGCGGCGCTGGTGGCCTACGTGGTCACGCACTCCAAGGGCAAGCCGATCGCGGTCGACCTGTCGCATCCCAAGGTGAAGGAGATGTACGACATGGGCGAGCGCGTCTTCCATTACCGCACCGGGGCCATGGACTTCGCCTGTTCGTCCTGCCACAGCCAGGACGACAAGCGCATCCGCGCCACCCAGCTGCCCAACATCACCAAGCCCGAAGGCGCGGCGGCAGGCTGGGGCTCGTGGCCGGCCTATCGCGTGTCGAACTCCCAGTTCTGGACCATGCAGCATCGCCTGTGGGATTGCTTCCGCCAGCAGCGCACGGCCGAGCCGGTGTTCGGGTCGGATGTGACGATCGCCTTGTCGGTGTTCATGGCAGGCAAGGGCAACGGTGCCGAGGCCCAGTGGCCGGGCGTGAAGCGCTGAGGGAGAAGACCACATGAAGAAACTGTTCCTTGCCCTGCCGCTCGCGCTGGGTGTCTCCGTCGCACAGGCCGACGAACTGCAGACCAAGGTCGAGCAGATGATGGTGAGCTCGTTCAAGGCCAACGGCATCGCCAGCATCGATCGCCAGAAGCAGGACGCGGTCCAGAAGGCCTGCTCCGGCCTGACGCCGCCCGACGCCGAAACCATGAAGAAGCTCGAGGCCGCGGAAATGGCCACGATCAAGTGGCCGGCCGACGGCAACTTCACCGGTGGCGACTGGAAGGAAGGGCAGAAGATCGCGATCAGCGGTCGCGGCCTGACCTGGACCGACAAGACGCCCGACAACAACGGCGGCGGCTGCTACAACTGCCATGCGATGGACCCGAAGGAAGTCTCCGAAGGCACCATCGGCCCCAGCCTCGAGGGCTATGCCAAGCTGCGCGGCAACTCGGAAGAGGTCGTGAAGTACACCTGGGGCAAGCTGTGGAACTCCAAGGCCTACAACGCGTGCAGCGACATGCCGCGCAACGGCTTCGGGGGCATCCTCACCGAAGAGCAGATCCGCCACGTGATGGCCTACCTGTTCGATCCCGCCTCCCCGGTCAACCAGTAAGTCCCGCCTGAAGGCGGTCCACACGGGCCCGCGGCCTCGGCCCCGGGCCCTTGTTTCATCCCGAGTGCGGCAGGGAGGGTCTGCCACGTCCGCGCTCCCGTTCATGCAAAGGGTTTTCCCATGTCGATGAATCGTCGTGAATTCATGCAGATGCTTGCCGTTGCGGCGGCCGGTGGCATGACGCTGCACTCGAACTTCGCCCGCGCCGAGAAGGCCGCCGAGGCGCTCTACGACCTGCCGCCCTTCGGCAACGTCAGCCTGCTGCACATGACCGACTGCCATGCGCAGTTGCTGCCGATCTACTTCCGCGAGCCCAACGTCAACCTCGGCGTCGGCAGCATGCGCGGCAACGCGCCGCACATCGTCGGCGACGGCTTCCTCAAGCACTTCGGCATCAGGCCGGGCAGTCTCGAGGCGCACGCCTTCACCTATCTCGACTTCGTCGAGGCGGCGAAGACCTACGGCAAGGTCGGCGGCTTCGCCCACCTGTCCACCCTGGTCAAGAAGATGAAGGCCAGCCGTCCCGGCGCGCTGCTGCTCGACGGCGGCGACACCTGGCAGGGATCGGGTACCGCGCTGTGGACCAACGCCCAGGACATGGTCGATGCCTGCAAGCTGCTCGGCGTGGACGTCATGACCCTGCACTGGGAGTCGAGCTACGGCGCCGACCGCGTCAAGGAGATCGAGGAGAAGGACTTCGCGGGCAAGATCGACATCGTCGCCCAGAACGTGAAGACCACCGACTTCGAGGATCCGGTCTTCAAGCCCTACGTCATCAAGAACATCAACGGCGTGCCGGTCGCCATCGTCGGCCAGGCCTTCCCCTACACCCCGATCGCCAACCCGCGCTGGCAGACCCCGGACTGGAGCTTCGGCATCCGCGACGAGGAGATGCAGCAGGCGGTGGACGCCGCGCGCGCCGAGGGCGCCCAGGTCGTGGTCGTGCTGTCGCACAACGGCATGGACGTCGACCTCAAGATGGCCAGCCGCGTCACCGGCATCGACGCCATCTTCGGCGGCCATACCCACGACGGCATGCCTGCGCCGACGGTGGTCGAGAACGCCGGCGGCAAGACCCTGGTGACCAACGCCGGTTCCAACGGCAAGTTCCTCGGCGTGATGGACTTCGAGGTCAGGAACGGCAAGGTGGCGGATTTCCGCTACAAGCTGCTGCCGGTGTTCTCCAACCTGCTGCCCGCCGACCCGGAGATGGCCGCCTTCATCGACAGGACGCGCGCCCCCTTCCTCGAGAAGCTCACCGAGAAGCTCGCCGTCACCGAGGGCCTGCTGTATCGCCGCGGCAACTTCAACGGCTCGTGGGACCAGCTCATCGTCGATGCGCTGATCGCCGAGAAGGACGCCGAGATCGCCTTCTCGCCCGGCTTCCGCTGGGGCACCTCGCTGCTGCCGGGCGACACCATCACCATGGAGCATCTGCTCGACCAGACCGCGATCACCTATCCGTGGACCACGCTCACCGAGATGAGCGGCGAGATGATCAAGACCGTGCTCGAGGACGTGGCCGACAACCTGTTCAACCCCGATCCCTATTACCAGCAGGGCGGCGACATGGTGCGCGTGGGCGGCCTGCAGTACACCTGCGATCCCAACGCCGCGATGGGCAGGCGCATCGACAACATGATGCTCAAGGGCAAGCGCATCGAGCCGAACAAGACCTACAAGGTCGCCGGTTGGGCGCCGGTGTCGGAAGAGGCGAAGGACTCCGGTCCGGCGGTGTGGGACGTGGTCGCCAACTACCTGCGCAGCCAGAAGGTGATCACCCAGCGCACGCTCAACCTGCCGACGCTCAAGGGCATGGACGGCAACCCGGGCGTCGCGATCTGAGCCTGCGGTCTGCGTGTCGATGAGGCCCGCCGCCATGTGTCGAGCATGGTGGCGGGCCTCGCCGTTTCAGGGCGCGCCCGTGCTTGCGGCTTGCGGGAACAGATTGCAGAAGCGCAGCTCCTCCGGATAGGGGAAGAAGTCCTCCACGTAGCCCTCACGGATGCGTTGCTGCGCCTGCTGCCAGAAGCCGGGCGAGAGCAGGTCGCGGTGGTACCTGAGGAAGGCCTTGCGCACCCGCGGCACGCCGAGCAGGAAGGTGGCGAACTCCTCCGGGAACACGTCCATCGGCCCCGCCGAGTACCACGGCTCGGCCGCCAGCTCCATCTCCTCGTAGGGCGCGGGCGGGATGGCGCGGAAGTTCATGTCGGTCATGTACTCGATCTCGTCGTAGTCGTAGAACACGACCCGCCCGTAGCGCGTCACTCCGAAGTTCTTCCACAGCATGTCGCCGGGGAAGATGTTGGCGATCGCCAGTTCGCGGATGGCGTTGCCGTATTCCCTGACCGCGGCCTCGGTCTCGGCGTCGTCGGCCTTCTCGAGGTGGAGGTTGAGCGGGGTCATGCGGCGCTCGATGTACAGGTGCTTGATGATCAGCTTGTCGGCGTCGATCTCGAACGCTGACGGCGCCAGCGTGCGCAGCTCCTCCAGCAGCTCGGGGTGGAAGCGCGACAGCGGCAGCGCGGCGTAGGAGAACTCCAGCGTGTCCGCCATGCGCCCGACGCGATCGACGTGCTTGACCATCAGGTACTTGCGCTTGACCGTGGCGCGGTCCATGTTCTTCGCGGCGCCGAACACGTCCTTGATGACCTTGAACACGTAGGGGAAGGACGGCAGCGTGAATACCAGCATCACCAGCCCGCGGATGCCCGGCGCGACGATGAACTGGTCGTTGGAGTGGCGCAGGTGGGCCACCAGGTCGCGGAAGAACATCGTCTTGCCCTGCTTGCCCAGGCCGAGCATGGTGTACAGCTCGCTCCGCGGCTTGTTGGGCATGACCGAGCGCAGGAACTGCACGTAGCCCGAGGGCACCTCCATGTCGACCAGGAAATAGGCGCGCGACAGCGAGAACAGCACCGAGATGCGCCAGGGGTCGAGCAGCACGGTGTCGAGGTAGAGCTGGCCGCGTGCGTTGTGGCGCACGGCGATCGCGAACGGGTATTCCTGGTAGCCGTTGACCGTCTTGCCGATGATGTAGGCGGTCTTGTTGCGGTAGAAGGCCGAGTACAGCACCTGGATCTGGCAATTGACCTCCATCTGCGGCCATTCGCCAAGGTGGGCGAGGGTGGCGCGCATCAGGAGGTCGACGTCGCGATCGAGATCCTCGAAGCTGCGCTGCCAGTCGAAGTCCTCGACGATGCGGCGGATGGTGGTGCGCAGGCCGCGGTCGCGCGGGTAGTAGCTCGAATACACCGGCGGATAGGCCTCGATGTATTCGGTGGAGATCGCCGGGCGCGCGAACAGGTAGTCGTTGTTGAAGTAGCTGCGGTGCAGGATCCTGGTCGTGACCGAGTTGAAGAAGGTCTCGGCGAGCTCGGGCTGGCGGTGGTTGATCAGCATGCCGATGAACTGGAGCTTGACCTGCTGCCAGGTGATGTCGTCGAGCGCGTCGGCGTCGAACTCGTCGTGCAGGCGCGCCACGGTCTCGTCGACGCGGTCGTCGTAGAACTGCACGCGCTCGCGCACCGCATCGAGCTGCTTCTGCCAGTGCGCCGCCTCGAACAGCTCCTTGGCCCGGCGCGAGGTGTCGCGGAAGATGCGGTAGTGCTTGTTGAAGCCCTCCACCAGGGCCTGCGCGATCGCATGCGCGACCGGGTTCTCTCCCAATTGCACGTCCATCGAGCACCTCCGCAAGGGGCCTGCCGCATGCGCCTCGGTCGCGGCGGAAAACGCCCGGATCTTAACACCGGCGCCGAGGCGGCCATGCTGCGCCGCATCGTTTCGGCATGCCGGCCTTTGGGGGATAATCGCCGCTCGGTACGGGGTTGCGGTGCGCCCGATACGCCGTCGCAGCCCTCCCGTTCGTCGCAGGACGAGCGTTCCCGTGGCAGTTCATCCACACCTGATCCGCGGAACTCATCCGCGGACATCGAGCGAGGGAGCAGACATGAGCGCATCGAAGATCACGGTACCCGCAGGCGGCCGGAAGATCGTTCCGGGGCAGGCCGTTCCGGACAACCCGATCATCCCCTTCATCGAGGGCGACGGCATCGGCGTCGACATCACGCCGGTGATGATCAAGGTCATCGACGCCGCGGTCGACAAGGCCTACGGCGGCAAGCGCAAGATCCACTGGATGGAGGTCTATGCCGGCGAGAAGTCGACGCAGATCTACGGTCCCGACGAGTGGCTGCCGAAGGAGACCTTCGACGCCCTCAAGGAATACTCGGTGTCGATCAAGGGCCCTATGACCACCCCGGTGGGCGGCGGCATCCGCTCGCTCAACGTCGCGCTGCGCCAGGAGCTCGACCTCTACCAGTGCGTGCGCCCGGTGCGATACTTCAAGGGCGTGCCCAGCCCGCTGAAGAACCCCGAGCTCACCGACATGGTGATCTTCCGCGAGAACACCGAGGACATCTATGCCGGCATCGAGTGGCAGGCGGGTTCGGAGGCGGCGAACAAGGTCATCCGGTTCCTGCAGGACGAGATGGGGGTCAGGAAGATCCGCTTCCCGCAGGACTGCGGCATCGGCGTCAAGCCGGTGTCGGTCGAGGGCACGACCCGCCTGGTGCGCGCCGCGATCCGCTACGCCATCGACAACGATCGCAGGAGCGTGACCCTGGTGCACAAGGGCAACATCATGAAGTTCACCGAGGGCCTGTTCCGCGACACCGGCTACAAGGTCGCGCAGCAGGAATTCGGTGCGCAGCCGATCGACGGCGGCCCGTGGTGCAAGTTCAGGAACCCGAACACGGGGCGCGAGATCGTGGTCAAGGACGCGATCGCCGACGCCTTCCTGCAGCAGATCCTGCTGCGTCCGGCCGAATACGACGTGATCGCCACGCTCAACCTCAACGGCGACTACGTCTCGGACGCGCTCGCCGCCCAGGTGGGCGGCATCGGCATCGCGCCGGGCGCCAACATCTCGGACCGGTACGCCTGCTTCGAGGCCACCCACGGCACCGCGCCCAAGTACGCCGGGCTGGACAAGGTGAACCCGGGCTCGCTGATCCTGTCGGCCGAGATGATGCTGCGCCACCTGGGCTGGAAGGAGGCCGCCGACCTGGTGATCAAGGGCATGGAGGCGGCGATCGCCGACAAGCAGGTCACCTACGACTTCGCCCGCCTGATGGAAGGCGCCAACGAGGTCTCGTGCTCGGCCTTCGGTGACGCGATGATCGCGCGCATGTGACCGAGGTCGCGATCGCCGGCGGGCGCGCGCCTGCCGCGGCGCCGTCCACAGCCCGCCCGCTCCGACCGGAGCCGGCGGGCTTTTTCGTGCCTGGCGCGGCGCGTTCAGCTTTCTGTAAGGCGCTGTAAGCGATAAGTAAGAGTGATGTTTCTATAATTCGCCCACCTTTGCATGAGCGGGACTGTTCCTCCCGCGTTCACGCGACGGCGGTGTTTCAAACAAATCGAGGAGACATGATGGAAAACAACAGCAAGACGTACTGGGGAACGGTACTGAGCCTGCTGACCAAGATCCTTGTCATATGGTTCGTGGTCTCGTTCGGCGCCGGCATCCTCTTCGCGCCTGCCCTCAACAGCATCTCGTTGGGAGGCTATCCGCTCGGCTTCTGGTTCGCCCACCAGGGATCGATCTACATCTTCATCGCGCTGATCTTCTGGTACGCGAAGAAGATGGGCGACATCGACCGTCAGTTCGACGTTCACGAAGAATAACGAGGGGAGACACATGGATCTTCAAACCATCACCTATCTGGTGGTCGGCGCGTCCTTCGCGCTGTACATCGGCATCGCCATCTGGGCGCGCGCCGGCAGCACCAGCGAGTTCTATGCCGCGGGCGGCAGCGTGCACCCGATCACCAACGGCATGGCCACTGCGGCCGACTGGATGTCGGCAGCGTCCTTCATCTCCATGGCCGGCCTCATCGCCAACATGGGTTACGGCGGCGGCCTGTTCCTGATGGGCTGGACCGGCGGCTATGTGCTGCTGGCGATGCTGCTGGCACCGTACCTGCGCAAGTTCGGCAAGTTCACCGTGCCGCAGTTCATCGGCGACCGCTTCTACTCGAAGACCGCGTCGACCGTGGCGGTGGTGTGCCTGCTGACCGCGTCGCTGACCTACATCATCGGCCAGATGACCGGCGTCGGCGTCGCGTTCTCGCGCTTCCTCGGCGTGTCGAGCGACACCGGCATCTACATCGGCATGGCGATCGTGTTCATGTACGCGGTGTTCGGCGGCATGAAGGGCATCACCTACACCCAGGTCGCGCAGTACATCGTGCTGATCGCCGCCTACCTGGTGCCGGCGATCTTCATCTCGCCTGCAACTCACCGGCAACCCGCTGCCGCAGCTCGGCCTGGGCTCGAACATTTCGGGCACCGAGACCACGCTGCTGGCCAAGCTCGACCTGGTGGTCAAGGATCTCGGCTTCGACCAGTACACCACCTCGATGCCGGGCAGCATGCTCAACATGTTCATGTATACGCTGTCGCTGATGATCGGTACCGCGGGTCTGCCGCACGTCATCATGCGATTCTTCACCGTGCCGACGGTGAAGGATGCGCGCAGCTCCGCGGGTTGGGCACTGGTCTTCATCGCCCTGCTGTACACCACCGCGCCGGCCGTTGCCGCGATGGCCAAGCTGAACCTGCACGCCACGGTGAACCAGGCCGTCGGCCTCGAGACCACTGCCGCCGGCAACCTGGTCGTCAATCCGGAGAAGGTGAAGGCGAACGCCGACCTGTACGCGACCGAAAACAGCCTGCAGTACGAGCAGCGTCCGGAATGGATGAAGCGCTGGGAAAAGACCGGCCTGCTGAAGTTCGAGGACAAGAATGGCGACGGCCGCATCCAGTACTACAACGACAAGAGCAAGAGCGCCGATGCCAAGGCCAAGGCCGAGGCTGCAGGCTGGAAGGGCAACGAGCTGACGGTGAACGCCGACATCATCGTGATGGCGAACCCCGAAATCGCGCTGCTGCCGAACTGGGTGATCGCGCTGGTGGCTGCCGGTGGTCTGGCTGCCGCGCTGTCGACCGCTGCCGGCCTGCTGATGGCGATCTCGTCCGCGGTCTCGCATGACCTGGTGAAGGGTGTGTTCAACCCGAACATCAGCGACAAGAACGAGCTGCTCGCGGGCAAGATCTCGATGGCGGTCGCCATCGTGATCGCGGGCTACCTCGGCCTGAACCCGCCGGGCTTCGCTGCCGGTACGGTCGCGCTGGCCTTCGGTATTGCCGCCTCGTCGCTGTTCCCGGCGATCATGATGGGCATCTTCTCCAAGAAGATGAACAAGGAAGGCGCCATCGCCGGCATGCTGGCAGGTCTGTTCATCACCCTGTTCTACGTGTTCGCTCACAAGGGCCTGTTCTTCATCAAGGGCACCGAGTACGTCGACCTGATCGGTGGTGCGAACAGCTTCTTCGGCATCACGCCGGAAGCCTTCGGTGCGGTCGGTGCGATCTTCAACTTCATCGTCGCCTTCGCGGTCGACAAGGTGACCAAGGAGCCGCCCGAGCACATCCAGCACATGGTCGAGTCGGTGCGCATCCCGCGCGGTTCGAAGCTGGTGGATGGTGCCCACTAAGCCCGATTGTCGAATGGGCTGCGTCACCCGGTGCGTTCCGGCCGGGTGATGCGACCGGAGCCCCGCCGGCTGCATTGGCGGGGCTTTTCTTTTGTGGCACCTTCCCGACTGCGGGTTCTGCCGCGTCCAGCGGAGTAGCAAATGATCTTCAATGCCAGCATTGCCCTGAACTGGATCCTGTTCCTCGCCCTGTTCCCGATCGCCTTCTTCTGGTTCCGGCGTGCGTGGAGGATCCTGTTCAAGCGCGACTTTTCCGAGGTGGCACTCAAGCGCGGCATGCCGCCGCCCAACCCGGCGCGCTACGCTCCCTTCACGCTCGCCATCAACCTGATCGGCGGGGTGGTGATCCTGTTCACGATCTTCGGCATCGTCACCGGCAGCATGGATTTCGACGCGTGGACGGCGACCGCGGGGGTGACGATCTGGATGAAGTTCTTCCTCGATTTCGCGCTCGGCCGCCATGCGCACCCGATCGTGCCCAAGCGCAAGAAGCTCGAGGAGGCGGGGCCGACGGCGCAGAAATGAGGCCGCGACCGGTGTCGGCGCGAGACGTGCCTCCCGCGCGCGGTGCCAAAGGACGTCTCAGAATCGTCCGTCGTGCCGGTACTTGCGGTCGAGACGATTCATCACGAACACGTAGATCACGATGATCAGCAGGTAGATCAGCAGGGAGCCCTGGGCGAACAGGTAGAAGCCCAGCGGGAAACCCAGGAAGCTCAGCGTGTTGAGCTCGCTGGCGTAATAGCCGCCGATAAAGGTCACGCCGAACCAGACGCTGAGCAGCGTCAGGGTCAGGGTCAGGTTGCGGCGCCAGTAGGCGCGCTGGCGATCATCGAGCTTCATCGGCATGGACAGGGACAGCGGCCCGGCCGCTCGGGACCGGGCCGCGACGGCGTTCAGTGTGCGCCGTTGCCGTTGCCGCCACTGGCATGGACGCGGGCGAGCTCGGATTGTACGTCCTGCGGCGCCGGCTCGTGCCCGCCGGCTTCGAGCACGAACTCGCTCTCGCCGGCGCAGATCGCCTTCAGCCGGCTCTCGAAGCCTTCCAGCGCCGCCATCGGCACGCGCGCCGAGATCAGTGTCCAACCCGGTGCCGGACTGTCGGTCGCGGTGAGCCGGCCGCGACGGCCGGCCAGTTCCGCACTCACCTCGCCGAACAGCGCGTCGGCCACCTTCACCTGCACGTCGAGCAGCGGCTCGAGCACGATCGGGCGGGCGGCAAGCACCGCCTCGACCAGCGCATGACGACCGGCGGTGACGAAGGAAACCTCGTTCGAATCCACCGCGTGATGCTTGCCGTCGGTGATCACGACGCGCACATCCTGCAGCGGGAAGCCGGCGAGCGCGCCCTCGGCGAGCGCCTGGCGCACGCCCTTCTCGACCGCGGGCATGAAGTTGGTCGGGATGGTGCCGCCCTTGACCTCGTCGCCCAGCTCGATGCCGGCGCCGCGCGGCAGCGGTTCGACGCGCAGCGCGACCTCGCCGAACTGCCCGGCACCGCCGCTCTGCTTCTTGTGGCGGTAACGCGCCTCGGCGACGACGGTGATCGTCTCGCGGTAGGGGATGCTCGGCGTGGCGGTGTCGAGCTGCAGGTTCCAGCGCGTGGCGAGCTCCTCGAGCACGATCTTCAGGTGCTGCTCGCCCAGCCCGCGTACCACGGTGCGGCGGTGGCGCGCATCGAAACTGACCTCGAGGCAGGGGTCTTCCTCGGTCAGGCGCGCGAGCGCCTCGGACAGCTTCTGCTCGTCGGCCGGCTTGCGCGTCATCAGCGCGAGCCCGAACACCGGCTGCGGCCAGGCGGCGGGGGCGAGGTGGTAGAAGTCCTCGTCATGCGAGTCGTGCAGCACCGAGTCGCGCTGGATCTCGTCCACGCGGGCGACCGCACACAGGTCGCCGGGCACGGCGAGCGTGGTCTCGACCGCGTTCTTGCCCTGCATGCGCAGCAGGTGGGCGACCTTGAAGGGCTTGCGGCCGTCGCCGATGTAGAGCTGCGAGTTGGGCGTGACCTGGCCCTGATGGACGCGGAACAGGCCGAGCTTGCCGCGATAGGGGTCGTTGGCGATCTGGAAGACGTGGGCGACCACATGGCGCTCGGAGTCGAGCGCCACCTCCACCGGCTCGGCTGCGGCGCCCTCGCCCTTCAGGAAGGCGGGGGCGTTGGCCTCGGTGGGGTCGGGTGCGAGCCTGCCGAGGATGTCGAGCAGCTCGCGCACGCCGGCGCCGGTGCGTGCGGACACGAAGCACACCGGCACCAGGTGAGCTTCGCGCAGGGCCTGCTCGAAGGGCGCGTGGAGCTGCTCGGGGTCGAGCGACTCGCCCTGCTCGAGGTACTTCGCCATCAGTTCCTCGTCGAGCTCGACGACCTGGTCGACGATCGCGTCGTGGGCGGCCGAGGGGCTGGAGAAGGCGGTGGCGGCGGCGTTGTCCGGTGCGAAGAAGCAGTCGACGACGCGGCTGCCGTCGGCCGCGGGCAGGTTGATCGGCAGGCATTCGCGACCGAAGGTGGCGGTGATCGCGTCCATCAGTGCGCCGTGGTCGGCACCGGCGGCGTCGATCTTGTTGACCACGACCATCCGGCACTTGCCCTTCGCGGCGTCCATCATGCGCCGCGTGCCGCTCTCGATGCCGGCCGCGGCGTTGATCACCACGACCGCGGTGTCGGCCGCCGGCAGCGCGACCAGGGCGCGCCCGGTGAGGTCGGGCAGGCCCGGGGTGTCGAGGAGGTTGATCCAGTGCCCGGCCCACTCCAGATGCACCAGCGCGGCGTGCAGCGAGTGACCCATCGCCTTCTCCTGCGGGTCGAAGTCGGCGACGGTGTCGCCGCGCTCGACGCTGCCCGCGGCGCCGATCTCGCCGGCGGCGGCGAGCAGGGCCTCGACCAGCGTGGTCTTGCCGCTGCCGGCGTGGCCGAGCAGGGCGAGGTTGCGGATGTCGTGTACCGAGCTGGGTGTCATGGTGATCCTCGCTGAGGGTTGAATGCCCTCAAGTGTCCGCCTGCTGCCGGCGGAAGACAATGCGACAGATCAACTCCGCGGGCGCGCGCCGGCGGCGTCGCGCGTGTTCAGGCGCTGCGCAGTCCGGTCAGGCGGGTGAGCAGGATCGCCGCCAGCGGCAGTGCGAGCCCGAGCAGCGTCACGGTCACGAGCAGTGTGCCGAGCTCGCCGTAGTCGGCCGGCGTGGCGATGGCGCCGGTGGCGGCATCCTTGACCTCGCGCGCGATCGTGTAGATCTGGTTGAGGTACTTGGTGCCGAGCTGCGAGGCCGAGAGCGCGAGGTTGGTGAAGGAGGCCATCACCGCGAAGAAGGTCGCCTTCAGGTGCGGCGGCGCGGAGTTGGCGATCCAGGCCAGCATCGGCACCATCGACACCTGGCCGAGCGGCGACTCGAGCGCGGTGTTGGCGATGGCGATGAAGCGCGCGTCCACCACGCCGCCGGTGTGCGCCGCGGTCCATTCGTGCAGGCCGTGGAACATGCCGATGATCGGCAGCGACAGCGCGGTGGCGGCGACGGTGAGGAAGATCACGATCTGCGCGATCGACTTCTCGGCCATGAAGCGGCGGAACAGGAACAGCCCGGCGAGCGTCAGCGTGCTGGTGATGAGGTCCAGCCGCGACAGGAAGCTCTGGTCGAAGCCGAGCTCGTCGATCATCCACCAGCTCGCCCCGGCGCCGGGGCCGGGCAGGGCGCGGAATGCGAAGATGATGATCACCGTGCCGAGCAGGGTGCGCGCGGCCTCGGGCGAGAGCTCGCGCAGCAGGCGGCTGATCATGAAGCCGATGATCGCGAACGAGGTGGCGAAGATGATCTCCTGGCCGTACTGGATGCCCGACAGGCCGATGCCGATGGTGAGCGCGACGAACACCGCGCTGCCGCCGAGGATCCACCAGTTGGGCGCGGTCTTTTCTTCCGGGTCGTGGAGCAGGCGGTCGATCTCTGCGCGGCTGCGCCCGAGCGCGATGAGCCGCTTCGCCTCGCGGCGCTTGAGGAGGCCGCCGAACAGCACGCCGCTCACCGACAGCAGCGGGATGATCAGCGCGAGCTCGTAGATGCGCAGGTAGATCGCGACCTTGTCGGCTTCCGGCAGGTTCTCCGAGCCCTGGAACATCGCCACGTTGGCAAGCGAGACCAGCACCGTGCCGCCGATGATCGCCACCCGGCCGAGCATCTGCATGGTGGTGTGCATCAGGCGCACGGTTTCGGCGGGAATGGCTTCGCCGCGCGCATCCAGGCGCGGCACCGCCTCCACCGTCATCGCGTCGGCCACCGCGTCCTGCATCACGTAGCCCACCGGCGACAGCAGCACCGACAGCACGAACCAGGCCTCGATCGGCATCACCGCGCGCATCGCGTCCGGGCTGCCGATCAGCCCGATCATGATCAGCAGGCTGGCGGCGATCAGGCCGGCGCCGAGGTAGACCAGCCCCGCCTTGTGCCGCCACATCAGGTCGACCAGGTGGCCGATCGGCATCTTCAGCGCCCACGGGATGCCGGCCCAGAAGCCGAGTGCGGCGAGGAAGGCCGCCGAAAGACCGAGGTAGTCCTTGACGAAGAAGGTGCCGACGATGCCGGTGAGGCCGGACACGCCCGCCGCGCAATACACCATCAGCGGCGGCAGGTAGGAGAGCCGCATCTCGCGGCCGAGCTCGAGCAGGTTGCGGTCGATCCAGCGGTAGATTGCGTTCGGCACTCGGTCGGCCCCTCGTCGTCGGGTCGTGTCGGGTCGGGTTCTGATCGTTCTGGCGGCAGCGTGCGTGCGGGCCCGCTTCAGCCTGCGAACAGCCGTTCCACCCAGGGCATGATCCACGGCAGGGACAGCGCGGTGAGCAGACCGTTCAGTCCCATCGCCAGCGCGGCGAAGGCGCCCGCCTGTTCGCTGACCTGGAAGGCGCGCGCGGTGCCGATGCCGTGCGAGGCGATGCCGATCGCGAAGCCGCGCACGGCGTGGTCGTCGATGCGCAGCCAGCGGTAGATGCTGCGCGCGAACACGGCGCCGATGATGCCGGTGCTGATCACCAGCACCGCGGTCAGCGAGGGCAGGCCGCCGATGCGTTCGGCGACGCCCATCGCGATCGGCGTGGTCACGCTCTTGGGGGCGAGCGACATCAGCGACTCGCGGCTGCCGCCGAGCAGGGCGCCGAGGGCCCAGGCCGACAGCGCCGCGGTCAGCGAGCCGGCGACGAGCGCGATCGTCAGCGGCCCGGCCATCGCCTTCAGTCGTGGCCATTGCGCATGGAGCGGGATCGCCAGCGCCACGGTGGCGGGGCCGAGCAGGAAGTGCACGAACTGCGCGCCGTCGAAATAGGTCTGGTAGGGCGTGTCGGTGGCGAGCAGCAGGCTGGCGAGGATGGCGACGCTGATCAGCACCGGGTTGGCGAGCGGATGGAAGCCGCAGCGCTTGTAGACCCAGAACGCCGCCTGGTAGGCGAGCAGGGTCAGCGTCAGCCCGAGCAGCGGGGAGGTCGACAGATAGACCCAGATTTCCTCGAGGTTCGGATTCATCGGCCGTCTCCCGTCGGCGTTTTGGGCCGCTTGCCGATCAGCGCCTTGAGCACCAGCGCGGTCACCGCGAGGGCGAGGAAGGTGCTGAGGAACAGCGCCACCAACAGCGGCAGCCATTCGGCGGCGATGCGGTCGCCATAGATCACGATGCCGGTGCCAGCGGGCACGAACAGCAGCGACAAATGCTGCAGCAGCTGTCCGGAGGTCTGGCGCAGATCCTCGCCCGGCCCGCCGCGAAGCATCAGGGCGAGGAACAGCAGGGCCATGCCGATCACCGGGCCGGGTACCGGCAGGGCGAGCGCGCGGGCGATGACCTCGCCGGCGAGTTGGAACACGAGGAGCAGGGTCAGGGCAGCGATCATGGCGGAGGACCGGTGGCGTGTGACGGGGTGGAGCGAGCTTACAGCAGCCCGTGGCCCACGGTCCGCACCACGATGCCGACCACCGCGCCGAGCGCCGCCGGCTTCCACACCGCGGCCACCCGACGCCCGGCCGAGATCAGCACCGCCACCCCGGCGACGTCGAAGGGGTGGATCAGGAAGCCGGCGCTGGCGTTGAGCGTATCGACGGTGGTCGTGCCGGCCTTCAGCATCTCGTCCATCACCCCCATCATCGCGGTGCCGCCGGCGATGTACTTGGTCAGCGTCAGCAGGATCAGCGCGGGGTCGAGGTCGAAGGCGCGCAGCAGCGGGGTGAGCAGGCCGGTCAGCAGGTCGATGCCGCCGCTCGCGCGCAGCGCCATCACCGCCACCAGCGCCAGCACCAGCATCGGTATGGCGCCGACCGAGATCTTGAAGGCCTCGGCGCCGGCGCGGTTGATGACGTCGAGCACGCCCTTGGCGTCGTCGGCGACGCGGTGGTGCAGGGTCTCGTCCATCGGCGCCTCCGCGCTCGACAGGCCGCGGCCGAAGAGGTGGTAGGTGGTGGCCGCCGCGGCGATGCCGCCGACCAGCGACAGCAGCAGCGCCGGCCCGAAGGCCAGTCCCATCGCCGCCATCGGGAAGGTCACGTTGGCCTGCGCCATCGCCATCACCATCGCCAGCGTGGCGGCGAGGTGGCGGTCGGAGGCGCCGCGCCCTTCCATCATCGTCAGCGTCGCCATCGGTGCGGCGAAGCTCACCAGGTTGATCTGCAGCGCGGCGAACACGCCCAGGCCGGTGAGCCCGGCCGGGCGCAGCAGCGGTGCGAGCCGGGCCACGACCCAGTCGAGCACGCCGCGCGCCTCGAGCAGGCGCATCAGCGACAGCATCACCACCATGATCGGCAGCAGTACGAAGAGCGAGAGCTCGACCGCCGAGCGGCCGGCCTGGAGGATGATCTGGGTCAGCTGGTCCATGGGTCGGGAGCGGATTTCCGGGTGCTGGTGCTGCAGTGCAAAAGAGGCGACATGATAGCGCCCATCGCGTGCCGCATGCCTGCTGTGGCAGCTGAGCGGCCTCAGCTGCCCGGCGATTCCGGTGCGCGGCGGAACACGCTCACGCCACCGATCACGCCCAGGATCAGCAGGACGATGCCGGCGGCCTCGGCCAAGGCCGGCCAGCGACCGTACCAGATGAAGGCGTAGAGCAGGGCGGCGAGGGTCTCGAACACGATCAGCTGGCCGACGAGGGCGGCGGGCAGCAGGTGGCTGGCCTGGTTCCACAGCAGGGTGCCGAGCCAGGATGCGGCCAGGCCGAGCAGCAGGCACATCAGCACGAACAGCAGCGGCCGGGGACCGAGCGGCCACTCGAAGCCGGCGCCGCCGCTCGCCGCCATGTCGTCCCACAGGCCGTAGCCCAGGCCCGCGATGATCGCCACCGGCAGCGTCGCCAGGCCCTGCGCGGTCGCCCACGCGCGCGCCAGGCCGGGGCCGCGCGCGCGCAGCCAGCGGCTGTTGCGGATCGGGTACCAGGTCCAGCACGCCAACGCGCAGAGCGCGAAGGCGAGGCCGAGGAGGTAGTCGCCGGCGGTGGCGGTCGCGGCGTGCGTGCCGGCGTCGGCGTGCACCACCAGCAGGCCGGCGAGGATCAGCGCGAGCGGCAGGGCGAGGCGGATCCATGGCGCGCTGTCCTCGCCGCTGCCGCGACGGCGGTCGAGCAGGTTGGCGCTCACCGCGATCACCACCGGCAGCGTGCCGATGATCAGGGTCGGCACCGGGGCGCCGGCGAGCTGGATCGCGCTCGCCAGGGCGGCGTAGTAGAGGAGGTTGCCGATCAGCGCGAGCTTGGCGGCCTCGATCCAGTCGGCGCGATCGAGCTGGGCGAGCGCGCTGCGGTCGAACCAGGCGAGGCCGACGGCCAGCACGCCGAAGGCCAGGTAGCGGCCGACGGCCAGCATGAAGCCCGGGTAGTCGTGGAGCACCAGCGGGGTCAGGAACACCAGGCCCCACAGCAGGCCGGCGCCGAGCGCGGCGGACAGGCCGGCGAGCATGGCGCTCAGAGCGTCTTGCCGAAGTAGTAAAGCGTCAGCAGACCACCGACGGTGATGATGAAGCGCCGCAGCCAGATGGCCGGCAGCTTGCGCGCCATGGCCGCGCCCCAATAGCCACCCACGGTGGCGGTGACCAGCATCACCAGTGTGTGCGGCCAGGACACGGCGTTGGCGATCACGAAGGTGCCGACCGCGACGCTGTAGATCACCGCCGACAGCCAGTTCTTCAGCGCGTTGATCTCATGCACGTCCTTGAAGCCCTGGATGGCGAGCGCGGCGATCATCAGGATGCCCATGCCGGCGCCGAAGAAGCCGCCGTACACCGAGACGACGAGCTGGAACAGGTAGCCGCCGGGTCCGATGTGGCGCTCGTCCATGCCGTCGGGCGTCGGTTTCCATTTCTTGACCAGGGCGGAAATCTGCGCGCTGAAGGCGAACAGCACGGTGGCGACCAGCAGCAGCCAGGGGATCAGCCGGGCGAAGGCGGCGTTCGAGGTCGCGAGCAGCAGCAGGCCGCCGGCGATGCCGCCGATGAAGGCCACCACCGAGAGGATCGGCAGACTTCCGGAAAAACGCATCAGCTCGCGGCGGAAGGCCCACGCGCCGGCCAGGCTGCCCGGCCACAGGGATACCGAGTTGCTGGCGTTGGCGACCACCGGGGGGACGCCGACCGCGAGCAGGGCGGGGAAGGAGAAGAAGGTGCCGCCGCCGGCGACCGAATTGACCGCGCCTGCGGCAAAGGCTGCGGCGCCGATCAGGGCGATCTCGAAAAGGTCCAGGCCGAACATGGGAGCGGAGTGAATGCAGGGGGACGATGCGGCGAACGGGCGGCAATGACTGCGGCGCACCGGGGATTCTGTGGCGCGGCTGCCGCGGGGGAGGTCGTCCCCCGCGGCGCTGCGTTCTGTAATCGGGCTTGTCTCCTCCGCCCTGGATTGGGCCGGATTCTAGCGGAGTCTCATACGGAAAAGTAGATTGCGCGCAAAGTTTTTCTTATTCTCCCGGGCCGCCGAGAAAACGCCGCGCGATGGTTGCTGCGGGCTAGGCGCATGGGGTAATATCCGCGCCCTCAGCCGGTGTAGCTCAGTTGGTAGAGCAGCGCATTCGTAATGCGAAGGTCGGGAGTTCGAGTCTCTTCTCCGGCACCATCTGTTTCAACGAAAAAGGCCAGTCCATCGGGACTGGCCTTTTTCGTTGCGGCGTCAGGCATCGGCCGGCCGGCCGTCGAACATGTTCAGCAATCCGTTGAATGCTTCCGCGCTGACACTCGGATCGTAACGGGCGAACAATGCCTGCTGGCGACTGCGCATGGCCGCCGGCATTGCGTTCATGATTTCCTCGCGTTCGGCGAGGATCTCGCGACACATGCGTTCGGTCACGAACAGGAAGGGAATCGGCTGGTACAGGCCGTCCGCCTTCTGGGCATGGAAGCGGGGCAGTTTCATCGGGCTCCTCCTCGTTATCACCACGGCGGTATTCTCCCCTTTGCCGGGTGTGTGCGTTATCGTGTCATTCCCTGTTTCTATTATCGCAAGGTGGTGGCACGTGCCTTTTGATCCCGCGCAGAAAGTCTTGCATCGGGATGGTCGGGCATGGCTTGCCCACTCGGGAGCGCGAACATGAAGACATCCCTGATTCTCACCCTCGTCGGGCCGGATCGGCCCGGTCTGGTCAGCGCGATTTCCGCGCGCGCAAGCCAGTGTGGCGCCAACTGGATGGAGAGCCGCCTGACCCAGCTGGCTGGCCAGTTCGCCGGCGTGGTGCGGCTAGAGGTCGACGACGCGGCTTTCGATACGCTGGAGGCCGCGCTGCGCGGGCTGGAGTCCGAAGGCTTGCGCGTGGCGATCGCGCGTGGTGGCGAGCCGGCGGCCGCCGATGTGCGGCGGGTGTGCCTCGATCTGGTGGGCCACGACCGGCCGGGGATCGTGCGCGAGATCTCGACCGTCCTGGCCCGTCACGGGGTCAGCATCAAGGCGCTGGAGACGGCGTGCGAGAGCGCGTCGATGAGCGGCGAGGTCCTGTTCAGGGCGCGCGCCGAGCTGTCGGTGCCGCTTGCCGCCGATCTGGCGCGCATCGGCGCCGACCTGGAAGCGCTGGCCAACGAGCTGATGGTCGATCTGGCGCTGGACGAGACGCCGGTGGCGGGGGCGACGGCCTGAATTCCGCTCCGGGCCGCCAGACCCACCGCCGTGGTGTCCGTGCGGCAGGTTGCTTGGGGGCTTGTCCGGACACCTGCGGTTTGGCTTGAAGTTGACGTTTACGTAAACGCGAACTAAGGTTCGCGCCGATGCCGCGTGCGGCGACGTGTCTGTCCTGGGAGGGAGTTCGAATGCAGATCGAGAATGGTGTTTTCGTGGTGACGGGTGGTGGCTCGGGGTTGGGCGCAGCCACCGCGCGCATGTTGGTCGAGGCGGGGGCCAAGGTCGTGCTCGCCGACGTCAATCGTGAGGCTGGCGAGGCGCTGGCGGCCGAGCTCGGCGCGGCGGCCGTGTTTGCGCTTACCGACGTCACCGATGCCGACAGCGGCAAGGCGGCGATCGACCTGGCCGTGAGCCGTTTCGGCCGTCTGAGCGGTCTGGTCAACTGCGCCGGCGTCGCGCCGGCGGAGAAGATCGTCGGCCGCGAGGCGCCGCACCGGCTGGAGAGCTTTGCGCGTACCGTGTCGATCAACCTGATCGGCACCTTCAACATGCTGCGCCTGGCCGCCGACGTGATGAGCAAGGCCGAGCCGGATGCTGGCGGCGAGCGCGGCGTGATCGTCAACACCGCCTCGGTCGCGGCCTTCGACGGCCAGATCGGCCAGGCCGGCTACGCCTCGTCCAAGGCCGGTGTGGTCGGGCTGACGCTGCCGGTGGCGCGCGAGCTGGCGCGCTACGGCATCCGCGTGATGGCGATCGCGCCCGGGATCATGGAAACGCCGATGCTGATGGGCATGCCGCAGGACGTGCAGGATGCACTCGGTAAGATGGTTCCCTTCCCCTCGCGCCTGGGCAAGCCGGCCGAGTTCGCCGGCCTGGTCCGCCACATCGTCGAGAACCCCTACCTGAACGGCGAGGTGATCCGCCTCGACGGCGCGATCCGGATGGCCGCCAAGTAATCGTATCGGGCGTCGCCCGATCACGATCGGAGTCGGGTCGGCACAGTGGCCGATGCTGCAGCGCAATAGCCGCTGCCGGCGAAATGTGCTAAAACCCGGGCTCCCTTTCGCTCCGCCTCGAACGGTCCTGCCGTCCGGGGCGGCTCTGCATTCGTGTCCATGACTCCTGCCGAACTGCCCGCTTCCGTGGCCGACGATGCAGCCGATACCGACTGCTACCACTGCGGCCTGCCGATCCCGCCCGACACACGGCATTACGTGCAGATCGACGGACGCCGGCGCCGCATGTGCTGCATCGGCTGCGAGGCGGTCGCGCAGTCCATCGTCGATAACGGCCTGGTCGATTACTACCGCCACCGCGACGCCATGCCCGAGACGCGGCGCGAGGCGATGCCGGTCGAGCTGCAGGAGCTCGGCCTCTTCGACCATCCCGACTTCCAGAAGAGCTTCGTGCGCCCGGTGGGCGAGCACGAGCGCGAGGCCTCGCTGATCCTCGAGGGCATCACCTGCGCCGCCTGCGTGTGGCTCAACGAGAACCACGTCGCGCGCCTGCCGGGCGTGTCGGCGATCCAGATCAACTACGCCACCCGCCGTGCGCGCGTGCGCTGGGACGAGCGCAGCATCAGGCTGTCGGACATCCTGGCCGCGATCCAGGCCATCGGCTATCGCGCCTATCCCTACGACGCCGAGCGTTCCGAGCAGGTCGCCGGCCGCGAGCGGCGCTCGATGCTGTGGCGGGTGTTCGTCGCCGGCTTCGGCATGATGCAGGTCATGATGTACGCGTTCCCCGCCTATGTCGCCGGCGAGGGCGACATGACCTGGGACATCGAGCTGCTGCTGCGCTGGGCCAGCCTGCTGCTGACTCTGCCGGTGGTGCTGTACTCGGCCGCGCCCTTCTTCCAGCGCGCCTGGCGCGACGTGCGCCTGCGCCGCCTGGGCATGGACGTGCCGGTGGCGCTCGGCGTCGGCAGCGCCTTCCTTGCCAGCCTGTGGGCGACGCTGACCGACGGGCCGGAGGTGTATTTCGATTCGGTGACGATGTTCGTGTTCTTCCTGCTCGGCGGGCGCTACCTGGAGATGCTCGCGCGCCAGAAGGCGGTGCGCGGCGTGGAGGAACTGGGCAAGGCGCTGCCTTCCTTCGCCGAGCGCCTGGCGGGCTGGCCCGGGCAGGGCACGGGGGAGCGCGTGCCGACCGCGCAGCTCGTGCCCGGTGACATCGTCCGCGTGCGGCCGGGTGAGGTGATCCCGGTCGATGGCGTCGTCGTCGAAGGGGTGGGCGAGGCCAACGAGGCGCTGCTCACCGGCGAGAGCCTGCCGGTGTCCAAGCAGGTCGGCGACCGCCTGACCGGTGGCAGCATCAACGTGTCCTCGCCGCTCTTGCTGCGCGTCGAGCATGTCGGCGACGCTACCCGGCTGGCGGCCATCCGCCGCCTGATGGAGCGGGCGGCGGGCGAGAAGCCGCGCATCGCCACGCTGTCGGACCGGGTCGCGGTGTATTTCATCGTCACCCTGCTGGTGCTTGCCGCGCTCACCGGCATCGGCTGGTACCTGGTCGAGCCGGAGCGCGCGCTGTGGGTGTTCGTGTCGGTGCTGGTGGTGGCGTGCCCGTGCGCGCTGTCGCTGGCGACACCGACCGCGCTCACCGTGGCTACCGATGCGCTCGCCCGCATGGGGGTGCTGGTCACCCGCGGCCACGCCATCGAAACCCTGGCACGGGCGAACCAGTTCGTGTTCGACAAGACCGGCACCCTGACCCGCGGCCGCATGCGCCTGGAGGAGGTCCTGGTGCTGGGCGGGTGTGGCGAGGCCGAACTGCTGCGGCTGGCGGCGGCGATCGAGCAGGGCTCCGAGCATCCGCTGGCCGCAGGCCTGCGCGAGGCCAGCGCCGGGCAGCCGCTGCCGACGGCCTCGGAGGTGAGGGCCGAAACCGGGCAGGGCATGCGCGGTCTGATCGAGGGCGAGCCGTTCTGGATCGGCCGCCCGGATTACGTGGCGGCGGCCGCCGGGCTCGCGTCGCCCGTCGGGCTGGAGGCCTTTGCCGCCCGCGGCGGCACCGTGATCGGCCTTGCCGGACGTGCGGGCTGGCTCGGGCTGTTCCGCCTGGCGGACCAGTTGCGCGACGAGGCGTCGCTGCTCACGCGTCGGCTGGCGGGCGAGGGGGTCGGCATGAGCGTGCTCTCGGGCGACGCGCCGGCGGTGGTGGCCGATGTGGCCGGGGCGCTCGGCATCGACGACGCCCACGGCGGTCTGAGTCCGCAGGGCAAGCAGGAGGCGATCTCGGCGATGCAGCGCGATGCGCACGCGGTGGTCGCGATGGTGGGTGATGGCGTCAATGACGCGCCGGTGCTCGCGCAGGCGCACGTTTCGGTAGCGATGGGCGGAGGCACGGATCTCGCGCGCAACCAGGCCGACATCGTGCTGCTGAACGAGAACCTCGCCAGCCTCGGGCGAGGGATCGATCTGTCGCGAAAGACGCTGCGGATCATCCGCCAGAACCTATGGTGGTCCTTTGCCTACAACTTCACGTCGGTGCCGCTGGCGATGGCCGGCCTGGTCACGCCGTGGATGGCCGGCATCGGCATGGCAGCGAGTTCGCTGCTGGTCGTGCTCAATGCGATGCGCCTGCAGCGCGTGCCTGGAGCGCGCTGAGCGCCGGGAGAGTTTGCGATGGAAAGCCTGTATCTGCTGATCCCGATCTCGATCGTGCTGGTGTTCGTGATCGGCGTGCTGTTCTGGTGGTCGCTGCGCAGCGGGCAGTACGACGACCTCGAAGGTCCGGCCTACCGCCTGTTGATGGACGACCGCGACGAACCACCGGCGGTGCGTGCGGAGAACGAGGGCGGTGCGGGACCGGAAGAGCGCTCGCCGAAGAGGTGAAGGACAAGATTCGGCGGTGATCTCGCGCCGGGTTGACCTAGGTCAACATGGCCTACGACTGCATTGGCAAAATGGCGGCGTGTTGATCAGGCGGCATGACGTGCCGATGGTCGATCCGAATTTTTGTCTCTCTGTTGGGGTTGGGGGTGCGTGCATGCGCACCCTTTTTTTTCGTCCCCCGCATCCCCGATCAAGCCGCCTTCGCGGCGCTCGCCGCTTCCTCGCGGCCCCGCTCCGAATTCCTCCCGCGCATGCCGATCACGATATGTGCCGCGATACTGCTGCTGCAATGCGCAAGCCAGTAATGGCGCCGGTTTGCGGGCGTTTTTGGACTTCTTCCAATTTTCCCTTCCGCACCCTGCTGGGGTGCAATACAATGTTGATCTGTGTCAAATTGCGTACTCGCTATAGGGGTATTCTCGGTCGGCTGCTTATGACGCCCAGCCACCGAGGGGCTGCGCAGGCAAGGTTTTTAAAACGAAGAGGTGACTCACATGCAATCGCAAGCGACTTATAACTATAAAGTCGTGCGGCAGTTCGCCATCATGACGGTGGTGTGGGGCATTGTGGGCATGCTGGTCGGCGTGATCGCCGCGGCACAGCTCGTATGGCCCGAACTGAACGTTCACGAATTCCTGCACTTCGGCAGGCTCCGTCCGCTGCACACCAACGCCGTGATCTTCGCGTTCGGTGGCTGCGCGCTGTTCGCCACGTCCTACTACGTGGTCCAGCGCACCTGTCACACTCGCCTGTTCGCCCCCGGACTGGCCGCGTTCACGTTCTGGGGCTGGCAACTGGTCATCGTGCTCGCCGCGATCACCCTGCCGCTGGGCTACACCAGCTCGAAGGAATACGCCGAGCTCGAGTGGCCGATCGACATCCTGATCGCGATCGTGTGGGTGTCCTACGCCATCGTGTTCTTCGGCACCGTCGCCAAGCGCAAGGTCTCGCACATCTACGTCGCGAACTGGTTCTTCGGCGGCTTCATCCTAACCGTCGCGCTGCTGCACATCGTCAACAGCGCAGCGATCCCGGTCTCGCTCACCTCGATGAAGTCCTACTCGGCCTATGCGGGCGTTCAGGACGCGATGGTGCAGTGGTGGTACGGCCACAACGCGGTGGGCTTCTTCCTGACCGCGGGCTTCCTCGGCATGATGTACTACTTCGTGCCCAAGCAGGCTGACCGTCCGGTCTACTCCTACCGTCTGTCGGTGGTGCACTTCTGGGCGCTGATCTTCACCTACATGTGGGCGGGTCCGCACCACCTGCACTACACCGCGCTGCCCGACTGGACCCAGTCCGTGGGCATGGTGTTCTCGCTGATCCTGCTCGCACCGTCCTGGGGCGGCATGATCAACGGCGTGCTGACCCTGTCGGGCGCCTGGCACAAACTGCGCACCGACCCGATCCTCAAGTTCCTGATCACCTCGCTGTCCTTCTACGGCATGTCGACCTTCGAAGGTCCGATGATGTCGATCAAGACGGTCAACGCGCTGTCGCACTACACCGACTGGACGGTCGGCCACGTGCACTCCGGTGCGCTGGGCTGGGTGGCGATGATCTCGATCGGCTCGGTGTACTTCCTGCTGCCGCGCCTGTACGGCAAGACCGAGATGTACAGCGTCAAGCTGATCAACGCCCACTTCTGGATCGCCACCATCGGCATCGTGCTTTACATCGCCTCGATGTGGATCTCCGGTGTGATGCAGGGCCTGATGTGGCGCGCCACCAACCCGGACGGCACGCTGACCTACTCCTTCGTCGAGAGCGTCAAGGCAAGCTATCCGTTCTGGACCATCCGCTTCATCGGCGGCGCACTGTTCCTGACCGGCATGTTCATCATGTTCTACAACATGGTGAAGACGATCGCCGGCCAGAAGGCCTACGACGCGCCGGTGCTCGCACCCGCCGCTGCCCACGCCTGATCGGAGAAAAACAACATGGCTCAATCGAAGCACGAAAAGATCGAACGCAACGTATTCCTGATGATCGTGCTCACGCTGATGACCGTCAGCGTGGGTGGTCTGGTGGAAATCGTGCCGCTGTTCTTCCAGCACTCGACCACGACCCCGATCGACCACAAGGGCAATGCGCTCGACGTCAAACCTTACGATCCGGTGCGCCTGGTCGGTCGCGACATCTATGTGCGTGAGGGTTGCTACAACTGCCACTCGCAGATGATCCGTCCGTTCCGCGCCGAGACCGAGCGCTACGGCCACTACTCGGTGGCGGGCGAGTACGTCTATGACCACCCGTTCCAGTGGGGCTCGAAGCGTACCGGCCCGGACTTGGCTCGCGTCGGTGGCCGCTACTCGGACGAGTGGCAGCGTGTCCACCTGCTCAATCCGCGCGACGTGGTGCCGGAGTCGAACATGCCGGCCTTCTCGTGGCTCGATCGTCCGGTCAAGGCCGACGACATCCAGGACAAGATGCGCGCGCTGAACAAGGTCGGCCTGCACAAGTACAGCGATGAAGAGATCGCTGCCGCGCCGGCCGCGCTCGAAGGCAAGACCGAACTCGATGCCATCGTGGCCTACCTTCAGGGCCTCGGCACCGCGATTTCGAACTTCCGTTAATCAGGAGACGCGCCGTGGATATCAACGACATCCGGAGCCTGATCACCGTGCTTGGCTTGGTCTGCTTCCTGGCCATCTGCGCATGGGCTTACAGCAAGCACGCGAAGGCGGGCTTCGATGCGGCGGCGCGCCTGCCTTTCAGCGACGATGACCTGCCGGCCCGTGGCGGACGGCAAGACCTTGAGGGAAAAACAAATGGCTGACTTTATCAGCGGTTTCTGGAACATGTATGTGATGGTCCTCGTGGCCCTCTCCATCCTGTTCTGTGTGTTCGTGCTGGTGTCGAACATGACCAAGCGCGAGAAGGGCCCGGTCGAACTGCACGGTCACGTGTGGGACGAGACGCTCGCCGAGTACAACAACCCGCTGCCGCGCTGGTGGATGTACCTGTTCTGGATCACCATCTTCTTCGCGGTCGCGTATCTGGCGATCTATCCCGGTTTCGGCAACTCCAACCAGAGCCGTGGCCAGTGGGCTCAGTACGACGCCGAGATGAAGGCCGGCCAGGAGCGCTTCGGCCCGGTCTTCGCCAAGTATCGCGAGATGGACGTCATGGCCGTCGCCGCCGATCCCGAGGCCAATGCCATGGGCAAGCGCCTGTTCCTGACCTACTGCCAGCAGTGTCATGGCGCGGCCGCGCAGGGTGCGAAGAGCTTCCCGAACCTCACCGACAGCGAGTGGCTGTGGGGGGGCGCACCGGAGAACATCAAGGAGACCATCACCAACGGCCGTAACGGCGTCATGACGCCCTTCGGTCAGGTGCTCGGTGCCGACGGCGTGAAGGACGTCGCCAACTACGTGCGTTCGATGAACGGACTGGCTCACGATTCGGTGCGTGCCCAGCGTGGCAAGGAAGCCTTCGAGAACAACTGCGTGGCCTGCCACGGTGCCGACGCCAAGGGCAATCCGATGCTCGGTGCGCCCGATCTGACGAATAACCAGTGGCTCTACGGCTCGTCGGAAGCGACCATCATCGAGACCGTCACCCATGGGCGCAACAACAAGATGCCGGCATTCGGCGAGTTCCTCGGCGAGGACAAGGTCCACATCCTGGCCGCCTATGTGCTCAGCCTGAGCAAGAAGTAATCGAAGTCTCGGCAGTTTGCAGTTCCATCCCGGGAGGAGGGGGTCCTCCCGGGGTTTCGAAAATAACAATAACAACAAGAATTCATTGGTAAAAAGGCCATGAACAGCCCATCCCCTTCGCCGCAGAAGACGGCGAACAAGTCCCCGGAATCCTCAGAGGACACGCTTTACGCCTCCCGCAAGAAGCTCTACGTGCGCGCGGTCACCGGCCTCTTCGCCAACTGGCGCTGGGCGCTGGTGTGGATCACGCAGCTGATCTACTACGGACTGCCGTGGCTGACCTGGAATGACCGCCAGGCCGTGCTGTTCCACCTCACCGAACGCAAGTTCTACATCTTCGGCTGGGTCTTCTGGCCGCAGGACGTCTTCTTCCTCGCGCTGCTGCTGATCATCTCGGCCTACGCGCTGTTCTTCTTCACCGCGATCGCCGGCCGCCTGTGGTGCGGCTACGCCTGCCCGCAGACGGTCTACACCGAGATCTTCATGTGGATAGAGCAGAAGATCGAGGGTGATCACAACAAACGCCAGAAGCTCGACCAGGCGCCGATGAGTGCCGAGAAGGCCGTGCGCCGTGGTGGCAAGTTCCTCGCGTGGGCCATCGTCGCGCTATGGACCGGCTTCACCTTCGTGGCCTATTTCTCGCCGCTCGACGAACTGCTGCAGTCGCTGACGAGCTTCAGCTTCGGCCCGTGGGAGATCTTCTGGATCCTGTTCTATTCCGCGTTCACCTACCTGTTCGCCGGCGTCATGCGCGAGCAGGTGTGTACCTACATGTGCCCGTATGCCCGCTTCCAGGCGGTCATGTTCGATCCGGACACGCTGGTCATCACCTACGACGAGGAGCGCGGTGAGCCCCGCGGCACGCGCAAGAAGGGCATCGACCCGCGCACCGTTAGCAAGGGGGACTGCATCGACTGCGGCATCTGCGTGCAGGTGTGTCCCACGGGCATCGACATCCGCAAGGGCCTGCAGTACGAGTGCATCGGCTGTGCCGCCTGCATCGATGCCTGCGACCAGGTCATGGACAAGATGAACTATCCGCGCGGCCTGATCCGCTATTCGACCGAGAACGCGATGAAGCGGCACTGGGGTCGCAAGGAGATCGTCAGCCACGTGCTGCGGCCGCGGACCCTGATCTACGGCGCCATCCTCGTGCTGATCTGCATCGGCTTCGTGTGGGGCCTGGCGGCACGCGAGCCGCTGCGCGTCGACATCATCCGCGACCGCTCCTCGCTGGGGCGCGAGGTCGAGGGCGGCCTGATCGAGAACGTCTACCAGCTCCAGGTCATGAACATGACCGAGGTGCCCCGTGCCTTCCGGCTCGAGGTCTCGGGTCTGCCCGGGGTGCGCATCGCCGGCGAGCAGCGCGTCGACGTGGCGCCGGCAGCCACCCAGTCGGTCACGCTGCAGGTCGTGGTGCCCTACGACTCCGGTCAGCCCGGCACCAACAACATCGCCTTCCAGGTGACGGCGGAAGACGATCCCGGGCTCACGCTCAGGGAAGAGACCACTTTCCTGATCCCGCGCTGAAATGAGTACGAGCATGAGTGAGAAGCCGCGCCAACCGTGGTACCGCCAGGGCTGGCCCTGGTTCCTGATCGCCTTCCCCGCGGCTGCGGTCGTCGGCGGAATCGCCACCCTGGTGATCGCCGTTCAGAGCTTCGACGGCATGGTGGTCGACGACTACTACAAGGAAGGTCGCGCGATCGTGCAGACGATCGGACGGGTCGAGCATGCCCGCGAGTTGGGACTGCGCGCCCAGCTCCGGGTGCGCAGCGAATCGGTCCACATCGAACTCTCCGCCGCGGATGCCGTCCGCTTGCCCGAGCGCATCCGCCTGACGGTGGCCCACCCGACGCGCGGCGGCCTCGATCAGGAACTGGTGCTCGCCGGCAGTGCCGGTGTGTATGAGGCGGCGCTGGCACCGCTCGGCACCGGACGCTGGTTGTTCGTTATCGAAGACGAGGCCCGAAGCTGGCGAATGGACGGGTCCGCATTCCTCCCTGCAGAGATGGAGATCACGATCGATCCGAATGTCTGATATCGAGCGCAGCCACTGAAACACGCTCCGCCAACGAAAACGGCCCGCACATGCGGGCCGTTTTGTTTCCTCCCCCGATCGATCGAGGGCGCAGGACCGTCCGACGATCAGCGATACACCAGGACCGGCGTCTTGCTGTGGGTCAGGACCTTCTGCGTTTCGCTGCCGAGGAGCAGGCCGGCGATGCCGCGGCGTCCATGCGAGGCCATGAAGATCAGGTCGCAGCCATGACGGTCGGCTGCATCGATGATGGCTTCGTAGGGCACTTCATTGACGACGGTGTCGCTGTCCGCGGCCACACCGGCCGCATCGGCCGCATCCTTGGCCTTGGCGAGGATGGTTTCGGCCTCGGCGGCCGCGGACTTCGAGAACTGCTCCGGCGTCGTGGGGTCGATCAGTGCACCCTCGCCATAGATCGGCATCGGGAAGTCGGGCTGGGCATAGAAGAAGGTGATCCGGGCTCCCGTCTCCTTGGCGAAGGAAACCGCCCGGGCTACCGTACCTTCCGACAAGGCCGACCCATCGGTCGGGACCAGAATGTGCTTGAACATGACGGATGCTCCCTGTTGTGTGTCACGATCCGATTATAGCGAGGTGGGGCGGTCTGCCATGATTGATCGTGATCAAACCGCGGCAAGTTCCTACGAGATCCTTGGAGATGCGAGATGAGGCTGACTTTTCTGGGGGCCGCCGGCGAGGTCACCGGCTCATGCATGCGGGTCGACCACGAGCGCGGCAGTTTCCTGATCGACTGCGGACTGTTCCAGGGGGGGCGCGAGGCGGATCGCAAGAACAGCGAGGCGCTGAGCTTCAACCTGCGCGAGATCGACTTCGTGCTACTGACGCATGCCCATCTCGACCATACCGGCCTCGTTCCGCGGCTGGTGGCGCTGGGCTACAAGGGACCGATCTTCGCCACCGCCGCCACCGTCGATCTGCTCGCCGTGATGCTGATGGACTCCGCGCACATCCAGGAAAAGGAAGCGGAATGGGCCCTGCGCAGCACGCGTTCGCGCAAGGCCGGGCGCGGCGGGCAGCTCGTGCCGCTCTACACCGTCGAACAGGCGCGCCACAGCCTCGGACGCCTGCGCCCGCTCGCCTTCGACGAGATGGTCGAGGTCGGCCCCGGCGTGCGCTGCCGCTTCCGCAATGCCGGCCATATCCTCGGTTCGGCGATCATCGAGATCGACGTCGAGGAGCGCGGCCACACCCGCCGCCTGGTCGCCTCGGGCGATCTCGGCCAGCCGATGCGCCCGGTGCTGCAGGACCCGGTGCATATCCCGGCAGCGGATTACCTGTGCGTCGAGTCGACCTACGGCGACCGCGCCCACCGCTCCTTCGCCGAGACCTGCGACGAGCTGGCCGAAGTGCTGCGGCGCACGTTGAAGGTCGATGGCGGCAACGTGATCATTCCCGCATTCGCGGTCGGGCGCACGCAGGAACTGCTGTTCGTGCTGGCGGATCTGGTGCGCGCAGGCCGTGTCGATCGACTCGACGTCGTGGTCGATTCGCCGATGGCCTCCGCGGTCACCGAGCTCACCGTGCGCCATGACGACCTGTGGGACGAGGAGACGCGCGAGCTTTATGCGTGGACGCGCAAGCACCCGGACAGCTTCAACCTGCGCTTCGTGCAGGACGTCGAGGAGTCGATGGCGCTCAACGCGGTGCGCGGTGGCCTGGTGATCATCTCGGCGAGCGGGATGTGCGATGCCGGGCGGATCAAGCATCACCTGCGCTACAACCTGGGGCGGCGCGAGTGCGCGATCGTGATCGCCGGCTTCCAGGCTGCCGGGACGCTGGGGCGGCGGCTGGTCGATGGGGCGCGCCAGGTCACCCTGTTCCGCGAGCGCATTCCGGTGCGGGCGCGCATCCACACCATCGGCGGCCTGTCGGCGCATGCCGACCAGCCCGCCTTGCTGAACTGGCTGCGTGGGTTCAGGAATCCGCCGCGACGCACCTTCGTCGTGCATGGCGAGCCGTCCGCGGCATCGGCGCTCGCCGACCTCGCCGAGCGCGAGCTCGGCTGGCGTCAGGTCGAGGTCGCCGTGCCGGGTGTGCCCTGCGTGCTGAACTGAGGGACCGGCGTCGCGGATCGCAGGCCGGGTGTGGTCTCAGGCGTTGTAGCGCGACAGGCGCTGCGGATCGTGCAGCGTGATGCGCTTGCCATGGACGCTGATCAGGCCGGCCTCGCTGAGGTCGTGGAAGATGCGCGACAGGGTTTCCGGCGTCAGGTTGAGCCGGGACGCGATCACCTGCTTGCTGGTGGGCAGGGCGATCTCGCTGGGCGTGTCGCTGTCGGCGACCTGCAGCAGGTAGCCGATCACGCGCTGCATGCTCGAGCGCAGCGAATAGGTCTCGACGTCCTGGATCAGACCGTGCAGGCGGATCGCCATGCCTGCCAGCAGCTTGTGGGCGAAGGTGGAGTCCTGGTCGATCAGGTCGGTCACCACCTGCTGGCCGACATGCACGAGCACGGTGTCGGTCAGGGCCTCGGCGAAAACCGGGTAGGGGTGGTTCATGAACATCACCGCCTCGCCGAAGCTCTGCATCGGGCCGATGATCTCCACCACCTTCTCGGTTCCCTGCGCCGACGAGAATGCGAGCTTGACCTGGCCCGAGACGACGAAGTAAAAGCCGTGCGGCTGGTCGCCGCGCTGGAACAGCACCTCGCCGCGGGCGACGTGGCGGTCACGCGTGTAGCGTGCGACGAGCTGGATGTCCGCGTCCGACAGTTCGCTGAACAGCGGGATCCGGTGCAGCAGGGACGGGATGTCGAGCTGGGAATGAGGGGGCATCGAAAGACTCTCCGTAAGGCGTCGCAATTCTAGTCCAGCCGGTGCGTTGCCGGCTGTTTCCGGCTCTGTGGCCGGCTATCGGAAGGAGAAGGGATGTATTTCGCGATCAAACATCTGCATGTCACCTGTGTCGTCCTCAGTGCGACCGGTTTCCTGCTACGCGGGCTGTGGATGATCACCGGCAGTCCGCTGCTGCGCCACCGGCTGACCCGGGTGCTGCCGCACGTCGTCGACAGCCTGCTGCTGCTGTCGGCCATCACCCTCGCGGTGATGATCCAGCAGTACCCGTTCGCCGCCGACTGGGTGACGGCCAAGGTTGCCGGCCTGCTCGCCTACATCCTGCTCGGCACCGTCGCGCTCAAGCGCGGGCCGACGGTGGGCATCCGCGTCACCGCCTTCGTCACCGCGCTGATGGTCTATGGCTGGATCGTGTCGGTCGCCCTCACCAAGAATCTGGCCGGATTCCTCGCCTGAATCCGGCGGCGGGCGGCGGTCAGCGCACGCCCTGCTGGTGCTGGATGAGGCGCTTGAGTCCGGCCGGGTCGAGCAGCAGGACGTGCTTCTGCTGCACCGAGATCAGCCCGTCTTCCTGGAAGCGCGAGAAGGCGCGCGACACGGTCTCGAGCTTGAGCCCGAGGTAGGAGCCGATCTCCTCCCGGGTCATGCGCAGGTTGAACTCCTGCGACGAGAACCCGCGGGCGTTGAAACGCTGCGACATGTTCAGCAGGAAGGCAGCCAGGCGCTCCTCGGCGCGCATCGAGCCGAGCAGCATCATCACGCCGTGGTCGCGCACGATCTCGCGGCTCATCACCTTGTGGAACTGCAGCTGCAGGCCCTCGATCTGGTGCGAGAGCTGCTCGAGCTTGTCGTAGGCGATCACGCACACCTCGCTGTCTTCCAGCGCCACCGCGTTGCAGCTGTGCGTCTCGGTGCTGATGCCGTCCAGCCCGAGGATCTCGCCGGTCATCTGGAAGCCGGTGACCTGCTCGCGCCCATCCTCGAGCAGCACGTCGGTCTTGAAGGAGCCGGCACGGATGGCGTAGATCGCCTCGAAGCTGTCGCCGGCGCGGTAGAGGTTCTGCTGGCGCTTGACCTTGCGGCGCGCGCCCACCAGTTCATCGAGGCGGCTCAGCTCGCTGTCCGACATGCCGAAGGGCAGGCACAGCTCGACGAGGTTGCACTGCGAACAGGCGGTCTTGAGCCCATTCACGGTAATTGGCACGGTCGCCCTCATCTGCACGATAATCCTGCTTCCCCGACAAAAGACACCGATTCGGGCACGAGTGGATCTTCAGATCAAGCTCGTTGACCCACGTCAACCAAAAAATTGCGCTGGTCTGCCATTGTTCGGCACACCCTGCAGCAGCAAGATCATGAAAAGTCAGAACGAACTCATCTTCGATCCGCAACTGATCCGTAGATTCGACATCAACGGACCGCGGTACACCTCCTACCCGACGGCAGATCGCTTCGTCGAGGCCTTCAACGCCGAGGCGCTCAAGTCCTGGCTCGCCAAAAGGGCCGTGGGCGGCGTGAGCAAACCGCTCTCATTATACTTCCACATCCCGTTTTGTAACACGATCTGCTATTACTGCGCCTGCAACAAGATCATCACCAAGGATCACGGGCGCTCGGCCAAGTATCTGAAATACCTGGCGAAAGAGATCGCGATGCAGGCCGCCTGCCTCGAGGGCAGCCGGCAGGTGACCCAGCTCCACCTCGGTGGCGGCACCCCGACCTTCCTGTCGCACGACGAGATGCGCGAGCTGATGGCCGCGGTGCGCGAGCACTTCACGCTGGTGCCCAACGGCGAGTATTCGATCGAGGTCGATCCGCGCAAGGTCGATTTCGACACC
The DNA here is from genome assembly GCF_029223545.1 of Thauera sp. GDN1. Classification (NCBI taxonomy): domain Bacteria; kingdom Pseudomonadati; phylum Pseudomonadota; class Betaproteobacteria; order Rhodocyclales; family Zoogloeaceae; genus Thauera; species Thauera sp. GDN1. Next base: position 3,096,731 of record NZ_CP097870.1, on the reverse strand, counting down.
GTCAAGCTGCTCGCCGATCTCGGCTTCAACCGCATGAGCGTCGGCGTGCAGGACTTCGCCGAGGACGTGCAGGCCGCGGTCAACCGCATCCAGAGCTTCGACGAGACCAAGCTCGTGATCGACGCCGCGCGCGCCACCGGCTTCAAGTCGGTGAGCATGGACCTGATCTACGGCCTGCCCAAACAGAACGTGATCAGCTTCAACCGCACGCTCGAGCAGGTGCTGGAGATCTCGCCCGACCGCATCTCGCTCTACAGCTACGCGCACCTGCCCGGGCTGTTCAAGCCGCAGCGCCGCATCAACAGCGGCGACATGCCCACCGCCGACACCAAGCTGCAGCTTCTGCAGCTCGGCATCCGCCGCCTCACCGAGGCCGGCTACGTCTATATCGGCATGGACCACTTCGCCAAGCCCGACGACGAGCTCACCATCGCCCAGCGCCAGGGCCGGCTGCATCGCAACTTCCAGGGCTACTCCACCCAGGCCGAGTGCGACCTGCTCGCCTTCGGCGTGTCGGCGATCGGCAAGATCGGCCCGGTGTATGCGCAGAACGTCAAGACCCTGGACGAGTACTACGACGCGCTCGACCGCGACGAACTGCCGGTGCTGCGCGGCATCGAGCTCACTGCCGACGACCTGCTGCGGCGCGCGATCATCCAGGCCCTGATGTGCCATTTCGAGCTCTCGATGCAGTCGATCGAGATCGCGCACCTGATCAACTTCCGCGAGTATTTCGCCGACGAACTCGCCGACCTCGCCGAGATGGAGAAGGCCGGCCTGGTGAAGATCGACGGCGACTGGATCAGCGTGCAGCCGGGCGGTCGCCTGCTGGTGCGCGGCATCGCCATGGTGTTCGACCGCTACCTGCGCGCCGACCGCGAGCGCGCGCGCTACTCGCGGGTGATCTGAGGCGCAGGGCCGGCGACCGGATGGCTGGGGGCGCGGCGATTCGCCGCACCCGCCGCGCGCTGCGGCGTAAAATGGCGGCCTCGCGTTCCCGGCGGCCTTGGCCCGTCTCCCCATGCCCGAAACCGGTTACTTCGCCGTCTTCCTGATCGGCCTGCTCGGCGGCACGCACTGCGTGTCGATGTGCGGCGGCATCGTCGGCGCGCTCACCATGCAGGTGCAGACGCCGGGCGGCAAGCCGCAATGGCCGCTGCATCTGGCCTACAACCTCGGCCGCATCGGCACCTACACCGCGCTCGGCGCGGCGGTCGGCTTCATCGGCTCGGTCGGCCTGCTGTACGACGGCATGCTCCCGGTGCAGATGACGCTGTACGTGCTGGCCAACCTGATGCTCGTCGCGCTCGGTCTGTATCTGACCGGTTTCACCCGTCTGCTGGCGCCCATCGAGCGCGTCGGCCACGTGCTGTGGCGCAGGATCCAGCCCGCGACCCGTCGCTTCCTGCCGGCGCGCTCCGTGAAGCAGGCGTTGCCGCTGGGCATGCTGTGGGGCTTCATCCCCTGCGGTCTGACCTATTCGATCCTCGCCACCGCGCTGGTCACCGGCTCTGGCGCCCGCGGCGCCGGGCTGATGCTGGCCTTCGGCCTGGGCACGCTGCCCAACCTGCTGCTGGCGGGCATGCTGTTCAAGCGTTTCCGCGATTTCACCCGTCACCGCAAGGTGCGCCTCGCCTCTGGCCTGCTCGTGCTCGGCTTCGGGCTGTTCGGGCTCTATCATGCGCCCACGCTCGGCGGCGACCTGTGGGGCGGCGTGGTGTGCGTGACCTGAGCGCCGCATCCGCTGGCGCGGCGTCGAACATTGAGGAGTGAAGCATGGAAGAAGTGACGATCAAGGTCGAAGGCATGAGCTGCGGCGGCTGCGTCAGGAACGTGACCGGCGTGCTCAAGGGGCTCGCGGGCGTCGAGGACGCGCAGGTGTCGCTCGAGCAGGGCAGCGCCACGGTGCGCTTCGACCCGGCGCAGGTGTCGGTCGACGCACTGCGCACCGCGGTCGAGGACGCCGGCTTCGACTCGCCGGCCTGAGTGCCGGATGCACGCAGGACGCCGTGCAAGACATTGTGGTTTCCCCCTATAATCCGCGCACAATTTTTCCACGGGAGGGATTCATGGGCTTCGATATGGTCAGCGCCGGCAAGGACGTGCCGAACGACATCAACGTCATCATCGAGATCTCCGCTCAGGGCGATCCGATCAAGTTCGAAGTGGACAAGGACAGCGGCGCCGTCTTCGTCGACCGCTTCATGGGCACTTCGATGCGTTACCCGCTCAACTACGGCTACGTGCCGCACACCATCGCCGGCGATGGCGACCCGGTCGACGTGCTGGTCGTAACCCCCTTCCCGCTGCAGCCGGGCGTTGTCATCCGCTGCCGTCCGGTGGGCGTGCTGAAGATGGAAGACGACGGTGGCGTGGATGCAAAGGTCGTGGCCGTGCCGGTGTCCAAGCTGACCCCGCTGTACGACAAGGTGCAGACCACCGACGACCTGCCCGAGCTGCTGATGAAGCAGACGGTGCATTTCTTCGAGCACTACAAGGACCTCGAGCCCGGCAAGTGGGTCAAGGTCCTGGGCTGGGGCACGGTCGAGGAAGCCAAGCAGGAAATCGTGAACGGCCTGGCTGCCGCCAAGAAGTGATTGCCTAGCTCTCCGCTGCATGCAGAAGGCCCGCTCGATGCGGGCCTTTTGCCGTGTACGGCATACGCTTGCGGGCGTGCCGGCGCTGCGCGGGGGTCAGGGCTGGTGCCTGCCGAGCCGGCCTCAGCCCGGGATGCGCGCGACGTGCAGCAGGTTGGTGCTGCCGCTGGTACCGAAGGGCAGGCCGGCGATCACCACCACCACCTCGCCCGCACGCGCGAAGCCGTGGCTGAGCGCGGCGCGACTGGCGTGCTCGACCATCTCGGCGACGTCATGCACCTCCTCGAAGGGCACCGGATGCACGCCCCAGGCCAGGGCCAGGCGGCGCGCGGTGGCCGCGTGCGGCGTCAGCGCGAGGATCGGCACTGCGGGGCGCTCGCGGCTGGCGCGCAGGGCGCTGAAGCCGGAGCTGGTGTAGGCCACGGTCGCGGCCGGTTCGAGGAGTGCGGCGACGCGGCGCAGTGCGCAGCAGATCGCATCCGGCGTGTTGGCCTCGGCTGCGGTGTGGCTGGCCTCCAGTGCGCTGCGCCAGGCGGGGTCGCGTTCCACCTCGCAGATGATGCTGTGCATGATGGTCACCGCCTCTACAGGGTACTGGCCCGAGGCCGATTCGGCCGACAGCATCACCGCGTCGGCGCCGTCGTAGATCGCGGTGGCGACGTCCGAGGCCTCGGCACGGGTCGGCACCGGCGAGGTGATCATCGACTCCAGCATCTGCGTCGCCACCACCACCGGCTTGCCGGCGGCGCGGGCCGCACGCACGATGCGGCGCTGCAGCACCGGCACCTGCTGCGGCGGCAGCTCCACGCCCAGGTCGCCGCGTGCCACCATGACGCCGTCGGCGAGCGCCACGATCGGCTCCAGGGCGTCGATCGCCGCCGGCTTCTCGAGCTTGGCCATGATCCAGGCACGGTCGCCGATGAGCTCGCGCGCCTCGCGGATGTCCTCCGGACGCTGCACGAAGGACAGCGCCACCCAGTCCACCCCGAGCGAGAGGCCGAAGTCGAGATCGGCGCGGTCCTTGGCGGTCAGCGGCGAGATCGGCAGCACCACGCCGGGGACATTCACGCCCTTGCGGTCGGACAGCGGCCCGCCGACCAGCACCGTGGTGTCGGCGAAATCGGGGCCGAAGGCATCCACGCGCAGGCGCAGCTTGCCGTCGTCGAGCAGCAGCTCGGTGCCGGCCTCGAGCGCGGCGAAGATCTCCGGGTGAGGCAGGTTGGCGCGGGTAACGTCGCCCACGGCAGGGTCGAGGTCGAGGCGGAAGCGCGCGCCGGGGGCGAGCACCACCTTGCCCTCGGTGAAGCGGCCGACGCGCAGCTTGGGACCCTGAAGGTCCATCAGCACGCCGATCGGACGGCCGATTTCCCGCTCGAGCTCGCGGATCAGGCGGTAGCGTTCGGCGTGGTCCTCGTGGCTGCCGTGGCTGAAGTTGAGGCGGAACACGTCGGCGCCGGCCTCGGCCAGGGCGAGGATGCGTTCGCGGGTGGAGCTCGCCGGCCCGAGGGTGGCGAGGATGCGGGCACTGCGTTCGCGTTTCATGCTGCGATCTCCTGATTCGTTGCGGCGATGTGGGCGAGCAGGGCGGAGACGGCGGCGCGCGCCACCCGTGCGTCCTCGCCGGCCTTGACGCCGGAGACGCCGACCGCGCCGACCACGTTGCCGGCGACCACGATCGGCTCGCCGCCCTCGAGCGGCACCACCGGCATCGCCAGCGCGGCGAAGCGGCCGTTGTTGACCATGTCCTCGAAGGCCTTGCTCGGCTTGCCGCTGAGCACGCAGGTGCGCGCCTTCTCGGGGGCGACGGCGGCGCTCATCAGCGGCGCGCCGTCCATGCGCTGCAGCCACAGCGCGTGGCCGCCGGCATCGCAGACGGCGATGCTGACCGCCCAGCCGCAGGCGAGCGCCTCGGCTTCTGCGGCTGCGGCGGCGAGCTTGACGTCGTCGAGCGTCAGTGCGTGGGTGGGTTTCATGTCGTCCTCGTGATGATCGTTCGGTCGGGACTCAGCGCTTGCCGAGGTCGGTGAAGCGGATCCACTGCGCGCCCTTCCACAGCACGGTCCGCCCCATCTCGTTGAGCTGCTCGGCGCCTTCGACCACGGTCAGGAAGTGGTTGCCGGCGAGCTGGCCCATCTTGCTGGCGAAGCAGCTGCTGCCGTAGGCGAACAGGATCTCGGTCTCCGAGAAGCCGCCCGGATAGAGCAGGATGTCGCCGCGCGAGGGGTGGCTGGTGTGGTTCTCGAAGCCGAGGCCGGTGTCGAACTCGCCCAGCGGCACCCATACCGCCTCGCCGCTCCAGCGCGAGTGGATCACCTGGTTGGAAAACGGCAGCAGTTCGAGGAAGGCGGCGCAGGTCTTGGGCGCGGCGGCTTCCTCCATGCGGGCGACGAAGCGGAACGAACCGACGTCGATGGCGAGGTGGCGCATCGGGGTTTCCTTTGATGGGTGGGCGGCGCGTTGGGGAGCACGCGCCGCCCGGGGGCACGCCGGTCGATGCCGGCGCTTTCTGCTCTGTTGCGGCTGGGGTGGCGGCGGGCCTCGCGGCCCTCTGCTCCGGCCTTACTGGCCGATCTCGAAGTTGGCCATCTTCTCCAGCGCGCGCACCATGCCCGAGTGGTCCCACTTCGCGCCGCCGTGCGCGGCGCAGGCGTTGAACAGCTCCTGGGCGGTGGCGGTGTTGGGCAGCGACACGCCGAGCTGGCGGGCGGTGGTCAGCGCCAGGTTGAGATCCTTCTGGTGCAGCTCGATGCGGAAGCCCGGATCGAAGGTGCGCTTGACCATGCGCTCGCCGTGAACTTCCAGGATGCGCGAATTGGCGAAGCCGCCCATCAGCGCCTGGCGAACCTTGGCCGGGTCGGCGCCGGCCTTCGCGGCCAGCAGCAGGGCCTCGCCGACGGCCTCGATGTTGAGCGCGACGATGATCTGGTTGGCGACCTTGGTGATCTGGCCGTCGCCGTTGCCGCCGACGAGCGTGATGTTCTTGCCCATCAGCTCGAAGATCGGCTTGACCTTGTCGAAGCTCGCCTCGTTGCCGCCGACCATGATGGTCAGGCTTGCCGCCTTGGCGCCGACTTCGCCACCCGACACCGGGGCGTCGAGATATTCGCAGCCGAGCGCATTGATGCGCCTGGCGAACTCCTTGGTGGCGACCGGCGAGATCGAGCTCATGTCGACCACGATCTTGCCCTTCGACAGGCCGGCGGCGACGCCCTCGGGGTTGAACAGCGCGTCCTCGACGTGCGGCGTGTCCGGCACCATGGTGATGATGATGTCGGCCTGGCGCGCGACCTCGGCGCCGTTGGCGCACGGCCGGGCGCCGGCTTCGATCAGCGCGGCGGGGGTGTCGCCGCGGGTGTGGGTGAAGACCGTGTGGCCGCCCTTGATGAGGTTGCCCGCCATGGGCGTGCCCATGATGCCGAGGCCGATGAATCCGATGTTTGCCATTTTGTTGTCTCCTGAATGTCGATGATGTCCTGATCGCGGCCTCCGCCGCTCCCACCGAAACCGGTACGGCTTCCGCAAGCCCTGTGGGAGCGGTGGAAGCCGCGAATGTCGATTAGCCGGCCAGTGCCTTGATCCAGCCCAGGCCCTCGCGGGTACCGGCGGCGGGCTTGTATTCGCAGCCGATCCAGCCGTCGTAGCCGAGCTGGTCGATGAAGCGGAACAGCCAGGCGTAGTTGATCTCGCCGCTGCCCGGCTCGTGGCGGCCCGGGGTGTCGGCGATCTGCATGTGGGCGATCTTCGGCAGGTGTTTCGCGATGGTGTTGGCGAGTTCGCCCTCCATGCGCTGCATGTGATAGATGTCGTGCTGAAGGTACAGGTTGGGCGAGCCGACTTCCTCGATCAGCGCGATCGCCTGCGCGGTGCGGTTCAGGTAGAAGCCGGGGATGTCGAAGGTGTTGATCGGCTCGATCAGCAGGCGGATGCCGGCCTCCTTGAGCGCGCCGGCGGCGAAGCGCAGGTTGGCGACGAAGGTCTCGCGCGTCTTCTCGGGATCGACGCCGGCCGGGGCGATGCCGGCCAGGCAGTTCACCTGCTTGCAGCCGAGCGCGGTGGCGTATTCGATCGCGCGTCCGACGCCGTCCTGGAATTCGCCGACCCGGTCCGGATGGCAGGCGATGCCGCGCTCGCCGCCGTCCCAGTCGCCCGCCGGCAGGTTGTGCAGCACCTGCACCAGGCCGTGCTTGACCAGGCGCTCGGCGATCTCGTTCTTGTCGAAGGCATAGGGGAAGAGGAACTCCACGCCCTTGAAGCCGGCTTCGGCCGCCGCCTGGAAGCGGTCGAGGAAAGGCACTTCGTTGAACAGCATGGTCAGGTTGGCATTGAACTTGGGCATTGCTTCATCTCCGGTTGTCTGCTGGGAACGGGCCTGGGAGGGCCCGTCCCCGGGGCGGTGCGTTCAGTCGAGGATCGAGATCGCGGTCGGCGCGTCCTCGCCGCGCTCGGCCAGTTCCTCGAACTCGTTGATGGCGTCGATCTCGGTCCCCATCGCGATGTTGGTCACGCGCTCGAGGATGATCTCGACCACCACCGGCACGCGGAACTCCTCCATCCACTGCCGTGCCTGGGCGAAGGCGGGCTGAATGTCCTCCGCCTTGCGCACGCGGATCGCCTTGCAGCCCAGGCCCTCGACCACGCTGACGTGATCGACGCCGTAGCCCTCGGTTTCCGGCGCGTTGATGTTCTCGAACGCGAGCTGCACGCAGTAATCCATGTCGAAGCCGCGTTGCGACTGGCGGATCAGGCCGAGATAGGCATTGTTGACCAGCACGTGGATGTAGGGGATCTTGAACTGCGCGCCCACCGCCAGTTCCTCGATCATGAACTGGAAGTCGTAGTCGCCCGAGATCGCCACCACCTTGCGCTGGGGATCGGCTGCACACACGCCGAGCGCGGCCGGGATGGTCCACCCGAGCGGGCCGGCCTGGCCGCAGTTGATCCAGTGGCGCGCCTTGTACACATGCAGGAACTGCGCGGCGGCGATCTGCGACAGGCCGATCGTGCTGACGTAGCAGGTGTCCTTGCCGAAGGCGCGGTTCATCTCCTCATACACGCGCTGCGGCTTCATCGGCGTGGCATCGAAGTGCGTCTTGCGCTGCATCGTGCGCTTGCGCTGCTGGCACTCGGCCACCCAGGCGCTGCGGTCGGGAAGCTGGCCGGCGGCCTTCATCTCGCGCGCCACCTCGAGCAGGCGGTCGAGCGCCGCGCCGGCGTCGGACACGATGCCGTAGTCGGGGCCGAACACGCGACCGATCTGGGTCGGCTCGATGTCGACATGCACGAACTTGCGACCCTGGGTGTAGACCTCGACCGAGCCGGTGTGGCGGTTGGCCCAGCGGTTGCCGATGCCGAACACGAAGTCGGACGCCAGCATGGTCGCGTTGCCGTAGCGGTGCGAGGTCTGCAGGCCGACCATGCCCGCCATCAGCGGATGGTCGTCGGGGATGCTGCCCCAGCCCATCAGGGTCGGGATCACCGGCACGCCGGTGAGCTCGGCGAATGCCTGCAGGCGGGCGGCTGCATCGGCGTTGATGACGCCGCCGCCGGACACGATCAGCGGACGTTCGGCGGCGTTGAGCATCGCCATCGCCTTCTCGGCCTGGGCGCGGGTGGCGGCCGGCTTGTAAGCGGGCAGCGGCTCGTAGGTGTCGATGTCGAACTCGATCTCGGCCATCTGCACGTCGAAGGGCAGGTCGATCAGCACCGGGCCGGGGCGGCCGGAGCGCATGATGCTGAAGGCCTGCTGGAACACGCGCGGCACCAGCGCCGGCTCGCGCACGGTCACCGCCCACTTGGTCACCGGCTTGGCGATCGACTCGATGTCCACCGCCTGGAAGTCTTCCTTGTACAGGCGGGCGCGCGGCGCCTGGCCGGTGATGCACAGGATCGGGATCGAGTCGGCGGAGGCCGAATACAGGCCGGTGATCATGTCGGTGCCGGCCGGGCCGGAGGTGCCGATGCACACGCCGATGTTGCCCGGGTTGGCGCGGGTGTAGCCCTCGGCCATGTGCGAGGCGCCCTCGACGTGGCGGCCGAGGATGTGGCGGAAGCCGCCTTCCTTCTTCATCGCCGAGTACAGCGGGTTGATTGCGGCGCCAGGCACGCCGAACACGGTGCTCACGCCTTCCTTGCGCATCACCGCGGCTGCGGCATCGACTGCTCTCATGCGGGCCATTTCCTGTCTCCTGATGGGATGTTGTTGAAATCGATGGCTGCAGGATAGGGAGCGCGCGGCGATGAATGAATGGGTGTATAAATCGGTTCTGTCGATACTTTTGATATCGAGTCGCGTCGGTGCTGGGCTCTGGGTGCCTCTATTCCCGGGCGCTTATGGGCATTATCAGCATCCGGAATAACGTTCAGGTATCTTCCAGCGCCACTCGTGCGTGGATCGCGGCCGCCGCTGCGCCCACGGGGCGCCGGAGACTGCGCCGGGATCGCCAAGGAACAGGAATGGATCGCCATACCGAAATTCGCAGCTTCGTGCTGGTCGCCGAGAAGGGCAGTTTCGCCAGCGCTGCGCTGGTCGAGGGGGTCACGCCGGTGGTCATGGGGCGGCGGCTCGATGCGCTGGAGAAGCGCCTCGGCGTCAAGCTGATGCACCGTTCGACGCGGGGCCTGGCGCTGACCGAGCTCGGCGAGCAGTTCCTCGAGCAGGGCCGCGGCCTGCTGCGCGAGTTCGACGAGATCGAGCGCGCGGTCAGCCTCGGCCGCAACGTGGTGCGCGGCCACCTGGTGGTGTCGGCGCCGGCGGCCTTCGGGCGCCGGCACGTGGCGCCGCATGCGGCGGCGTTCAAGGCGCTGCACCCCGAGCTGCGAATGTCCTTCAACTTCACCGACAGCGTCGTCGACCTGGTGCGCGAGGGCTACGACATGGCGATCCGCATCGGCGAGGTCACCGATCCCAACTATGTCGCCGTGCGTCTCTTTCCCAACCGCCGCGTGGTGTGCGGCACGCCGGACTACTTCGAGCGCCACGGCGTTCCGCATCAGCCGGAGGAACTGGCCCGTCACAACTGCCTCGCGTTCAACCTTGCCGGCGGTCAGCAGCGCGGGTGGACCTTCCAGCGCGACGGCCGCCTGTTCGCGGTGCGGGTCGAGGGCGACCTGGCCTGCAACGACGGCGAGCTGCTGTACGGCTGGGTCAAGCAGGGGCTGGGCGTGGGCTGGCGTTCGACCTGGGAGATCCAGGCCGAGCTCAAGCGCGGCGAGCTGGTCACCGTGCTCGACGAGTTCGCGGTGCCCACCTACGACATCCAGGCGGTGTATCCGCAGCAGCGCTACCTTCCGGCCAAGGTGCGGCATTTCATCGACCATCTGAAGCTGATCTACAACCGACCGGGGTACTGGGAAGGAAACCGAGGGGAAGGAAACTGAGCGGATGGCGGCGCTCGGGCCCGACGATCGCGCACTTCCGCAGGGGCTGCCTGCGCGCATTGTCGATCAGTGCGCTTCCGCCGACTTCGCCGCCTCGATCGCGCCGGCGCGATCCTCGCGTCCGCCGTTGAAGTACAGGTTCAGCACCACCGCCGAGATCGCGGTCAGCAGGATCCCCGACTCGAGCAGGGGGTGCAGGCTGTGCGCCATGTGCTGGGTCCAGCGCGGCGCCACCAGCGGCACCAGGCCGAAGCCGATCGACAGCGCGACGATGTACAGGTTGTTGCGGTTGCCCTTGAAATCGACGTTGGTGAGGATGCGGATGCCGGTCGCGGCCACCATGCCGAACATCACCAGGCCCGCGCCGCCGAGCACGAAGGTGGGCACCGACTCCACCAGCGCGGCCATCTTCGGCAGCATGCCGAGGACGATCATGATCGCGCCGGCCGCAACGCACACCCAGCGGCTCTTGACCCCGGTCACGCCCACCAGGCCGACGTTCTGCGAGAAGCTTGTATAGGGGAAGGTGTTGAACACGCCGCCGATCACCGTGCCCAGGCCGTCGGTGCGCAGGCCGGCGGCGAGTTCGATGCGCGAGATGCGCTTGTCGGTGATCTCGCCCAGCGCCAGGAACATGCCCACCGACTCGATCATCACCACGATCATCACCAGGGTCATGGTCAGTACCATCACCGGGTCGAAGGTCGGCATGCCGAAGGCGAAGGGGGTGACGACGTCGAACCAGTCCGCCTTGGCGACCTTGTCGAAGTGCATCTTGCCCATCACCACCGCGACCACGCAGCCGACGACGATGCCCAGCAATACCGCGATGTTGGCGACGAAGCCGCGCCCGTAGCGCACCAGGAGCAGGATCACCGCCAGCACGAAGGCGGCCACCGCCATGGTGTCGAGCGCGCCGTAGCCGGGGTTGTCGACCATCGGGATGGGCCCCGGCAGCTTGCTGAGTTCGGTTCCGGAAGCGGCGGCCTTCTCCTTGGCGCCGTCTACCATCTGCACCAGCTTCGGCACGTCGACGCTCTGCGCCAGGTGGGCAGGGCCGCCCATCGCCCAGCCCACGCCCACCCGCATCAGGCTGATGCCGATGATGGCGATGATGGTGCCGGTGACCACCGGCGGGAAGAAGCGCAGTAGCCGGCTCATGAAGGGGGCGATGAAGATCGAGATCAGGCCGGCGCCGATGATCGCGCCGAAGATGGCGCGCGCGCCCTCGGGCCCGCCCTGGACGTTGGCCATCGCCACCATGGGCCCGACGGCGGCGAAGGTCACCCCCATCATCACCGGCAGCTTGATGCCGAAGTGCTTGCCGAAGCCGAGCGACTGGATCAGCGTGACCAGGCCGCAGCAGAACAGGTCGGCGGAGATCAGCAGTGCGACCTGCTCCGGGGTGAGGCCGAGCGCGCGGCCGACGATCAGCGGCACCGCGACCGCCCCGGCATACATCACCAGCACGTGCTGCATGCCCAGCGCCGCGAGGCGGCCGCCGGGCAGTTTCTCGTCGACCGGGTGGACCGGGTCGCCGCGACCTTCGAGTGCGAGCTCAGACATCGTTGTCTCCTTCCTTTTCTTTTGTCTCTGTATCGCCGTCCGTGCCGGATCGGGCGGGGGCCGTATACCTGCGGCTCGTGCAGGTGTCGTGCGAACGCGTCCTGCGTGTCGTCCGGCGCGGGCCGATGGCCCGTAGGACGCTCGGCGCGTGGCCGACGGCGCGGCACGACTCGAGATGAAGTCTAGGGACTCGTGTCCGCAGCGGGTGCGACTGCGGCTAATAAGTCGAATATTAAAATTTATATTTTTGCGATGCAGCAATGCCGTCTGCGGCCCGGCTGCGGTCGGCCTTCGGCGTGCCCCGGACGGCACGAAGGCCGTGCGCCTGGTAGGCGGCACGGCCTTCGTGTGCGCAGCGTCGGATGGGGCTCGGTGCAGGGCGCTTAGTGCAGGGCGCCGGTCAGTAGCAGGTAGCCCGGCAGCCAGGCGGTGAGCACGCCCTGACCGATCGCAAACACCGCGGTCTGGCGGAGGATGGGCTTGTTCAGTGCGAGCAGCAGGAAGAACATCAGCCATAGCAGCGCCCACGCGCCCCACGACAGCCCGAGCCACCAGTCCCAGGTGCTCGAGGCGGTGCCCAGCGTGTCGATGGTCACCGGCACCGCGGTGATCGCGACGAACAGGCTGAACCAGCCCAGGCCGCGGCCGTCCGCGCCGGTCAGGCGGTTGAAGGCGACCCACAGGTAGGTCAGCGAGAACAGCAGCGACAGCGCCGCATTCTTGATCGACACCGCGTCCGCCCCTTCGCCGAAGGCGAGCTTCAGCGACACCAGCAGGGTAAGCCCGCCGGTGAACAGGTTGATCACCGTGATCTCGCGCTCGCTGATCCGGCCGAGCATCCACAGGCCATTCAGGATCAACACCGCACCGACATAGAGCAGGGACAGGCCGAACAGCATCATGCACTCCTATGGTGCGTATTGGGGCTCGAGGATTCTATACGGGCTGGGCGGGGCCGGGGCCGGACGAAGCTGATGGCGCCCATCGGCCGGCCCGTATCTGGCGCATCCGCGCTCAGTTCGGCTCGGCGATGAGGCCCGCCGTTTCGAGCTGGACCTCGTCGCAGTTGTGGCCGGGCCCGCTGCGATCGACGACGAGGAAGTCGGAGACCCCCTCGAGGGCGAGCAGGGGGTGGTGCCAGACGCCGGTGGCGTAGTTGACGCCCTGGTCGGCGCGGGCGAGGAAGACCCGGAGGTCCTCGACCCTGGGTACCGCGCCGGCGGGGGCGACCACGACCAGGTAGGGCCTGCCCGACATCGGGATGAAGGCCTGTGAGGCGAGCGGGTGGCGCTCCATCATGGTGACGGTGAAGGGCAGGGCACGCGGCTGGCCGCGGAAGATGGAGACGATCACCCGCCCGTCGGGGCCGGGCTCGATGTGGGCGAGGTCGTGGTAGCGCTCGGTGTTGCCGGCGTTGATGGTGAAGTGCTGGACCGCATCGCTGGCCTCGATGACCTCGCCGTAGGGGGCGAAGGCCTCGCGGGTGAGCGGTCGGACCGTGAGGGGGAGGGGCGTCGGGGCGGACATGGCGGCGCTTACTTCGCCTCGACCTTGCCCCACAGGCGCAGGCGCGAGACGCCGCCGTCGGGGAAGATGTTGAAGCGCACGTGGGTGATCGGGCCGAGCTTGGCCACTTCCGCGGTGAAGGTATGGATGGCGTCCATCTCCAGCTTCTGCTCGGGCAGCAGGGTGTGCCAGAACATCGACTGGGTGGTGATCGAGCGGTCGGTGCCGCCGGTCACATAGGCGGCCTGCACCGAGCAGCGGTCCGGGTAGTTGCCCTTGAAGAAGGCGGTGTCGACTTCGATCTTCTCCACCGTGCCGGGGGCGCCGAGCTCGAGCACGCACCAGTCGTTGCCCGGTTCGCGGCGGCGGCGGGTCTCCCAGCCGTCGCCCATGTTCATGCCGCGCCCGGGCAGCAGCAGGGCGGCAGCGGACGAACCGAAGCTGGCGTCGTTCCACGACACCGCACGGCCGCCGTTCTCCATCGCGATCAGATCGACCAGTTCGCCCGCAGCGGCCTTGGCCGCCAGCGTGCCGACCGGGCGGCCATAGACGCGCAGGCGGGCGATGCCGCCGTCCGGATACATGTTCACGCGCAGGTGGGTCCACGCCGCGTCGCTCGCGCACTCGAGGATGTGGTGGCTGTTGGGACCGCAGGCGGTGGCCGGGAGGATCTCGGTCCAGGTCGCGGCCTTCAGGGCCTCGATGTCGTCGGTCTCCGACACGCAGGCCTCGATCGAGACCGCCGGCGGGTAGTTGCCGGTGAAGTGCGAGGTGTCGACATCGAAGCCGCGGATCACGCCCTTGACGCCGAGCCTGACCAGGGCCCAGTCGTGGCCGGCGACGCGCTTCCTGCGCGACTCCCAGCCGTCCATCCACTTGCCGTTGGTGTCGAACTTGCCGGGGACGAACTGGGCGGGTTCGGGGTTGAGCATGCGCGAAACCTCGGCGAAGAAGTCGTCGGAGGCGGCGAGCGCCTTGGCGCCCAGGCGCGGGTTGGCGAGGTCGACCGAACGCAGCGCCCAGTCGGGCAGCTCGGCAGCGGGGGCGAAGACGGGGGCGCCGGGGGTGTGGCTGGCCATGGGGATGCTCCTCGAGTCGGTGTTGGTGCAAAAAAGTGTATTCGCAGACTTATGAAATCGTATACAAAAACATTTGAATGCTTCGCGGAGGCACCATCCACGACTTCAGTCCGGCCTGATAGCCGGTATCAATGCGCGCCGATGTCGTCGTCACGCCAGTCGAAATGCCCGCGCGCCAAGGCTTCACGGCCGGTGACCAGGCCAGCGTCATGATGTGTCTGGTTCGTCGCGCCACGGCTGGGATTGGCTCGAAGTCTGGAGATGTTGATCAAATTTTCAAATGACAGCAAAAAAGATTTGTTTTGTGTACAAAGTTGGAATTAAATTGTGTTCAACAAGGGTGCCTGCCTGTCACGGGTCGGCACCGGGCATGGAGGAAGGACCATGAGTAGAAAACGTTCGTCGATCGATCTTGGCGCGATGCAGCCGGAAGAAGGCATGTCCGGTTCCGGTCGCGACGAGGCCATCTACCGCAATCTCTATGCGGCGATCGTCGAGAACCACCTCGAGCCCGGCACCAAGCTGCCCGAGGACACGCTGGCCGAGGCCTTCGGCGTCAGCCGCACCAGCATCCGCAAGGTGCTGCAGCGCCTGGCCTACGAGCGCCTCGTCGACATCCGCCTCAACCGCGGTGCGACCGTCGCCCAGCCCACGGTGAAGGAGGCGCGCGACATCTTCGCCGCCCGCCGCATCGTCGAATGCGGCGTGATCCCGCAGGTGATCGCCAAGGCCACGCCGGTCCGGCTCGATGCGCTGCGCGACATCGTGCGCCGCGAGCACGACGCCGAGGGCCGGGGTGACCGCCGCGAGGCCATCTACCTCTCGGGCGAATTCCACGTCGCTCTCGCCCGCATGGCCGACAACGAGGCGATCGCGGACGTCCTCGCCGGCCTGGTTTCGCGCTCCTCGCTGGTGATCGCCACCTACGGCGCACCGATGGCCGGCAGCTGCCGCCATTCCGAACACCACGACGTTTTGGACCTGATCGCCAGTGGCGACGTCGAGGGCGCCAGGGCGTGGATGGAGCGCCACCTGAAGGACGTCGAGCGCAGCGTGGTGCTGGTCGAGGAGGAACCCTCCGCCCTCGACCTGCGCAAGGTGCTCGACGAGGTCGCCCGCCGCCACCGCGGCGAGCGCTGAGATCGAACTGACGATATTCGCGACCGACGCAGTCGCGGCACCGAGGAGAACAGCATGCACATCCGCCTGATCAACCCCAACACCACCGCCTCGATGACCGAGAAGATCGGCGTCGCCGGCGCGCGCGTCGCCGCCGCCGGCACGCGCATCTCGGCGACCAATCCCGACGCCGGCCCGGTATCGATCGAGAGCCACTTCGACGAGGCGATCAGCGCCGTCGGCGTGCTCGAGGAGATCCGCCGCGGCGAGCAGGAGGGCGTCGACGCCTACGTGATCGCCTGCTTCGGCGACCCCGGGCTGCTCGCCGCGCGCGAACTCACCGCGGCGCCGGTCATCGGCATCGCCGAGGCCGCCTTCCATCTCGCGACGCTGATCAGCACGCGCTTCTCGGTGGTGACCACGCTGGGACGCACCTGCATCATCGCCGAGCACCTGCTGCAGAACTACGGCTTCGCCCACCACTGCCGCCAGGTGCGCGCCGCCGAGATTCCGGTGCTCGACCTCGAGGACGACGGCGCCTGCGCCCTCGATCGCATCATCGACGAGTGCCGCCGCGCCAAGGCCGAGGACGGCGTCGGCGCGATCGTGCTCGGCTGCGGCGGCATGGCCGACCTGACCGAGGAGATCCGCGAGGCGGTGGGACTGCCCATCGTCGAAGGCGTGACCGCGGCGGTGAAGCTGGCCGAATCACTGGTCAGCCTGCGCCTGGGCACGAGCAAGCACGGCGACCTCGCCTTCCCGCGGCCGAAGCCTTTCACCGGTCGTTTCGACTACCTCGGTCGCTGATGCGGCGCGCCGCCCTCCAACCCCCCACTCCAATCCCAGCCGCACACGACAGCAGTCCCCCGGGGCCCAGCCCGCCCCTGATTCCCAGAACGAGCGGTCCATGAATCGCCTGTCCAGCACCACCGGAGGAGCACGCAAAATGACAAGCAAGGCACAAACCCTGTCCGCGCCCGGCCTCGAGGCACCCGGCACGGCGACCGCCGATCCGCACTCCAAGGCGATCGGAGAGGAATCCCTGATGCCGCAGCAGACCCGCATCATGGGCAAGTGGTCGTATCTGCTCGCCTGGTTCGGCGGCTGCGTATCGATCGGCACCTTCGCCATGGGCTCGAGCATCGTCGGCACGCTCAACCTGCTGCAGGCCACGGTCGCGATCGCGATCGGCTGCTTCGTGATCGGCGTCGCGCTGACGATCAACGGCGCCGCCGGCTACAAGTACGGCATCCCCTTCGTGGTGCAGGCGCGCAGCGCCTTCGGCTTCTCGGGCACCAAGTTCCCGGGTCTGGTACGCGCGGTCCCGGCCATCGTCTGGTACGGCTTCCAGAGCTGGGTCGGGGCAGGGGCGCTGAACGCGGTGTCGGTGTCGCTATTCGGCTTCGACAGCCTGGTGTTCTGGTTCATCGTCTTCCAGCTGCTGCAGATCGGCCTGTCGGTGCTCGGCTTCCAGGGCATCAAGTGGCTGGAGAACATCGGCAGCGGCTTCATCCTGGTGTCGCTGACCTACATGTTCTTCAGCGTCATCGACAAGTACGGCGACGTCATCAGCGAGCGCCTGGTGAACATCGAGGGCACCTGGGGCATGCCGTTCTGGGGCGCGACCATGCTCTTCCTCGGCATCTACAGCACGATGATGCTCAACGTCAGCGACTACTCCCGCGAGCTCGAGCGCGGCGTGAAGCGCGGGCCGCTGACCACCCTCTACGCCATGTCCATCCTGCCCTGCACGCTGTTCATGGGCCTGATCGGCCTGATGGTGTCGGGCGCCACCGGCGTCGCCGACCCGATCCAGGTGTTCTCGAGCGCGGTGGATAACAAGCCGCTGCTGATCGCCACGCTGCTCTTCATCACCTTCGCCCAGGTCACCACCAACGTGCTCAACAACGTGGTGCCGCCGACCTACGTGCTGATGGACGTGTTCAAGCTGTCCTTCCGCAGCTCGGCCGTCATCGTCGGCCTGCTGGCCTTCGGCACCTTCCCCTGGGAGCTGGTCAAGGACGAATCCGCCGCCGGCCTGCAGATCTTCGTGCAGACCTACTCGGCCTTCCTCGGCCCGATCTTCGCGGTGCTGGTGGTGGACTACTACTTCATCCGCGGCCGCAACCTGAACCTCGGCAAGCTCTACGACGAGAACGGCCCCTACCGTGGGGTGAATTGGGCGGGCATCGTCGCCTCGCTGGTCGGCGCAGCGGTCGCACTGAGCTTCTCCGCGGTGTCCTGGTACGCCAGCCTGATCCCGGCCGGCCTCGCCTACTGGCTGCTGATGAAGAACTGGGGCGCCTGCAAGCGCTTCCTGGAGAACTGACATGCATCCGAACGCCGCCTACCCCCGCGACCTCATCGGCTACGGCAGGAACCCGCCCCACGCCGACTGGCCCGGCCGCGCCCGCGTCGCCGTGCAGTTCGTCCTCAACTACGAGGAGGGCGGCGAGAACTGCGTGCTGCACGGCGATGCCGGCAGCGAGCAGTTCCTCTCGGAACTCTTCAACGCCGCCAGCTACCCCGAGCGCCACCTGTCGATGGAAGGCATCTACGAGTACGGTTCGCGCGTGGGCGTGTGGCGCTTCCTGCGCGAGTTCGAGCGCCGCGGCCTGCCGATGACGATCTTCGGCGTGTCGATGGCGCTCGAGCGCCACCCCGAGCTCACCGCCGCGTTCAAGGAGCTCGGCCACGAGATCGCCTGCCACGGCTGGCGCTGGATCCACTACCAGAACGTGCCCGAGGAGATCGAGCGCGAGCACATGCGGATCGGCATGGAGATCATCGAGCGCCTGACCGGCGAGCGCGCGCTGGGCTGGTACACCGGCCGCGACTCGCCGAACACCCGGCGCCTGGTCGCCGACCATGGCGGCTTCCTGTACGACTCGGACTACTACGGCGACGACCTGCCGTTCTGGACCGAGGTGCAGAAGACGAACGGCGACACCGTGCCGCATCTGGTCGTGCCCTACACCCTCGACACCAACGACATGCGCTTCGCGCTGCCGCAGGGCTTCTCGCACGGCGACGAGTTCTTCGAATACCTGCGTGACGCCTTCGACGTGATGTACGCCGAGGGCGAGGAGCGTCCGGCGATGATGAGCATCGGCATGCACTGCCGCCTGCTCGGCCGCCCGGGCCGCTTCAAGGCGCTGCAGCGCTTCCTCGACCACATCGAGAAGCACGACCGGGTGTGGGTGTGCCGCCGCGTCGACGTCGCCCGCCACTGGATCGAGCATCACCCCTACCAAGCCAGGTAAGCCCGCCGCGGCAGCCGCGAGGCTGTCCGGCCCATGAACGAATCGCCCGTTGCGGAGCGGGCGAGGGGTTTTTGCGTCCGCAGGCATCCTCGACACCGATAACCAGAAGCCGCAGCGGCGGTCATGGAGACAGACATGGAAAGCGAAAAGATCGACCTCAGGATCCAGCACATGGATCCCAGCCTGTACAACTCGGACCTCGCGCCGCTGCCGCCCGCGCAGCGCAAGTGGGGCTGGTTCGAGATCTTCAACGTGTGGTCCAACGACATCCAGAGCCTGTTCGGCTACACGCTGGCGGCCACGCTGTTCATCTCCTACGGCCTCAACGGGTGGACGGTATTCGCCGGCATCATCCTCGCGGGCATCATCGTCAACGTGCTGGTGAACCTCACCGGCAAGCCGGGGGTGAAGTACGGCATCCCCTATCCGGTCATCGCGCGGGCCTCGATGGGGGTGCGCGGCGCCAACTTCCCCGCACTGATCCGCGGCATCGTCGCCATCTTCTGGTACGGGGTGCAGACCTACTTCGCCTCCACCGCGCTCGCGCTGCTGTTCAATGCGCTGCTCGACAACCCCGGGGGGGCACCTTCCTGGGCATGAACGCGGTCGACTGGGTGTCGTACGCGATCGTCTGCGTGTTCCAGCTCGGCCTTTTCCTGCGCGGCTTCGACTGGATCACCAACTTCCTCAACTGGGCGGGCCCGTTGGTGTACCTGGTGATGATCGCGCTGCTTGGGGTGATCTGGTACAAGGCCGGCGGCGGCCTGGTCGCCGAGCTCGGCAACATCTTCGACGGTCGCGGCGAGCATCCGGGCGGCCCGGTCGCGGCCTTCGCGGCGGTGGTCGGCACCATGGTGGCCTACTTCGCCGCGGTGGTGATCAACTACGGCGACTTCTCGCGCTTCGTGAAAAGCGAGTCGCACATGAAGTGGGGCAACTTCCTCGGCCTGCCGGTGAGCCTGGCGTTCTTCTCCTTCCTGGCGCTGTTCATCACCGCCGGCACCGCCGTGCTGTTCGGCGAGATCGTCACCAACCCGGCCGAGATGGCGGCCAAGGTCGACAACCTGGCGCTGACCATCATCGCCGCGCTGACCTTCTTCGCCGCCACCGTCGGCATCAACCTGGTCGCCAACTTCATCCCGGCGGCCTTCGGCCTCGCCAATCTCGCCCCGGCGAAGATCAGCGCGCGCACCGGCGGCATCATCACCGCGGTGATCTCGTTCTTCATCGGCGGCCTGTGGGTGGCGCTGATCAGCCACATCGGCATCGCCGGCTTCGTCGATACCCTGGGTGCAGTGCTCGCTCCGCTGTACGGCATCGTGGTCGCCGACTACTACCTCGTGCGCAAGCAGAAGCTCAACGTGCAGGACCTGTTCTCGGCCGAGCCGGGCTCGACCTACTACTTCGACAAGGGCTGGAACAAGCGCGCCCTGTTCGCCTTCTCGGTGGCCTCGCTGTTCTCGGTGGCCTCGGTGTGGACGCCGGCGCTGGCGGCCTGGGCGGGCTTCTCGTGGATGTTCGGTGCGCTGCTCGGTGCGGTGCTGCACCTGGCGCTGATGAGCCGCAAGGCGCCGGTCATGGCGGTGCAGCCGGTCTGAGTCCGCTTCCGCAGTCGTGCCCTGTGGCGGGCAGGCTCTTGAGGGGCGCCCGCTCCGGTCCCCGATAGCCCTTATCAGCGCGGTCGTATGTCGTCCCCGTCGCGGCGGTGCATAATCCACCCCGCACTGTTACTCGCCGCCGAACTCCCGGGCGGCAGCCCTTCGGCCGCGGCCCCCGTCAGGGGCGCCGCGGCGTTTTCCTTTTGGAGGTCCGATGTCCGCATCCGGCACGCCGCGCCTGGCGCTCGTCGCGCTCGCCGCACTGTCCCTGATCTGGGGTTACAACTGGGTGGTCATGAAGCAGGTGATCCAGTACGTCGATCCCTTCGACTTCTCCGCGATCCGCACCCTGCTCGGTGCAGCCACCCTGTTCCTGGTGCTGCTCGTGCTGCGCCGGCCGCTTTCGCTGGTGGCGGCGCGCCAGGTGATCCTGCTCGGCGTGCTGCAGACCGCCGCGTTCACCGCGCTGATCCAGTGGGCGCTGGTGTCCGGCGGCGCGGGCAAGACCGCGGTGCTGGTCTATACGATGCCGTTCTGGGTCATCCCGATGGCGTGGTGGGTGCTCGGCGAGCGGGTGCGCGGCCTGCAGTGGGCGGCGATCGCGATCGCCGGCTGTGGCCTGGTGCTGGTGCTGCAGCCGTGGGCCATGGGCGGCAGCGCCTTCGGCAACCTGCTCGCGGTGGCCGGCGGCATCACCTGGGCGGCCTCCGCGGTGGTGGCCAAGCGCATGCGTCGCGACCAGGCGTTCGACCTGCTCTCGCTGACGGCCTGGCAGATGCTGTTCGGCGCGATCGCGCTGTGCGTGCTCGCCGCGCTTCACCCCTCGCGGCCGATCGACCCGACGCCGTACTTCTTCGGCGCGCTCGCCTTCAACGCGGTGCTCGCGACCGGGCTGGCGTGGCTGCTGTGGCTGTACGTGCTGCAGAAGCTGTCGACCGGCATGGCCGGCCTGTCGGCGCTGGGCATCCCGCTGATCGGCGCGCTCGCGGGCTGGATCGAACTCGGCGAGCGGCCGAACGCGGTCGAATTCACCGGCATGGTGCTGATCGTCGGCGCGCTGGCGCTGATCAGCCTGTGGTCGCTGGTGCAGTCGCGGCGGGCGGCGGGTTGAGCGGCTCGCCCCGCATGCGCTTGCCGTAACGGCAACTTGCGGACGTTGTCCGCTTTCGATTAGTCTCCGCCTGCATTCGATCCGGGTGCCCCGTCATACAACCGTATGACGGGGTGAAACGGGAAGTCCGGTGACGTCGTTCGCCCCGCGCGAACGGCCAGTCCGGCGCAGCCCCCGCTGCTGTGAGCCTGACGAATCCGCCAACACGCCACTGAGCCTCGCGCTCGGGAAGGTCGGCGGAGGAGGAAGACGGCGAGCCAGAAGACCGGCCCGATCGAGTACGGAACACCGCGCCCCGCAAGGGCCGTGGCGTTCCAGGTTGATGTGAGCCCCGGGGTGTGGGTTCGATCCGACTGGTTATCCGCCGGCCGCCCGCGTGCGCCGGAAGCTCCAGCCGACTCGTCGTGCATTCGTCTCCAGGCACTGCCGTGCCGGGCATGCGTACGCGCTATCGCCGCGTCCGCAGCGCCCTCGGCCGTGCCATGGCAGGACGCAAGGCCGCCCCCCGCCCGCGTGGTTCGCATCGTCGTTCCAAGCACTCGTGGGGAGTCATCATGCACATCGAACCCGGCATCCTTTCCGGCGCCAAGATCGCCGCCGCCAACCTCGCCGCCACCGCGCTTGCCGCCGCGCAGGCGCCGCAACTGTTCAAGAAGCCGCAACTGATCCTGCGCACGCTGCTCGCGGCGCTGTTCCTTTCGGTCTTCATGCAGAGCTTCCACATGCCTGCGGGCGTGTCGGAGCTGCACTTCATCGGCGCCATGCCGATCTATCTCGCGCTCGGCTTCGCGCCCACGCTGCTCGGCTTCGGTCTAGGCCTGCTGCTGCAGGGCGTGGTCTTCGAGCCGACCGACCTGCTGCACCTGGGCGTCAACTTCCTGTCGCTGGCCGTGCCGCTGGTGGCGCTGCACGCCACGCTCGGCCGCAGGCTCGCGGCTGGCGCCGCCACCCGGGTGCAGTCGGTGCTGAAGCTCGACGCCGCCTACTACGCCGGCGTCGCCGCCATGGTCGGCTTCTGGCTGGCGATGGGCGAGGTTGCAACGCCCTTCGGCGAATGGGTGACCTTCGCCGCGGCCTACCTGCCGGTGGTGCTGATCGAGCCGGTGCTGACCGTGGCGGTGGTTCGGCTGCTGCAGTCGCATGCGCATCGCCCGCTCGTGCAGCTCTGCTTCGCCGTGCCGGCGCGCGGTTGATGCCGGCCGTGGCGAACAAGGCCGGAGGCACCGTCTGGTTCGTCGGCGCAGGCCCCGGCGATCCCGACCTGATCACGGTGAAGGGCCGCCGCCTGCTCGAGCAGGCGGGGGCGATCCTGTTCGCGGGCTCGCTGGTCGACCGCGCGGCCACGCAGTTCGCGCCGCCCGGCTGCGAGATCCGCGACTCGAAGGACATGACGCTCGAGGACATGAGCGCCTGGCTGCTGGACGCCTGCGCCCGCCATCGCACCGTGGTGCGCCTGCAGACCGGCGACCCCGGCCTGTATGGCGCGCTGGTCGAGATGACCCGCCCGCTCGATGCG
Source organism: Thauera sp. GDN1 (assembly GCF_029223545.1). Taxonomy (NCBI): domain Bacteria; kingdom Pseudomonadati; phylum Pseudomonadota; class Betaproteobacteria; order Rhodocyclales; family Zoogloeaceae; genus Thauera; species Thauera sp. GDN1. The sequence goes on along the minus strand of NZ_CP097870.1, from coordinate 3,073,999 downwards.
GCGGGCATCGCCTGGCAGGTGGTGCCGGGCGTGTCCTCGGCGATGGCCTCGGCCGCCGCCGCCGGCGAGACCCTGACCCTGCCGGAAGTGACGCAGACCGTGATCCTCACCCGCGTCGCCGGCCGCACGCCGATGCCGCCGGGCGAGGACCTGGCGGCGCTCGCCGCGCACCGCACGACGCTGTGCATCTTCCTGTCGATCACGCTGCTGCACGAGGTGCAGCGCGCGCTGCGCACCGCCGGCTGGCCGGAGGAGGCGCCCATCGTGGTGGTGCAGAAGGCGAGCTGGCCCGGCGCGGAGAAGATCGTTCGCGGCACGCTGGCCGACATCAAGCGCCGCTGCCAGGACGAGAAGATCGCCAGCCAGGCCATGATCATCGCCAGCCCCGCACTCGGCGCCCGCCACTGGCCCGACATCGCCCGCTCGAAGCTGTACGACCCGGGCTTCGGCCACCGCTTCCGCCAGGCCTCCACACCTGCCGCCGACGCCGGCCTGCCCACCGGAGAACACGCATGAACGACACCGCCATCCTCCTCGTCGGCCACGGCTCGCGCAATCGCGAGGGCAACAAGGAGATCCAGCATTTCGCCGCCCAGTGGCGCGATCGCCACCCCGGCTGGCGCATCGAGACCTGCTTCATCGAGCACGCCGAGGTGTTGCTCGACGAGGGCCTCGATCGTGCCGCGCACGGGGCGCGGCGGGTGGTCACGATTCCCTTCATCCTCAACGCCGCCGGCCACGTCAAGATGGAACTGCCGGCCGCCATCGAGCGCGCGCGCCAGCGCCACCCCGGCGTCGCCTTCGCCTGCGCGCGCCACCTCGGCATGGGACGCGAGATCTTCGCCGTGCTCAAGGGCCAGCTCGACCGCCTGCTCAAGCAGCTCGACGTGCCCGATCCGCGGACCACCGGCGTCGTGCTGCTCGGCCGCGGCTCGTCGGACGCGGGCGCCAATGGCGAGCTGGCCAAGATGGCGCGCTGGCTGTTCGAGGACGGCGACCACGAGCTGGTCGACCTCGCCTTCACCGGCGTCACCTGGCCGCGACTCGAAACCGTCGTCCAGCGCCAGGCGCGGCTGGGCATGACGCAGATTTGCGTCGTGCCGGTGTACCTCTTCACCGGGGTGCTGATGGAGCGCATCAAGGCCCAGGTCGAGCGCCTGCAGCGCCAGTACCCGCAGATCGCCTTCGCCCTCGGCACGCACTTCGGTTTCGACAAGGGCATCTTCGATCTGCTCGACGCCAAGGTCGGCGGCCAGGAACTACCCGAAGGCGCGCTGCTGGAGTGCGACGGCTGCAAGTACCGCCTCGCCGCCGAGGCCGAGCATCTGCATGACCACAGCCATACACATGTCCATCACTCGCACGTCCCTCACACGGACCACGACCATGGCCATCACCACGGTTCCGACCATGCCCACGCCCATGAACATGCTCACGCCTGAGGCCGGCGCCGCGATGAACACCAACACCGTCACCGAACAGCTCACCGCAGCCGGTCGCGCGATCGAGCACGACTCCTTCGCCATCATCGACGCCGAGGTCGGCGCCCATGCCTACGGCGCCGGCCAGTGGCCGGTCGTGCGCCGCATGATCCACGCCAACGCCGACTTCGACTTCAACGGCCTCACGGACTTCCACCCGGACGCGGTGGAAGCCGGCCTCGCCGCCCTCCTCGGTGGCGGCACGAACATCGTCGCCGACGTCGAGATGATCTGCGTCGGCCTGTCGGCCTCGCGCCTGGCGCACTTCGGCATGCGCACCCATCAGTTCATTTCCGACGCCGATGTCATCGAACGCGCCCGCGCCGAGGACACCACGCGTGCGGTGCAGGCAATGCGCAAGGCCCACCGGCTCGGCCTGCTCGACGACGCCATCGTCGGCATCGGCAACGCACCCACGGCGCTGATCGAGCTGGTGCGGCTGATCCGCGAGGAAGGCGTGCGCCCGGCGCTGGTCGTCGGCATGCCGGTCGGATTCGTGTCGGCGGCCGAATCCAAGGACCTGATGGCCGGGGTCGACGAAGTGCCGTGGATCGTCATCCGCGGCCGCAAGGGCGGCTCGACCCTGGTGGTGGCGGCGATCCACGCCCTGCTCGGGCTGGCCGAGGCTCGCCAGCTGCAGGCCCTGCAGGGCTGAGGACCGGCCATGGCGGCAGGACACGCATTGCCGGAGAAGGTGCGCAAGGGCGATCCCAAGCGCGACCGTGGCAACCGCACGGGCCTCTCCACCGGCGCCAATTCGGCCGCCGCCGCGGTGGCGGCCACGCTCGGCCTGGTGCGGGGCGCGGTACCGGACGCGGTGGAATGCGTGCTGCCCAACACGATGCGGGTGCGCTTCGAGATCAGTGACGGCCGCGTCGACGGTGATCACGCCCATGCGGTGTCGATCAAGGACGCCGGCGACGACCCGGACGCCACCCATGGCGCCCACCTCACGGCGGACGTACGCCGCATCCCCGGCGGCGGCGGCGAAGTGATCCTCCTGGGCGGCCCCGGCGTGGGTGTGGTGACGAAGCCCGGCCTCGGGCTGGACGTGGGCGGTCCGGCGATCAACCCGGTGCCACGGCGCAACATCGTCGACAACGTGCGCGCGGCGGGCGCCCCCCTCCTCGACGCCGGGGACAGCCTGGCGGTGACGATCTCGGTGCCGGGCGGCGAAGAGATGGCGAAGAAGACGCTCAACGCCCGCCTCGGCATCGTCGGCGGCATCAGCATCCTCGGCACCACCGGCATCGTCCGCCCGTATTCGACCGCCGCCTTCCGCGCCAGCGTGATCCAGGCCATCGATGTCGCCGCCAACCAGGGCCAGACCAGCGTGGTGTTCACCACCGGCGGGCGCACCGAGAAATGCGCGATGCGCGAATTCCCGCAACTGGACGAAGCCTGCTTCGTGCAGATGGGCGACTTCGTCAAGGCCGCCTTCACCACCGCGGTGAAGCAGGGCATGCAGCACATCATCGTCGGCGCCATGGTCGGCAAGCTCACCAAGATCGCCCAGGGTCTGTCGGTCACGCACGCCTGGCGCGAGGAAGTGGACCGCGCGCTGATCGCCGGCGCCGCCGCCGAGGTCGGTGCGCCGCCCGCGCTCGTGGCCGAGATCCGTGCCGCCGAGACCGCCCGCTTTGCCGCCGAACGCCTGGCCGGATTCGGCCTGGCCGTGGCCTTCCACCGCGCGCTGGCCGAGCGCGCCATCCGCAGCCTGCGCCAGCGCTACCCCGGCCCGCACCGGCTCACGGTGCTGGCCTGCAACTTCGAGGGCGTACCGATCGTGACTGTCGATGAGGCCGACCTGATGGAGACCACGCATGCCTGAATCCACCACGCCCGCCTACAGCATCGTCGGCCTGCTCGACGAGGGCTGGGACGGCCTCGGCGCCGTGGCGCGCCAGCGCATCGAAGCCGCTGCCTGCGTCATCGGTGCCGGACGCACGCTGGCGCTGATCGCGCCACACGCGCCGGCCGCCCGCCTGCTGGACATGGACGGCGCGCTGAGCCGCGTGCCGGGCTGGATCGAGGAGGTTGCCGGGCAGGGTGGCCACGCCGTGGTGCTCGCCACCGGCGACCCCTTGTGCCACGGCATCGCCGGCTTCCTGATCGGCAAGCTCGGCGCCGCGCGGATCGAGGTGCTGCCCGCGCCGTCCACGCTGCAGCTCGCCTTCGCCCGCCTGAAGAAGCCGTGGCAGGAGGCCCGCTTCACCTCCTGCCACGGCGCCGATGCCGGCGAATGGCGGGCCGACCCGCTGCAACCCGGGCCGACGCCGGAGCACGGCCTGTACCGATTGGTTCGCGCCGTCGCCGAGCATCCGCTGGTCGCCAGCTTCACCAGCCCGGCCAACAGCCCCGACCGCATCGCCCGCGCCTTGCTGGCGGCCGGCCATGGCGAGCCGGGCGGCGGCGAGGACCTGCGCCTGTCGGTGGTTGCCCGCCTGTGCCTGGACGACGAGGCCGTCTTCGAGGGACTGAGCCTGCACGAGGCCGCCACCCGGCGTTTTCCGGAGCCCAACATCCTCGTGATCGAACGCTCGCACTCCCCCGAGCGACGAGACGGGGCGGCGGCGGGCAGGGAGACGGCAACTGCAGCCGACGTCGCGCTCCGCGCCCTGCCCGCCGATACGCCCCTGTTCGGCCTCGACGATCTCGACTACGTGCAGCGCAGCCCCGAGAAGGGCCTGATCACCAAGCTGGAGGCACGCGCGGTGTCGCTCGCCAAGCTGGCGCTGCGTGCCGACAGCCTGGTATGGGACATCGGCGCCGGTTCTGGCTCGGTCGGCCTGGAGGCGAGCCGGATCGCCCGCCATGGCCATGTGTGGGCGATCGAGAAGAACGCGGGCGATGCCGCCAACGCGCGCGCCAACGCCCGTCGCCTGCGCGCGAGCAACTACAGCCTGCACGAAGGCAAGGCCCCGGCCGGGCTGGACGCCTGGCCCGACCCCGACGCGGTCTTCATCGGCGGCTCGGGCGGCGAACTGGGCGAACTGATCGCCCTCGTGCTGCGCCGGCTCAGACCCGGCGGCCGGCTGGTGATGAACTTCGTCACCCTCGAGAACCTCGCCACCGCCACATCCGCACTGGCGGCAAGCGGCGCTGCCTGGGACGTGACCATGCTGTCGGCCGCGCGCAGCCAGCCCATCCTCGACATGCACCGGCTCGCTGCGCAGAACCCGGTGTGGATCGTCACCGCCCGCAAGGAGACCGCATGAACGCGCCCACACTGACCCCCCATCGTTTCGGCCGCCTGATCGGCGTCTCGCTCGGCCCCGGCGACCCCGACCTCATCACCCGCCGCGGCTGGACCGCACTGCAGTCGGGCGCGCGCTGGGCCTATCCGGTCAAGCGCGCCGCGGAATCCTCCTACGCACTGGACATCGCCCGCCGTGGCGGACTGGCGGTTCCGGACGACGCCGTCGAACTGGTGTTCCCGATGACGCGCGACGCGATCGCGCTCGCCAGGGCCTGGGCACGCGCCGCGGCGCAGACGCTGCAGTTGCTGGCCGAAGGCCGCGACCTCGCCTTCCTGGTGGAAGGCGACGCGTCCACCTACTCCACCTTCCGCCACCTGGCCCGCGCCGTGCGCGAGCTGGCACCCGAGGTCGAGGTCGAGACCATCCCCGGCGTCAGCTCCTTCGCTGCCGCCGCGGCCGTGGCCGACCTCGCACTGGCGGAAGAGGACGAGACGATGGCGGTGATCCCCGCCGCCTACGGCACCGCCGTCATCGACCACCTGCTCGACGAGTTCGACACCCTGGTGCTGATGAAGGTGAAGCCACTGCTCGACGAGGTGCTCGACCTGCTCGAACGCCGCGGCCTGCTCGCCAGCAGCTGCTTCGTCGAGAAGGTGGGAGCGCCCGCACAGCGCGTCGTCCATGACGTGGCCAGCCTGCGCGGCGCGAAGGTCAATTACCTGTCGCTGCTGCTGGTGCAGAACCCCAAGCGCCAGCGCGGCGAACTGCGCCGTGGCTGCCGCAAGCGCGCCGTGCAAGCGGAGCCGCACGCGCCCGCCAGCTCCGGCACGCCCGCCCACGCGGTCGAACAGGCCGTCCGCCCCGCCACCGCGGCCATTTCCTGAGACCCCGCCCGATGTCACCGCAGACCACGCAACACCTGCCCTTTCCCAACACTCGCATCGCCGTGGTGTCGATCACCCGCCACGGCATCGCGCTTGCCGGCCGCGTCATCGCCGCGCTGCCCGGCGCCATGCTGTTCGCACCGCAGAAGTTCGCCACCGAAGCCGCGGCTGCCGCGCCCGGCGCATTCGCCTGCTACGAGGGCAAGGTCGGCGACCAGGTGCCGGCGCTGTTCGCCGGCTTCGACGGCATCGTCGCCATCGTGTCGCTGGGCGCGGTGGTGCGCCTGCTTGCCCCGCACCTGAGGAACAAGGAGACCGATCCCGGCGTGGTGGTGCTCGACGAAGCGGGGCGCTGGGCGATCCCGGTGCTGTCCGGCCACCTCGGCGGTGCCAACGCCATCGCCGGCGCGCTGCAACAGGCAGTGGGCGCCACGCCGGTGCTGACCACCGCCTCGGACGCGCGCGCGACGCTGGCGGTCGACCTGCTCGGCCGCGAGCTGGGCTGGACCTTCGAGGCCAGCCACGACGAGATCGTGCGCGCCAGCGCCGCGGTGGTGAACGACGAGCCGGTGGCGCTGGTGCAGGAGGCCGGCAGCCCCGACTGGTGGACGCGGCATGCCAACGGCCGCAGCGGCCCGCTGCCGGCGAACATCCAGCGCTTCACCCGCCTGGAGGACGTCGAGCCCGAGCGCTTCGGCGCCGTGCTGTGGATCAGCCATCGCCCGCTGCCCGCCGGCTACGCCGAGCGCCTCGCCGGCAAGCGCGTGATCTACCGCCCGGCCGCGCCGGAGGCGGCGTGAGCGCGGCCGGAGGTACCGGCACGGCTCCGCCGAAGCTCGCGCTCGGCCTCGGCTGCGACCGCGGCACGCCGGCGGCGACCATCGCACAGGCCGTCGATGCCGCGCTCGCGAGCATCGGCGCCGGGCGTGCCGCGGTCGCGGCCGCGGCCAGCATCACGCTCAAGGCCGACGAGGCCGGCCTGCTCGAAGTGGCGGCCGCGTCCGGCTGGACGCTGCGGTTCTTCCCGCCCGGCGCGCTGGCGGTCGTCACCGTGCCCAACCCCTCGGAGACGGTGCGCAGACACGTCGGCACGCCGTCGGTGTCGGAGGCGGCGGCGCTGCTCGCCGCCGGTACCGATCTCGCCACCGACCCCGGCGCGCTGCTCGTCGAGAAGCACCGGCTGCGTGGCGCCGATGGCCGCAACGCCACCGTTTCGATCGCGCGGATGCCGTCCGTCGGCAGCTTCCGTGCCGCCTGATCGCACGCCGGAACCCCGGCCTCCGGGCCGGGGTCCCGCTTCACGCCCCTCGCGGCGGATCCTGAAACCGGAGTCTGTCTCACCATGAACGCCCCCCAAGCCCATTTCCCGTTCGCCGCCGGCGGCAAGATCATGCTCGTCGGTCTCGGCCCGGGCAGCCACGCGCACCTCACCGCGCGCGCCCGCGCCGCGATCGCCGAGGCGGATACCGTGATCGGCTACGTCACCTACATCCGCCTGGTCGCCGAGCTGCTCGAAGGCAAGGAGGTCATCAGGAAGTCGATGACCGAGGAGCTCGACCGCGCCATCGAGGCGCTCGAGCGCGCCCGCCGGGGGCGCAAGGTGGCGCTGGTGTCCTCGGGGGATGCCGGCGTCTACGGCATGGCCGGCCCGACCTTCGAGGTGCTGTTCCAGGCCGGGTGGACGCCGGGCTGCGGGGTCGAGGTCGAGATCGTCCCCGGCGCCTCGGCGCTCAACAGCTGCGCCGCGCTGGTCGGCGCGCCGCTGACGCACGATTTCTGCGCGATCTCGCTGTCGGACCTGCTCACGCCCTGGCCGACCATCGCCCGCCGCCTGGACGCGGTCGCCTACGCCGATTTCGTCGTCGCCCTCTACAACCCCAAGAGCGGCCGCCGCACGCGCCAGATCGTCGAGGCCCAGCGCCTGTTCCTGCGCCACCGCCGCCCGGATACGCCGGTCGCCATCGTCAAGTCCGCCTATCGTCCGAAGCAGCGCATCGAGTTCACCACGCTGGAGCGCATGGCCGAGGCCGACATCGGCATGCTGAGCACCGTGCTGATCGGCAACTCCAACACCTTCGTGCGCGACGGCCTGATGGTCACGCCGCGCGGCTACGCCAACAAGTACGAGGTCGCCGAGGGCGAACGCGCCACCCGCGACGGCGAGCAGGCCGGGCGCTCGCTCTCCACCGGCCTCGACGGCTGGCTGCAGGCCATCCGCGCCAGCGGCCTCGACGCCGCGCAGCTCGCGGCCGAGTACCGCCTGCCGCCGGACTACGTCGCCGCGCTGCTGGCCGAGGACGACGATGCCGCCGTCCGGCGGTAGGCGCGGCCGCCGCCGGGCGGCTGGCGAGCGCTGCGGGGGCGTGGCAAAGTAGGTGCTCGCTCGTTTCCGATTCGCCCGGCGCCCCCATGTTCTACGGCATCACCGATCTCACCACCTTCATCCTCGGCACCATCTTCATCGTGCTGCTGCCCGGGCCCAATTCGCTCTACGTGATGGCGGCGGCCTCGCGCTGGGGCGTGCGCGCCGGTTACCGGGGCGCGGCGGGGATATTCGTCGGCGACACCATCCTGATGCTGCTCGCGGTTACCGGCATGGCTTCGGTTCTGCGCGCCACGCCCGAGCTGTTCATGATCATCAAGTACGCCGGCGCGGCGTACCTGGCCTGGGTGGGGCTGAGCCTGCTGCGCGGGGCGCTCGCCACCTGGCGGCGCGGCGACGAGACCGCCGAGCAGGTCGGCGACGGCCGTCCGGACTACCCGCCGGTGCGCAGCATGCCGCACCCCTTTCGCACCGCGCTGGTGATCAGCCTGATGAACCCGAAGGCGATCCTGTTCTTCGTGTCCTTCTTCATCCAGTTCGTCGATCCGGGCTACGAGCACCCGGCGCTGTCCTTCGTGATCCTGGGCGTGATCGTGCAGGTGTGCAGCGTGCTCTACCTGTCGATGCTGATCTTCTCCGGCGCGAGGCTTGCCGCCCAGTTCCGCCGCCACCGCCGCGTCGCCGCCGGCGCGACGGCGGGGGTGGGCGGCGTGTTCATCGGTTTCGGCGCCAAGCTGGCGACGGCGACGCTGGGCTGAGTTGCGGGCGCGCCCCGCACGGGCGCGGCGGACGATGAGGGCGCCTCGATCTGCTATCTTGCAGCCATGCCGACCATCATCTCCATCTCGGGTCTCTCCAAGACCTATGCCTCCGGCTTCGCCGCGCTCAAGGGCGTCGATCTCGACATCCGCCGCGGCGAGATCTTCGCCCTGCTCGGGCCCAACGGCGCCGGCAAGACCACGCTGATCAGCATCGTCTGCGGGCTGGTGCGCGCCACCGCCGGGCGCGTCACGGTCGACGGCCACGATATCGTGCGCGACTACCGCGCCGCGCGCGCACTGATCGGCCTGGTGCCGCAGGAACTCACCACCGACGCCTTCGAGACGGTGTGGAACACGGTGAGCTTCACCCGAGGCCTGTTCGGCAAGCCGCCCGATCCGGCCTACCTCGAGCGCCTGCTCAAGGACCTGTCGCTGTGGAACAAGAAGGACGCCCGGCTGATGATGCTCTCCGGCGGCATGAAGCGCCGGGTGCTGATCGCCAAGGCGCTGTCGCACGAGCCGCGCATCCTGTTCCTCGACGAGCCCACCGCCGGCGTGGACGTCGAGCTGCGCCGCGACATGTGGCAGCTCGTGCGCCGGCTGCGCGAGCAGGGCGTCACCGTGATCCTGACCACGCACTACATCGAGGAGGCGGAGGAGATGGCCGATCGCATCGGCGTGATCGCCAAGGGCGAGCTGATCCTGGTCGAGGACAAGGCCGCGCTGATGCGCAAGCTCGGCGGCAAGCAGCTCACGCTGCAGCTCGCCGCGCCGCTGGGAGCGGTGCCGCCCGCGCTCGCGCGCTACGGCCTGAGCCTGGGCAAGGGCGGGGCCGAACTGATCTACCGCTACGAGGCCGAGACCGAGGACAACGCGATCGCCGACCTGCTGCAGGACCTGGGCGCCGCCGGCATCGCCTTCGCCGACCTGCACACCACCCAGCGCTCGCTGGAGGAAATCTTCGTGAGCCTGGTCAGCGAGCGCGAACCGGCCGGGGAGGGCGCACGATGAACTGGCATGCGGTCCGTTCGATCTACCTGTTCGAGATGGCGCGCACCAAGCGCACCTTGCTGCAGAGCGTGCTCGCGCCGGTGATCACCACCACGCTGTACTTCGTCGTGTTCGGTTCGGCGATCGGCGCACGCATCCCCGAGGTGGAAGGGGTGAGCTACGGCGCCTTCATCGTGCCCGGGCTGATCATGCTCAACCTGCTCACGCAGAGCGTCTCGAACGCGTCCTTCGGCATCTTCTTCCCGAAGTTCTCGCGCACGATCTACGAGATCCTGTCGGCGCCGGTGTCGCACTTCGAGATCGTGCTCTCCTACGTCGGCGCGGCGGCGACCAAGGCGGTGCTGCTGAGCGTGATCATCCTCGCCACCGCCGCCTTCTTCGTGCCGCTGCGCATCGAGCATCCGCTGTGGATGGTGGGCTTCCTGCTGCTGACCGCGGTCAGCTTCAGCCTGCTCGGCTTCATCCTCGGCATCTGGGCGGACAACTTCGAGAAGCTGCAGCTCGTGCCGCTGCTGATCATCACCCCGCTGACCTTCCTCGGCGGCAGCTTCTACTCGATCGACATGCTGCCGGCGGCGTGGCGCACGGTGTCGCTGTTCAACCCGGTGGTGTATCTGGTGAGCGGCTTCCGCTGGAGCTTCTATGGCAGCGCGGACGTGGCGGTGGGGGTGAGCCTGGGGATGACGCTGCTGTTCCTGGCGGTGTTCGCGGGGATCGCGACCTGGATGCTGCGCACGGGATATCGGCTGAAACCGTAGCGGCCCGGTCCGCCCCCCCGCATGCGGGGCAGGCGGCGACCGGGCCGGCGGGGAGATGAATCAGCGACGCTCGGCGCGTTCAGGCTTCTCCGGGCGCTCCGGCCTTTCCGGACGCTCGGGCTTCTCGGGGCGCTCGGGCTTTTCCGGGCGCTCCACCCGCTCCGGACGCTCCACCCGTTCGGCCCGTTCGGCCCGTTCGCCGCGCGCAGGACGCTCGACCTTGGCCATGCGCTCGGCCTTCTCGGCTTTTTCCGCGCGCGTCGCGCGTTCGGCCTTGGCGGCCTTGTCGCTGCGTTCGCTGCGGGCCAGCGCCCGGCTGTCACGATCCGCCAGCCGCTCGTTGCCCGAGCGCATCGAGCTGATCCCGCGATCAAGCGCTTGTGCATACGCATCATGTTCGTCCCCGAGTTGATGTTTTCAGTCCAGACACGTATCGGGAGACGCGCTGCGCCTCCCGAACGAATGCAAGCCTATCAGCCTCGGCGGCCGCTGGAAATGCGCCGCGGATAAGTGGGGGACATGCGTCGGGCGCTGGACGTGCCCCGCACCCCGACTTGCGCCCCCCAGATCACGGATACAGCCCGCGCTCGGCGCGCGCTTCCAGCACCCGGTGGCAGGCGACGATGAAGGCGGCGGTGCGCAGCGACACCCGCTTTTCCTGCGCGATCTTCCAGATCGCCGCGAAGGCGCCGACCATGATGCGCTCGAGGCGGTCGTTGATCTCCTCCTCGGTCCAGAAGAAGCTGGAGAAGTCCTGCACCCACTCGAAATAGGACACGGTGACGCCGCCGGCGTTGGCCAGCACGTCGGGCACGACCAGGATGCCGCGCTCGCGCAGCACGTCGTCGGCCGCGGGTGTGGTCGGGCCGTTGGCGCCTTCGACTACGACCCTGGCGCGCACCCCGGCGGCGCGCTCGACGGTGAGCTGGCCTTCGAGCGCGGCGGGGACGAGGAACTCGCACTCCAGGCGCCAGAAGTCCTCGATGTCGATCGGCGCGGCGCCGGCGAAGCCCTTCAGGCCGCCATGCGCGGCGGCGTGCGCGAGCGCGGCCGGGATGTCGATGCCGGCTTCGTTGACCAGCGTGGCGGTGTGGTCGGCGACCGCGATCACACGCGCGCCGGCCTCGTGGAACAGGCGCGCGCCGATGCCGCCGACGTTGCCGAAGCCCTGCACGACCACGCGTGCGCCTTCGATCGGGATCTGCTGGTGGCGCGCGGCCTCGCGTGCGGTGATGAACACGCCGCGGCCGGTGGCTTCCTGGCGGCCCAGGCTGCCGCCGAGGGCGATCGGCTTGCCGGTAACCACGCCGGTGGCCGTGCCGCCGCGGTTCATCGAGAAGGTGTCCATCATCACCGCCATCGTCATCGCGTTGGTGCCGACGTCGGGCGCGGGGATGTCCTTGTCGGGGCCGATGATGACGCCGATCTCGGAGGTGTAGCGGCGGGTGATGCGCTGCAGCTCGCCCTTGCTCACGCTCGCCGGATCGACGCGGATGCCGCCCTTGGCGCCGCCGAAGGGCAGGCCGACCGCGGCGTTCTTGATCGTCATCCAGCCGGCGAGCGCCATGACCTCGTTGAGCGTGACGTCGGGGTGGAAGCGCACGCCGCCCTTGCCCGGGCCGCGCGACAGGCTGTGCTGCACGCGGTAACCCTCGTAGTGCGCGACGGTGCCGTCGTCGCGCTCGATCGGCACGTCGACGATCAGGGTGCGCTTGGGATGCTTGAGCGTCTCGATCCAGCGCTCGAGCGCGCCCAGGTAGGGGCGCACGCGCTCGATCTGCTCGACGAAGCTCGCCCACGGCTCGGGGGCGGCGGGGTTCAGGTAGGACAGGCCGGCAAGGCGGTCGAAGTTCTTGTTGTCCTGGGGTGCTGCGCTCATCTGTCTGCCTCGTGTGGCGTGGAAGGTGGGCGCATTCTGGGCGCTGCGGGCACGCGGCTGCATGCCGTTGCTTCATCGGGTCATGCGTTTCGCGCATGACCCCTATGTCATCGGGCGCGCTCCGCCTCCAGGTGCGCCCACAGCCGGGCGAGCTCGGGCCGGGTGTTGGCGCGGTCGCGGTACAGCCGCACCTCCATGTCCAGGCTCCATTCCGGCCCGCCCGCGACCACCACCTCGCCGCGCTCGACCTCGCGCGCCACCGCGCTCGCCGGCAGGAAGGCGAGGCCGTGGCCGGCGAGCAGCATCGCCTTGAGGCTCTCGGCCATGTCGGTCTCGTACTGCAGGGCGAGGTGAGCCGGTCGCGGGGCGCGGTCGAGGATGGTGTCGACCATGCGCCGCAGATAGGTGTTGGGACCGTAGCGCAGGAAGGGGATGGGCGCCTCCGCAGTGCCCGGCAGCTGCCAGCTGGCGAGCCTGGCGAGCCGGCGCGGCAGGTAGGGGCGGACGTGCTCGACCGCCAGGTTCAGGCCCTCGAAGCGCGCCGGGTCGAGCCACACCGGGTGGGCGGGGTGGTGGTAGCACAGCAGCAGGTCGCAGCCGCCTTCGCTCAGCATCATCACCACGTCGTGGACATTGCCCGCCACCAGCCGCGTCGGCACCTCGCCGAAGCTCGCCTTCAGCCGCCCCAGCCAGCTCGGGAAGAAGGCGAAGGCCAGGGTGTGCGGCACCGCCACGACGAGCGCGTCGCTGGCGATCGCCTGGTGTCCGCGCACCAGCGCCCGGGCGGCGTGCAGGCGGTTGAGCAGATCGACCGCCGGGCCCTTGAAGGCCTCGCCGGCCCCGGTGAGCCGGGTCGGGAAGGTGCTGCGGTCGACCAGCGCCACCCCCAGCCAGGCCTCGAGCGCACGGATGCGGCGCGAGAACGCCGGCTGCGAGACGTGGCGCTGCTCCGCGGAGCGCGAGAAGCTGCCGCTGTCGGCGAGGCTGAGGAAGTCTTCCAGCCATTTCAGTTCCATCGTCGGGGTTCCCGTGGGTGGTGCGTGAGGGGCTCAAGCGGCCGGGGCGCGCGGCCATGCGGGCCGGCCCAGCACGTGCGTCGCCGCCACCGCGCGGTCGTCGCCCAGCATCATCAGCACGAAGAGGCGCTCGTCCAGCGTCGCGCATGCCGCGCTGCGGCGGGCGAGCAGCGGCGTGGCCCGGGGGTCGAGGACGACGAAGTCGGCCTCCTTGCCGGCGGCGAAGTTGCCGATGCGGTCATCCAGGTACAGGCTGTGCGCGCCGCCCAGGGTGGCGAGGTGGAAGGCGCTTGCCGCCGACAGCGACTGGCCGGCGAGCTGCAAGACCTTGTAGGCCTCGTTCATCGTCTGCAGCATCGAGAAACTGGTGCCGGCGCCGACGTCGGTGCCGAGGCCGACGCGCACCCCGAGTTCGCGCGCACGTCGCAGGTCGAAGAGGCCGGAGCCGAGAAAGAGGTTGGAGGTCGGGCAGAAGCTGATCGCGGTGCCGGTGTCGGCCATGCGGCGGCGGTCGGTGTCGTCGAGCCAGATGCAGTGCGCGTACACCGCACGCATGCCGAGCTGGCCGCAGCGCTCGTAGACGTCGAGATAGCTGCGCGCCTCGGGGTGGAGTTGCGCCACCCAGTCGACCTCGCCGCGGTTCTCGGCCAGGTGCGACTGCAGGAACACGCCCGGGTGCTCGGCGAACAGCCGGCCGGCGAGGCGCATCTGCGCCGGCGTCGAGGTCGGCGCGAAGCGCGGTGTCACCGCGTACAGCAGGCGGTCGCGGCCGTGCCAGCGCTCGATCAGCGCCTTCGATTCGGCGTAGCCGCTCGCGGCGGTGTCGCGCAGGAAATCGGGGCAGTTGCGGTCCATCAGTACCTTGCCGGTGATCAGGCGCATGCGGCGGCGCTGCGCGGCCGTGAACAGCGCATCGACCGAGGCCGGGTGCACGGTGGCGAAGGCGGCCGCGGTGGTGGTGCCGTTCTTCAGCAGCTGGTCGCAGAAGAAGGCGGCGACCTCGGCGGCGTGGGCCGGATCGGCGAAGCGGCGCTCGGCGGGAAAGGTGTACTTCTCCAGCCACTCCAGCAACTGCTCGCCGTGGCTGGCGATGATGTCGGTCTGCGGGTAATGGACGTGGGTATCGACGAAGCCGGGCAGGATCAGCTTGCCGCGGTGGTCGGCCACCGGCGTACCGGCCGGCAGTTTCGCCAGCAGCTCGGCGGCGGGGCCGCATTCGGCGACGTGACCGTCACGCACGATCAGCAGGCCGTCGGCGAAGTGTTCGAGCGCGTGCGCGTCGTGGGCGGGGTCGGCGATGAAATGCACGATCTCGCCGCGCACGGCGCTCAGGCGGATGTCGGTCGTGGCGGTCGGGTTCATCGAGCCGGGGCTGGCCTCAAGTGCGGTGGACGCGGGGCGCGCATCTTCGCACGGGTTTCATGGCTGCGCGCGCGCGCCGGATCCGGTCGCCGGGGTGCTGCTGCCGCGCTGCGCCGGGCGTGCGGCGAGCGAGGCGCCACGCAACTGCAGCACCTCGGCGGCGATCGCGATCGCGATCACCTCGGGTTCCTTGCCGGCGAGTCCGTGCACCCCGAGCGGGCAGTGCAGGCGGGCGATCGCGTGTTCGGCGACGCCGCGTGCGCGCAGGCGCTGCTCGAAGCGGGCGCGCTTTGACTGCGAGCCGAGCAGGCCGCACAGGCGGAAATCGCCGCGTTCGAGGATGGCGCGCACCAGCTCGAAATCGAGCGCGTGGCTGTGGGTGAGCACCAGGAACACGGCATCGGCCGGGGCGTCGCGCACCTCGGCCTCGGGTGTGTGGGTGCAGCGGAGCTCGATGTTGGCGGCGACGGCGGCGGGAAATTCTTCCGCCCGCGGATCGACCCAGCGCACCCGCAGCGGCAGCCGGCCGAGGACCTCGGCGAGCGCGCGCCCGACATGGCCGGCGCCGAACAGCACGAGCTGCAGCTCGGGCGGTACGCAGACGTCGATCAGGCTGTCGGCGCCCGTCCCGGGGCTCGTTGCGGCGAGCGCCGCACCGTCGCCCGCGCCGGCGAGCAGGCTCGACGCGCGTTCGGCCTGCGCCGGAACCCCGAGCACGCTGCTCACCGTGTCGCCGTCGAACACGCGGGTGTCGCCGCCGCCGAGGGCGACGTGGCGGCCCCATGGGCGGTCTGCGGCCGCGCGCGCGCATGCCTCGGCGATCCAGCCGCGGGCGGCCGTGCCGACCGGCTCGAAGACCAGCTCCATGACCCCGCCGCAGCACTGGCCGACGCTGGCGCCGAGCGGGAAGCGCACCAGGCTGGCGGTGGTCGCGCCATCGGCGAGCAGGCCGCGGGCGAGGCCGATCGCGCGCTGCTCGAGCTGGCCGCCACCGATGCTGCCCTGGCTGTGCGCAGCGGTCACGATCATGCGTGCGCCCGGGGCGCGCGGCGTCGAGCCGCGGGTGGCGGCGACGGTCACCAGCACGGCCGGCGTGGCGGACTCGGCGAGACGGGCGAGGTGTTCGAGCCAGGCATGCATCGGTGGGTGCTCAGGTGGCGGGCGTCGTGGCCGGGGCGGCGGCCTGCGCACGGACGGCGTCGATCGCATCGAGGATGGCCTCGGGCGTGGCGGGCGCGCGCAGCGGCGGGTTGCTGCGCCCGTCGCCGGTCGCGGCGACCGCGTCGCGGAGCGCGAACCACACCGAGAACGCGAGCAGCAGCGGCGGCTCGCCCACCGCCTTCGAGCGCAGGATGGTGTCCTCGCTGTTGCGGTTCGGATACAGGCGGACGCGGAGATCCGCCGGACAGTCGTGCGCGGCGGGGATCTTGTAGGTGGAGGGCGCGTGGGTCAGCAGCCGGCCGTCGGCGTCCCGGCACAGCTCTTCCATCGTCAGCCAGCCCATGCCCTGGATGAAGGCGCCTTCGACCTGGCCGCGGTCGATCGCCGGGTTGATCGAATCGCCGGCGTCATGCACCAGGTCGGCGCGCAGCAGCCGCCATTCGCCGGTCAGCGTGTCGACGATCACCTCGGACACCGCCGCGCCGTAGGCGAAGTAGTAGAACGGGTGGCCGCTCAGAGACTTCGCGTCCCAGTGCAGCCCGGGGGTGGCGTAGAAGCCCTCGGACCACAGCTGCACGCGCGCCAGGTAGGCCTGGCGCAGCACCTCGGCGAAGGCGAGCGTGCGTCCGCCGACATGGACCTGATCGTCCGCGAAGCGCACCTCGGCGGCGGAGGCGCCATCGCCCCAGCTGCGCGCGGCGAACTCCGCCAGGCGCAGGCGGATGCGGCGCGCGGCGTCCGCGGCGGCCTGGCCGTTGAGGTCGGCGCCGGTCGAGGCCGCAGTGGCCGAGGTGTTGGCGACCTTGCTGGTGTCGGTGGCGGTGGCGCGCACGCGGGTAAGCGAAATGCCGAGCTCGTGCGCCACCACCTGGCAGACCTTGGTGTTGACGCCCTGGCCCATCTCGGTGCCGCCGTGGTTCACCAGCACCGAGCCGTCGGTATACACATGGACCAGCGCGCCGGCCTGGTTGAGGTGGCTGAGGTTGAAGGAGATGCCGAACTTGACCGGCGTCAGCGCCAGGCCCTTCTTCAGCACCGGGCTCGCCGCGTTGAAGGCGGCGATCTCGGCGCGGCGGGCGCGGTAGTCGCTGTCCGCCTCGAGCTCCGCGACCAGCTCCAGGATCACGTTGTCGGCGACGGTCTGGCCGTAGGGCGTGGTGTCGCGGCCTTCGCCGCCATAGAAGTTGAGCCTGCGCACGTCGAGCGGGTCGCGCCCCAGCGTGCGCGCAATGCTGTCGAGCACATGCTCGATCGCGAGCGCGCCCTGCGGCCCGCCGAAGCCGCGAAACGCCGTATTGGACTGGGTGTTCGTGCGCGCGAGCAGGGCGCGGATGTCGACGTCCGAGAGGTAGTAGGCGTTGTCCACATGGCACACCGCGCGCGTGGCGACCGGACCCGACAGGTCGGCGGAGAAACCGGCGCGCGCGACCATCTCGATGCGCAGCGCGAGCACGCGGCCGTCGTCGTCGAAGCCGACCTCGTAGTCGTAGTGGAAGTCGTGGCGCTTGCCGGTGATCAGGATGTCGTCGTCGCGGTCGGGGCGCAGCTTGACCGGGCGGCGGAATGTCCACGCCGCCAGCGCCGCCACGCAGGCGAACAGCGCCGACTGCGACTCCTTGCCGCCGAAGCCGCCGCCCATGCGGCGCGTCTCCACCACCACGCGATTGGCCGCCAGCCCGAGCATCTGCGCGACCACGTGCTGCATCTCGGTGGGGTGCTGGGTGGAGCTCCACAGCTGGATGCAGCCGTCCTCGCGCGGCGCCGCGCAGGCAATCTGGCCCTCGAGGTAGAAGTGCTCCTGGCCGCCGACCTGCCACTGTCCGGCGAGGCGGCGGGGGGCGCCGGCCAGGCGCGCCGCCGGGTCGCCGCGCACGAGCTGCATCGGCGGCAGCACGAGGGATTGCCGGCGTGCGGCCTCGAGCGGGTCGAGCATGGCGGGCAGCGGCGCGTAGTCGATGACCGCGGCGCGCGCGGCGCGGCGCGCGGCCTCGTGGCTGGCGGCGATCACCGCGAACACCGGCTGGCCGGCATAGTGGACCTCCCCATCGGCGAGGATCGGGTCGTCGTGCATGATCGGCCCGCAGTCGTTGGGGCCGGGGATGTCGGCGGCGGTGAGCACGCCGATCACCCCGGGCATCGCACGCACCGCGTCGAGCCCCAGGCGGACGATGCGGGCGTGGGCCTGCGTCGCCAGGCCGAGCGCGGCGTGGGCGGTGCCGGCGAGCTCGGGCAGGTCGTCGAAGTACATCGCCTCGCCGCTGACGTGCAGGTGGGCCGATTCGTGCGGGTGCGGATAGTGCGCGGCGGGCGGGGGGGCGGGGCCGGGACGGGGCGTGCTCATGGCGGCGGCCTCAGGCGTCTTCGCCGCGGGGGAGCACGGCGCAGGGGTCGAAGGCGGCGAAGACCCGCGTCTGCGCGGGCGCGAGCGGCGTGTCGACGCGGGTCTCGAGGAAGAAGCGGCGCAGCAGGCCGGCGGCGGCGCGGCGACGGTAAGCGGCGCTGGCACGCAGGTCGGTGAGCGGATCGAAGTCCTGGTCGAGGGCCTGCACCGCGAGCGCAAGCGTGGCCTCGTCCCAGGGCCTGCCGTCGAGCGCGGCCTCGGTGCGCGCCGCACGGCGCGGGGTGGCGGCCATGCCGCCGAAGGCGATGCGCGGCGTGCGTACCATGCCGTCCTCCAGGCGCAGCGTGAAGGCGCCGCACGCCGCGGAGATGTCGGAGTCGTAGCGCTTCGACAGCTTCCAGGTGCGGAATCGCAGGTCGGCGGCGGGCAGCGGGACCTCGATCGCGGCGACGATCTCGTCGGCGGCGAGGTCCTTCTTCATGTAGTCGAGGTAAAACTCCTCCAGTGCCAGGCTGCGCCGGCCGCGCACGCTGGCGAGCACGACGCGGGCGCCGAGCGCGATCAGCGCCGGCATCGAGTCGCCGATCGGCGAGCCGTTGGCGACGTTGCCGCCCAGGGTGCCGGCATTGCGCACCGGCGGCGAAGCGAAGCGCTCCCACAGCTCGCCGAGCTCGGGCCAATGGCGGGCGAGCGCGGCGAAGGCGGTGGTGAGGCTGGCGCCGGCGCCGACGTGCAGCACGCCGTCTTCCTCGACCACCCGGCGCAATTCCGCGACCTCGCCGAGGTAGAGGACGGTGCCGAGCGTGCGCAGCTGCTTGTTGACCCACAGGCCGACGTCGGTGCCGCCGGCGAGCACCGTCGCCTCGGGATGGCGTGCGCGCAGCTCGAGCAGTTCGCTCAACGTGCGCGGGGCAAGGAAGCGCGCGGCCGGATGCGCGTAGTCCAGCGTGTCGTGGCGCTGCAGGGCGAGCAGGCTGCGGCGCAGCGCGTCGCGGTCGAGCGCGCGCACGGGCAGCTCGAACATGCGCTGCCCGGCCTCGACGATCGGCCGGTAGCCGGTGCAGCGGCACAGGTTGCCGGTGAGCGTGCTGCGGATGCGGGCCGCGTCCGGCCGGCTGTCGTCGGCCACGCAGGCGTTGTAGAGCGCCCATAGCGACATCGCGAAACCGGGCGTGCAGAAGCCGCATTGCGAGCCGTGGCAATCCACCAGCGCCTGCTGCACCGGATGCAGCTCGCCGCCGCACTGGGCGCGCAGGTATTCGACGGTGAACACCGCCTTGCCGTCGAGCGTGGGCAGGAAGCACAGGCAGGCGTTGAGACTGGCGAGCTCGAGCGCGGCATCTTCGCCGGCGAGCGCGGCGACGACCACGGTGCACGCGCCGCAGTCGCCCTCGTTGCAGCCTTCCTTGGTGCCGGTCAGGCCGCGCGCGCCGCGCAGCCAGGCGAGCAGGCTGGTGGTGGGAGGGACGCCGGCGACTTCGACCGGTTCGCCGTCGAGCAGGATGCGGAGGGTGTTGCGATCCATCATCGGGTCCGGGGCTGCTGCAGACCCGACGATGGTAGCGCGTTCCGCGCGCACTGTGCCTCCGGCCGCGGCCGCAGCCCGCGTAACGGGCGGAGCCCGCAAGAGACCCGGTGGGGGCAAGGGTATGGGGGTCTCCGGTGGCATCGTCGCGGCGGCGAGCCTTGTTTTCGCGGCGGCCACCGTTCCCACAGCGCATCGCGCCAGCTTTCAGGGTGGGAGCTGCGGCAGCCGCGAAACTGCCGCGCGGCCCGCCCTCAGTGCGCCATCGCCGGCTGGATCGCGTCGCTGGTGGCGTCGCGGCGGCCGCCGTTGAGGAACAGGTTGAGCGTGACCGCGGTGATCGCCGCCAGCAGGATGCCGCTGTGCAGCAGCGGTTCGAGCGCATGCGGCATCTGGTGGAAGAACTTCGGCGCCACCATCGGGATCATGCCCGCGCCGACCGACAGCGCGACGATGTAGAGGTTGAAGCGGTTGTTGCGCAGGTCGGCCGCGAGCAGGATCTTGATGCCGGTGGCGGCGACCATGCCGAACATCACCAGACCGGCGCCGCCGAGCACGTACTGCGGCACCGAGGCGATGATCAGCGCCATCTTCGGGAACAGGCCGAAGGCCATCAGGATCGCGCCGCCGGCCACGCACACCCAGCGGCTCTTCACCCCGGTGACGCCGACCAGGCCCACGTTCTGCGAGAAGCTGGTGTGCGGGAAGGTGTTGAGGAAGCCGCCGATCAGGGTGCCCAGGCCGTCGGTGCGCAGCCCCCGGGTGAGGTCGTCGCGCGACAGGCGGCGGCCGGTGAGCTCGCCGAGCGCGAGGAACATGCCGAGCGACTCGACCATCACCACCACCATCACCAGGCACATGGTGGCGATCGAGACCGGATCGAAGATCGGCATGCCGAAGTGCAGCGGCGTGACCACCGACATCCAGGGCACGTCGGCCAGGCCGTCGAAGCTGACCTTGCCCATCGCCATCGCAATCGCGAAGCCCACGCCCATGCCGACCAGCACCGCGACGTTGGACAGGAAGCCGCGGCCGAAGCGGGTGACCGCCAGCACCACCAGCAGCACGATGGCGGCGATGGCGAGGTATTCGAGCGAGCCGTAGGCCGGGTTGTCGATCAGCAGGCCGCTGGCCGCGTCGCGTATCTTCGGCTGCCCGCCGGCCGACCAGTTGATCGCCACCGGCATCAGCGAGATGCCGATCACCGCGATGATCGAGCCGGTGACCACCGGCGGAAACAGCGGCAGCGCGCGCGATACCAGCGGTGCGAACAGGATGCCGAACAGGCCGGCGGCGATGCCCGAGCCGAGGATGGCGTTGATGCCGAGCTCGGGATTGCCCGCCATCGCCACCATCGGCCCGACCGCGGCGAAGGTGACCCCCATCATGATCGGCAGGCGGATGCCGAAGCGGCCGACGCCGAGCGCCTGGATGATGGTGACCAGTCCGCAGCACAGCAGGTCGGCGTTGATCAGGAAGGCGATCTGGTCCTTGGGCAGCTTGAGCGCGCCGCCGACGATCAGCGGCACCGCGATCGCGCCGGCGTACATCACCAGCACGTGCTGCAGGGCGAGGGTGAACAGGCGCCCGCCGGGCGGGCACTGGTCCACGGGGTCGAGCTCGGGCTGGCGGCGGGTGCCGGATTGGGCGGACATCGTGGCGTCTCCTTGTCGTTATGGACTGATGGGTCCAGTCTAGGAGCACGCCGTGATATGAAAACCTTTATGGGCTTATAGAACGCATCAGTGGATCCGTATATCCGCCACCCGGCGGCAGCGCGGGATCACCTCGCCGAGCCGGCGCAGAGACTCAGTTCCGCTCCGACCACAGCACCCCGCCGGTGGCCCAGTGCTCGCGCCTGACCTCGACCAGGATGATGTCGACCGAGCCAGGCTCGCATTCGAGCACGCGGCAGGTTTCCCGGGTCAGGGCTTCGACGAGCTCGCGTTTTTTCTCGGGGCTGCGGCCTTCGAAGAGTTCGATGTGGAAGGTGGGCATGGAGGGCTCCTGGTGGTAATTGGGGGCAGTGCGGCAGGTTCAGCGCGCGAAATCCGGCTCGCTGCGCATCAGGGCGCGCAGCAGCGCGGGCCATTCGAGGGCGCCTTCGGGCTCCGGGTCGGCGGTGAGCTGGGCATGGGTGCGGGCGAGCACGTCTTCCGCCGGCATGGTCACCGCGCCGGCGGCCATCGCCGCGAGCTGGATGCGGCAGGCCTTGTCCAGCGTGTCCATCAGCACGAAGGCTTCGGCCACCGTCCGCCCGCAGGTCAGCGTGCCGTGGTTGCGCAGCATCATCGCGCGGTGGGCGCCCAGTTCGGCGATCAAGCGCGCCTGCTCCTCGGCGCCGAAGGCCAGCCCCTGGTAGTCGTGGTAGCCGAGGTCGCGCCAGAAGCGCATCGCGTGCTGCGACAGCGGCAGCAGGCCGTCGGCGAGCGCCGACACCGCGATGCCGGCGTCGGTGTGGAGGTGGATCACGCAATGGGCGTCGGCGCGCGCACGGTGCACCGCGCCGTGGATGGCGAAGCCGCTCGGATTGGCGACGCGGTCGCTGCCGTCGATGACGCGGCCGTCGAGGTCGATGGTCAGCAGGCTGGAGGCGGTGATCTCGTCGAAGCGCTGGCCGAAGGCGTTGATCAGGAAGGCGTCGTCGCGGCCGGGCAGGCGCAGCGAGATGTGGGTGTAGATCAGGTCCGACCACCCCCGGCGCGCGGCCAGGCGGTAGCAGGCGGCGAGGTCGACGCGGGCGCGCCATTCCTCGGGGCTGACGGTGTCGGGGCGGGTGGCATAGGGATCGAAGGGCTGCATGGCGGGATGGGGCGCGAGTCGGTGTGCGGGTCGCCGCTGCGGCGAGTTCCCGGCGTGTAGGCGGGGACGAGCCCCCTAGGCCAGCGACAGGCGGTCGCGCCCGCTGCGCTTGGCCGTGTACAGCGCCGCATCGGCGCGGGCGACGAGTTGCTCGAAGCTTTCATCCTGCGCCCGGCCGGCGAGTCCGAGCGACAGGGTGAGCGCGCCGACCTCGGCGTCCTGATGGGCGCGGACCCGGTTGCGGACGCGTTCGCCCAGATCGATCGCGGCCTCCAGCGCACAGTTCTCGAGCAGGATCACGAACTCCTCGCCACCCCAGCGGATCACGGCGTCGCCGCTGCGCACGGAGTCGCGCAGGATGTGGGCGACATCGCTCAGCACGCGGTCGCCCGCGGGATGGCCGAAGCGGTCGTTGATCTGCTTGAAGTGGTCGATGTCGCACACGATCAGGCTCAGGACCCCGCCGCGCTTCTGGGCCCTGCGGCATGCCTCTTCGAGCAGGTGCTCGCCGTGACGCCGGTTGTAGAGGCCGGTGAGCTTGTCCCGGGTGGCGGCGTGGCGCAGGGCCTGCTCCATGTCGACCCGATCGGAGATGTCCTTGCTGACGCTCACGTAGTGCGTGATGCGCCCGCTTTCGTCGCAGATCGGGGAGATGCTTTGCTCGGCATGATAGAGCGAGCCGTCGCGTCGCCGATTGACGAACGTGGCGCGGAAATCCTGGCCATCCGCGAGTACCCGGTGCAGCTTCGCATAGAAGGCCTCGTCATGCTCGTCGGAGCGAAGCAGGGCCGGGGTCCTGCCTTTGACCTCGTCGATCGTGTAGCCGGTGGCCTCTTCGAAGGCGACGTTGGCGAAGATGATCCGCGCCTGAGCATCCGTGATCAGCACCGGATCCGTCGTGGCGTCCAGGGCGCGGGCCAGCAGCCGGTTCTCGCGCTGGGCGAGAACGTAGGCGGTGATGTCCTGCTGCACGGAAATGAAATGCGTCAGCGTGCCAGCGTCGTCGCGTATCGGCGAGATGTTCCAGCGCACGATGTAGGGCGAGCCGTCCTTGCGGTAGTTGGTCGTCGTGCCTTCGAAGTAACGCCCTTCGCGCAGGCAGTTGCGCAGCTCCTCGATCAGGGCCGGGTCGGTATCCGGCCCCTGCAGCAGCTTGAGCGTGCGCCCGCGCAACTCCTCCAGGGGGTAGCCGGTCATCGCACAGAAGGCGGGATTGGCGATTTCGACCCGGCACCCTGCTGCGAGGTCGGCATCGGTGATCACGATCGCGTTCCAGGACTGCATCACGGCGGCCCGGAACAGGGCCGACTCGGCTGTACTCATCGCTGCTGGCGCTCTTCGGAAAGGAAGCAATGCTATCAGCCCGGACGCCCGTCGGCTCGTGTCCGGGCGCCCGGGCATCGCATTGGCGCTTCGTCCCGCTGCGCCGCGATCACATGCCGGCGATGAGGCCCGCCGTTTCGAGCTGGACCTCGTCGCAATTGTGGCCGGGCCCGCTGCGATCGACGACGAGGAAGTCGGAGACCCCCTCGAGGGCGAGCAGGGGGTGGTGCCAGACGCCGGTGGCGTAGTTGACGCCCTGGTCGGCGCGGGCGAGGAAGACCCGGAGGTCCTCGACCCTGGGTACCGCGCCGGCGGGGGCGACCACGACCAGGTAGGGCCTGCCCGACATCGGGATGAAGGCCTGTGAGGCGAGCGGGTGGCGCTCCATCATGGTGACGGTGAAGGGCAGGGCACGCGGCTGTCCGCGGAAGAGGGAGACGATGACCCGCCCGTCGGGGCCGGGCTCGATGCGTGCGAGGTCGTGGTAGCGCTCGGTGTTGCCGGCGTTGATGGTGAAGTGCTGGACCGCATCGCTGGCCTCGATGACCTCGCCGTAGGGGGCGAAGGCCTCGCGGGTGAGCGATCGGACCGTGAGGGGGAGGGGCGTCGGGGCGGACATGGCGGCGCTTACTTCGCCTCGACCTTGCCCCACAGGCGCAGGCGCGAGACGCCGCCGTCGGGGAAGATGTTGAGGCGCACGTGGGTGATCGGGCCGAGCTTGGCCACTTCCGCGGTGAAGGTATGGATGGCGTCCATCTCCAGCTTCTGCTCGGGCAGCAGGGTGTGCCAGAACATCGACTGGGTGGTGATCGAGCGGTCGGTGCCGCCGGTCACATAGGCGGCCTGCACCGAGCAGCGGTCCGGGTAGTTGCCCTTGAAGAAGGCGGTGTCGACTTCGATCTTCTCCACCGTGCCGGGGGCGCCGAGCTCGAGCACGCACCAGTCGTTGCCCGGCTCGCGGCGGCGGCGGGTCTCCCAGCCGTCGCCCATGTTCATGCCGCGCCCGGGCAGCAGCAGGGCGGCAGCGGACGAACCGAAGCTGGCGTCGTTCCACGATACCGCACGGCCGCCGTTCTCCATCGCGATCAGATCGACCAGTTCGCCCGCAGCGGCCTTGGCCGCCAGCGTGCCGACCGGGCGGCCATAGACGCGCAGGCGGGCGATGCCGCCGTCCGGATACATGTTCACGCGCAGGTGGGTCCACGCCGCGTCGCTCGCGCACTCGAGGATGTGGTGGCTGTTGGGACCGCAGGCGGTGGCCGGGAGGATCTCGGTCCAGGTCGCGGCCTTCAGGGCCTCGATGTCGTCGGTCTCCGACACGCAGGCCTCGATCGAGACCGCCGGCGGGTAGTTGCCGGTGAAGTGCGAGGTGTCGACATCGAAGCCGCGGATCACGCCCTTGACGCCGAGCCTGACCAGGGCCCAGTCGTGGCCGGCGACGCGCTTCCTGCGCGACTCCCAGCCGTCCATCCACTTGCCGTTGGTGTCGAACTTGCCGGGGACGAACTGGGCGGGTTCGGGGTTGAGCATGCGCGAAACCTCGGCGAAGAAGTCGTCGGAGGCGGCGAGCGCCTTGGCGCCCAGGCGCGGGTTGGCGAGGTCGACCGAACGCAGCGCCCAGTCGGGCAGCTCGGCAGCGGGGGCGAAGACGGGGGCGCCGGGGGTGTGGCTGGCCATGAGTGTTCTCCTTTTGGGGGTGGCGTTATTTCGGGTTGTAGGGGTGGTGCTCGATCCAGTGGCGGGCGACGTCGACGCGGCGGCACACCCACACCCGGTCGTGCTTCTCGATGTGGTCGAGGAAGCGCTGCAGCGCCTTGAAGCGGCCCGGGCGGCCGAGCAGGCGGCAGTGCATGCCGATGCTCATCATCGCCGGACGCTCCTCGCCCTCGGCGTACATCACGTCGAAGGCGTCACGCAGGTATTCGAAGAACTCGTCGCCGTGCGAGAAGCCCTGCGGCAGGGCGAAGCGCATGTCGTTGGTGTCGAGCGTGTAAGGCACGACGAGGTGCGGCACGGTGTCGCCGTTCGTCTTCTGCACCTCGGTCCAGAATGGCAGGTCGTCGCCGTAGTAGTCCGAGTCGTACAGGAAGCCGCCATGGTCGGCGACCAGGCGCCGGGTGTTCGGCGAGTCGCGGCCGGTGTACCAGCCCAGCGCGCGCTCGCCGGTCAGGCGCTCGATGATCTCCATGCCGATCTTCATGTGCTCGCGCTCGATCTCCTCGGGCACGTTCTGGTAGTGGATCCAGCGCCAGCCGTGGCAGGCGATCTCGTGGCCGAGTTCCTTGAAGGCGGCGGTCAGCTCGGGGTGGCGCTCGAGCGCCATCGACACGCCGAAGATCGTCATCGGCAGGCCGCGGCGCTCGAACTCGCGCAGGAAGCGCCACACGCCCACGCGCGAGCCGTACTCGTAGATGCCTTCCATCGACAGGTGGCGCTCGGGGTAGCTGGCGGCGTTGAAGAGTTCCGAGAGGAACTGCTCGCTGCCGGCATCGCCGTGGAGCACGCAGTTCTCGCCGCCCTCCTCGTAGTTGAGGACGAACTGCACGGCGACGCGGGCGCGGCCGGGCCAGTCGGCGTGCGGCGGGTTCCTGCCGTAGCCGATGAGGTCGCGGGGGTAGGTCTTGGTCGAGGTCATGGTGTCCTTCCTCCGCTCAGGCGCCGGCCGCGAACATCGCATCCAGGCGGAAGCGGGCGATCTTGCCGATCTCGTTCAGGCAGGTGCGGAACTCGATGTCGCGGTCGTTGGCCAGGCGCGCCTCGACGCGGTCCATGATCTGGTGGCGGGTGAGGCCCTTGACCGCGACCACGAAAGGAAAGCCGAAGCGCGCGCGGTAGTCCTTGTTGAGCTGGCGCAGGCGCTGGAGTTCTTCCTTGCTGCACTGGTCGAGCCCGGCGCCGCGCTGTTCGCCGGTGGAGGCGGTGGTCAGCGTGCCTGCCTCGGCCTCCTTGCCGGCGAGCTCCGGGTGGGCGCAGATCAGGCCGAGCTGCTCCGAGGGCGCGGCGGTGTCGACCACCAGGCACATCGCGGCGTGCAGTGCGTCGATGCTGGTGAAGGGGCCGGCGCTCCAGGCGCGCTCGGCGATCCACGGCGAGTGTTCGAAGATGCCCTCGAGGCGGGCGACGAAGGCGTCCTGCGGCAGGCGCGAGAGTTCGGCAAGCGCTTCGCCGCTGCGGTCGACGGTGGTGGTGGGGGTGCTCATGGCTGTCTCTTCCTGTTGTCCTTGGCGTGGTGCCCGGTCGGCGCTTTCAGTCCGCCGTACGGGCGCCCTGGGCGAACCAGATCGCGATCTTTTCGCGCTCTTCTTCGGTGATGCCGGTGAGGTTGCCGAGCGGCATGTAGCCGCTGGCCACGGTCTGCGCGCTCATCACCGCGTTGGCGGCGATCTGCTCGGGGGTCTGCAGCATCACGCCCTTGGGGGCCTGGGCGAAGCCCTCGTGGGTGGGCTTCTCGGCGTGGCAGGTGATGCAGCGCTGCGCCATGATCGACCTGACGGTGGCGAAGCTGACCTTGTCGCCGCTGGCGTCGACCTGCTTCGGCGCCATCAGCACCATCAGCAGCGCGATCAGCGCCACGCCGGCCGCCGGCAGCCACCACTTCACCTGGCCGCGGTGGCGCAGCACGAAGAACTGGCGGATCAGCACGCCGGCCACCATCAGCACGCCCAGCACCAGCCAGCCGTTGGCGTTGGCATAGGTCATCGGGTAGTGGTTGCTGATCATGATGAACAGCACCGGCAGCGTGAAGTAGGTGTTGTGCACCGAGCGCTGCTTGCCGATGATGCCGGGCCGCGGATCGACCTTCTCGCCGGCGTGGATCTGCGCCACCATCCGGCGCTGCCCCGGCATGATGTGGAAGAACACGTTGGCCGCCATCATCGTGCCGAGCATCGCACCGACATGGATGTAGGCGCCGCGGGCCGAGAACACCTGGTGCAGCACGTAGTTCGCGACCATCACGAACACGAACACGATCGCCGCGAGCAGGCCGTCCTTGCCCACCATGTTGCGGCACAGGAGGTCGTAGAACACCCAGCCGGCGACGAGGAAGGCGATCGAGATGCCGATGGCTGCCGCCTGCGACAGCGCCATCACGCTGCTGTCGATCAGGTAGCTCGAGGCGCCGATCCAGTACACGATGGCCAGCATGCCCATGCCCGACAGCCAGGTGGTGTAGGCCTCCCACTTCGACCAGTGCAGGTCCTGGGTCAGCGGCTCGCCCTTGGGGCCGGTGAGGTACTTCTGGCTGTGGTAGAAGCCGCCGCCATGCACCGCCCACAGCTCGCCGAACACGCCGCGCTTCGCATCGTTCGGGTTCTTCGGGGGCTTGAGCGAGTTGTCCAGCATCACGAAGTAGAAGGACGCCCCGATCCAGGCGATGCCCGCGATCAGGTGCAGCCAGCGGACCAGCAGGTTGGCCCAGTCGAGCAGATAGGCTTCCATGATCTGTTCTCTTTATCGGTTCTGTTTGGCGTGGAGGTGGAAGCGGGGCTCAGCTGCCGCGGTAGGTGGAGTAGCTCCACGGCGACACCAGCAGCGGCACGTGGTAGTGCTGGTCGACGTTGGCGATGCCGAAGCGCAGCGCGACCTCGTCCACGAAAGGCGGCTCGGGCAGGTCCAGGCCGAGCGCGCGGAAGTAGTCGCCGGCGGCGAACACGATCTCGTACTTGCCGGCCTCGAGTGCGGCGCCCTCGAGCAGCGGCGCATCGCAGCGGCCGTCGTGGTTGGTGACCGTGCGCGCGACCTCGCGGCGCTCGCCGTCGAGGCGATAGACGGTCACTGCGATGCCGACGCCGGGCTTGCCGTGGGCGGTGTCGAGTACGTGGGTGGTCAGGCGTCCCATGCTGTTGTCTCCTGGTGTGCTGCGGATGTGGGGATCGTGTGAGGCGCAGTGTAAGTCGCTACCGTGTTAACGGATCGCATATGTTTTTATAAGTGATATATGCTCTCGCGTATCTATCTCGGACGGGCGGCATACTCCCCGGGCGCAGAACGACAATGACGACACGAGGAGACCCATCATGAGCCTGCGCCGCAGCGACGACCCGCTCGACACCTATCTGCTGCGCATCTTCGTGCTGCTGATCACCGAGCGCAGCGTATCGCGTACCGCGTTGCGCATGAACCAGTCGCAGCCGGCGGTGAGCGCCGCCTTGAAGCGCCTGCGCGAGATCCTCGGCGATCCATTGCTGGTGCGGGAGAAGGGCGGCATGGTGCCGACCGAGCGCGCGCTGGCGCTGATGTCGCACGCCAAGGGCGCGCTCGCCGAGATCGACCGCATGATCGATGCGCCCGAGACCTTCGAACCGCACAGCACGCGCCAGGAGTTCCGCGTCGGCTCGCCCGACTATCTGGCGCCGGTCTTCGTCGCCGGCGTCGCCGAGCGTTTCCGCCGCGAGGCGCCGGGCGCGCGCCTGACGCTGCATGCGCTGGGGCCCAACTTCGATTTCGAGCGCTCGCTCGCCGAGGGGGATCTGGACGTGGTGATCGGCAACTGGCCCGAGCCGCCGCACCGCATGCACCTGTCGATGCTGCTCGAGGACGAGATCGTGTGCCTGGTCGCGGCCAGCCACCCGTGCGCGAGGAAGGGGATGACGACCGAGGACTACATGCGCGCCGCGCACGTGGTGCCGATGCCGTATTCGATCAGCCAGCGCGGCGTCATCGACGGCGTGCTGGCGTCGATGCGCATCAACCGCGACGAGCGCGTGGTGGTGCAGTCCTTCACCGCCGCGCCCTATCTGCTGCAGGGTACCGACCTAGTGTACACCACCACCCGCCACTTCGCGCAGTTCTACGCCAACCTGCTGCCGCTGGCGATCGTGCCCTCGCCGATCGCCTTCCCGCCGATGCGCTTCTACCAGCTCTGGCACGAGCGCAACCACCACTCGGCGGGGCACCGCTGGCTGCGCCGGCTGCTGTCGGACTGCGGGCGGCGCATCGTGCCGCCGGCGGGGTGAGGGGGCGATGGATCGCGGCTTCCGCCGCTCCCACGGGAGCGTCCGGGGTGGGGGCGGAAGCCGCGATTGGCGGTCGTTCAGCGGTCGATCGGCACCAGCATCACCGGGATGTCGGCCTTCATCGTGACCTTGTGCGCCACCGAGCCGAGCAGCAGTTCGCCGATCGTGCTGTGGCCGCGCGAGCCCATGACGATCACGTCGGCGAGCACGTGCTTGGCCACGTCGAGGATGCGGCGCGATGCGTCGCCTTCGAGCGCGCGCACGCTGGCGAGCACGCTCTTGACGTCGAGGTCGGGGTTGGCCTCGGCGAAGACGTCGATGCGGTGGCGCAGCAGGGCCTCGGCCTTCTTGTGCCCGGCGAGCTTGATCTCGTCCATCTTCTCCTCGCTGATGAACTCCTCGTAGGGCAGGCTGCTCGAAGGCAGCGTGACCGTGACCGCGTGCAGCCGGGCGTTGAACTTCATCGCCAGGCCGACGGCGTGGCGGAACACGGCGGGCGAGCGCGGCGTCAGGTCGGAGGCGTACAGGATGGAGCGGATTTCGTAGCTCATGGGGATCTCCCGGTGTCGGTGGCGTGGTCCGCCCGTGCGCGCGGCGGCGGGCGGTGAATGTTCTTGCCGTTCGGGCCGGCGACGCTGCGCAGGCCTCTGCGATGAAGTTTAGTGGGCTTGGGAGACGCTTCGCAGCGCCCGCCGGTCGATAGCCCTTATACGAAAACGATGATATTCCACCCCGGACGCAGCCGGCTTGCGCCAGCGAGCGCACGCACCGATCATGGCCCGTCCGCCGCCTCGCCGGCCTGCCCGAATCCAAGGAGAATGCCGATGATCGACCTATACACCGCCGCCACGCCCAACGGGCACAAGATCTCGATCGCCCTCGAGGAGCTCGGCCTGCCCTACTCGCTGCGCGTGCTCGACCTGTCGGCCAACGAGCAGAAGGAGCCCTGGTTTCTCGCCATCAACCCCAACGGCCGCATCCCGGCGATCGTCGATCACGACGAGGGCGACTTCGCGGTGTTCGAGTCGGGCGCGATCCTGATCTACCTCGCCGAGAAGACCGGCCGCCTGATGCCGCAGGACCCCAAGGGGCGCTCGCGCGTGCTGCAGTGGCTGATGTTCCAGATGGGCGGCATCGGCCCGATGATGGGCCAGGCCAACGTTTTCTACCGCTACTTCCCGGAGAAGATCCAGCCCGCGATCGACCGCTACCAGGGCGAGGTCAGGCGGCTGTTCCGCGTGCTCGACGGCCATCTGGCGAAGAACGAGTACCTCGCCGGCGACTACTCGATCGCCGACATCGCCAACTGGGCTTGGGTGCGCACCCACAACTGGTCGGGGGTGGCGATCGACGACCTGCCCAACCTGAAGCGCTGGCGCGACCAGATCCGCGCCCGCCCCGCGGTGCAGCGCGGCATCGAGATGCCGCCGTCGAGCTTCGACCGCGACGGCGACTCCGCGGAGCAGGCGCAGGCCTTCTCGGCGAAGGTGCGCAGCATGGTCGAGACCGGGCAGTCGCGCAGCGGCGGGGTTTGAGACCCGGGGGCGGCCCTTGCAGGGCCTTGCCGATTCATGACACTTGAGGAGACTTCATGAAGCTCTACGTTTCACCGCGCGCGCCCAATCCGCGCCGCGTGCAGATGTTCATCGCCGAGAAGGGCATCGCCGGCATCGAGGAGGTGGTGGTCGAGATCGGCAAGGACGAGCACCGCAGCTCCAACTACCGCGCCAAGAGTCCGCTCGCCAAGGTGCCGGTGCTCGAGCTCGACGACGGCCGCTACCTCGGCGAGACGCGCGCGATCTGCAGCTACCTCGAAGGCCTCCACCCCGAGCCCAACCTGATGGGCGAGAGCTTCGAGGAGCGCGCCTTCGTCGAGATGACCGACCGCCGCATGGAGCTCTACCTGTTCGGCACCATCGCCAACTGCATCCGCCACACCCACCCCGGCCTGGCGCCGCTCGAGCAGCCGCAGTTCCCCGACTTCGGCCGTTCGCAGGGCGAGAAGATGCGCGAGGTTGCGCGCTGGCTGGACGGCGAGCTCGCCAGCCGGCCCTTCGTCGCCGGCGAGCGCTTCACCATCGCCGACATCACCGCCTTCTGCGCGATCGAGTTCGCGCGCGGGCTGATGAAGTTCAGGCCGGGTGCGGAAGGCATGGCCCACCTGCAGACCTGGCGCGACCGCATCGCGGAGCGGCCGAGCGCGAAGGTGTGAGCGCCGGCCGCAGCGCACGGCAGGCCCTGCCGCGGGCGCCTCGATGACGGCGCCCCGCGCGGCCTCATGCGCGATCCGGTGGCCGCGCCTCGAAGTCCTCGATCGTGGCCGGGTGATGGAACAGGAAGCCCTGGAATCCGCTGCAACCGTTGCGGAGCAGGACCTCGAACTGCGCGGCGTTCTCCACGCCTTCGGCGATGACGCGCAGGCCGAGTGCGTGAGCGAGGGCGACGATGGTCCGGATGATCGCCAGGCTGTTCGGGTTGGCCGGCAGGTCGCGGACGAAGGAGCGGTCGATCTTCAGCTCGTCCAGCGGTAGCCGCTGCAGGTAGGCGAGCGAGGAGTAGCCGGTGCCGAAATCGTCGATCGAGAAGCGGATGTCCAGCGCACGCAGCGCGTGCATGGTCTCGATCGCATGTTCCATGTCGGTGAGCAGCATCGACTCCGTCAGCTCGAAGACGAGGCGGTCGGGCGGGCATCCGGTGTGCTCGAGCAGGGCGCGGGTGTCGGCGACGAAGTTCGGCGCGTAGATCTGCGTCGCGCTGACGTTGAGCGACAGGCGCAGTTCGCCGAAGCGGGCGTCGCCCGCCCACCGCGCGAGCTGGATGCAGGCCTTTTCCAGCAGCAGGCGCCCGAGCGCCGGCATGAAGCCGCAGCGTTCCACAGCCGGGATGAACAGGTCCCGCGGCACCAGGCCGCGCTCGGGATGGCGCCAGCTCGCGAGCGCCTCGACGCCGGTGACCCGGCCCTCGCCGTCGCACTGCGCCTGGTAGTTCAGTTCGAACTGATCCAGGGGCATGGCTGCGCGCAGGTCCGCCTCGAGCTGCAGCCGTTCGGAGACGGTGCGCTGCATCACCGGGTCGAAGAAGCGGATCTGGTTCTTGCCCTGGCGTTTCGATTCGTACATCGACAGGTCGGCGCTGCGCATCAGCGCCTCGACGGTCTGCGCACGGTCGCGGAACATCGCGATGCCGATGCTGGCCGTGCACACGTAGCGCTGGTTGCCGATCGGATAGGGCTCGCCCATCTTCGCGCGCAGCGTCTCGGCGAGGTGTTCCGCCGCGGCCGCGGCGGCGATCTCGTCCGCCGGCAGCTGTTCGATCAGGACCACGAACTCGTCGCCACCGAAGCGGGCGACGGTGTCCGTTTCGCGCACCGCGGCGCGCAGCCGCGCCGCCGCCAGGGTCAGCAGCTCGTCGCCGGCCTGGTGGCCGAGCAGGTCGTTGATGTTCTTGAAGTCGTCGAGGTCGATGAAGATCAGCGCACCGCGCCAGCCGTCGCGGTCGGCATGTGCGAGCGCCTGGTGCAGGCGATCGGTCAGCAGGCGCCGGTTGGCGAGCGCGGTCAGGTGATCGTAGAAGGCGAGGGCGTGGATTTCCGCCTCGCTTTCCTTGGTCCGCGTGATGTCGGTGAAGCAGCCGACATAATGGGTGACGACGCCATGGTCGTCACGGACCGCGCTGATGGACAGGCGCTCCGGATACACCTCGCCGTTGCGGCGCTGTTTCCAGATCTCGCCCTCCCACAGATCCTCGTGCTCCACCTCCGCCCACAGGTCGCGATAGAAGGCGGGGCTGTGGCGGTCCGAGTGCAGGATGCTGGCCGGCCTGCCGATCACCTCGCCGGCGGGGTAGCCGGTGATCTCGGTGAAGGCCTTGTTGACGCGCAGGATGCGGGTGTCGGCATCGGTGACCATCATGCCCTGCTGCGACTCGAAGGCGATCGCCGCGATGCGCCGCTCCTGCTCCAGGGTGGCGCGATGGGTGACGTCCTGCACGATCGCGACGACGGTGCGCGGCGCCTCTTCGCCCTCGATGGCCTGGATGCGGCCCTCGAAGATGCAGTGGCCTTTCGGTGTGTCGAGCGCGTATTCGACGGCCATCGGCCTGCCCGAGCGGATGGCATCGCGGATTGCGCCCAGCAGCTCGGCCGCGATCGGACCCGGTAGCACCTCGTGCAGATTCCGGCCCAGGAACTTGTCCGTTTCGCGGTAGAGCAGGCCCTCGTCGTGCGTCATCGCTTCCAGATAACGCCCGTTCTCGTCGAGGACGAACAGGATGTCGGGCACGGCACCGGCGATGGCGCGCAGATGCGCCTCGCGCTGGCGCAGGGCGCGCTCGTTGTGCAGGCGGGTGTCGAGGTCGTGCAGCAGCGCGCCGAGCAGGGCGGTCGCCGTGCCCATGATCAGCAGGTAGGGCAGGCCGAGCGCGGCATACACCGATGCCACGCTCTGTGACGGAACCAGCCCGATCATGAGGATGGACAGGGCGTGGGTCAGGACTCCGAACACGAACAGGGGGAGCAGCTGCCGCGACAGCCGGCCGCGCGTCCATGCCGCACGGTAGGCCAGGCCGAGCGCAACCGCGCCGGCGATCACCAGGGTGCCGACCAGCATGCCGTCACCGCCGAGCGAGATCCGGTAGGCGGCGGCGATCGCGCCGGCGATCAGCCCGGCAAGCGGGCCGCCGAACAGCCCGGCCATCGACAGCAGCACGGAGCGCCCGTCAACGATGACCCCCGGGGCGAGGGTGATCGGAATCATCATGCCGACCAGGCACACGGACCCGAAAACCACCCCCGAAGCGATCTCGGCGATCCGCGGCTTGAGTGCGAGAAAACGGATGCACAGGCCCTGCAGCAGGCTGAGCGCCAGGAGCAGGGCTGCGGTCTGGATCAGTTCGAGGATCATCGACGGGCGTGAGCCGGGTTGAGCGTGTGCAGGCTGTGCAGCCTGTCCGTCCAGCTTAATCCAGCCTGTGGGCGCGCAGCGTAGAAAAAAGCACGCCGGCGGCACGATCGACCCTCCGGCGCACCCCACGAGCGGCCGGGCTGCAGGCCGCAGCCCCGGGTCGGCCGGGGGCGGACATGCGGCTCAGGCGTCCGGCCGGTAGGGCTTGCCCAGCGACACCGGCGAGTTGAGCCGGATCGTGTTGGCGTTGCGCGAGATCGCCACCAGCACGACGATGGTCGCCCAGTAGGGCAGGGAGGACAGCAGCTGCGAGGGGAAGTCGATCTGCAGGCCCGAACCCTGGATGAAGAGCTGGGTGATCATGACGCCGCCGAAGAGGTAGGCGCCGACCATCACCCGCAGCGGCCGCCAGGTGGCGAACACCACCAGCGCGAGCGCGATCCAGCCGCGCCCGGCGACCAGGCCTTCGGCCCACATCGGGGTGTAGAACACCGACAGGAAGGCGCCGCCGATGCCGGCCATGGCGCCGCCGAACAGCACCGCCAGGTAGCGGATACGGATCACCGGATAGCCGATCGCGTGCGCCGAGGACGGGGCCTCGCCGACCGCGCGCAGCACCAGTCCGGCGCGGCTGCGGTGCAGGAACCAGAGCAGGCTCCAGAACAGCGCCCAGGAGAAATACACCAGCGCCTGCTGGTTGTAGAGCGCCTCCCCGATCAGCGGCAGGTCGGCGATGAAGGGGATGCGGATCGGCGGCACCGCCTGCAGCGCCACCGCCTCGTAGGGCTTGCCGACGAAGGCCGCCAGGCCCACGCCGAAGATCGCCAGCGCGAGTCCGGAGGCGACCTGGTTGGCCATCAGCGTGAGCGTGAGCACGCCGAACAGCAGCGCCATCGCCATGCCCGCGCCCATGCCTGCGAGCACGCCCAGCCAGGGGTTGCCGCTGTGATGGGTGACCGCGAAGGCGGCGACCGCGCCCATCGCCATCATGCCCTCGGCGCCGAGGTTGAGCACCCCGGCCTTCTCGTTCACCAGCAGGCCGAGGGCGACGATGATCAGCGGCGTGCCCGCCACCACGGTGGCGAACAGCATCGAGGTGAAGAGGCTCGCGTCCATCGCTCGTCCTTCTTCAGGCCGCGCGGCGGCGCAGCCGCAGGCGGTAGTTGATGAACACGTCCGAGCCCAGCAGGAAGAACAGCAGCATGCCCTGGAACACCATCGAGATCGCGCTGGGCAGGTTCAGGTACTGCTGCGCCTGCTCGCCGCCGATGTAGAGCAGCGCCATCAAGAGGCTGGCGAGCAGGATGCCGAAGGCGTTCAGCCGGCCGACGAAGGCGACGATGATCGCCGCGAAGCCGTAGCCGCTGCCGACCTTGTCGGTGAGCTGGCCCATCGGTCCGGCGACCTCGCCCATGCCCGCCAGCCCCGCCGCGGCGCCGCCCAGCAGCAGGCCGATCCAGATCATGCGGTGCGCGGAGAAGCCGGCGTAGCGGGCGGCGTCCGGCGCCTCGCCCGCCACCCGCATGCGAAAGCCGGCGTAGCTGCGGTTCATGAAGGCGTAGCCCGCCACCAGCACCGCGAGCGCGATCGGGAAGCCCAGGTGCAGGCGGGTGTCCTCCAGCACCACCGGCATCAGCGCGGCGTCGCCGAACATCTTCGTCTGCGGGAAGTTGAAGCCGTCCGGGTCCTTCCACGGCCCGAACACCAGCCACGACACGAGGAGCTGCGCCACATACACGAGCATCAGCGACACCAGGATCTCGTTGGCGTTGAAGCGTGTGCGCAGCAGCGCCGGGATGCTCGCCCAGGCCGCGCCGCCCGCCGCGCCGGCGACGATCATCGCCGGCAGCAGCAGGGCGCTCTCCGAACCCTCGAAATGCAGCGCGACGCCGGTCGCCGCCACCGCGCCGAGCATGAACTGACCCTCGGCGCCGATGTTCCACACGTTGGCGCGGAAGCCGATCGCCAGCCCGATCGCGCACAGCATCAGCGGCGTGGCCTTCAACAGCAGCTCGGAGAGGCCGTAGAGGTCCTTGACCGGGTTGAGGAAGAAGATGCGGAAGCCTTCGACCGGGTCCTTGCCGAGGGCGGCGAACACCAGCATGCCGCCGGCGAGCATCAGCACGACCGCGAGCAGCGGCGAAAGGAAGGACATCAGCCGCGAGGGCTCGGCGCGGGCTTCGAGTTCAAGCATCGAGGGACTCCGCGTGCGCGGGCAGCGGTCTGGATTCGTTGGATGGATTCGGCTCGGCGCCCGGCCACATGCCGCTCATCCACACGCCGATGTCTTCGACCGTGGTCTCGGACGCGGGGCGGGTGGGCGACAGCCGGCCCTTGGCGATCACCGCGATGCGGTCACAGATCTCGAACAGCTCGTCGAGCTCTTCCGAGATCACCAGCACCGCGCAGCCGCGGTCGCGCAGGTCGATCAGCGCCTGGCGGATGAAGGCGGCGGCGCCGACGTCCACGCCCCAGGTGGGCTGGGCGCACACCAGCAGCCGGGGCGCCTGCAGGATCTCGCGGCCGACGATGAACTTCTGCAGGTTGCCGCCCGACAGCGACTTGGCCGCAGCGCCCGGGCCCCCGCACTTGACGTTGAAGGCCTCGATGCAGCGTCGGGCGAAGGCTTGTGCGCGCGCGAAGCGCAGGAAGCCGCCGGCGACCAGGTCCTGGTTGTGGGCCGCCGTGAGCAGCGCATTGTCCGCCAGCGACATGCCGGGCACGGCGCCGCGGCCGAGGCGCTCCTCGGGCACGAAGGCGAGGCCCAGCTTGCGGCGCTGGCCGGGCGAAAGCCGGCCGGCCTCGACGCCGCAGATCTGCACCGGGAATCTCTCGCTCAGCGGCTCCTCGCCGGAGATCGCGCGCAGCAGCTCCTGCTGGCCGTTGCCCGACACCCCGGCGATGCCGACGATCTCCCCGGCGCGCACGTCGAGGTGGATGTCCCTGAGGTCGGTGCCGAAGGGATCGTCCGAGGCGTGCGACAGCCCCGCCAGGCGCAGGCGCACGTCGCCGTCCGTCCTGGCCACGCCGTGCTCGCAGTGCGGCAGGTCCTTGCCGATCATCAGCCGCGCCATCGACGCGGGCGTCTCCCGCGCCGGCACGCATTCCCCGGTGACCTTGCCGCCGCGCAGCACGGTCGCCGAGTGGCAGAGTTCCTGGATCTCGTCGAGCTTGTGGCTGATGTAGAGGATGGCGCAGCCCTCGGCCGCGAGCTGGCGCAGGGTCTCGAACAGCTTGCGCACCGCCTGCGGGGTCAGCACCGAGGTGGGCTCGTCCATGATCAGCAGGCGCGGGTTCTGCAGCAGGCAGCGGATGATCTCGACGCGCTGGCGTTCTCCCACCGACAGCGCGTGGATGTGGCGGCGCGGATCGACTGGCAGGCCGTAGCGCTCCGACACCGCGGTGATGCGCTGCGCCAGTTCGTCCAGCGCCGGCTTGCCGGGCAGGGCGAGCGCCACGTTCTCCACGACGGTCAGCGTCTCGAACAGCGAGAAGTGCTGGAACACCATGCCGATGCCCAGGCTGCGCGCGTGCGCCGGGTTCTCGACCTCGACCTGTTCGCCTTCCCACCAGATCTGCCCGGCGCTCGGGCGGGTGACGCCGTAGATGATCTTCATCAGCGTCGATTTGCCGGCGCCGTTCTCGCCCAGGATGGCGCGGATCTCGCCCGGCTGCACCGCCAGATCGACCCGGTCGTTGGCGACCACGGTCGGATAGACCTTGCTGATGCCCTTCAGCACCAGGCGGGGCGTACCAGCGGGGGGCGTACCGTGGGGTGGGCGTCCGGTCATGGTGAGTGCGGAAGGGTCGGCGGTTGGAAGACGGGTGCGTGGCTGCGAGCGTCCGGGGCACGCGGCGAGCGCCACTCAGGCCCGCAAGATACGCGCCGCAACGGGCCCGGGCAAGCCGGAGAAACCGCAGTCGGTCCGCGCCGCCGCGGGGTGATGGATTAGCTGTGCTTATGTAGGGGCAACAAATGTTCGAATGGACGTTCTAGGTCTGGCTGATACAATGCCCGCATTGATGTTGCAATGCAGCATCGTTCCAAGGATAGAAACCATGACCTCCACGACCACCACCGTCCGTTCGTTCTCGCTCGCCGCCCTTGCGGCCATCTCCTTTGCCGGCGCGATGCCGGCCGCCCAGGCCGCGGCGGATGCGCCCGTCCAGCTCGCGCTGGCTTCGCCCGCCGCTCATGCCGAGCGCGTCCATGCCGAACGCCCGCTGGCGGTGATGATCGACCAGCCCACCGGCGGCCGCTTCGTCTATCTGCCCGAGCAGGGCTGGACCTTCGCCGGGCGCCAGGTCGATGCCCCCGTGGCCACGGTCGCCGATCCCGGCCAGCCGGTGAGTCTGTTCATCGACGAGCCGACCGGTTTCGTCTTCAACTACGTGGTGGACCAGGGCTGGGTCTTCGCCGGCAAGCTGGACACGGCGCGCTG
Source organism: Thauera sp. GDN1 (assembly GCF_029223545.1). Lineage (NCBI taxonomy): Bacteria > Pseudomonadati > Pseudomonadota > Betaproteobacteria > Rhodocyclales > Zoogloeaceae > Thauera > Thauera sp. GDN1. Next base: position 3,034,872 of record NZ_CP097870.1, on the reverse strand, counting down.
AGCTCCCGTCCCCTCGCGTCTCACTCGCCAGGCCCGGTCGACATGCCCGGCGCGGCCGCGGTCTCGGCCGCCGCTCCGGTGGCACGGTCGGCAGCATTGTCCGTTTCGTGCTCCAGCGATAGCGCCTGCGCGCGCTTCAGGTCCTCGGGCGCAAGCTTGAGCGAGATGCTGTCGCGCTCCTGCGCACCATCCAGGTTCAGCGCCGCCGCGGCGCGGTTGAACCACACATAGGCCTGCATCGCGTCCTGCTCGACGCCGATGCCGCTGCGGTGCAGGCGGCCGAACTCCACCATCCCCTCCGCATCGCCCGCGCGCGCCGCCGCGCCCAGCCAGTGCGCGGCGAGCTCGTAGTTCTGCGGCGTGCCGACGCCGCTCTTGTACAGCTTGCCCAGATGGATCATGGCGCCGGTGTGGCCGTTCTCGGCCGCGCGCCGCAGCCAGTCGACCGCCTCGCGGGTAGCTTCCATGCCGCGCTCGGGATCGAGCAGCGCCGCGCGCGCGACGCGGAACTGCGCGTCGGGATCGCCCTGGCGGGCGGCTTCCAGCGTCGGCGCCGTGAGTGGCGGATGCGCCGGGTCGTCGTGGGCATGCTCGCCGCCCAGCACCACGAACAGGCTCGCGCCAACGACCGCGAACAGCAGCATGACGGAGGCTGCGGCCACCGCGATCGGCCACCGCCGCCGCCCGCCGTGCGTGCCGCCGGGCGCCAGGAAGCGGTGTCCGCAGTGGTTGCAGCGATACGGGTGCAGGCCGGGGTTGTCGATGCGCTCCTCGTGCGAGCGCCAGCGCGACAGCCGCGTTTCGCCCGAACCGCAGGCCGTACAGGCGATCACGGGCGGCGTGCTCATCCGCGCGTGTCCCTTCAGTTCTTCCACAGCCAGACGATCGTGATCACCGCGACCGTCAGGATCAGTGTGCTGCCGCCGACCGCGGCGACGATCGGATTGTCGAACAGCACGTTCCCCGGCGCCGGGCCGTAGAAGCGATGCACGCAGGACATGCAGCGATAGGCGAGCTCACCCTTGTGCTCGCGCTTCTCGTCCTCGGAGCGCCAGGGGGATGGACGACAGTCGGTGCCGTCGCAGCGGGGACAGGTGGGCATGGCGTCTTCTCGCAGCGGGCGCTCGTCGCAGCCGGCTGGCGTGGTGGGAACTGAATTTGTACCCAATTATAGGAGCAAAAAAGGCAGGCCTTCGCAGGCCTGCCTTCCGGTTTTCCTTGCGCCGGCCGATGAGCTGCCCGGCGATGGGGCCGCGATCAGCCGCAGGTCCCCACCGCGCCGCATGCGGTGCAGAAGTCGCAGCCGTCCTTGCGGATCACCGTGTGGTTGCCGCACTCGTTGCACAGCGCGCCCTGCATCAGCTTGGGCTCGTTGTCGTCGCGCGGCGACTCGAGGATGCCCATCTCGCGCGTCGGGTAGCCCTTTTCGTCGAGCACGCCGAGCATGGCGTAGCGGTGGATGATGAGCTGGGCCAGGTAGGCCACCGTGCTGGGCCAGTTCTGCTGGCGGCGGGTGCCGGGCACGAAGGCCATGAAGTCGCCCAGCGGCTCGGGGTAGTCGAGCAGCTTGCGCAGCTTCATGCCGATCCAGGCCGGGTCCATGACGCGCATGTCGAGCGAAAGGATGCGGGTCAGGCCGTCCAGCGCGCGCGGGTAGTTGCCCGACAGCCACACCGAGTACGGGCGGGTGACGCCGTCCGGCAGGGTGATCTCCTTGAGGCCGAGCACGAAGTCTTCGCCAGTCGCCGGGTTGTAGATGTCCACCGTCCACGACAGCGTGCCGTCGGTGCCGGTCTTGGGCTCTTCCAGGCTGAACAGCGTGTCCAGCACCGAGTTGCTCTCGTCTTCCTTGTCGAACACGCCGAGCTTCTCGCAGCGGTAGTTCACCACCTGGGCGAAGGCCGAGACCACGCCGGGCACCAGCTTCTTCTCGCCATGCGGCGGGAAGGGCATCTCGAACGAGCGCTCGCCGACGGTGCGGGCCAGGGTGTCGAGCTTGAGCTTGAGCCAGCCGCGGTCGTTGGCGCGCATGTCCATCGACAGGGTCTTGGCCACCGCACCCAGGCCGCGCGGCTGGTCGGCACCGTTCACCCACACTTCGAACGGGAAGCTGCCGCCGTTGTTGCCCACCTGGCCGACGAAGAGCGCGAAGCCGCCGGTCGGGGTGTTGAGCATGTAGGTCCACGCCAGGTTGCCGTCGGGCAGGTCGGGACGGCCGGGCCAGCGCAGGCTGGAGAGCACCGGGGCGGGCAGGTTCTTGATCGACAGGCGCTTGTTGGCGTCGGAAATCTCGACGTCGTGCGGCTGCTTCTGCTCGGCGGTCGGGGTGACCGACAGCACCGAACCCAGCACGTTGTTGGGGCGATAGGTGGCGAGACCCTTCAAGCCGGCCTTCCACGCGGTGAGGTAGAGGTCCTCGAACTCGGCGTAGGGGTAGTCCTCGGGCACGTTCACCGTCTTGGAGATGGACGTGTCGATGTAGGGCGCGACCGCGGCGACCATGTCCTTGTGCGCCTGCGCGGAGATCTCCAGCGCGGTGACGAAGGATTCCGGCAGCTTGTCGACGTTGCCGCCGAGGTGCTTGTACAGGCGCCAGGCGTAGTCCTCGACCGCGTACTCCTTGAAGGTGCCGTCGGCCATGCGCTTGCGGCGGGTGTAGGTGTAGGAGAACGGCGGCTCGATGCCGTTTGAGGCGTTGTCGGCGAAGGCCAGGCTGATGGTGCCGGTGGGCGCGATCGACAGCAGGTGCGAGTTGCGGATGCCCTGCTTGCGGATCTTGTCCTTCACTTCGGCGGGCAGGCGCGAGGCGAAGTTGCCGCCCGACAGGTACAGGTCGGCGTTGAACAGCGGGAAGGCGCCGCGCTCCTTGGCCAGGTCGGACGAGGCCAGGTAGGCGCGGTTGCGCATGAACTCGGAGATCTTGCGCGCTTCCTCGCGTGCTTCGGTCGTGTCGTAGCGCTTGCCGAGCATGATCAGCGCGTCACCCAGGCCGGTGAAGCCGAGGCCTACGCGGCGCTTGGACTGCGCTTCGGCGTGCTGCTGCGCGAGCGGCCAGTGGGTGGCCTCGAGCACGTTGTCGAGCATGCGGATGGAGACGTCGACCACCTTGCCGAAGCCGGCATAGTCGAACTCGGCCTTGTCGGTGAACGGGTTCTTGATGAACGGGGTCAGGTTGATCGAGCCCAGGCAGCAGCAGCCGTAGGGCGGCAGCGGCTGTTCGGCGCAGGGGTTGGTGGCCTCGATGGTCTCGCAGTAGTACAGGTTGTTGTCCTGATTCATGCGGTCGAGGAACAGGATGCCCGGCTCGGCGTGGTCGTAGGTCGAGCGCATGACCTGGTCCCACAGCGCACGCGCGCGCACCTTGCGATACACCCACAGGCCGTCGTCGCGCTGGTAGGCGCCGGCAGCCTTGAGCTCGTCGGTGGGCTCGGCCTTGTGCACCAGCTCGACGTCGCCGTCGGCCTCGACCGCCTGCATGAAGGGGTCGGTGACGCCGACCGAGATGTTGAAGTTGGTGAGGTCGCCTTCGTCCTTGGCGTGGATGAATTCCTCGATGTCCGGATGGTCGCAGCGCAGCACGCCCATCTGCGCGCCGCGGCGGGCGCCGGCCGATTCCACCGTCTCGCACGAGCGGTCGAACACGCGCATGTAGGACACCGGGCCGGAGGCGTTGGAGGCCGTGCCCTTGACCAGCGCGCCCTTCGGACGGATGGACGAGAAGTCGTAGCCGACGCCGCCACCGCGACGCATGGTCTCGGCGGCCTGGGCGAGCGCGGTGTAGATGCCGGGACGGCCGTCAACGGCCTCGGTGACCGAGTCGCCGACCGGCTGCACGAAGCAGTTGATCAGGGTGGCGGCGAGCGTGGTGCCGGCGGCGCTGTTGATGCGGCCGGCGGGCACGAAGCCCTTCTCCTGGGCCTCGAGGAACTTGGCTTCCCAGTGGGCGCGCTTGTCCTCGGCTTCGATCGCGGCCAGCGCGCGGGCGACGCGGCGGCGCACTTCGGCGACGGTCTGCTCGTCGCCCTTGGCGTACTTTTCGACGAGGACCTCGCCGGAGATCTCCTGCATCGGCAGGTTGGCGGCGGAGGGCTTGGTGTGCTGCGGTGCGGAGGTGCTGGAAGTCTCGCTCATGGTCTTCTTCTTCGTCCTGGCTGAGGGCTGAAAACGGACGAAAGAATAGCGCGGAAAACCGGCGGGTGCAAAAAAATAAAAACTATAAAAAACAATAAGTTAAAAATTTTGCTTGTGTTTTCAATGTTTTGTGCGCACTAGATGTAGTAGCTCACGAGCAGGGGTCATCGGCCCCGGATCCCTGTGTTTGCGCGGGTTTCGGCCTGCCTGCGCGGCATGAAGACCAGCGGTTGCGCAGGCGGCAGTTCCGGCTGCAGGGTGACGTGCTCGATGCCGAAACGGGTGCGCAGCAGGCCGCGCAGCGCGGCCAGCGCCGCCGGCCAGTGCGCGGCATCGTCGAGCACGACGTGGGCCGAGAGCGCGGTGCGGCGCGAATCCAGGCTCCAGATGTGCAGGTCGTGCACCGAGCGCACCTGGCGCACCTCGGCCATCGCCTGGCCGACCTCGGGCAGCGACAGGCCGTCGGGCACGCCCTCGAGCAGGGTGTTGAGCACCTGGCGCAGCAGCGACAGCGTCGAGAACAGGATCAGGCCGCAGATCAGCATGGTCAGCAGCGGGTCGATCGGCGTCCATCCGGTGTACAGGATCACGATGCCGGAGGCCAGCGCCGCCACCGAGCCGAGCAGGTCGCCCATCACGTGCAGCAGCGCGCCGCGGGTGTTGAGGTCGGCCTCGCCGCGGGTCAGCAGCCAGGCGACGGCGATGTTGAGCGCCATGCCGCCGAGCGCGACCAGGATCACCGCCTCGCCGGCCACCGCGCGCGGGGCGAGCAGGCGCTCGACCGCATGCCACACCAGGCCGCCGACCACGGCGAGCATGAACAGCGCATTGAGCAGCGCGGCCAGCGCCTCGACCCGGCGCAGACCGTAGGAGTGGCGATGGCTGGGCGCGCGCAGCGCGACGCGCGCGGCGATCGCGGCGAGGCCGAGCGCCATCGCGTCGGTGAGCATGTGGCCGGCGTCGCCGAGCAGCGCCAGCGAGCCCGACCACCAGCCGGCGATCGCCTCCACCGCCGCGAAGCCGAGGGTGAGCGCGAGCGCCAGCGGCAGGAAGCGGCTCGCGGCGTGGTCGTGGTGGTGATGGCCGCCGTGGGCGTGCGTGTGCGCGTCCCGCTTGTCGTGTCCGTCGTGAGGGGCGTGGTGGTGATCGTGGCCGTGGTGGTCGTGACCGTGATGGGTGTGCATCGCAGTGCTCTTTCCATGGGGTGACGGCCGATTATGCCCGGCGCGCAGCCGGACCGTGTGCGCCGCCGCCGTGCGCGCACCCGGGCCGGGGCGCAATAGGTAAAACCGTCTAGTCAGCTGCCTCATCTCCCCAATTCTTGTGTGGGTATCGAAAGCCTACAGTGGCATCCACGCCAATGGCCCGTGGAGTACCGCAATGAACAAGGCTTTCCAGATTCCCGATCCCGCCGCCCGTACCGCATCGGCGCCGGCATCGCCCTCGCGGCGCAACTTCCTGCGCGGGGTGCCGGTCGTGACCGCCGCCGCGGCGATCGCGCCCACGCCGGCGATCGCCAGCTCCGGCAAGCGCCAGTGGGCGATGCTGATCGACGTGCGCAAGTGCATCGGCTGCCAGGCCTGCACCGTGTCCTGCATCCAGGAGAACGCCGTGCCGGAAGGCAGCTTCCGCACCGTGGTGTCGACCTACAGCGTCAAGCTCGTCGACAGCGCCCAGCCCGCCGGCACCTACGTGCTGCCACGCCTGTGCAACCACTGCGACAACCCGCCGTGCATTCCGGTGTGCCCGGTGAGCGCCACCTACAAGCGCGAGGACGGCATCGTCGCGGTCGATGGCGACCGCTGCGTGGGCTGCGCCTACTGCGTGCAGGCCTGTCCCTACGACGCGCGCTTCATCAACCACGAGACCAACAAGGCCGACAAGTGCACCTTCTGCGCCCACCGCGTGGATGCCGGTCTGCTGCCCGCCTGCGTCGAGACCTGCGTCGGCGGCGCGCGCATCTTCGGCGACATCAACGACCCCGAGGGCGAACTCGCCCGCCGCCTGAAGGAAGCGCAGCCGCAGCTCAAGGTGCTCAAGCCCGAGCTCGAGACCGCGCCGCGGGTGTTCTACATCGGCCTCGACGAACGCTTCACCGGCAAGGTCGAGGGCCAGGGCACGCTGTGGAAGCCCCGCAACCTGCCGCACGCCTGAACCGCACGCGAGGAGATCCAGCATGAACCCGAACATCGTCGAAACCATCAACGTCGCGCGCGAAGTCGCGTGGCTGCCGTGGGCCGTGCAGTACTTCTTCCTGATCGGCCTGTCCTACGGTGCCTTCCTGCTGTCGCTGCCGGGCACCGTCTTCCGCCGCCCGGGCTGGGCCGGCATCTCCCGCCTGGCCCTGCTCGGCGCGCTGGTGTGCGGCCTGGCCGCGCCGGTGGCGCTGCTCGCCGACCTGCACCAGCCGGGCCGCTTCTGGCACTTCTACGCCTACTTCACGCCGACGTCCTGGATGTCCTGGGGCGCGTTCTTCATCCCGGTGTATCTGGGCGGGCTGCTGATGTACGCGTGGCTGGCCTTCCGCCCCGAGCTGGCGCGCCACGCTGAGAGCGGCGGCAAGCTCGCGAAGCTGGCGGGCGTGCTCGCCTACGGCGGCCACGAGAGCCGTGGCGCGCTCAAGGCGGCGGCGCTGCTCGCCTTCGTCGGCGCGGCCCTGGTCGCGCTCTATACCGGGGCCGAGGTCGCGGTGGTGCAGGCGCGTCCGCTGTGGAACACGCCGCTGCTGCCGCTGCAGTTCTTCGTCACCGCCTTTGCCGGCGCGGTCGGCCTGGCGCTGCTGTTCAACCGCTTCGGTCTCAATGACGAGGCCGCCAAGCGCCGCATGGCCGGCGTGCTGGCCGCGACCCAGGTGGCGGCGCTGGCGGTGGGTGCGCTGTGGCTGGCGCTGGGGCTCTCCGGGGTGTCGCCGGTCCATGCCCAGGCCCTGGCCGAAGTCGGCCCCTCGGCCAACTGGCAGCTCTCCGCAGCGTGGGCGGTGGCCGCCACCGTGCTGACCCTGGTGCTGGCGTGGAAGCGGCCCGGCTCCGGCCTGGTGATCGGCCTGCTCGCGCTGCACTCGGCATGGATGATGCGCTGGTCGATCTTCATCGGCGGCCAGGAGGTGCCGAAGACCGGCGCCGGCTACTACACCTACTCGCTGCCGCTCGGCCCCGAGGGCCTGATGGGCATCGTCGGCACCGCCGGGCTGTGGGTCTTCCTCTTCGTCCTCATCACCACCTTGCTGCCGCTCGATCGTCTCGCGGCCGGTTCCACCGACAAGGCTGCCGCCTGAGCGCGGGCGACCAAGGAGAAACATCATGAAAATCGAACGTCGTGAAATCATCGCCGCCGGTGGCCTGGCCGCCTTTGCCGCCGGCTTCTCGCAGACCCTGGGCCGCATGGTGGCCAACTTCACCGGCCCCGAAGAGAAAAAGATCGCCGAAGGCCGCCATATCCACGGCCGCTCGGCCGAGCCGGAGTTCACCGTCGATCCGGTGACCGGCGAATTCACCCCCAACCCCAACCAGCAGGTCAGCTACACGGCGTGCCTGGGCTGCACCACCCAGTGCGGCGTGCGGGTGCGCATCGACAAGCAGAGCGGCCAGGTCATCCGCGTGGTCGGCAACCCCTACAGCCCGCTGTCGACCGAGCCTCACCTGCCGATGAAGGCGTCGGTGAAGGAGAGCCTGGTGGCGATGTCGCGCTTCCAGGACAAGGGGCTGGCCGGGCGCTCGACCGCCTGCGGTCGCGGCAACGCGGCGATGGACCAGATGAGCTCGCCCTTCCGCGTGCTCACGCCGCTCAAGCGCGTCGGCCCGCGCAACTCCGGCCAGTGGCAGCCGATCTCCTTCGAGCAGCTGGTGAAGGAGGTGGTGGAGGGCGGCGACCTCTTCGGCGAGGGCCATGTCGAGGGCCTGGCCGCGCTGCGCGACCTCGAGCAGCCGATCGACCCCGCGGCGCCCGAGCTGGGCAAGCGGGTGAACCAGGTCGCGGTGCTGACCAGCGTCAATGACGGCCGCGAGAACTTCAGCCGGCGCTTCTGGAACCAGGCCTACGGCACGCTCAACCACGTCGGCCACGGCTCGTACTGCGGCGGCGCCTACCGCTCCGGCTCGGGCGCGCTGTTCGGCGACGTCAAGAAGATGCCGCACGCAAAGCCCGACCTCGCCAACGCCGAGTTCGTGCTCTTCATCGGCACCGCGCCCGGCAACGCCGGCAACCCCTTCAAGCGCACCGGCGGCATGCTCGCCAAGGGCCGCGCCGAAGGCCGCCTCGACTACGTGGTGGTCGATCCGGTGCTGAACAACTCGCACAACCTCGCCGCCGCCGAGCACGGGCGCTGGGTGCCGATCCGCCCGGGCACCGACGGTGCGCTGGTGATGGGCATGATGCGCTGGATGTTCGACAACGAGCGGGTGAACACCGCCTACCTCGCCTGGCCCAACCTCAAGGCCGCCCAGGCCGCCGGCGAGCCGTCCTTCACCAATGCCGGCTGGCTGGTGATCGCCGAGCAAGGCCATCCGCGCCAGGGCCGCTTCCTGCGCGGCTCGGACATCGGCATGTCCGTTTCCGCTGAAGACAGGTACAAGGACGCCGACCCCTACGTCATCGCCACCGCCGGCGGCGAGCTGGTCGCGGCCGAGACCGCGACCGGGCCGGCGGTGCTGGAAGCCACCCGCGTGCTCGAACTCGGCGGCAAGCCGGTGACGGTGAAGACCTCCTTCGAGCTGCTGCGCGAATCGGCGCGTGCGCTGTCGATCGCCGACTACTCGGCCGCGTGCGGCATCCCGGAGGAAGTGATCGTCGGCCTGGCCGACGAGTTCACCCGCCACGGCCGCAAGGCGAGCGCCATCGCCCACGGCGGCATGATGGCCGGCAACGGCTTCTACAACGCCTACTCGGTGGTCACCCTCAACGCCCTGATCGGCAACCTGAACTGCAAGGGCGGCTTCGTGATGAACGGCGGCGGCTTCAAGGACAATGGCGCCGGTCCGCGCTACGACCTCGAGACCTTCCCCGGCATGCTCAAGCCCGCCGGCACCCCGCTCGGGCGCAACGTACCCTACGAGCGCTCGGCCGAGTTCAAGCGCCGCCAGGCCGAGGGCAAGCCCTATCCGGCCACCGACGCCTGGTTCCCCAATGCGCCGGGCCTGGGCACGGAATGGTTCCCGGGCGCGCTGCGTGGCTATCCCTACGGCCTCAAGGCGCTGGTGCTGTGGAGCTGCAACCCGCTGTACGGCATCACCGGCGTGCGTCCGCTGATCGAGAAGGACCTCGCCGACCCGAAGAAGCTGCCGCTGATCATCTCGGTCGACCCGTTGATCAACGAAAGCAACGCCTTCGCCGACTACATCGTTCCCGACTCGCTGATGTACGAGAGCTGGGGCTGGACCGCGCCGTGGAACGGTGTGCCGACCAAGGCCACGACCGCACGCTGGCCGGTGGTCGAGCCCAGGGCGGCGAAGACGCCCGCGGGCGCGGCGATCGGCATGGAGACCTTCTACATCGCGCTCGCCCGCGCGATGAAGCTGCCCGGCTTCGGCGCCGAGGCGATCGCCGACATGGACGGCAAGCGCTACCCGCTCGACACCCCCGAGGACTGGTACCTGCGCGGCGGCGCCAACATCGCCTTCGCCGGCAAGGCGCCGGTGGGTGACGCGAGCGACGAGGACCTGCAGTTGTCCGGCGTCGACCGCCTGCGCCCGCAGCTCGAGGGCGTGCTGAAGCCCGAGGAGTGGCGCAAGGTCGCCTTCCTGTTCACCCGCGGCGGGCGCTACCAGCCCGCTAGCGAGGCGCAGGATGCCGAGCAGCCCGAATGGCAGGCCCACCGTTTCACCAAGCCGCTGTGGCTGTGGAACGAGATGATCGGCAGCGCGCGCAACACGCTGACCGGCGCCCGCTTCCGTGGTTGTGCGCAATGGACGCCGCCGGCCTTCTACGACGGCACCCCGGTGCGCCAGATCCACACCGAGGCCGAGTGGCCGCTGCAGATCATCAGCTACAAGTCGGCGCTGCAGAACTCGTACAGCATCGCCACCCGCATCACCGGCCTGCATCCGGACAACCCGGTGGTCGTGCATCCGGCCGATGCCGAAAGGCTGGGCCTGCAAAGCGGCGACATTGCGCGCATCCGCACCCCGGGCGGCAGCGCGCAATGCACGGTGATCGTGCATGAGGGCGTGGTGCCGGGGGTAATGGCGATCGAGCACGGCTACGGCCACCGCGAACTGGGCGCACGCGCCCACCGCATCGGCGACCAGGTGCAGCCCGACCGCCCCGACCTGCGCGCCGGCATCAACCTCAACGACCTCGGCCTGTCCGACCCGACCCGCGGCGACAAGGGGATCTGGGTGGATGCGGTGTCCGGCACCGCGGTGCGCCAGGGCATCCCGGCGCGGCTCGAGCGGGTGTGAGGCTCCGCCGCTTGCGGTGAGGCCCGAATCGCGGCTCCCGCCGCTCCCACTGGGCCGTGCCGGCTCCGGTGTGGGAGCGGCGGGAGCCGCGAAGGGTCGGCGCCGGGCCACCTGTGGGAGCGCCGGAAGGCGCGAATATGGCACTCGATGCGGCGCTGCGCCTTCAGTCCAGTGCCGCCGGGTCGGCGCGCAGCATCAGGCGCGCCAGCTCGGCGGCACTGCCCACCCCGGTCTTCTCCATGACGTGATGGCGGTGCACATGCACCGTCTTCTCGCTGATGTCGAGCTCGCGCCCGACCAGCTTGTTGGGCAGGCCCAGCGCCACCAGGCGCGCCACTTCCAGCTCCCGCGGCGACAGGCGGTCGAGCAGGGCCTTTGCCTCGCCGCAGCGCGCATCTCGCGCCCGCGCCTCGCAGCCCAGCTTCACCGCGCGCCCGACCGCGTCGATCAGGGCCTGGTCCTTGAAGGGCTTCTCCAGGAAATCGCAGGCGCCGTGTTTCATCGCCTGCACCGCCAGTTCCACGTCGCCGTGACCGGTGATGAACACGATCGGCACGCTCCAGCCGCGCTGGCGCAGCACCTGCTGCAGCTCCAGCCCGCTCATCATCGGCATGCGGATGTCGAGCACCAGGCAGGCGGCGGTGGCGGGGTCGGGCGCGGCGGCGAGGAAATCCTCGGCCGACGCGTGGCTGGCGACCGCCCAGCCCATGGAGTCGAGCAGGAATACCAGCGAGCGGCGAAAGGCGGCGTCGTCGTCGATGACGTGGATCAGCAGGTCTTCGGTCGGGGTCATGGCGTGTGCTCATGCCGTGGGCGCATCGGTCTGTGCCGGGCGTTCAGGGGAAGGGGAAGGCGAGGAAGAGGGCGGCGGCGAGGCGTCAAGCGGCAGGCTGAGGATGAACAGCGCGCCGACCGTGCCGAACCGGGGTGATGGGTCGGGCCGGCCGGCCGCGAGCCGGCCGCCATGGGCCTCGGCGATGCTGCGGCAGATCGACAGCCCGAGGCCGAGGCCATCGGCCTTGGTGGTGAAGAAGGACTCGAACAGGCGCGCGCGCGCGGACTCGTTCATGCCGCTGCCGTAGTCGCGCACCGCGATGCGCAGGCTGCCGCCCTCGGCGTCTAGGCGGATGTCGATGCGCTGGCGCTCGACCGGCTGCTCGCGGCTGGCGTCCCAGGCGTTCTTCAGCAGGTTCAGCAGCACCTGCTGGATCTGCAGGCGGTCGGCCGCGATCAGCGTGCCGGCGGGCAGGGCGTCGTCGATGCCGATGTCCGGCGCGTGCGCCAGCATGCCGCGGAACAGGGTCACCGCCTCGTCGACCAGTTCGCGCGGCGCCACCGTCTCGCGGCTCGCGGTGCGCTTGCGCGCGAAGGCGCGGATGCGGCCGAGGATGCCGGCGGCGCGCTCGGCCTGGCCGGCGATCTCGGTGGCGGCCTCGCGTACCGCGGCCTCGGTCAGGCGCTGGTTGTCGGCGCGGCGCACCAGGCTGTTGGCGTAATTGACGACCGCCGCCAGCGGCTGGTTGAGCTCGTGGGCGAGCGTGCCCGACAGCTCCCCGAGCACCGACAGCCGCGACATGTGCTCGGCCTGCTCCTGCGCGCCGCGCATGCGCGCCTCCATCGCCTCGCGTGCCGCCAGCGCCTCGCGCAGCGCGGCGGTGCGGGTCTGCACCAGATGCTCGACGCGCACGGTGTAGACGATCCAGCCCACGATCAGCAGCGCGAAACCGGCCACCCACGGCCAGTAGCGCTCGGCCAGCACCATCAGCGTAGGTGCGCGCAAGTAGGCGTAGGGGCCGATCTCCAGACGGCGGAACAGCTCATGCACCGGCTGGTAGTCGGCCGGCACGGCCCACGCCAGGCCGTCGCTGTCCTGGCGCATGCCGAGCAGCGCGATCGCGACCGCGCGCGACAGCTCCGGCGGGGTGGTGCGCAGCGCGGCCAGCGGCCAGTCGGGGTAGAGCGGGGTGGAGGTGGCGCAGGGAAAGCCGGGCTCGGTGCGCGCCGACAGCACGCGCAAGCGCGCCGCCCACTCCGGGCGCTCCTCGAGCAGGCAGCTGCGGATCACGCCGGCGTCGGCCAGTCCGGCGTCGAGCGCGTCGACCACGCCCTGCATCGGGAAGCCGACCTCGCGCAGCTCGGCCAGGTCCGCTTCCGGGTCGATGCCGAGCGCATCGAGTTCGCCCCACACCAGCTGGAAGCCGCCGAAGCCGCCGCGGCCGACGATGGCCAGCCGGCGCCCGCGCAGGTCCGCCAGTTCGCGCAGCGGGCTCTCTCGCGGCACGATCACCGCCGAGCCGAGCGCGCGCTCCGGCGCGCGGCCGCCGTCGGCGTCCAGGGTCAGGATGCGGCTGGCGCCGAGCGTGGCCTCGAGCTCGATGTAGTGCCCGGGGTTGGTGATGATGAAGTCGAGCTCGCCGCGCTGCGCCGCGTCGCGCAGGCCGTCGTGGTCGAGATGGACCAGGGTCGGCAGGTGGCCGGGCAGCGCGGCCTGCAGCCGGCGCACCACCGGCGACCATTCCTCGACCGCGGCGTCCGAGCCGAGGAAGGCGAGCACGCCGATACGCAGCGGCTGCCCGGCCGGGGCCGCATGCACGTGCAGGAAACCGAAGAGCGCAAGGACGGCGAGGACGGAGCGGACGATCGCGGACATTGCCGCAACATCGCTTCTTGCGCTGCGCCCGTCAAGCCGGGGCCATCGCGCGCGCGGTCGATGGCGCCCGGCGGGCCGAGGTCTGCGCGGATCCGGGGCGCGGAATCTCGCAGGGAGATCGACCTCCGCCCGCGGTGATGATGGAAAGCGCGGTATCCGACGATATATCTTCGCTGGGGTCTACACCAAGGAGGCTGGGCGAGATGAACGAGGCGAGGGCGACATGCGACTGATGACGTGGAACATCCAGTGGGGCCGCGGCGCCGACGGCCGGGTGGATCTGGCGCGCACGGTGGCCGCGATCCGCGCGGCGGGCGAGTTCGACGTGATCTGCCTGCAGGAGGTCGCGTGCAACTTCCCGGGCCTGGCCGGCGGCGCGTGCGAGGACGAGCCGGCGCATTTCGCCGCCGCCTTTCCCGGGCACGAGGCGGTGTTCGCCGCCGGCATGGACGTGCCCGACGGGGCGGGGGGGCGGGCGCGCTTCGGCAACCTGCTGCTGTCGCGCCTGCCGCTCGGGCAGGTGTTCCGCCACCTGCTGCCGGCGCCGGCCGATCCGGACTTTCCCGCGATGCAGCGGGTGTGTCTGGAGGCGGTGGTGACGACCGCGCGCGGCCCCCTGCGCGTGCTGAGCACGCATCTCGAGTACTACTCGCGGCGCCAGCGCCGCGCCCAGATCGAGGCCCTGCGCGCGCTGCAGGCCGAGGCGGCGGGGCTGGCGGCGGCGCCGGCGGCCGGCAAGGAATCGAATCCGGCCTTCGCCGCGTGGCCGCGACCGGCGTCGGCGATCGTGTGCGGTGACTTCAACTGCGAGCCGGGTTCGGCCGAGCATGTACTGATGCAGGCGCCGATCGGGGCGGGGGTGCCGGGCTGGCGCGATGCCTGGGGCGTGGTCGCGCCGGGCGCGCCCCATGCGCCGAGCGTAGGCCTGCACGGCGCGGATTGGCCGGATCGGGCCTACTGCTGCGATTTCTTCTTCGTGACCGAGGATCTGGCGCCGCGCGTGCGCGCGCTGCGGGTGGAGGCGGAGACGGCGGCGTCCGACCATCAGCCGGTGGTGCTGGAACTCGACGACTGATCCGCGAAGCCGCGCGGCGCGCGGGGTTCAGCCGGGCGGCAGCGGTTCGATGAGGTCGCGGTAGGCGTGCCAGGTGGCGTGGCCGAGGATGGGCATCAGCACCACCAGGCCGATGTTGAAGGTGGCGAAGCCGATCGCGCTCAGCATGACGATCAGCGTTGCCCACACCAGCATCGGACCGGGGTTGTTCAGCAGCGCGGCGAAGCTCGCCAGCATCGCGCTGACCGCATCCTGGTTGCGGTCGAGCATCAGCGGCACCGACACCACGCTGGCCGCGAACGCGATCGTGGCGAAGACCAGCCCGACACCGAAATACGCGCCGAGGAACTCGAGGTTGCGCAGCTCGAGGATCTGCGCGATCAGGCCGTCCAGGCTCGGCATCTCGTCGGTGTAGAAGAGCGCGAACACCACCATCGAGGCGCGCGCCCAGACCAGCAGCACCACGCCGAGCACGACCGCGAACACGCCGATGTTGCCCAGGTTGCGGCGCCACACGGTGAGCGTAGGGGCGAGCGCGCAGGCTTCGCCGCGCTCGCGCCGGCGGCTGATCTCGTACAGGCCCATTGCGAACAGCGGGCCGACGAGCAGGAAGCCCGAGGCGAGGGCGGCGATGTACTCGTAGGCATGGAGGAAGATCGCGACCGTCAGCAGGCCCATCGCGGCGAAGCACAGGCCGTAGAACAGGCTGGGTCCCGGGCAGGCGCGCAGGTCGGCGGCGCCGCGGGCGATCCAGCGCAGCGGGGCGCCGAGCGAGACCTCGCGCACGGTCGGGAAGGGCAGGCCGGGATCCGCGTCCGCGGAGGCTTGTCGATTCGAGGGGTCCTGCTCCGTCATGTCGATCTCCTGTGAGTGTTGAAACGACGGCGGAGCAGGGCGGTGGTTCAGGCCCCCGCCCGCATCGCGTCGACCAGCGCCTGCGGCGCTTCCTGCATCAGGGCGTGGCCCGCGCCGGGCAGCACGACCAGGCGCGCCGCGCAGGCGGTAAAGGCGTCGCGCAGCGGCAGCACCGCGTCGGCCGGGGTCATGCGGTCGCAGTCGCCGCTCAGCAGCAGCACCGGGCAGCGCACCCGGGTGGCGGCCTGCAGTCCGTCCTGCCAGCTGTCGCAGGCGACCAGGTCGGTGGCGAGCACGTCCGCGCCCTGGCGCTGCATGCGCTCGAGGTTGGCGGCTTCAAGCTCGGCGCGGCGCTGCTCGCCGATCAGCTCGGCGGGGGCGAAGGAGAACTTGTTGATCAGCGCCCAGGCGCGCGGCGGATCGGTGCGCGCGGCGTCGAGCACGAAGGGCGCGACCGGCATCGGTGCCAGGCTGCCGAGCAGGTACAGCGCCCCGACGCGCGCCGGCGCGCGCGCGGCGACGGCGAGCGCGACCAGCGAGCCCATGCTGTGGCCGGCGATGCGGAAGCTGTCCACGCCCAGCGCGTCGGCCACCGCGAGCACCCAGTCGGCCATCGCGTCGATGCTCGGCAGCGCTTCGCCGGCCGAGGCGCCGTGGGCCGGCAGGTCGGGCGCGACGACGCGGTGGCCGGCGGCGGCGAGGGCAGGGGCAATTCCGTCCCAGACGCCGTGGTCGTGTCCGGCGCCATGGATCAGCAGCAGCGGTGCTGCGGCCGCTTCGCCGTGCACCGCGACGGCCGCCACCTGGCCGCGTACCTGGATGTCTTTCATGAGAGGGTCTGGCTATGTCAGGCGGGTTCGTCCGGGCTCAGCATGTGCTCGATCGCGATGATGCGGTCCTTGAGCGCGAGCTTGCGTTTCTTGAGGCGGCGCAGCATCAGCTCGTCGCCGGTCGGCGAGTCGGTGAGGCGGGTGATCGCGTCGTCGAGGTCGCGATGCTCGAGGCGCATTTCCTCGAGGCGCAGGTGCAAGCTGGTCACTTCGTCGAATGCCTTGTCGATCATGCCTGCTTCCCTCTCGCGTTGCCGTTGCGCCGTCGTCGGCGGGGCGCGGATGTGCGCCGTGTCCTGCCCGGAATGGTATGCGGCGGCGGGGGCGATGACAACTTGCTTGCCGCCGGCTTGCCGCCGGCCGGTGAGCCGCGTGCTCGCGGCATCCGCGTTCGCCCGCGCCCGGGCTTGGCGTGCCGGCGATGGATTTCTTACCATGCGGCTTTCGCCAATACCGGAAATGCGCAAGTGAACAAGGCTTTCGTCAAGGAAAACGACGGCGCCGCGGACGACGACGAGGAGCTCGCCCCCGCGCTGCGCCTGCCCGCGGGCAGCAAGAACTACATGACCCGGCGCGGCTACGACGCACTGCGCGTCGAGCTCGACCAGCTCGTGCGCATCGAGCGCCCCAAGCTGGTCGAGACCGTGGCCTGGGCTGCCGGCAACGGCGACCGCTCGGAGAACGGCGACTACATCTACGGCAAGAAGCGCTTGCGCGAGATCGACCGCCGCATCCGCTTCCTGATCAAGCGCATCGAGAGCGCCGAGGTGGTCGACCCCGAGCGCCAGCAGGGCCTGGAGCAGGTGTTCTTCGGCGCCACGGTGAGCTTCTACGACCTCGCCACCGAGGACGAGCAGACCTGGCAGATCGTCGGCGTGGACGAGGCCGACGCCGCGCAGGGGCGGATCAGCTGGATCTCGCCGCTGGCGCGGGCGGTGCTCAAGGCGCGAGTGGGCGACGTGGTGCGCTTCCAGAGCCCGGCGGGCATGCGCGAGATCGAGATCACCGACGTGCAGTACCTGTGAGCGCAGGGCGGGCGAGCGACGAGCGCGTGGCAGGGGCTTGAAAGCCGGAAGTGCGTCCCCATCTGCGGACGCACTGATCCGTAACCAAGCTGGAGTCGTATCCATGTCCGAAACCGCAGCCGCCCAGACGATGAACTTCCAGGCCGAGGTGAAGCAGCTGCTTCACCTGATGATCCACTCGCTGTATTCCAACCGCGAGATCTTCCTGCGCGAGCTCGTCTCCAACGCCTCCGACGCCTGCGACAAGCTGCGCTTCGAGGCGCTCGACAATGGCGCCCTGTACGAGAACGACAGCGAGCTGAAGATCCGCATCGGTTTCGACGCCGAGGCCAAGACCATCACCATCGCCGACAACGGCATCGGCATGAGCCGTGACGAGGCGATCGCCCATCTCGGCACCATCGCCAAGTCGGGTACGCGCGAATTCTTCGGCAAGCTCACCGGCGACCAGAAGAAGGACGCCAACCTCATCGGCCAGTTCGGCGTGGGCTTCTATTCCGCCTTCCTGGTCGCCGACCGCGTCACCGTGCTCACCCGCCGCGCCGGCCTGGCCGCGGGCGAGGGCGTGAAGTGGGAGTGCTCGATGGCGGGCGATGAGGCCGGCGCCTACACCGTCGAGCCGGTCGACAAGCCCGGCCGCGGCACCGAGATCACCCTGCACCTGCGCGAGGGCCAGGAAGACCTGCTGTCGTCGTGGAAGTTGAAGAGCCTGATCCGCAAGTACTCCGATCACATCGTGCAGCCGATCGTGATGAAGAAGGAGGAGTGGAACGAGGAGCAGAAGGCCCAGGTCGTCACCGACGAGGACGAGACCGTCAACCAGGCCAACGCGCTGTGGACG
Source organism: Thauera sp. GDN1 (assembly GCF_029223545.1). Lineage (NCBI taxonomy): Bacteria > Pseudomonadati > Pseudomonadota > Betaproteobacteria > Rhodocyclales > Zoogloeaceae > Thauera > Thauera sp. GDN1. Next base: position 3,017,091 of record NZ_CP097870.1, on the reverse strand, counting down.
CGCTCGAAGAACGACATCACGGAAGACGAGTACACCGCCTTCTACAAGCACGTCGCCCACGACTTCGAGGATCCGCTGGCGTGGACGCACTCGCGCGTCGAGGGGCGCCACGAATACACCAATCTGCTCTACATCCCGAAGAACGCGCCCTTCGACCTGTGGGACCGCAACGCCAGGCACGGCATCAAGCTCTACGTGAAGCGCGTGTTCATCATGGACGACGCCGAGAAGCTGATGCCGACCTACCTGCGCTTCGTGCGCGGCGTGGTCGATTCGGCCGACCTGCCGCTCAACGTGTCGCGCGAGATCCTGCAGGAATCCAAGGACATCGACACCATCCGCGCCGGCTGCACGAAGAAGGTGCTGACCCTGCTCGAGAGCCTGGCCAACAGCGACGAGGCCGCGGACAAGGAGAAGTACGCCGAGTTCTGGAAGGCCTTCGGCAAGGTGTTGAAGGAAGGCGTGGGCGAGGACTTCGCCAACAAGGACAAGATCGCCGGCCTGCTGCGCTTCGCCTCGACCAGGCTGGATAATCAGGACGAGGTGGTGTCGCTCGCCGACTACATCGGCCGCATGAAGGAAGGCCAGGACAAGATCTACTACGTCACCGCCGAGACCTTCAACGCCGCCAAGAACAGCCCGCATCTCGAGGTCTTCCGCAAGAAGGGCATCGAGGTGCTGCTGCTCACCGACCGCGTCGACGAGTGGGTGGTGGGCAACCTCACCGAGTTCGACGGCAAGCCGCTGGTGTCGGTGGCCAAGGGCGGGCTGGACCTGGGTGCGCTGGAGGACGAGGCCGAGAAGCAGGAAGCCGAGAAGGCCGCCGACGAGTACAAGGCGCTGCTCGACAAGATGAAGGCGAGCCTGGGCGAGCGCGTCAAGGACGTGAAGGTGACTCTGCGCCTGACCGATTCGCCCGCCTGCCTGGTGGCCGACGAGCACGACCTCGGCATGAACCTCGCACGCATCCTCAAGGCCGCCGGGCAGAGCGCGCCGGTGTCCAAGCCCATCCTCGAGATCAACCCGAGCCACCCCGCGGTGCTGCGCCTGAAGTACGAGGAGAAGCACTTCGACGACTGGGCGGCGGTGCTGTTCGACCAGGCCCTGCTCGCCGAGGGTGGCACGCTCGACGACCCGGCGACCTTCGTGAAGCGCATCAACCAGCTGATGATGGCGATGAGCGGGAACTGATCCGGCGCCAGGCCGGATCTGCAGCAAGAACGGGCGGCGCGCCTCCGGGCGGCCGCCCGTTTTTTCCGTCATGCGCATGCAGTACGCGCCGGCCCTTTCAGTACCCCTGGCGATCTCCGCTACCGAGGTCGGCGCGCACCGCCACCGCGAGGCTCACGCTCACCCCCCAGGCCAGCCACAGGGTCCACAGCGTGTGCGACAGGAAATGTGCGCCCTGCAGCATGCGCGCGGTGCCGAGGGTGGCGCCGGCGAGCAGGCCGACGAGGAGCGCGCGGCGTGCCATGCGCAGCCCGGCCGGTCGCAGCGCCACCGCCCACACGATCCACAGGAAGCCGGTCGATGCATGCCCGGCCGGGAAGCACTGCCCGGCCTTGATGCCCGCCGGCGCGGGGTCGAACAAGCCGAGATAAGGCGCATAGCCGCCGAACTCGACGAGGTCCCAGGGGCAGTAGCGCGCGGTCAGCAGCTTCGCGGTCGAGGTCGCGAGCGGGATCGCCAGCATGCCGAGCGCCGCGAGCAGGGCATTGCGCGGCGGCAGCCAACTCAGCCGGCCTTTCCAGCCCTGCCAGCAGACGTAAAGGCTGGCCGCCACCAGCACGTAGGTGAGCTGCTTGGCCGCCTTGTGCATCACCGCCTCGAGGAGCCAGCTGCGCCGCAGGGGGAAGATGCCGAGTTCGGGGTCGAAGAGTGACTGCGCCAGCAGACGGTCGAGATCGGTGGCTTCGAAGGTCCAGTACAGCACCAAGGCGCTCAGTGCGAGCAGCGCGGACTGCGCGAGCAGCCACCGGCGCGTCGCATCGAGCGCGGGCACGGGAACGGAGGTGGAAAGTTCGCCTGGCCGCATGTGTTCAGCTCCGGCAGGGTGCGGTGAGGTCCAGCGCGTCGTCGCGGACCGCGGTGTTGACGTCGAGCAGGCCGAGCACGGTGTGGAACAGGTTGTCGTGCGCGGCGGGCTTGTCGGCCTGGGTACGCAGGCAGGCGGGATCGAGCCTGTTGCGCGCGGCGAAACCGCTCGATAGCCACATCACCATCGGCACGCGGGTCTGCTCCGCGGGGGCGATCGAATAGGGCAGGCCGTGCAGGTAGAGGCCGTTCTCGCCGAGCGATTCGCCATGGTCCGAAACGTAGAGCAGCGCGGTGTCGTAGCGCGGCGCCAGTTCCTGCAGCAGGTCGATGCCGCGCGCGAGCACATGGTCGGTGTACAGCAGGGCGTTGTCGTAGCTGTTGGCGATCTGTTCGCGGCTGCACTTCGACAGGTCCTCGTCGTCGCAGGTCGGCGTGAAGCGGCGGAAGGCTTCGGGATAACGGCGGAAATACGCCGGGCCGTGGTTGCCGAGCTGATGCAGCACGAGCACGAGGTTGCCCTTGGCGTCGCGCAGCAGCCCGCGGCTGCTCTCGAGCAGGGCCTCGTCGAGGCAGTGCTCGCCGTCGCACAGTCCGGGGAGGCTGGCCGGGTCGGGGCGCATGCGCTCCACGCCGGTGCACACGCCCTTGCAGCCCGACTGGTTGTCGTTCCACACCACGCGCAGGCCGGCGTGCTGCAGGGTGTCGAGCAGGGACTCGCTGCCGCGGATGGCGTCCTCGTCGTAGTCGCGCCGGCCCTGCAGCGAGAACATGCACGGCACCGACACCTCGGTGTTGGTGCCGCAGCTCGTCACGTCGGGGAAGTTGATGACCGCGCGGCGGGCGAGCTCGGGCGTGGTGTCGCGGGCGGGCGACTGCCCGCCGCTGCGGTTCAGCCCCCAGTCGGCAGCACGCGCGGTCTCACCGACCACGATCACGAACAGCGCCGGCTTCTTCGCCGCGGCCCAGCTCGCCCCCAGGCGGGCGTCCGTGCCGACGGGCCGGCGCGGCTGTTGGGCCGCCTGCGCGTCACGGCTGAGCACGCGCGCTATCGACCACAGCGGCGCGGCCGGGGTGATCAGGTAACGCAACTCCTTGTGGTTGCGCATCTGGCCCGAGAAGTCCTTGAACACGCTGCCGAGCGATCCGGCGGCAATGATCAGCGCGAGCACGACCGATGCGCCGCGGATCGCCAGCGCGCGCTTCAGCGGGCGCCGGCGCAGGCGGGCGCGCTGGAGGACGAAGAGCGGCGGCAGGGCCAGCGCCGCGACCTGCAGGAAGAAGCCGGGGGTGAGCAGCTCGCGCGCCTCGGCGACGTCGGTGCGCAGCACGTTGCGCAGCATGCTCGGGTCGAAATACACGCCGAAGTGGCCGGCGTAGTAGCTCGCGACCGCAGCGACGAGGATCAGGCCGCCCAGCAGCGGCTTGGTCGTCCGCCGGCTGAGCAGCGGCGCGAAGAGCAGGAAGTTCAGCGCGGTGAGCGCGACGCCGAGCGCGAGCAGGTACGCGAGGGCGCCGCCTTCGTTGCCGCGGCTGGCGAGCAGCGCGCGCCAGAAGGGGGTGTTGCAGGACAGCGTGAAGTAGAGGCCGAGCCCGAGCAGCAGGCCCTCTGGCGACATCTCGGGGCGCCAGCGCCGCGCGGCGGCCAGCATGGACGAGCCAGGGGAAGTGCCGCCGGCCGGGTTGGCGGCAACGGGCGTGGAGGGGGGCGAGACGAGGGAGAGACGCTGTTCGGGCATGATCGCGCGGAGCCGGTGAGGATCCACGCAATCTACGAAGCCGGGTGTGAGGAAAGTGTGATGCGGCCGTGAGGAAAGTGTGAGGGCGGCGCCGCCCTACGCCGATGCTGGGCCGGGCCCGAAATCGATCGTCAGGCAGGCGCCGCCGCCGGGCCGGTTCGCGGCGCGCACGGACCACCCGCAGGCCGTGCAGATGTGCTGGACCAGCGCCAGGCCGAGTCCGTGCCCCGGCTTGCTGCCGCCGCGCCGGAAGCGCTCGAAGCTGCGCATCGGATCCTCCGCGCCGAAACCGGGGCCGCGGTCGCATATGGCGAGACACCTTCCCTCCAGCACGACCTCGATCGCGTGTCCCTCGCCATGGCGCAGCGCGTTCTCCAGCAGGTTCCGCAGCACGAGTTCGAGCAGGCTGGCGTCGACCACGATCTCGGCCCGGGCGGCGCTGCGGATCGTCAGTGCCTCGGCCGCGGCAGGATGCAGGCGCTCCCAGGCGCGACGCACCGCCGCGCCCAGGTCGACCGTTTCCAGCGCCTGCGGCCGGGCCTCGCGGGCGAGCATCAGCAAGGTGTTGGCCAGCGTCGTGGTGCGGTCGGTGGTGGCGACGATGCGTTCCGCACGCCGGCGGGCCTTGTCGGACAGCGCGGGGTCGGTGAGCAGCATCTCGGCGTCGCTGCGGATGCCGGCGAGCGGGGTGCGCAGTTCGTGCGACAGGTTGGCGTTGAAGTCCCGTTCGCGCGCGAGCACGGCCGCCTGCCGTGTCTCGGCCCGGTCCAGGGCGCGCGCCACGGCGAGGAGCTCGGCGTCGAGCCCGTCGTGAGCGAAGGGCGTGCCGTCGCGCTCGCCCTCGACGCGTTCGGCGAGCGTCTCCAGCCCGCGTGTGAGCCGGGCGGCGATCGCGTACACGAGGACGAAGGACAAGGCCGTCAGCATCAGTGCACCGATCACGACCGTGGTGACCACGGCCGACTCGCGCTCGCGGTGCTCGGATTCGTCATAGACGAGCACATAGCGCTGGCCATCGGCCTCGCGCACCGCAACGTGCAGCTCGCGGCCGGCGGACCAGTCCTCGTGATTGCCGATGGCCAGGCCGGCCAGTGCCGGGCTCAGCCCCTGCGGCAGCGCCTCGCCCGGGGCGAAGCGGTAGAGCGTCATGTTCGGTGTCTGCGGCCCGATCAGGGTGCCGAGCCGGCGACTGTGCTCGATGCTGTAGTGCAGCTGCTCGTCGAGCGTGCCGGTGATGAACTCTTCCTCCATCTCCTCGTTGAGCCGCACCAGGGCGAGCGATTGCGCGACGATGAGCACCAGCAGCATCGCCGTCACCGACAGCGCGATGCGGAGGCGCAGGCCGCCCGGCAGCCGGCGTCGCCGGCCGCGGTGCGCGCCGCCCTCAGCGGCTGACGAGCTTGTAGCCGAGTCCATGGACATTGACCACCTGGGTGGGCGCATCGTCGCCAAGGGCGCGACGCAGGGTGTGGAGCACGCTGCGCAGGTTGTCGCTGCTGTCCTGCTCGTGGCCCCATATGGCGATCTCCAGCTCGCGCCGGGAGAACACGCGCTCGGGCTGGGAGAGCAGCTCGGCGACCAGGCGCAGCGGTTTCGGGGGCAGCGCCAGGGCTTGGCCGCGCACGCACAGTTCCTGAGTCGCGCCGTTGAACTCCAGCTCGCCGTGACGCAACACCGGCTCGGCGGCGGGCCGCGCGGCGCTGCGCCGGGCCAGCGCGAGCAGGCGCACCTCGAGCTCCTGCAGCGCGAAGGGCTTGACCAGATAGTCGTCGCCGCCGGCCTCGAAGCCGAGCAGCTTGTCTTCCAGCGCGTCGCGCGCGGTCAGCACCAGGATCGGGGTCGCCCGGCCTTCGGCGCGTAGCCGGCGTGCGAGCGCGAGCCCGTCGCCGTCGGGCAGGTTGCGGTCGAGGACCATGGCATCGAACGGGGTGCGCGCGAGCAGGGCCGAGGCCGCCGCGATCGAGTTCGCGTAGTCGCACTGGTGGCCGCGCGCCTCCAGGTACTCGTAGATGTTCTCGGCGATGGTGCGGTCGTCTTCGACGATGAGCAGGTGCATCGGGGCGCGTGGGATCGTGTTTGCCGTCGCGGGCGGCGCTCAGGGCAGGTCCGCTTCGTCTGGCGTGACGGGCGGCGGTATCGGTTCGAGGTGGGTCGCGAGGCGGGTGCCGGTGCGCTCCAGCACGATGCGTTCGAGCGCATCGGCGATCCCATGGGCTTCGGCTACGGTCCAGTCCCCGGGAACGCACAGTTCGACGTGGGCGAAGTGCATCGCGCCCGCGGCGCGGGTGGTGAGCTTGCCGTGGAAGCATCCCGGCGGCGAGGCCTCGACGAGGGTGCGTTCGATCGCGGCGACCTCGGCCTCGGACAGCGCGCGGTCCATGAGGCCGTCGATCGAGCGCCGCATCAGCTCCCAGCCCTCGCGCAGGATGTTGAGCGCGACTGCGCCGGCGACGACGGGGTCGAGCCAGCTCCAGCCGGTGACGACCGCCAGGCCGACGCCACAGACGACGCCCGCGGTGGTCCATACGTCGGCCATCAGGTGGCGTGCATCGGCCTCGAGCGCGAGCGAGCGGTGCGCGCGGCCGACCTGCAGCAGTACCCGCGCGACCAGGAAGTTGATCAGGCTCGCGCCGACGGAGAGCAGGGTGCCGAGCCCCAGCGCGCCGATCGGCTGCGGATTGAGCAGGCGCTCGCCGGCGGTGAGCAGGATGATCAGCGCGGCGATGAAGATCAGCCCGCCCTCGAAGGCGGCGGAGAAGTACTCCGCCTTGCCGTGGCCGTACTGGTGGTCGTCGTCGGCGGGCTGCCGGGCATACGACACCATCCACAGCGCGAAGCCGGCGCCGGCCAGGTTGACGACCGATTCGAGCGCGTCGGACAGATAGCCGATCGAGCCGGTGAGCCACCAGGCCCCGGTCTTCATCGCAATGGTGGTCAGCGCTGCCGCGAGCGAGAGCAGCAGCGCCTGGCGCGGCGTGAGGGATGTCATCGGTTCAAAGGGCGGTCGGTCGGGGCGTGGCGCATCCCAGGGTGTCCAGCACGCGATTGTAGAGCCGTTGATCGTCCTCGAGGCGCCGCACCGCGAGCTGGCGCGCATCGAGATGGGTGGCGCCGCGGATCAGGACCAGGGCATCGCGCATGTCGCTCAGCAGCACGCTGGCCTGCGCGCGCGGCGTCGCCTGTGCCGGCAGGCTGGCCTGCAATGCTTGCAGGTGCGTTTCGAGCTCGTGTGCCAGCGTCTGGTAAGGATCGGACGACGCCGCTTCTCCGGCGCGATCCGTCCGCGCCTCGCGCACGTGCACGCCCATCGCATCGAGCTCGTGGCGAACCGACTGGCAGGTCTGCGGCGACAGGGGTTTCGCTTCGTCCTCGGCGGCGTGCGCCTGAACGGCGATGCCTGCAGCGAAGGCCAGCAGCAGGGACGGGAGCAAGGTCTTGGTGTTCATTGGAAGGACTCCGTGGTCGGGACAGGGCGGAGCATGGCGCCGCAATCCTTAACCGGAGGTGAACCGACCACCCCGGACCGGACCGCCCGGCATGCCGGCGAGTTCGTTTGCGCTGCGACAAAGGGGCCGAAAGCATCCGTAGCATAATCAAGCTGTTCCGTCCGATGACGAGGCTACCCATGCCGCTTCATCCGACGCTGGACTTCAAGCGAATGGAGCATGCGATGAAGAACATCCGGTTTGCGTATGCGGGACTCCTGCTGCTGCTCAGTCTGCTGTGGTGGATGGCCGATCCGCTGCTGCCGCAAGGCTACGAGTACTTCGCGCTGCGCACGGTGGCGATCAACTACACCGGTGTGATCGGCATCGGGGTCATGAGCGTGGGCATGATGCTGGCGCTGCGACCGGTGCGGGTGGAGCCGCTGCTCGACGGGCTGGACAAGACCTATCGCCTGCACAAGTGGCTGGGGATCACCGGCCTGGTGTTCTCGGTGATCCATTGGCTGTGGGCGCAGGGCACCAAGTGGGCGGTGGGCTGGGGCTGGCTGGTCAAGCCGGAACGGGGGCCGAAGCCGACGCTGACCGACCCGGTCGAGCTCTTCTTCCGCGAGCAGCGCGGGCTCGCGGAATCGGTGGGCGAGTGGGCCTTCTATGCGGCGGCGGTGCTGATCGTGCTCGCGCTCGCCAAGCGCTTCCCCTACCGGCTGTTCTTCAAGACCCACCGCCTGCTGGCCGTCGCCTACCTGGCGCTGGTCTTCCATTCGGTGCTGCTGACGCCCTTTGCCTACTGGGCGCAGCCGATGGGCATCGTGCTCGCGGTGCTGATGACCGGCGGCAGCGTGGCCGCCGTGGTGTCCCTGTCCGGCCGCGTCGGCCATCGCCGCAAGGCGGTGGGCGAGATCGAGGAGCTGGTGAATTTCCCCGACAACCGCGTGCTCAAGGTGGCGATCCGTTTCAAGGACCGCTGGCCCGGACACGAGGCCGGGCAGTTCGCCTTCGTCACCTTCTCGACGGCCGAAGGCGCGCATCCGTTCACGATCTCCTCGGGCTGGCAGGGTGACGGCCGGCTGTTCTTCCTGATCAAGGGCATCGGCGACTACACCGCCCGCCTGCCCGAACTGCTCCACGTCGGCGACCTGGTGACGGTCGAAGGGCCGTACGGGCGCTTCGACTTCGCGAACGGTGGCGCCAGCGGCAAGCGCCGGCAGATCTGGGTCGGTGGCGGCATCGGCATCACGCCCTTCATCGCCCGCATGAAGGCGCTCGCGGTGGAATCGGATGGGCGCGCGGTGGATCTGTTCTACAGCACCGCCGAACCCGACGAGGAGTTCATCGCGCGCCTGCGGCGCGATGCGCAGGCGGCGGGCGTGAAGCTCCATGTCCTGGTCAGCGCCCGCGACGGTCGCCTCGACACGGCACGCATCTGCGACACGGTGCCGGGGTGGGCCGAGGCGGATGTCTGGTTCTGCGGACCGGGCGCTTTCGGCCAGGCCTTGCGCGAGGGCTTCGTCGCCAGGGGCTTGCCAGCGGGCGACTTCCATCAGGAGCTGTTCGCCATGCGCTGAACATCGCGCAGGCGACATGGGCGCGCACCGACCGTCGCGCCCGCCTTGCTGCACGCTCGTCTCGCGTTCAGGTTCGATTCATTCGCGCACTTGCACACTGGGCACCAGGTTCCGGACGAATGGCATCCGCGATGCCCGTCCGGAACAGTTTTCCGCCCGGATCAAGGAACGAACCATGAACGCCAAATTCCACACGATTGCGCTGCTGTGCTGCCTCGGCGCGAGTGCCGGGGTGCTCGCCGCACCGCCTGCCGAGCTCGTCGACCGCTACGCCGCAGAGGCGCGCCTCGCCGATCCCGCCTTTGCCGGCTTCTCCGCCGCACGCGGCGAAACCCTGCACCGCACCTCCTTCGGCCTGGGCAAGCCCGACACGCCCGCCTGCACCTCGTGTCATGGAGACGACGCCCGCGCGCCCGGCAAGACGCGCACCGGCAAGGCCATCGAGCCGATGGCGGTGTCGGTGGTGGCCACGCGCTACGGCGACCCGGCAAAGGTCGAGAAATGGTTCAAGCGCAACTGCACCGAGGTCCTCGGCCGCGAGTGCAGCGCGCGCGAGAAGGGCGACTGGCTCGCCTGGATGACGAGCCAGTAATCGACGATCACGGAGATCCACCATGAAAACGACTGCCCTTCGCCCGCTCGCCCTCGGTGTCGCCGCGCTCGCGGTGACCGTGATGCTGCTCGGCCGTGCCCAGGCCGGCGACGACGATTACTATCCGCCGGTGACCGACAAGCTCACGCTGCAGGAGTGCGCCAGCTGTCACATCGCCTTCCCGCCCTCGATGCTTCCGGCCGCTTCGTGGAAACGCATGATGGGGGAGCTGGAAGACCACTTCGGCGACGACGCCAGCGTCGATGCCGAGACCGCGGCAGCGATCACCCGCTATCTGGTCGATAACGCCGGCGATGCCCCCCGACAGGCGAGCAAGCTGCTGCGCGGCCTGCGGCCGGGTGAGGCGCCGCTGCGCATCACCGAGTTGCCGAAGTGGGTGCGCGAGCACGACGAGGTGCCGGAATCCGACTGGACGCACAAGGATGTCGGCAGCAAGGCCAACTGCACCGCGTGCCACATCGATGCCGACAAGGGCTACTTCGAGGACGACTGAGGGCGGGACCATGAAGCGCTTTCTCACTGCCCTCATCGCCCTGGTCACGCTGGCATGGGGCTGGGAAACGCTGTCGGCGCCCGGTGCCGTCGCCACCGGTGCCGGCACTGCCTGGGCGGTGCGCGAGCACGCGCTGACCCTCACCGGCCTGTGGTCCTTCGCGCTGATGTCGCTGGCGATGGTGCTCGCCACCCGTCCGGCCTGGCTGGAGCGCCCCTTCGGCGGCATGGACCGCATCTACCGTGTGCACAAATGGGCCGGCATCCTCGCGGTCGGTTTCGCCGCGCTGCACTGGCTGGTCGAGATGTCGGACGACGTCATCAAGGCGCTGTGGGGCAGGGAGGGACGCCTGTCCAAGGATCATGGCGGCGGTTTCCTGGAGGCCATGCGCGACGTCGCCGAGGAGCTGGGCGAGTTCGCGATCTACGCGCTGCTGGCGATGCTGGTGCTGACGCTGTGGAAGCGCTTTCCGTTCAAGCTCTGGCGTTACGCGCACAAGGTGATGCCGGTGCTTTATCTGGCGCTGGCCTTTCATGCCGCCTTCCTCGCACCGCTCGACTACTGGATGCAGCCGGTGGGCCTGCTGCTGGCGACGCTGATCGCTGCCGGCTCGATTGCCGGCGTGCTGGTCCTGGCCGGCCGGGTCGGCCACGGTCGTCGCGTGGGCGGGGTGGTGGAGTCGGTGCGCGAAGCGGGCGCAGGCGTCACCGAGGTCAGCTGCCGGCTGGATGAGGGCTGGCGCGGACATCGTCCCGGGCAGTTCGCCTTCGCGACCTTCGACCGTCTCGAGGGCGCGCATCCGTTCACGATCGCCAGCGCCGATCGTGGCGACCGTCGCGTGCGCTTCGAGATCAAGGCCCTGGGCGACTATACCCGGGGTCTGGCGCAGCGACTGCAGGCGGGCCAGCCCTTGAGTGTCGAGGGGCCCTACGGCTGCTTCGAGCTGCCGATTGGACAAGGTGGGCGGGATCAGGTGTGGATCGCAGGCGGGATCGGCGTGACGCCCTTTCTCGCCTGGCTGGAGGCGCTGCAGTCGACGCCGGCGCGCGCGCCGCAAGTCGATTTCTATTACAGCGTGCGTGAGCACGAGACCGATCCCTTCGTCGCCCGCCTCGAGGCACTGTGTGCGAACCTGCCTGCGGTCCGCCTGCACGTCATCAGCGGCGCCCGCAACGAACGCCTCACCGCGGCGACGCTGCGCGACCGTTCGCGGGCCGGTGCGATGACCGAGATCTGGTTCTGCGGGCCCGGTGGCCTGGCCCGCAGCCTGCGTGAAGGGCTGCGCGCAACGGGCATGGGTGGCGTTCGTTTCCACCAGGAGGCGTTCGAGATGCGTTAGCGCCGCACATTGGGGCAAACCATAGGTTGACGCCCCCCAGCCCAGCCGGAACACTCCCTCGCGACAAGAACGAACAATGGCTGGGGAGACACCCTTGAGCGAGTACATCCTCGAGACCCGCGGACTCACGAAGGAGTTCAAGGGTTTCGTCGCCGTATCCAACGTCGACCTGAAGGTGCAGAAGGGGCACATCCACGCCCTGATCGGCCCCAACGGCGCCGGCAAGACCACCGTATTCAACCTGCTTACGAAGTTCCTGGTGCCGACGGCAGGGGCCATCCTGTTCGAGGGCCGCGACGTCACCCGCGAGGCGCCGGCGGTGACCGCGCGCCGCGGCATGGTGCGCTCGTTCCAGATCTCGGCGACCTTCCCGCACCTGACGGTGATGGAGAACGTGCGCATCGGGCTGCAGCGCAAGCTCGGCACCGAGTTCCATTTCTGGCGCTCGGCGAAGTCGCTGGAGGTCTTGAACGACGAGGCCATGGCGCTGCTCGAGGCGGTCGACCTGACCCAGTTCGCGGACACCATCACCGCCGAGATGCCCTACGGCCGCAAGCGCGCGCTCGAGATCGCCACCACGCTGGCGCTCGAGCCGACCATGCTGCTGCTCGACGAGCCCACCCAGGGCATGGGCAACGAGGACATCGCACGCGTGGTCGAGCTGATCCGCAAGGTGTCGGCCAAGCGCACCATCCTGATGGTCGAGCACAACCTGTCGGTGGTCGCCAACCTGTGCGACCGCATCACCGTGCTCACCCGCGGCAGCGTGCTCGCCGAGGGCAACTACGCCGAGGTGTCGAAGAACCCCAAGGTGCTCGAGGCCTATGTCGGCTCCGCCGACATGAGCGACGCCCACCACTGATCCCCGCCCCGGACCGCCATGACCAGTGCCTTCACCCCTCATCCGGAGATGCTCCGGATCCACGACCTGCACGCCTTCTACGGCGAGTCGCACATCCTGCACGGCATCGACCTCAAGGTCGCGCGCGGCGAGTGCGTCACCCTGCTCGGGCGCAACGGCTCGGGGCGTTCGACCACGCTCAAGTCGGTGCTCGGCCTGGTGGGCAAGCGCACCGGCTCGATCATGGTCAATGGCCGCGAGGTGATCGCCGAGCCCACGCACCGCATGGCGCGCTACGGCATCGGCTACGTGCCCGAGGAGCGCGCCATCTTCGCTTCGCTCTCCACCGAGGAGAACCTGATGCTGCCGCCGCAGGTGGCGAGCGGGGCGATGTCGGTGGAGGAGATCTACCAGATGTTCCCCAACCTCCACGAGCGCCGCAACAGCCCGGGCTCCAAGCTCTCGGGCGGCGAGCAGCAGATGCTGGCGATGGCGCGTGTGCTGCGCACCGGGGCCAAGCTGCTGCTGCTCGACGAGATCACCGAGGGCCTCGCGCCGGTGATCGTCAAGAAGCTCGGCGAGGTCATCGTCGAACTGAAATCGCGCGGCTTCACCATCGTGCTGGTCGAGCAGAACTTCCGCTTCGCCGCGCCGCTGGCCGACCGCCACTACGTGCTCGAGCACGGCGAGATCATCGCCACCATCAACGCGGACGAGTTGCCCGGGAAGATGGACTGGCTGCACCAGACGCTGGGGGTCTGAGCGGCGCCGCCGCGCAGTTCCCGCGTACCAACCACAAGAAACGGAGACACACGATGCAGACGAAGAAACTCACCACCCTGGCCTGTGCTGCCGCCTTTGCGATGCTGTCGGGTGCGGCGAGCGCGCAGATCTCGGGCAACACGGTCAAGGTCGGCGTGCTCACCGACATGTCGGGCACCTATTCCGACCTCGCCGGCGCCGGCGCGGTGCTCGCCACCCAGATGGCGATCGAGGACTTCATCGCCGAGGCCAAGCCCGCGTTCAAGGTCGAGATGGTGTCCGCCGACCACCAGAACAAGGCCGACATCGCCTCCAACAAGGCGCGCGAGTGGTTCGAGCGCGAGGGCGTGGACGTCGCCACCGAGCTGGTGACCACCTCCACCGCGCTCGCGGTCATGAAGGTCGCCAAGGAGATGAACCGCATCACCCTGATGAGCGGCCCGGGCTCCACGCCGATCACCAACGAGCAGTGCAACGACCTCTCGGTGCACTACACCTACGACACCTATGCGCTCGCCAACGGCACCGCCAAGGCGGTGACCCAGCAGGGCGGCGACACCTGGTACTTCCTGACCGCCGACTACGCCTTCGGCCAGGCGCTGGAGCGGGATTCTTCCGCGGTGGTCACGGCCAACGGCGGCAAGGTGCTGGGCTCGGTGCGCCATCCCTTCCCGGCATCGGACTTCTCGTCCTTCCTGCTCCAGGCCCAGGCCTCGGGCGCCAAGATCATCGGCCTGGCCAACGCCGGCGCCGACACCACCAACGCGATCAAGCAGGCGGCCGAGTTCGGCGTCACCCCCAAGCAGTCGCTCGCCGGCCTGCTGATGTTCATCTCCGACGTGCATTCGCTCGGCCTGCAGAGTACCCAGGGCATGTACCTGACCACCGGCTTCTACTGGGACCTCAACGACGAGACCCGCGCCTGGTCGAAGCGCTTCTTCGACAAGCACAAGCGCATGCCGACCATGGTCCAGGCGGGGCAGTACTCGTCGGTGATGCACTACCTGCGCGCGGTGAAGGCCGCCGGCACCGACGATTCGGGCAAGGTCATGGCGCAGATGAAGACCACGCCGATCAACGACTTCTTCGCCAAGAACGGCCGCATCCGCGACGACGGCCGCATGATCCACGACATGTACCTCGCCCAGGTCAAGAAGCCGGACGAGTCCAAGTACCCGTGGGACTACTACCACATCCGCCAGACCATCCCGGCGGACGAGGCCTTCCTGCCGCTGGCGCAGTCGAAGTGCCCGCTGGTCAAGAAGTAAGCTGATCGCGGGGGCTCCCGCACTTCACGACGCACCGGGGCGGCGGGACCGCGCCGGTGCGGGAGTCGCACATGGAAATCTTCGGCGTTCCGAGCGCGCTGCTCGGCAGCCAGCTGCTGGTCGGCCTCATCAACGGTTCGTTCTACGCGATCCTGAGCCTGGGCCTGGCCATCATCTTCGGCCTGCTCAACATCATCAACTTCACCCATGGCGCCCAGTACATGATGGGCGCCTTCGTGGCGTGGATCGCGCTCAACAAGCTCGGCATCAATTACTGGGTGGCGCTGCTGTTCGCACCGATCGTCATCGGCGCGCTCGGCGTGCTGATCGAGCGCACGATGCTGCGCAAGCTGTACAAGCTCGATCACCTCTACGGCCTCTTGCTGACCTTCGGCCTGGCACTGATCTTCGAGGGCATCTTCCGCGACCAGTACGGCATCTCCGGCCAGTCCTACCCGGTGCCCGAGCTGCTGCAGGGCGGGGTGAACCTCGGCTTCATGTTCCTGCCGATCTACCGCGGCTGGGTGGTGGTCGCGGCGCTGACGGTGTGCTTCGCGACCTGGTTCATCATCGAGAAGACCAAGCTCGGCGCCTACCTGCGCGCCGGCACCGAGAACCCGCAGATCGTCCAGGCGCTCGGCATCAACGTGCCGCTCTTGATCACCTTCACCTACGGCTTCGGCGTCGCGCTCGCCGCCTTCGCCGGTGTGCTCGCTGCGCCGATCTACCAGGTCAGCCCGCTGATGGGCTCCAACCTGATCATCGTCGTGTTCGCGGTGGTGGTGATCGGCGGCATGGGCTCGATCATGGGCTCCATCCTCACCGGCATCGGCCTGGGCCTGATCGAGGGCCTGACCCGGGTGTTCTACCCCGAGGCCTCGGCGGTGGTGGTGTTCGTGATCATGGTGATCGTGCTGCTGGTGCGGCCGGCCGGCCTGTTCGGCAGGGCCTGAGCGCGGCGAAAGGAATCAAGACGATGAACAACTCGAATTCGATGTTCGCGCGTGCCATGCCGATCCTGTTCGGCGCGCTGTTCCTGATCGGGCTGGTGGCGCCGTTCGCGGTGTACCCCACCTTCCTGATGAAGATCCTGTGCTTCGGGCTGTTCGCGTGCGCGTTCAACCTGCTGCTCGGCTTCGCCGGCCTGCTGTCTTTCGGCCACGCTGCCTTCCTCGGCAGCGCGGGCTACGTGTGCGGCATGCTGGTGCGCGACCTCGGGGTGACGCCCGAGCTCGGCATCCTCGGCGGCACGCTGGCCGCGGGGGCGCTGGGCTGGGTGTTCGGCGTGCTGGCGATCCGCCGCACCGGGATCTACTTCGCGATGATCACGCTGGCGCTGTCGCAGATGGTGTATTTCATCGTGCTGCAGTGGAAGGCGACCGGCGGCGAGGACGGCCTGCAGGGCGTGCCGCGCGGCCATCTGTTCGGGGTCATCGACCTGTCGAACAACATCGCGATGTACTACCTGGTGTTCGCGATCTTCTGCATCGGCTTCTTCATCATCTACCGCGCGATCAATTCGCCCTTCGGCCAGATCCTCAAGGCGATCCGCGAGAACGAGCCGCGCGCGGTGTCGCTCGGCTACGACGTCGCCAAGTTCAAGCTGCTCGCCTTCGTGCTCTCGGCTTCGCTCGCCGGAATGGCCGGGGCGACCAAGACCCTGGTGTTCCAGCTCGCCTCGCTGACCGACGTGCACTGGCACATGTCGGGCGAGGTGGTGCTGATGACGCTGCTCGGCGGCCTCGGCACCGTGCTCGGCCCCCTCGTCGGCGCCGCCACCATCGTGTCGCTGCAGACGGAACTCGCAGACACGGTCGGCTCCTGGGTCACGGTGATCATGGGCGTGATCTTCGTGGTCTGCGTGCTGCTGTTCCGCCGCGGCATCGTCGGCGAGCTACAGGCGCTGATCCAGCGCGCCGGCATCCGCTGACCCGGAGCCGGCCTGCGCCGTGCCGGCGGGCAGGGCGGGAGGCGTGGGAGGGGTGTTCTGGCGCGCCGCGGGGCCGGCATGATGCAGCCGGCCCTCGGCGCGTCGCAGCCAGGCGTGGGACAGCGCGTGGTAGAGGGGCACCGGCGCGACCGAGCGCGACACGCCGTGGGCCACCACCGCGGTGGCCATCAGCGGCATCAGCATCTGGTGGTTGGCGGTCATCTCCATGACGATCACGAAGGAGGTGATCGGCGTCTGCGTCATCGCGGCGAGGAAGGCCACCATGCCCAGCACCAGCACCGCCGGATCGGGCTCGCCCGGCAGCAGCAGCGCGATGTCCGAGCCGAGGCCGGCGCCCACCGCCAGCGCCGGCGCGAAGATGCCGCCGGGGATGCGCGCCACGAAGGCGAGCCAGATCACCGCCATCTTCAGCACCATGAAGGCCATCGGCAGCGCGGCGCTGCCCTCGAGCGCGGCCTTCGATTCCGCGTAGCCGGTGCCGTAGGTGAGCCCGCCGCTGGCCCAGCCGATGATTCCGGTCGCCAGTCCGCACAGCCCGGCGAACAGCACCGGACGGCTGATGGCGAACACGCCCACGCGCCCGGGAAGCCCGCGCACGGAGGCGATCAGCAGGCGCGCGAAGCCGCCGCCGAGCAGCCCGCCGGCCACGCCGCAGGCCAGTACCGGCCAGATCCCCTCGGGCCAGCCGACGCTCGCCGGGGTGCGGCCGAAATAGGTGTAGTTGCCCAGCACCGCCAGCGACATCAGGCCGGCGAAGATGACCGCGGTCAGCGTCGTGCTGTTGGCGCGGAAGGCGCGGTAGCGGCACATCTCCTCGATCGCGAACATGATGCCGCCGAGCGGGGTGTTGAAGGCCGCGGCGATGCCTGCACCCGAACCCGCCACGATCAGGTCGCGGCTGGAGGCGATGCGCCGGCGCTTGCGCCCGGCCAGCAGGTGCATCACCGAGGCGCCGATCTGCACCGAGGGGCCCTCGCGGCCGATCGAGGCCCCCGCCAGCAAGCCCCCGAGGGTCAGGAAGACCTTGGCGATCGCGATGCGGAAGGACAGCAGCTGCCGCCGCACGCGACCGTCGTCGGACATCGACGCGGCGATCGCCTGCGGGATGCCGCTGCCCTCGGTGCCCGGAAAGATCTTCCGCGAAACCCAGGCCAGCGCCGCGAAGCCGAGCGGGGCGATGAGCAGGCTCAGCCACGGGCGTTCGCGGATCAGCCCGGCGTGGGTGGTGATCGCCAGCTCGGCGCCGATCGCGAACGCGATCGCGACCAGCCCGGCGAGCAGGGCGGCACCGACCAGCAGCAGGCGCACCCGCCAGCGCGGCCACGACAGCCAGGGTAGGGCGTAGCGCCAGCCGCCGCGCAGCAGGCGGGAGAGGTTCCGGCGCGCGGGTGGCCGGGTCGTGTTTTCCGGGGCGGGATCGTTGTTCATCGAGGTCTCTGCTGCTGTGCGGCATCGCGCAATCGCCGTGCCGGTGGCGGGCTGTTCGCGATTCGTTTTTTTGCCATGTTGCACATGCGCAAGGTGAACGATACCGCTACCATACGACCCACGGCAGGGGGTGATGTTTTTTTGACAATGATGCTTTGAGCAAATATAGTCGCGGCGAGATTCAGATGGCGGAAACGCAACAGAAAGTGAAGAAACCGGCAGCTCCGGTGAGTCCTTTGTCGGTCCTGCAGCGGTTCAGGATCCTGATCCGGACGGCCCAGCGCCATTCGCAGTGGATCGAGCGCCAGAGCGGTGTCACCGGTGCGCAGCTGTGGGCCCTGCAGGAGTTGCGTGAAGCGAATGGCCTGCGTGTCGGCGAGCTTGCCAACCGCATGGCCCTGCATCAGTCGACCACGTCCAACATGGTCGATCGCCTGGAAAGCGCGGGCCTGGTGCGCAAGGAACGGACCAGCGCCGACCAGCGCGTGGTGCGCCTCTACCTCACCGAGGAGGGCGCGGCGCTGCTCGCGCGGGCGCCTTCGCCGGCGCGTGGCGTGCTGCCCGAAGCGCTGCGCATGATGGACGAAGAGGGGCTCGCGAGCCTGCAGAGCGAGCTCGACAAGCTGCTCCGCCAGATCAAGCATCTCGATGAAGGCTTCGGCATGCAGCCCTTGCCTTTCACTGAATGACACGCGGCCGGCCCCTGGGGCGGGCCGGGTCGAATGTGTTTGACACAGTGTCTTGACGCTTGTGTGGACAGCAGCTTGAGCGGCCGACGGGCCGCTCTTTTTTTTGCGCCGCGCGCGGGCCACCCGGGGGCCCGCTTCCCCTGAGCCGCCTCAGTGCCGCCGCGACAGCGCCTGCATGGCCCGGGCCAGGCCCTCGAGCGTGAGCGGATACATGCGCTCGCCCATGATCTGGCCGATGATGCCGATCGACTGGCGGTAGGGCCACAGCCGTTCCGGTTCGGGATTGAGCCAGGCCGCCGCCGGGTAGGCATCGAGCAGCCGGCGCAGCCAGGCGGCGCCGGCCTCGGCGTTCATGTGCTCGACCGAGCCGTGCGGATGCAGGATCTCGTACGGGCTCATGGTGGCGTCGCCGACGAAGATCAGCTTGTAGTCCGGACCGTACTTGTGGATCACATCCAGCAGCGGCGTGCGTTCCGCGTGGCGCCGCCGATTGTCGCGCCACACGCCCTCATACACGCAGTTGTGGAAGTAGAAGTACTCGAGATGCTTGAACTCCAGCCGGCAGGCGGAGAACAGCTCCTCGCACACCTTGATGTGATCGTCCATCGAGCCGCCGACGTCGAGGAAGAGCAGCACCTTGACCGCGTTGTGGCGCTCCGGGCGCATCAGCAGGTCGAGCCAGCCGGCGTTGCGCGCGGTGGCGGCGATGGTGCCGTCGAGGTCGAGCTCCTCGGCCGCGCCCTGGCGTGCAAAGCGGCGCAGGCGGCGCAGCGCGACCTTGATGTTGCGCGTGCCCAACTCCACCGAGTCGTCGAGGTTGCGGAACTCGCGCTTGTCCCACACCTTGACTGCGCTGCGGTTGCCGGCCGATTCACCGCCGACGCGGATCCCTTCGGGATGGGTGCCGCTGTTGCCGAAGGGCGAGCTGCCGCCGGTGCCGATCCACTTGCTGCCGCCCTGGTGGCGCCCCTTCTGCTCTTCCAGGCGCTTGCGGAACTCGTCCATCAGCTTGTCCCAGCCGAGCTTCTCGAGGCGGGCACGCTCCTCGGGCGACAGGTGCTTCTTCGCCATCGCGCGCAGCCATTCCTCGGGCAGATCGACGTCCAGGCCGGGCAGCGCGGTGACGCCCTTGAAGTACTCGCCGAAGGCCTGGTCGAAACGGTCGTAGAGCGACTCGTCCTTCACCAGGCACAGCCGTGCGTAGTGGTAGAAGTCGTCGAGCGAGGGCCCGCACACGTGATCGCGCAGGCCTTCGAGCACGGTCAGGAACTCGCGCGTCGACACCGGCAGCTTGCGTGCCTTCAGGTGCAGGAAGAAATCGATCAGCATGGAGGCTCGTTCCGCGGGTTCCGGGTCGGCAGCGCCTGGCTTGCCGGTGGCGTGCCGCTCAGCGGTTGTTGCGTGCCATGAAGACCAGGCGCTCGAACAGGTGCATGTCCTGCTCGTTCTTCAGCAGCGCGCCGTGCAGCGGCGGAATCGCGGCCTTGCCGTCGGCGCTGCGCAGCGCCTCGGGCGGGATGTCCTCGGCCACCAGCAGCTTGAGCCAGTCGATGAGTTCGGACGTGGACGGCTTCTTCTTCAGGCCGGGGATGTCGCGCAGACCGAAGAAGACCTCCAGCGCCTCGGTCAGCAGCGCCTTCTTCAGCCCGGGGAAATGCACGTCGACGATGCGCTGCATCGTGTCGCGGTCCGGGAAGCGGATGTAGTGGAAGAAGCAGCGGCGCAGGAAGGCGTCGGGCAGCTCCTTCTCGTTGTTCGAGGTGATGAACACGATCGGGCGGTGGCGCGCCTGCACGGTCTGCCGCGTCTCGTACACATGGAACTCCATGCGGTCGAGCTCGCGCAGCAGGTCGTTGGGGAATTCGATGTCGGCCTTGTCGATCTCGTCGATCAGCACCACGGTCGGCTGCTCGGCCTCGAAGGCCTGCCACAGCACACCCTTGACGATGTAGTTGGCGATGTCCTTGACGCGGTCGTCGCCGAGCTGCGAGTCGCGCAGGCGCGACACCGCGTCGTACTCGTACAGGCCCTGCTGCGCCTTGGTGGTGGACTTGATGTGCCATTGCAGCAGCGGCAGACCGAGGGCGGCGGCCACCTCCTCGGCGAGCATGGTCTTGCCGGTGCCGGGCTCGCCCTTGATCAGCAGCGGGCGCTGCAGGCGGATCGCGGCGTTGACCGCGAGCATCAGGTCGGGGGTGGCGACGTAATCCTGCGAGCCTTCGAAGCGCAAATCGGACATGCGATGTTCCTCGATACGAATGCGATCGATTATAGAGCGCGAACAGGCATCTTTCTTCCCGACGACTTCCCTGGTGCCTCGCGCGCTGCCCAACCCTGGCCGCCTGCCGCGAGGAACGGCGGACGACTCGCAATCCCGGCCGAAGTGCTAGCATCGCGCGCCATGGACATCGACCACATCCGCCAGCGCCTGCGTGCGCTCGGCGCCCGCCCCAGCCACGAGGGCCGCCTGCTGCGCGCCTGGCTGCAGGGCCGGGCGCTCGACGCCGGCCCGCACACCGACTCCAACCGCCTGCCCAAGGCGCTGCAGACCGCGCTGCCCGAGCTCGAGGCCGAACTACACGGGCTCGCCCGCGTGCGCTCGGAGCACCCGGGGGAGGACGGCACCCGGCTGCTGGTCGAACTCGCCGATGGCCAGACGGTGGAGAGCGTGCTGCTGCCGCGCGACGGCCTGTGCGTGTCCACCCAGCTCGGCTGCGCGGTGGGCTGCGTGTTCTGCATGACCGGCAAGGACGGCCTGCTGCGCCAGCTCGGCAGTGCCGAGATCGTCGCCCAGGTCGCGCTGGCGCGCCGGCTGCGCCGGGTGCACAAGGTGGTGTTCATGGGCATGGGCGAGCCCGCACACAACCTCGACGCGGTGGTCGAGGCGATCGAGCTGCTCGGCACCGAGGGCGCGATCCCGCACAAGAACCTGGTGCTGTCGACCGTGGGCGATCTGCGCGTGTTCGAGCGCCTGCCGCAGATGCGCGTCAAGCCCGCGCTCGCGCTGTCGCTGCACACCACCAGGGCGGAGCTGCGCACGCAGCTGCTGCCGCGCGCCCCGCGCATCGACCCGGCAGAGCTGGTCGAGCTCGGCGAAGCCTGGGCGCGCACGACCGGCTACCCGATCCAGTACCAGTGGACGCTGATCGAGGGCGTGAATGACGGCGAGGAGGAGCTCGACGGCATCGTGGGCCTGCTCGCCGGCAAGTACGCGGTGATGAACATGATTCCCTTCAACGCCGTGGATGGTCTCGACTTCCGCCGCCCGAGCGCCGAGCGCGCCGCCGAGATCGCCCGCAGCCTGCACCGTCGCGGCATCCTCACCAAGCTGCGGCAATCGGCCGGCCAGGACGTGGATGCGGGCTGCGGCCAGCTGCGTGCCCGCGAGAGTCAAGTCGCCTTCGTGCGGCGGGCGGAAAAACGCGCGGCGCGCGGCGCGGCGAACACTGCGGATGCTTGAGGGGCCGCGCGGAAGGCCTGGCCCCGGCCGGTCCGGCCGGCGCCGGCCAGCCCTCGCCGCCGACCCGCCCGTGCAGGCTCAGTGGCGCGCGTACACCGCGGTCTTGCCTTCGCCATCGAAGCTGACCACGTCGTAGCGGTCGGCCGGGTAAGGGCCTTCCATGCCCGGCGAGCCCTGCGGCATGCCGGGGGCGGAGATGCCCGCGATCGCGGGCTTGTCGGTGAGCATGCGCTTCACGTCGGCCGCGGGCACGTGGCCTTCGACCACGTAGCCGCCGACCTTGGCGGTGTGGCAGGAGCCCAGCGCCTGCGGCACGCGCGCCTCGCGCTTGACCACGCCCATCTCGGTGGTGGCGACTTCCCTGACCTTGAAGCCATGCGTGCGCATGTGCTCGGCCCACTTGCCGCAGCAGCCGCAGTTGGGATCCTTGTACATGACGACCTCGTCGCCGGCGGCGATCGCCGGCGAGAAGCTGCCGACGGTGGCGAGCGCGGCCAGGCCCAGCAGCGCGCTCGCGATCACGCTGCGCATCGGGCCGTGCGGCGATTTTGTGTGGCGGTTCATGGTGCGTACTCCCGGATGGATCTCGATGGCGGAATTGTGCCCCGCGAGGCCGCGCGCGAACGAAGCTGACAGGAATGTAATGCGGGCGTCAGCCTGGTGACGGGTTCGGCGCAGCTCGGGCGCGAGGGCGCTCGACATTTGCTGCATCCTGGCTTGCCGCCCGCTTGACCTTCCCACATTGGTAAGGTCTACAGTGGGCACATAGCGATTTCCAAGGCAGGAAGCATCATGAGCAGCAGCACAAAAAGCGCGCCCGCGATTCCCTTACGCACACTGAACATCGCCGGCATGACCTGCGCCTCGTGCGTGGCCCACGTCGAGCGCGCCCTGATGAAGGTCGAGGGCGTGCAGGCGGCGAGCGTCAACCTGGCGACCGAGACCGCCACCGTGACCGCGCCCGCCTCGGTGCCCCTGACGGCGCTGGTCGAGGCGGTGGCGAAGGCTGGCTACGAGGTGCGGCGCGACAGCCTGGAGCTCGACATCGAGGGCATGAGCTGCGCCGCGTGCGTCGGCCGCGTCGAGAAGGTGCTGCAGCGCGTGCCGGGTGTGGTCGCAGCGAATGTCAACCTCGCCGCCCGCCGTGCCCATGTCGAGATCGCCGGCGAGGTGCCGACCGCGGCCCTGGTCGCGGCGGTGAAGAAGGCCGGCTTCGGCGCCACGCCGGCGGCCGAGGTCGCCGAAGGGGCGCGCGAGGCGGAGGCGGCGGCCGAGGAGGCCGCGCTGCGGCGCGCGGTGTGGGTCGCGGTGGCGCTGACCCTGCCGGTGTTCGTGCTCGAGATGGGTGCGCACCTGATCCCGGGCATGCACGACTGGGTCATGGACACGATCGGCCACCGCGAGAGCTGGCTGCTGCAGTTCGTGCTCACCAGCGCGGTGATGTTCGGCCCGGGCCTGCGTTTCTTCCGCAAGGGCGTGCCGGCGCTGCTGCGCGGCGCGCCCGACATGAACGCGCTGGTGGCGGTGGGCACCTCGGCGGCGTGGGCCTACTCGGTGGTGGCACTGTTCGCGCCCGGCGTGCTGCCCGCGGGCACGGTCAATGTGTATTTCGAGGCCGCGGCGGTGATCATCACCCTGATCCTGATCGGGCGTCTTCTCGAAGCGCGCGCGCGCGGCCGCACCAGCGACGCGATCCGGCGCCTGATGCGCATCCAGCCGCGCACCGCGCGCGTGCGCCGCGGGGCGGAGGCCGTGGAGATCCCGATCGGCGAGGTCGCGGTTGGCGACGTGGTCGAGGTGCGCCCGGGGGAGAAGGTGGCGGTCGATGGCGAGTTGGTCGAGGGCGCCTCCTTCGTCGACGAGTCGATGATCACCGGCGAGCCGGTGCCGGTGGAGAAGGGCGTGGGTGCGACGGTCGTCGGCGGCACGCTGAACACCCGCGGCGCGTTCGCCTTTCGCGCCACCCGCGTCGGCGCCGACACCGTGCTGGCGCAGATCATCCGCATGGTGGAGGCGGCGCAGGGTGCCAAGCTGCCGATCCAGGCCCTGGTGGACAAGGTGACCATGGTGTTCGTGCCGGTGGTGATGGGGGTGGCGGCGCTGACCTTCCTCGCCTGGCTGGCCTTCGGTGCCGATGCGCTGCCGGCGGAGGTGCCGGCGCTGAGCTTCGCGCTGGTGTGTGCGGTGGCGGTGCTGATCGTCGCCTGCCCGTGCGCGATGGGGTTGGCGACCCCGACCTCGATCATGGTCGCCACCGGTCGTGCGGCGCAGATGGGTGTGCTGTTCCGCAAGGGCGACGCGTTGCAGCTGCTGCGCGATGCGGAAGTCGTGGCGGTGGACAAGACCGGCACGCTGACCGTCGGTCGCCCCGAACTCACCGATTTGCAGGTGGCGAAAGGCTTCGAGCGCACCGAGGTGCTGGCGCTGGTGGCCGCGGTCGAGGGTCGTTCCGAGCATCCGATCGCCGAGGCCATCGTCGCCGCTGCGCGCGCCGAGGGACTGGCGCTGGCCGGGGCCGAGGGCTTCGAGGCCGAGGCCGGACATGGCGTGCGCGCGATGGTGGCCGGCCGCCGCGTCGAGGTGGGCGCCGATCGCCTGATGCGCCGCCTCGGCCTGGACGTGGGCGAATTCGCCGACACCGCCGTGCGCCTCGGCGACGAGGGAAAGTCGCCGCTCTACACCGCGATCGACGGTCGCCTGGCGGCGATCATCGCAGTGGCCGATCCGCTCAAGCCGACCTCGATGGCGGCGGTGAAGGCGCTGCACGCGATGGGCCTGAAGGTGGCGATGATCACCGGCGACAACGAACGCACCGCACGCGCCATCGCGCGCCAGGCCGGCATCGACGAGGTGATCGCGGAGGTGCTGCCGGACGGCAAGGTGGCGGCGCTGCAGCGGCTGGCGCAGGGCGCCGCCGGCACGCGCCGCGTCGCCTTCGTCGGCGACGGCATCAACGATGCGCCGGCGCTGGCCGAGGCCGACGTCGGCATCGCGATCGGCACCGGCACCGACGTGGCGATCGAGAGCGCCGACGTGGTGCTGATGTCGGGCGACCTGCTGGGCGTGCCGCGCGCGATCGCGCTGTCGCGGGCGACGATGCGCAACATCCGCCAGAACCTGTTCTGGGCCTTCGCCTATAACAGCGCGCTGATCCCGCTCGCCGCGGGGGTGTTCTATCCGGCCTTCGGCGCGCTGCTGTCGCCGGTGTTCGCCGCGGCGGCGATGTCGATGTCGAGCGTGTTCGTGCTCGGCAACGCGCTGCGCCTGCGCCGCTTCGGCGCGGACGCGCTGCCGGCAGCGGCGTGAAGGAGGCGGCAGTCATGATGAACATCGGCAAGGCCGCCGCCGCCTCGGGCGTGTCGGCGAAGATGATCCGCTACTACGAGTCGATCGACCTGCTGGCGGCGGCGCGGCGCACCGACGCGGGCTATCGTTTCTACACCGACGAGGACGTGCACGTGCTGCGTTTCATCCGTCGCGCGCGCGACCTGGGCTTCTCGCTGGCGGACATCGGCGAGCTGCTCGCGCTGTGGCGCGACCAGGGGCGGGCGAGCGCGGATGTGAAGGGGATCGCGCTCGCGCATGTCGCCGCGCTCGAGCGCAAGATCGCCGAACTGCAGGGCATGGCGGACACGCTGCGCACGCTCGCCGCGCATTGCCATGGTGACGCGCGCCCGGATTGCCCCATTCTCACCGACCTCGACGCGGGCGGCGGGAACTGACCCGCGGCGGGGGGAGGGACGTGTCTGCGGGGCAGTCGTCGCGGGGCAGTGGCGCGGCGGGTTACCATCCCACCCCCATCCCTCGATAGAAGCGCCCTGAATGCAAAACGACCTCGCCGACGAACCCCGCAAGGCCATCGTCGCCTCGGTGCAACGCCCCAACGTCAGCGACGCCGAGTTCGAGGCCTCGCTCGCCGAGCTGCGCGAGCTGGCGAAGACCCTCGGCTACCGCGTGGTGCACACCTTCACCCAGAAGCGCGCCGGTTTCGACACCCACGGCTATCTGGGGGTCGGCAAGCGCCAGGAGGTGCGCGAGTTCGTGGCCGCCCAGGCCGGCTTCGAGGCCGCGCCGACCGACACCGTGCCGCGCACCGGCGCGATCGAGGCGCTGCTGGTCGACCATGAGATCTCGCCCTCGCAGGCGCGCAATCTCGAACTGGAGACCGGCTGCGAGGTGATGGACCGGACCATGGTCATCCTCGAGATCTTCCACCGCAACGCGCGCTCGCGCGCCGCCAAGGCGCAGGTGGAGATCGCCCGCCTGGGTTACATGGCGCCGCGCCTGCGCGAGGCCGCCAAGCTCGCCGGGCCGCAGGGGCGGCAGCGCAGCGGCGTGGGCGGTCGCGGTGCCGGCGAGTCGCACACCGAGCTCGATCGCCGCAAGATCCGCGACCGCATCGCCGAGCTGCAACTGGAGATCGTCGCCATGGAGGCCGAACGCAAGACCCAGCGTGCGCGCCGCCAGGGTCGCCAGGCACCGGCCAGCGTGGCGCTGGTCGGCTACACCAATGCCGGCAAATCGACGCTGATGCGCGCGCTCACCGGCAGCGAGGTGCTGGTCGCCAACAAGCTCTTCGCCACGCTCGACACCACCGTGCGCACGCTCTACCCCGAGAGTGTGCCGCGCGTGCTGGTCAGCGACACCGTCGGCTTCATCAAGAACCTGCCGCACGGGCTGGTAGCCTCGTTCAAGTCCACCCTCGACGAAGCCCTGGACGCTGGCCTGCTGTTGCACGTCATCGACGCCAGCGATCCCGGTTTCGAACGCCAGCTCGAAGTCACCGACACCGTCCTGCGGGAAATCAGCGCCGACGAGGTGCCCCGCATCCGCGTCTTCAACAAGATCGACCACGTCGGCGACGCCGCGGCGCAGGCCGAATGCGAGGCCGCGCTGCGCGCCAAATACCCCGGCTGCATCGTCATGAGCGCGCGCCGGCCGGACGAGGTGGCGAAGCTGCGGCAGACGATCGTCGCGTTCTTCCAGCAGGATCTGATCGAGGCGGAGCTGTTGCTGCCGTGGTCGGCGCAGCAGTTGCGCAAGGAGATCTACGCCAACTGCGAGGTGCTGGAGGAGCGGGCGGAGGATGAGGGGGCGGTGTTCCGCCTGCGCGCTGAGCCCGAGACTGTCGAGCGCTTGCGCGCGCAATTTGCCCTGACGCGCTGACAAGCAAACGCCACCGCAAGGGTGGCGTTTGCTCGCGAGGCGATGCGCCCGGGTTGACGCGCGTGCAGTGCCGCTGCGGGCGCGCGTGCTTCCGGTGGGTCGCGCCGGATCAGCCGACCTGATCGAGCGCCTTTTCCAGTGTGGCGACGCTGCGCTCGACCTGGTGCAGCTTGTCCAGGCCGAACAGGCCGATGCGGAAGGCCTTGTAGTCGGGGCGCTCGTCGCAGGCGAGCGGCACGCCGGCGGCCACCTGCAGGCCGGCAGCGGCGAACTTGGCACCGGTCTTGATGGCGTCGTCGGTGGTGTAGCTGACCACCACGCCCGGGGCCTGGAAGCCTGCCGCGGCCACGCTGGGGAAGCCGCGTGCCTCGAGCAGCGCGCGCACGCGGCGGCCGAGCTCGAGCTGCTCTTCCTTGACCTTGTCGAAGCCGTAGGCCTCGGTCTCGCGCATCACCTGACGCAGCGTGACCAGGCCGTCGGTGGGCATGGTGGCGTGGTAGGCGTGGGCTCCGCCCTCGTAGGCTTCCATGATCTGCAGCCACTTCTTGAGGTCGCAGGCGAAGCTGGTGCTGGTGGTACCGTCGATGCGAGCGCGCGCGGCAGCGCTCATCATGACCATCGCGCAGCACGGCGAGGCGCTCCAGCCCTTCTGCGGCGCGCTCACCAGCACGTCGACGCCGGTGGCGTCCATGTCCACCCAGATCGTGCCCGAGGCGATGCAGTCGAGCACGAACAGGCCGCCGACCTCATGGGTGGCGTCGGCCACCGCGCGCAGGTAGTCGTCGGGCAGGATCATGCCGGCCGAGGTCTCGACGTGCGGGGCGAACACCACGTCGGGGCGGTGCTCGCGGATTGCGGCCACGACCTCGTCGATCGGCGCCGGGATGAAGGGCGCCTGCGCCTCGTCGCGCACCTGGCGGGCCTTGAGCACCACGGATTCGGCGGGGATGTTCCCCATCTCGAAGATCTGCGTCCACCGGTAGCTGAACCAGCCGTTGCGGATCACCAGCGTCTTCCGGCCGGTGGCGAACTGGCGCGCGACCGCCTCCATGCCGAAGGTCCCGCTGCCGGGGACGATGGCGACCGCGTGGGCGTGATAGACCTTCTTCAGCGTCGCCGACAGTTCGCGCATGACGCCCTGGAAGGCTTGCGACATGTGGTTGAGCGAGCGGTCGGTATAGACCACGGAGTACTCGAGCAGACCGTCGGGATCGACGTTGGGCAGCAGACCGGGCATGCGAACCTCCTGAGAGAAGCGGGCGCCGGCACGAGGCGGGCGCGGTGCGGACGGTGCGGCAGGGTGCCGGACCATTTGTCCGAAAGCGTCCATTCTAGCGGCTCGTCATGGAGCCGACGAGCCGCGGGGCGATCACAGCGCCAGGCCGGCGCGCCTGCGCAGGGCGGCGACATAGGCGCCGCCGTCGGGCGGGGCACCGTTGCGCTGGGCGCTGAACAGCGTTTCGCCGAGACATTCGAGCGCGTCGTGCATCGCATCGTGGCGGTCGCCGCGGTACGCGCAGGCCGCCTCGAAGGCGGCGCGGATGCCCGGCGGCTGGTCGATCGAGAGCTGCTCCTCGATCGCCAGGTGCAGCGACAGGTGCAGGAAGGGATTGGCCTGGCCGGCCTCGGGCGGGAAGTCGCGGTCGATCGCGTCCGGGTCCTCGACCAAGGCGTGGTACTCCGGGTGCAGGGCGATGATGTCGGCGGCGATCGTCTCCATCGGCGTCAGCACTTCCTTGGCCAGGTACTTGCGCCAGGTCTCGATGAAGAAGCTGCGCACCTGGTCGCGGCTGGGGTTGAACATTGCAGGGTTCCTCTCGTTTGGGCGCGCGGTGGGGGGAGCGGGACCCACGGTGCGCCGGGTTCAGTCCGTCTTGTCGCGGAACAGGCACAGGTCGCGCACGCCGCACCCGCCGCACTTCGGACGGCGCGCGGTGCACACGTAGCGGCCGTGCAGGATCAACCAGTGGTGGGCATCGAGCAGGTAGTCCTTGGGCACACGCCGCATCAGCGCCTTCTCGACCTCGACCACGTCCTTCCCCGGCGCCAGTCCGGTGCGGTTGGCGAGGCGGAAGATGTGGGTGTCGACGGCCATCACCGGCAGGCGGAACACCGTGTTCAGCACCACGTTGGCGGTCTTGCGGCCGACGCCCGGGAGTGCCTCCAGCGCCTCGCGCTCGGCCGGCACCTCGCCGCCGTGGCGCTCCAGCAGCAGGCGCGAAAGCGCGAGCGTGTTCTTCGCCTTGTTGCGGAACAGGCCGATGGTCTTGATGTGCTCGGCGATGCCTTCCTCGCCGAGCGAGACCATGGCCTCGGGCGTGGGCGCGTCGGCGAAGAGCTTGCGGGTGGCGAGGTTGACGCTGCGGTCGGTGGCCTGCGCGGACAGCACCACCGCCACCAGCAACTGGTAGGGCGAGGCGTATTCGAGCTCGGTCTGCGGGTTGGGGTCGGCTTCGTGCAGGCGGCGGAAGAACTCGCGGATCGCCTCGCGCTTCATCGCTGCCATCGCTGCCTTCAGCCCGCTGCGACCGGTTCGGTGCCGCCCTGTCCCTCGGCTGCCTGCGGTGCCTTGGGCGCCGGTGGCGGCTGGCGGCGCGCGCGCGCGGCGAGGCGGGCGTTGATGGCGTTGAACGCGGCGATCAGCATGCCGAGCGCGAAGAATGCGCCCGGCGGCAGGATGGCGACCAGGAAGCCGGGGTAGTCGTCACCGAACACGTTGATCGCCGACGCACCGGGGATGATCATCTCGATGCCGGCGAACAGCGTGCCCGCGCCGATCAGCTCGCGCATCGCGCCGAGCAGGCCGAGCACCCACACCAGCCCCAGGCCCATCATCGCCGCGTCGATGGTCGAGGTCAGCGGATGGTTCTTCGCGGCGAAGGCCTCCACGCGGGCGAGGACGATGCAGTTGGTGACGATCAGCGGGATGAAGATGCCGAGCACCAGGTAGAGGTCGTGGAAGAAGGCGTTGAAAGACAGATCCACCACCGTCGTCAGCGCGGCGATGATCAGGATGAAGACCGGGATGCGGATCTCGTAGGGGATGAAGTTGCGCAGCGAGGATACGGCCAGGTTGGACATCGCCATCACCAGGATGGTGGCCAGGCCGAGGCTGACGGCGTTCACCGTGCTGGTACTGATGGCGAGGATCGGGCACAGGCCGAGCAGCTGGCCGAGGCCGGTGTTCTGCTTCCACAGGCCGTTCCAGGCGATCTCGCGAAATTGTTGAGGGCTCATGATTCTTCTCCCAGCACGCTGCCGGCCGGTGCTGCGAACAGCGTGTCGAGGCGGCCCGCAGCGAAGGCGGTGATGCGGCCGACGGCGCGCGTCACCGCACGGGCGCTGATGGTGGCGCCGGCGCGATAGTCGAAGCTGCCGCCGTCCTTGCGCACGGTCCACCCGGCGGTGTTCACGTCGCGCCAGGTCGCACCGGCGAACTGGCCGATCCAGGGCTGGTCCTTGCGGCGGTCCTTCTTCGGGTCGATGTAGTCGCCCAGGCCGGGGGTTTCCTTGTGCGCGGTCACGCGCACGCCGGACAGGCGGCCGTCCTTGCCGATCGCCACCACCAGTTCGATGCGGCCGGCGTAGCCGTCGGTGGCCGCGCCCTCGATGACCAGCGCCACCGGCTCGTTGCCCTTGCGCGCACGCCAGACACGGGCGCCTCCGTCCATGCCGAGCGTGGCCGGTGCGTCGACGCGGACCCTGTCGTCGAGCAGGGCGTTGTCGTAGCTGGCGGGCGGCAGCACCTCGTCGACCAGGCGCTGCTGCGATTCCTGCTTCGAGGCCTCGATCGCCGGGCGGGTGAGGCCGTAGGTGGAGGCCATCAGCGCGGTGAACACGAGCGTGAACACCACCATGATGGCGCCGGTGCGGAGCGAGGTGCGGGTGGCGGAGTAGCGTGCGCTCACTTGTCGCCTCCCGCCGCTTCGCGATGGCCGAACACGCGCGGCTGGGTCTTCATGTCGAGCAGGGGCACGCAGATGTTCATCAGCAGCACGCCGAAGGCGATGCCGTCGGGGTAGGCGCCGAAGTTGCGGATCAGCCACACGATGAGGCCGACGCCGGCGGCGAACAGCAGCTTGCCGCGAGGGGTGGTGGCGCCGGAAACCGGGTCGGTGACGATGAAGAAGGCGGCGAGCATCGCGCCGCCGCTGGCGAGATGGAACAGGGGCGAGCCGTAGTGCGCCGGATCGATCAGCCAGAACACGCCGGCCAGGCCGCCGAGCGCAGCGATGAAGGCGACCGGCATGTGCCAGGTGATGATGCCCCTGGCGAGCAGGAACAGGCCGCCCAGCGCATACCCTGCGGCGACCCATTCCCAGCCGCGGCTGCCGAGCATGCCGAAGGCCGGGCCCTGGCTGACCGCCTCGACCGTCGCGCCGGCCGCACGCAGGCCGGTGCGCAGGCTGTCGAGCGCGGTGGCGGCGGTGATGGCGTCGAGCTCGCGAGTGCCGCCCAGGATCAGCGCAAGCTGGTCGGCGAAGCCGAGGCCGTCGAGCGCGGGCCACTGCGACATGAGCGCCGGGAAGGCGACGATCATCGTGCAGTAGGCCACCATCGCCGGGTTGAAGGGGTTCTGCCCGAGGCCGCCGTAGAGGTGCTTGACCGCGAGGATGGCGACCAGCACCGCACAGGTGGTCAGCCACCACGGCGCGATCGCCGGCAGGCTGAGCGCCACCAGCCAGGCGGTGAGCACCGCCGACAGGTCGGCGACTGCGAGGCCGATCGGACGCTTGCGCAGCGACATCACCAGGGCCTCGGCGAGGACCGCGGCCACGGTGGCGAGCGCCAGGTTGACCAGGATGGCGGGGCCGGCCTGCCACACGTAGGCGGCGATGCCGGGCAGCAGCGCGATCAGCACCAGGCCCATGGTGCGCTGCACGCTGACCGCCTTGCGGACGTAGGGGGAATGGATCATGGCGGACTCAGGAACGGGGCTCGGCGCCGGGAGCGGTGGCTGCGGTGTCGCTCGCGGCCGCGGGGGCGTCCGCATTCGGGGTGGTCGCTGTGGCGGCGGGCGGCGCGGCGGCTTCCAGCGCCTTGCGCCGCGCCTCGATGCCGGCGATCTCGGCCTGCGTTTCCGGGCTCAGGTTGTCGGTGTTCTGCGGCCGGACCTCGGCCTTCTGCGCCTTGGCCCGCGCCAGCGCGGCGGCGATCAGGGCCTTCTTCGGGTCCTCGGCGGCGGCGGCTTCGGCGGCGGGGGCCTCGGCGACGCCCTCGGCCAGCTTGGCGCGCGTCTCGGCGGCCTTGGCGGCGAGCTTGGCGGCCTTCTCGGCCTTTTCGCGCTCCTGGCGGAAGTTGCGGAACTCGAAGCGGTCGCGGGCCTGGTCGGCCGCGGCCTTTTCGCGCTCGCGCGCCCAGATCTCGCTCTTGGCGAAGCGGAAGTAGTCGACCAGCGGGATGTGCGCCGGGCAGACGTAGCTGCAGCAGCCGCATTCGATGCAGTCGAAGAGGTGGTATTCCTGCGCCTTGCCGAAGTTCCTGGAGCGGCCGAACCAGTACAGCTCGAAGGGCTGGAGCTCCGCCGGACAGGCCTTGGCGCACTCGGTGCAGCGGATGCAGGGTTGCTCCGGGGGGGCGGGCGGGAACAGCCTGGGCGACGCGGAAATCAGGCAGTTGCTGCCCTTGACGATGGGCACGTCGAGCCGTGGCAGCGCGAAGCCCATCATCGGCCCGCCGAGCAATGTGCGGTCGGTGTCGGGGCGCGGACGCGCGAGCGGCAGCAGGTCCTGCACCGGGGTACCGATCAGCACCTCCCAGTTGCCGGCGTTGTCGACGTTGCCGGTGAGGGTGACGATGCGGCTGATCAGCGGCTCGCCGTGGGCGATGGCGCGATACACCGCGTGCGCGGTGCCGACGTTGAAGCACTGCACGCCGTAGTCGCCGCCGAGCTTGCCGTAGGGGATCTCGATGCCGGTGAGCACGCGGATGAGCTGCTTCTCGCCGCCGGCGGGGTAGAGCGCCGGCACCGCGACCACCTTGACGCCGTGGGGCGAGGCCGCGGCCGCTTCCTTCATCGCCGCGATCGCCTCCGGCTTGTTGTCCTCGATGCCGACCACCAGCTCGCGCGCGCCGATCAGCTCGCGCAGGATGGTCGCGCCCGCCAGGATGTCGGCCGCGCGCTCGCGCATCAGGCGGTCGTCGCAGGTGATCCAGGGCTCGCACTCGGCGCCGTTGAGGATCAGGGTCTCGATGCCGGCGCCCTTGCCGAGCTTGACGTGGCTGGGGAAGGTGGCGCCGCCGAGGCCGACGATGCCGCAGTCGCGCAGCCAGGCCAGGGCCTGCTCGCGGCTGGCGGTGTGGTAGTCGAAGGGCGCGTGCTCGATCCAGCGCTCCTCGCCGTCCGGCTCGATGACCACGCATTCGGTGTCGAGCCCGGAGGGGTGGGCCATCGGATGGCGGGCGATGTCGACCACCGTGCCCGAGGTGGGCGCATGCACGGCGGTGCCGAGGAAGCCCTCGGGTTCGCCGATGCGCTCGCCCTTGAGCACCTCCTGGCCGACCTCGACCAGGCAGCTCGCGGTGGCGCGCGGGCTCTGGCGCAGGGGTACGACCAGGCGGCGCGGCAGCGGTGCGCGCTGGATGGCGGGGCCGGCCGATTCGTTCTTGTGGGCGTCGGGCTTGATGCCGCCGTGGAATCTGAACAGACGCCCGATCATGCTGCCTTCCTGATTTCGACCACCGGGTATTTCCATTTCCAGGTCTGCACCGTCTCGGGGACCGCGACCATGCTGATGCAGTCGACCGGGCAGGGCGCCACGCACAGCTCGCAACCCGTGCACAGCGGCGACACCACGGTGTGCATCTGCTTGGCGGCGCCGACGATCGCGTCGACCGGGCAGGCCTGGATGCACAGCGTGCAGCCGATGCAGGTCTGCTCGTCGATAACCGCCACCGACTTCGGCTTCTCGACGCCGTGTTCTTCGGACAGCGGCTTGAACTCGCGGCCGAGCAGGTCGGCGAGCTTGCGGATGCCCTCCTCGCCGCCCGGCGGGCACTGGTTGATCTCGGCTTCGCCGTTGGCGATGGCTTGGGCGTAGGGCTTGCAGCCGGGGAAGCCGCACTGGCCGCACTGGGTCTGCGGCAGGATGGCGTCGATCTTCTCGACCAGCGGGTCGCCCTCGACCTTGAAGCGGATCGCGGCATAGCCGAGCGTGAGGCCGAGCACGACGGCGATGCCGGTCATCACGAGGATTGCGGTGAGCATGCTGGCGGCGGCCTCAGTGGAAGCGGTCGAGACCGGCGAAGCCCATGAAGGCGAGGCTCATGAAACCGGCGGTGATCATCGCGATCGCGGTGCCCTTGAACGGCAGCGGCACATCGGCGCCGTCGAGGCGCTCGCGGATGCCGGCGAACAGCACCAGCGCCAGCGTGAAGCCGAGCGAGGAGCCGAAGCCGAACAGCAGCGACTCGAGCAGGTTGTGCTTCAGGCCCACGTTGAGCAGCGGCACGCCGAGCACCGCGCAGTTGGTGGTGATCAGCGGCAGGTAGATGCCCAGCACCTGGTGCAGCAGCGGGCTGGTCTTCTGGATGACGAGTTCGGTGAGCTGGACGATCGCCGCGATGACGACGATGAAGGACAGCGTGCGCAGGTAGCCCAGATCGAAGGCCTGGAGCAGGTAATGATCGATCAGGTAACTGGTGCCGGAGCCGACGGTGAGCACGAAGGTCGTCGCCGCACCCATACCGATGGCGGTCTCGAGCTTCTTCGACACGCCCATGAACGGGCACAGCCCGAGGATGCGGACGAGGACGACGTTGTTCACCAGAACGGCGCCGATGACGACGAAGATGTAGCTGGTCATGATCCGCGCACGGAAAGGAATGGGCGGGATTATCCTCCGCCGTCAATGGGGGCTCAACCCTGATGCACTAATAGGTTTATCAGTGCCTGAGCCAGGTCGCGCGGGCCGACGGGGCGGATCGCGCGGCGGGCGTTCAGCGCCAGTCGGGCGGTGGCGGTGCCAGGCTCGCGGTGTGCATGCCCCAGTGGCCGCTGCGGCGGTCCTCGAAGAAATGGCGCAGGCTGATCGCGATCGAGCGGAAGGCGATGCGGTCCCAGGGAATCTCGTGTTCCGCGAACAGCGCGACGTCGAGCGACTCCTCGCCGGGGCGGAAGTCGAGGTCGAGCAGGCGGGCGCGGTAGATCATATGCACCTGGCTGATGTGGGGCACGTCGATCAGCGTATAGAGCTCCCCCACCTCGATGCGCGCACAGGCTTCTTCCAGCGTCTCGCGTGCGGCGGCCTGGGCGGTGGTCTCCTCGTTCTCCATGAAGCCTGCGGGCAGCGTCCACATGCCGTGGCGCGGCTCGATGGCGCGCCGGCAGAGCAGGACCTTGTCCTCCCAGACCGGCAGCGCGCCGACGACGACCTTGGGGTTCTGGTAGTGGATGGTGCCGCAGCGTTCGCACACGTGGCGGGGCAGCGTGTCCCCGGGCGGGATGCGGAAGGCGACCGGGGCGCCGCAGCTCGAGCAGTAGTTCATGATGGCGGGAATGAGGTTTTCGACGATTCTAGCCCGCTTTCGCCCGCGTGCCCCGGGGCGCGCTCATGCGGTCAGCGCCAGGAGGCCGGCGAAGGCCTGCTCGAACTGGGCCAGCCCTTCGCGCTGCAGGCGTTCGCCGACCTCGACCATGTCGATGCCCGCCGCCGCGAGCGCGACGAACTGCTGCGCCGCCTGCTCGACGTCCTCCTCCAGCGTGGACGCGACCTGGCCGTGGTCGCGCAGCGCCGCCAGCGTGGCGTCGGGCAGGGTATTGACGGTCTCGGCGCCGATCAGCGGCTCGACGTAGAGCAGGTCGCTGTAGGCCGGATTCTTGGTGCCGGTGCTCGCCCACAGCATGTACTGCGGTCGTGCGCCTGCGCCACGCAGCGCTTCGAACGCGGGGCCCTGGAAGCGCTCCAGGTAGGCCTGGTAGGCCAGGCGCGCCATCGCCACCGCGCTTTGGCCGCGCAGCGCGAGCAGGTCACCGCCCTTTTCCTCCAGCAGCGCATCCACCAGCGTGTCGACGCGCGACAGGAACAGGCTCGCGACCGACATCACCTTCGACACGTCGCCGCCCGCGGCCTGCAGGCGGGCGAGGCCTCGCAGATAGGCGTCGGCGACCGCGTCGGCGTGCGCGAGCGAGAACATCAGCGTGACGTTGACGCTGACGCCTTCGCCGATCAGGCGCTCGATCGCGACCAGGCCGGCGACCGTGGCCGGCACCTTGATCAGCAGGTTGGGGCGAGCGACCGCGGCCTTCAGGCGCAGGCCGGCCGCCACCGTGCCGTCGGCATCGTGGGCGAGCGCGGGCGAGACTTCCAGACTGACGTAGCCGGCCTTGCCGCCGCTGTCGCGGTGCAGCGGAGCGAGCAGGTCGCAGGCGCGCTGCACGTCGGGGATGACCAGCGCCTCGTAGCGCGCTTCGGCGCTCATGTCGCGCTGCTTCAGGGCCGCCAGGTCGTCCTCGTAGTAGCGCCCGCCCGCGATCGCCTTGTGAAAGATCGCCGGGTTGGTGGTCACGCCGGCGACGCCGTCGTCGGCGACGAAGCGCGCGAGGTGGCCGTCGTTGAGCAGGGTGCGGGAGAGGTTGTCGAGCCAGATCTGCTGGCCGTGCTGGCGTACCTGGAGCAGCGGGTTCATCGTTCTACCTGGAGAGTCGTGGAAACGGGCCCGGACAGGCGACTGTCTGCGGGAAGCCAGGATTCTGCCCTGAAAGTGCCGTGATGTGCCGGCTTGCATTGGCAGGGGGATTTATTGGCTGTGAAACCAGCGCTGATCGTAGCTTGGTCGCCGAGGACGCGCACGGGGTGTTCCTTCCGTGGCTGCGGAACTCACCTTCGTCGTCGGCGGATTCGAGCCCCTGTTCGCGTGCGTTGAAGTGCCTCAAGTCCGTGGCTGGAGTTGCCAGCCCAGCGTCTTGAGCACCGTTGCGAAATCCTCCGCCACCGGCGCCACAATCTCCAGCGGTGTTCCCGTCACCGGGTGGGCCAGAGCGAGGCGAGTACAGGCGAGCAGCAGGCGGTGGCAGCCGAAGAGTTCCTGGAACAGGCGATTGTGGCGTCCCTTGCCGTAGGTGGCGTCGCCGATGATCGGGTGGGAGATGTGTTTCAGGTGACGGCGCAGCTGGTGGCGGCGGCCGGTTTCGGGGACGAGCTCGACCAGCGCATAGCGGCTGGTGGGGTAGCGGTCGACCGCATGCGGCAGTTCGACCGTGGCGAGGCGGCGGAAGCGGGTGCGGGCGGGCTGGGCGAGCGCTTCCTGCCGGCCGGCGTCGTCGCCGTGCGAGGCCTCGTACGCATCCATGTCCTCGGGCAGCGCATCCCGTGCGCCGGCACCGCGTCCATGGCGGATCTCGATCGGGTCCAGTCGTCGGACCAGGGGGTGATCGATGACGCCACTCTCCGCGGGATGGCCGCGCACCACCGCCAGATAGCGCTTGTCCACAGACTGCGACTCGAAGCGCTGTGCGAGCGTGCGCGCCACCTCGCGCTCGAGCGCGAACAGCAGCACCCCCGAGGTGCCGCGGTCCAGGCGGTGGGCGGGATACACCCGGCGGCCGATCTGGTCGCGCAGCAGCTGCACCGCGAAGCGCTCCTCGTGCGCGGCGATCGGGCTGCGGTGCACGAGCAGGCCGGAGGGCTTGTGGATCGCGACCAGCCATTCGTCGCGGTAGAGGATGTCGAGCATGGGGCGTCTCGTGGGTGGCATGGCCAGCCCGTGGCGGAGGGCGGGTCGGGGCCGGGGCCTCAGTAATGCAGCGGCGGAAAAAACGAAAGCGACCACTCGGGTCGCTTTCGCATTCAGCTCGGCCGGCCCGGGACCGGCGCCGGGAATCAGGCGAAGTTCTTCGCCGCGAAGTCCCAGTTGGCCAGCTTGTCGAGGAAGGTGGCGACGAAGTCCGGGCGACGGTTGCGGTAGTCGATGTAGTAGGCGTGTTCCCACACGTCGATACAGAGCAGCGCGGTGTCGCCGGTGGTCAGCGGGGTGCCGGCGGCGCCCATGTTGACGATGTCGACCGAGCCGTCGGCCTTCTTCACCAGCCAGGTCCAGCCGGAACCGAAGTTGCCGACCGCGGAGGCCTGGAAGGCCTTCTTGAAGTCGTCGAAGGAGCCCCACTTGGCCTTGATCGCGTCGGCCAGCGCACCGCTGGGCTCGCCGCCGCCGTTCGGCTTCATGCTGTTCCAGAAGAAGGTGTGGTTCCACACCTGGGCGGAGTTGTTGTACACGCCGCCGGCCGGTGCCTTCTTGACGATGGCTTCGAGGTCGAGGTTCTCGTACTCGGTGCCCTTGATCAGGTTGTTCAGGTTGGTGACGTAGGCCTGGTGATGCTTGCCGTAGTGGAACTCCAGCGTCTCGGCCGAGATGTGCGGGGCGAGGGCGTCCTTGGCATAGGGCAGGGCGGGCAGGGTGTGTTCCATGCGGTTTCTCCTGTGTCGTTCGATTTGTCTGTCTGTGGGGAGGGGGTAAAGCCAGACTATTTTAGTCTGGAATAGGCTCCCCGGCAATGTTGCCCTCAGCATGTTAAGCCCATCCGGCGCGTTTGCGGAACCACCGGTGCCGCGCCGCGCCGCGGCCATCCCGCCCGCTCGAGCCATGCACGACAGGGGATTGCGCGCGCTGCCGTGTTCAGCCGGTGCCGTGCCCGACCACGCGCGTGTCGAGGTGGCCTTCGGCGAGCTGCACGCTCACCGCGGCGCCCGCCTCGACGCCGACGGCGCTGCGCAGCACCTTGCCATCGGCGTCGCGGGCGATCGCGTAGCCGCGCGCGAGGACCGCGTCGGGTGCCAGATGCGCGAGATGGGCGGCGAGGGTCTGCAGGCGGGTGTGGCGGTGGGCGAGCAGGGCGGCGCCGGCGCGGTGCAGGCGGTGCGCCAGCATGTCGAGGCGGGGCAGCTGCAGGTGGGGCTTCGGCACCGCTGCAGCAAGGCGCAGGCGGGCCTGGTCGCAGCGCCCGGCGGCACGTTCGAGCCGGCGCTCGAGCGCACGCTGCAGGCGTTCGCGCTGGCGCTCGATCGTCGCATGTTCCCGGTGCAGGCGTTCGCGCGGATGCACCAGGCGCAGGCTGGCGCGATCGAGGCGTTGGACGAGGCCTTCGAGCCGGCGTCCGAGCGCGCGCTGCAGGCGAGGCTGCAGCGCCTGCACTTCGCCGTGCGCGGCATGCCAGCCGGCGCTGGCCAGCTCCGCGGCGCCGGTGGGCGTGGGCGCGCGCAGGTCTGCGGCGAAATCGGCGATGGTGAAGTCGGTCTCGTGGCCGACGCCACTCACCACCGGCAGCGGGCAGGCGCGCAGCGCGCGTGCGAGCGCTTCGTCGTTGAACGACCACAGGTCCTCGAGGCTGCCCCCGCCGCGGACCAGCAGCAGCAGGTCGACGCCGTCCTCGGCTGCGCGCCGGCCCGCGGTCTCGACCGCAGCGACCAGGCGCGCAGCCGCGTCCGCGCCCTGCACGGGCGCGGGATAGAGCACCACGGGCAGATGCGGGGCACGCCGGCGCAGGGTGACCAGCACGTCGCGCAGCGCGGCCGCCTGCGGCGAGGTCACGATGCCGAGGGCGCGGGGAAAGCGCGGGATCGGCCGGCGGCGGGCGGGGTCGAACAGGCCTTCGGCGGCGAGCTTCGCCTTCAGGCGGTTGAAGGCCTCGAACAGGTCGCCGATGCCGGCGGGCCTGAGGGCCTCGATGTTGAGCTGGTAGTCGCCGCGCGCCTCGTATAGCGTGACCAGTGCCCGCGCCTCCACGCGCATGCCGTTCTCCGGGCGGAAGGCGAGGAGCTGGGCGCGGTTGCGCCACATCGCGCAGCGCACCTGTGCGTTGGCGTCCTTGAGGGTGAAGTAGACGTGGCCGGACGCGGCGCGGGTGAGGTTGGAGATCTCGCCGCCGACCCACAGCAAGGGCAGCGCCGCCTCGAGCGCCTCGCGCGCCATGCGGTTCAGTGCGGAGACGCTAAGTACCGGAGCAAAGGACGTTTCCGCGCCGCGATCGGTGTTCGTGGCGGGCAGGAAAAGGGGCGAACGCATGGGCGGATTGTAGCTCAATCCACAGCCGCGACGCCGTGTCAAGCGCGCTCATGCAAGTCCTTGATCGATAAGGGGTGTATGGTTAAGTTGCTGATTTTTAAAGGATTAAAATGTTGCACAATTTTTCATCGGAGCAAGCGGAGGCGCGTGGCGACAGGGTTCTGGGGCAACATCCCAAAACTGCCCACAAACTTATCCACAGGTTCTGTGGATTCCTGCCCGCAAGCCGCGCCGGCCGGGCGCCCTGGTGTCGAATGCCCGGGGCGTCGTGCGGATGGGGCGGGCACCGCTCGATGCGCAAGGGGGGCAAGGCACGCTGACCGTGAATCCGCCTTGCCGGCGCCCCGGCTGCGGCGCTAGAGTCTCGCCTTTATTCGCAAGAGGTTGGCGCGTGTTCGCGATCATTCAGGCCGTTGGCTGGCCGATCTGGCCCCTGATACTGGCATCGGTCATCGCGGTGGCGCTCATCATCGAGCGCTCGATCAGCTTGCGTCGTTCGCGCATCGTTCCGACCGGGCTGCTCGACAAGGTGCTAGCCGACCTTCGCCAGGGTGGCGTGTCCGCGCAGATGATCGAGCGCGTGGCGGGGCACTCGCCGCTCGGTCGCGTGCTCGCCGCCGGCCTGCGCAATGTCGGCAGCTCGCGCGAGGTCATGAAGGAGGCGATCGAGGAGACCGGGCGTGCCGTCGTCCATGAACTGGAGCGCTTCCTCACCACGCTCGGCACGATCGCCGCGATCAGCCCGCTGATGGGCCTGCTCGGCACCATCATCGGCATGATCGACATCTTCGCTTCGCAAGGCGTCAGCGGCGCAAACCCGGCGCAACTGGCGCAGGGCATCTCGATCGCGCTGTACACCACCGGCCTCGGCCTGATCATCGCGATTCCGGCAATGATCTTCTGGCGCCACTTCCGCGCGCTGATCGACAGTTTCGTGATCGACATGGAGCAGCAGGCGATCAAGCTGGTCGAGGTCGCCCACGGCGAACGGCGTGCCTGAGGACCCGGAGCGATGAACTTCCGCCGCGGCAGCCGAAACGAGGAACCGGAGATCAACCTGATCCCGCTCATCGACGTGGTGCTGGTGATCATCATCTTCCTGATGCTGACGACGACCTTCTCCAAGGTCTCGGGGCTGGAGATCCAGCTGCCGACCGCGGAGTCCGAGGGCAGCGAGTCGGTGGCTCAGGAGATCGACGTCGCGGTGACCGCGGCGGGCGAGGTGATGGTCAACCGCCAGCCGGTGGCCGAGCGCAGCATCGACGCGATCGCCGCCGCGCTCGGCAAGGCGGCGCCGGGCGAGTCCGGCGAACCGCCGGTGATCGTGATCAACGCCGACGCCAAGGCCGCGCACCAGAGCGTGGTCGATGTGATGCAGGCGGCGCAGCGCGCCGGCTTGCCGCACATCACCTTCGCCACCCAGGCTCCGGCGCAGTGACGCGCGGGCAAGTCATC
The DNA here is from genome assembly GCF_029223545.1 of Thauera sp. GDN1. Lineage (NCBI taxonomy): Bacteria > Pseudomonadati > Pseudomonadota > Betaproteobacteria > Rhodocyclales > Zoogloeaceae > Thauera > Thauera sp. GDN1. The sequence continues at coordinate 2,975,843 of NZ_CP097870.1, read as the reverse complement.
CACGGTTTCTGCCTTTCCTGAGCATGGCTGCGCAGGCTCCGGCGTTCTGGCAAGGGCGGGGCGCGGTCGCGCAGCTCCTGCGCCCGCTGTCCTGGCTCTTTGGTGCGCTCGCAGCGCGGCGCCGGGCCTCGATCACGCCCGAGCGCCTGCCGGTGCCGGTGATCGTGGTCGGCAACATCGCGGTCGGCGGCAGCGGCAAGACTCCGGTGGTGGACTGGCTTGCCGGCGTGCTGCGCGCCGCGGGCTACCGGCCGGGCATCGTCAGCCGCGGCCACGGCGGGCGGGTCGGCGCCGAAGGGGGCGTCGCCCTCGTTCCCGACGACGGTGATCCGGAGCGCTACGGCGACGAACCGGTGCTGCTGGCGCGCCTCACCGGCTGTCCGCTGGCCATCGGGCGCGACCGCCCGGCCGCGGCGCGCGAACTGCTGCGCCAGCATCCGGAGTGCGACGTCCTGATCGCCGATGACGGCATGCAGCATTATCGGCTGGCGCGTGACATCGAGATCGCGGTGGTCGACGAGGCCACGCTCGGCAACCGCCTGCTGCTGCCCGCGGGGCCGCTGCGCGAGCCGCTCGCGCGCCTGGCCGAAGTCGACCTGGTCCTGGCGCACGGTCCGCTTTCGCCTGCGTTGCGTGCGGAGATCGGCGCGGTGCCGGTGTTCTCGATGCAGCTGCAGGGCGGGGATCTGCGTGCTTTGCGCGGTCGCGGCGACACCCGGCCGGCGCGCGATTTCCGTGGCCGGCGCGTGCACGCGGTGGCCGGCATCGGTCGCCCGCAGCGCTTCTTCGATCAGCTCGCGGGCGAGGGCATCGAGGTCGTGCCGCACCCCTTCGCCGACCATCATCGCTTCGTCGCGGGCGATCTCGCCTTCGCCGAGCCGCTGCCGATCCTGATGACGGCCAAGGATGCGGTAAAATGCGCGCCTTTCGCGCCTGCAGATTGCTGGGAATACCCGGTGCGGGCGCAGATCGGTTCCGGCGCCGCCGAACGCATCCTGGAGAAACTCGAAGATGGACGCACGTCTGCTTGAAATCCTCGTCTGCCCGCTGTGCAAGGGGCCGCTCGACTACCTGAAGGACAAGCAGGAACTGGTGTGCAAGGCCGACCGCCTGGCCTATCCGATCCGCGACGGCATCCCGGTGATGCTGGACGAGGAGGCGCGCAGCATGAGCGCCGAAGAAGTCGACGCGCTGCGCAAGTGAGCCGCGCGATGGCCGCGGCTGCTTTCCGCATCGTCATCCCGGCGCGCTACGCCTCCACCCGCCTGCCCGCCAAGCCGCTCGCCGACATCTGCGGCAAGCCGATGATCGTGCGCGTGCTCGAGCGCGTGGAGGGCGCGGGCGCGCGCGAGACCTGGGTCGCGACCGACCACGCCGAGGTGCGCGACGCGGTCGCCGCGGCGGGTGGCGCGGTGCTGATGACCCGCGCCGACCACCCCAGCGGCACCGACCGCCTCGCGGAGGTCGCGGCCCTGCGCGGCTGGTCCGACGATGACATCGTGGTCAATGTGCAGGGCGACGAGCCGCTGATCGACCCCGCGATCGTCGCCGCGGTCGCCGAAGTGCTGGCTGCGGATCCGGATGCGGCGATCGCCACCGCGGCCCACGCCATCCACGATCCCGCCGAGGTGTTCAACCCCAACGTCGTGAAGGTGGTGTGCGACGCCGTCGGGCACGCACAGTATTTCTCGCGCGCACCGATCCCCTGGGCGCGCGACGCGTGGGCCGGGGGCGGGCGCACGCTGCCCGAAGGCCTGCCGGTGCTGCGCCACGTCGGCCTCTACGCCTATCGCGTCGGCTTCCTGCGCCGCTATGCCGGGCTCGCGCCCTCGCCGCTGGAGCACTGGGAGGCGCTCGAGCAGTTGCGGGCGATGTGGCACGGCTATCGCATCCGCGTGCTCGAGCTGGAGCAGGCGCCGGCGGCCGGCGTCGATACGCCACAGGACCTCGAACGTGTGCGTGCGCTGTTCGCCGCCGGAGGGGTTTGACCACCCGGCGTGCGTCGGTTAAGTTTCGACTGTTATTCAATAAGGAAACGGCCATGCTCGATGGCCGTCCATTTTCGGGAGGGAGTATGCGACTGATTCTTTTGGGACCGCCGGGCGCCGGCAAGGGTACGCAAGCCAACTTCATCAAGGAGAAGTTCGGCATTCCGCAGATCTCCACCGGTGACATGCTGCGCGCCGCGGTGAAGGCGGGCACCCCGCTGGGTCTCGAGGCGAAGAAGGTCATGGATGCCGGCGGCCTCGTGTCCGACGACATCATCATCGGCCTGGTCAAGGACCGCCTGCAGCAGGACGACTGCAAGTCCGGCTACATGTTCGACGGCTTCCCGCGCACGCTCCCGCAGGCCGACGCGATGAAGGACGCCGGCGTTCCGATCGACTTCGTGCTCGAGATCGACGTGCCCGACGCCGAGATCGTCGAACGCATGAGCGGCCGTCGCGCCCACCTGGCCTCGGGCCGCACTTACCACGTCAAGTACAACCCGCCCAAGGTCGAGGGCAAGGACGACGTCACCGGCGAAGATCTGGTGCAGCGCGACGACGACAAGGAAGAAACCGTCAAGAAGCGCCTCGACGTCTACCACTCGCAGACCAAGCCGCTGGTCGAGTACTACAGCAAGTGGGCGGCTTCGGGCGACGCCAATGCGCCCAAGGTGCGCAAGATCTCGGGCCTCGGCGCGGTGGATGAAATCACCGCGCGCGCCTTCGACGCGCTGAAGTAAGCAGCAACATGGCAGCCCGGGGGTGTCCCAGCACACGCCCGGAGCGCACCGGCGCGGCCGCATTCCCGAGCAGGGGGCGGCCGCGCCTGCTTTTTGTGGGCACGCGTCTCGCGTGTCCGGACATGGCTTTGATCGAGCCCGGGCAGCACTTAGTGGCCCTTGGCAGGAGAGCACGGCGATGACCCACGACACGCTCCTCTATGCACATTCCGGCGGGGTGACCGCCGTGATCAACGCCACCGCCGCTGCGGTGATCGCCGCAGCGCGGGCGGAGGGCGGACGAGTGGGCCGGATCCTGGCCGCGCACCGCGGCATCGGCGGGATCCTGCGCGAGGACCTTATCGACACCACCGCCCTCGACGCGGCCGGGCTCGAGCGCCTGGCGCGCACCCCGGGCGGCGCCTTCGGGTCCTGCCGCTTCGACCTGCCGCATGACGACGGTGGCTTGGTGATGGACCGCCTGTTCGCCGTGTTCGATGTGCACCGCGTCGGCTGGCTGCTCTACAACGGCGGCAACGGCTCGATGGACGCGGTCGCCCGGGTGCAGGCCGAGGCGCGCAGGCGCGGCCATCCGCTGCAGTGCATCGGGGTGCCGAAGACGGTGGACAACGACATCGTCGGTACCGACTGCTGCCCCGGCTTCGGCTCGGCGGCCAAGTATCTCGCGACCTCGATGCTGGAGGCCGGCCTGGACATCGCCTCGATGGTGGGCGCCAGGGGCAGCGTATTCGTGATGGAGGTGATGGGGCGCAACACCGGCTGGCTGGCCGCGGCGACCGCGCTGGCTGCGGGGGGCGACCCCGACCGGGCGCCGCATGTCGTGCTGGTGCCCGAGGTCGCATTCGACGAGGAGGCCTTCCTCGCCCGCGTGCAGGCGGTCACCGAGCGCCTCGGCTACTGCGCGATCACGGTGTCCGAAGGCATCCGCCGCGCCGATGGCAGCCTGATCACCGAGAAGTCGCGCGATCCCCGCGGCTACGTGCAGCTCGGCGGCGCGGGCGGGGAGGTCGCGCGCCTGATCCACACCCGGCTCGGGTACAAGCACCACTGGGCGATTCCGGACTACATGCAGCGCGCCGGCGCGCACTGGCTGTCGGCGACCGACCGCGAGCAGGCGATGGCGGTCGGGCGGGGCGCGGTCGACTGTGCGCTGCAGGGATGCGGCGGCACGATGCCGGCGATCCGTCGCCTGCAGGATGCGCCCTACCGCTGGGACGTGGTGCCGATCGACACCGCGCCGATCGCCAATCTCGAGCGCGCACTGCCCACCGAATTCATCGCAGCGGACGGCCTGCACGTGACGCGGGCGGCCTGCGATTACATCCGCCCGCTGATCGCCGGCGAGTTCGTCCAGCCGACGGTCGACGGCCTGCCGGATTACGGCGGTTTCGCGCTGCCGCGGGTTGCGCGCCGCTTGCCCGCGTGGGACGCATGAAGTCTGCGTCTCGCCGCGGGTGCCCTGGCTGCGCCCGCGCTGGCCGTGCCGAGCGCGGGGCCGGGATGTGAAGCGCACGGCCCACCTGATCATTGCGGCGCTGTTGTTCGCCGGCCTGAACCTCTGGCTCGGCGACGGCCTGGGACGCGCTGGCGCCGGACTGGCCTTGCTGGCGACGATCGCGTGGCTGTGGGTCACCGAGGCGGTGCACGTCAGCGTCACCGCCCTGCTTGTGCCCCTGCTTGCCGCACTGAGCGGGGTGCTGGCCTTCGACGAGGCACTGCTGCAGTTCGCCGACCCGGTGATCTTCCTTTTCCTCGGCGGTTTCGCGCTCGCCGCGGGGCTGCAGCGCCAGGGGCTGGACCGGTGGATGGCGGGGCAGGTGATGCGGCGCGCCGGGGCGCATTTCGGGCGCTCGGTACGCTGGCTGTTCTGGCTCACCGCCTTCCTGTCGATGTGGATCAGCAATACCGCCACGGCGGCGATGATGCTGCCGCTGGCGCTCGGCCTGCTCGCACCGCTGGCGATCGACGACTACCGCCGCACCTGGATGTACGTGCTGCTCGGCATCGCGTTCTCGGCCAACATCGGCGGCATCGGCACCCTGGTGGGCAGTCCGCCGAATGCGATCGCCGCCGCCAATGTCGGCCTGAGCTTCGCGGACTGGCTGCTGTGGGGCGTGCCGCTGGTGCTGGTGATGATGCCGCTGATGGAGCTCGCATTGCGCTGGGCGCTGCAGCCCGCGCTCGAGCTCAAGGTGACGCCGCCCCCGCCCCAGGGCGCATGGACGCGGGCGCAGCGCCAGATGCTCGGCGTGTTCGGGCTCGCCGTGCTGCTTTGGGTATTCGGCGCACCGGTCGCGGCGTGGACCGGGCTGGGGCGCGGTTACGACGCGGCGGTGGCGGTGTTCGCGCTGGTCCTGCTGCATGGATTGAAGCTGGCGAGCTGGCAGGATGTGGAGCGCAGCACCGAGTGGGGCGTGCTGCTGCTGTTCGGCGGTGGCCTGGCCCTGAGCAAGGCGCTCGCCGACAGCGGGGCGGCGAGCTGGCTGGCGGCGCAGCTGGGCGATCCGCTGGCAGAGATGCCGGTACTGCTGTGCGTGGCGCTGATGATGCTGTTCGCACTGCTGCTCACCGAAGTCACCAGCAATACCGCTAGCGCCGCGTTGCTGGTGCCGCTGTTCCTGGGAATGGCGCCGCATGTCGACAGCGTCCCGCTGGCAGTCCTGGTGGCGGTCGGCACCTCCTGCGCCTTCCTGCTGCCGGTGGCGACGCCCCCCAATGCGATCGTGTTCGGCAGCGGGCATGTACCGCAGCGGGTGATGATCTCCGCCGGCATCCGGGTGACGGTGCTGATCTATCCGGTGCTGGTGGCGATCGCGGGGCTCGCGCTGGCGCTGTACTGAGGGCGGTCGCCATGAAATCCGGGGACGCCTGCACGGCCCCTAGTGGTGAGGGTCGTCCCGGTCAGGCCTGGCCCGGCAGCGCGCATGCCGGTGCAGCGTCCTTGCGCTCCGGCATGTAGGCCGCGACCTGGCACAGGATGGCGGCGACGTAGGGGATGCACTGCAGGCACAGGATGCCGACCCACAGCTGCGTCTCCAGGTTGTCGGCGCCGCGCTGCGCCACCAGCGTCGCCGCAGCCATCAGCAGCGCCACCAGCATGCCGATCTCCTCGCGGATCGGGTTGAAGAAGGCGAGGGCGCCGCCACCACGCCAGCCCTTGGGCGTGACCACGAACACGCCCTTCTTCTTCACCAGGCCGGCGAACACACCGCGCGCGATCGCGTGCGCCAGGCCGACCGACAGGATTGAGGCGCCGAGGATGTCCTTCCACGGGCAGTCCATGGTGCGGCGGTAGAGGATGGGGCCGAGCGCGGCCTTGAAGATCATGAAGCCGAAGATCGGCAGCGCGAGCGATACCACCGGCAGGCCGAAGGCCTTCGGGAACAGCAGGATGCCCAGCGTCCACAACAGGCTGCCGAAGGCGAACACCAGCTGCAGCGCATCGCCCAGCCAGGCGAACCAGCCGGTGAGGAAGTGGTAGCGCTGCGCCAGGTTCAGGCTGCTGCGGCCGAGCATCTGCGGCAGGTGGGCCTTGAGGATCTGCATCGCGCCGAAAGCCCAGCGGAAGCGCTGACTCTTGATCGCGGAGAAGCCGGAGGGGGTCAGGCCACGGCCGAGGATGTGGTCCACGTAGCGGGTGTCGTAGCCCTTCTCGATCAGGCGCAAGCCGAGTTCGGTGTCCTCGCAGATGCACCATTCCGACCAGCCGCCGACCTCTTCCAGTGCGAGTCGGCGCACCAGGGTCATGGTGCCGTGCTGGATCAGCGCGTTGCGTTCGTTGCGGTGGTGCATGCCGATGCGGAAGAAGCCGTCGAACTCCCAGTTGCACATGCGCTTGAAGGGCTGGGTCTCCCAGTCGCGGTGCGCCTGCGGCGCTTGCACGACCGCGACGTCGGGCTGGTCGAAGTGGGGGATCAGGCAGGCCAGCCAGTCGGGATCGACCACGTAGTCCGCATCGACCACGCCGACGACCTCGGCGCGCGGGTCGGTGACCTTGAGCCCGTAGTTGAGCGCGCCGGCCTTGAAGCCCGGCCAGTTGGCGAGGTGGAAGAAGCGGAAACGCGGGCCGAGCTCGGCGCAGCGGCGTTCCAGCGGCTTCCACAGCGCCTCGTCGCGGGTGTTGTTGTCGAGGATCAGGACCTCGAAGTTCTGGTAATTCATCCGCGCCAGGCTGTCGATCGTGGCGATCACCATCTCGGGCGGCTCGTTGTAGCAGGCGAGGTGGATCGACACGAAGGGCTGCTGGTCGGGGGCGTGAGGCGGCAGCGGCATGAACCGGCGCTGCCACTTCTTCTTGAACAGGACCTCGCCGAACTCGAAGCCGTGCGACAGCAGCACGGCGGCGGTCATGCAGGTGGCGCCGATCAGCAGCACCAGGCCGATCAGGTCGCGCTGGGTCAGGTAGTACTCGACCGGCACGTTGATGCCGATGATCAGCGTCGACACGCAGGCCTGGATCAGCGCGGCGAGGAAGACGCGGCCGAAGATGCTCCAGCCGGGCAGGAAGAAGGCGGCGAGCATCATCGGGATGAAGGCGAGCGCAGCGGCGTTGCTTGCCTTGTGCGACCAGTGCGGGTCGCGCTCGACGACGCCCTCGAGGGCGTACTTGGGCTCGCGGTCGGCGTTGAACATACCCCAGTAGGGCCCTGCCCAGCCTTCCACGTCGACCTTCCAGGGCTGGTCGATCGCTTCCATCAGGAAGTAGTCGATGCGGGCGGTGCGAGGATGGGCGAGGAACTCGCGCACGAAGCGCGCCTGGTTGTCCAGCGAAGGCACCGCGGCGTCGATGGTGGGGCCGCGGCTCGGCCAGCCGACTTCGCCGACCACGATCTTCTTGCGCGGATGCGCGCGGGCGACCTCGTCGTAGCGCTGGAAGGCGTACTCGACCGCCTTCTCGACCGGCAGGCCCTCGTGATAGGGCAGCAGGTGCACGGTGATGTAGTCGACGTGCTTGGCCAGTTCCGGGTAGCGCAGCCACACGTGCCAGGGCTCGGCGGTGGACACCGGCTTGCGGATCGCTTTCCGCACACGGTCGAGGTAGCCGATCATCTCATCGACGTCGATGTCGCCGCGCAGGATGGCTTCGTTGCCGACCATCACCCGCTCGATGTGGCGCATGCGGCGGGCGACGTCGATCAGGGCCGCGATCTCGCGCTCGTTGGCGTCCGGACGGGCATCGAGCCAGGCGCCGGCGGTCACCAGCATGTCGCGCTCGCCGGCAAGCTCGAGCAGATCGGGCATGTCGGTGACGCCGTAGGTGCGCAGGCCGTCGGAGCGGCGACCGAGCAGGTCGAGGTCGGCGGCGAGTTCCTGGCGCGTGGGGTAGGTGCCCTTGAGCGGGCTCTGGTCGCGCTGGAAGCCGTTGTAGGCAAAGCCCTTGATGCTCTGGTTGGTGCCGATGAATTCCGCACTGCGGTTGAGCTGCTGCCAGATCCAGTATTGGGCGAAGGCGACAGCTGCTGCGATCGCGAGTGCAACGGCGATGCGCGCGACGAGGGAGGCGGCTTTTTTCATCTCTTTTCCAGTGCGCTGCGTCGATCGGGCAGCGCGCAAGCATGGCAGGTGCCTTGTGGGCAGGGTACCGGAACGGCGGTCATGCCCGCGGTCCGCCGCAGCTGCGCGCGATGGCGCAGTGCGCAAATTTCGGCGCGGTCCGAGCTGTGACACAATGCGCGGATCTTCGAGTACGGTCGATCAGTCCGAACCGGGCGCATTTTATGCACGATTTCAGCCGCTTACGAGCGGAGGTGCGTGCCAATTTGCAACAGTTTTGCGGCTGGCCTGCTATCCGCTGATTTTGAATGAAAAGGCGTTGAACATGCGAATTAATTTGCCGAAACATGGCGTTGCGGCACCGCTGCTCCTTGGGGCGCTGGTGGCCGCGCTGGCGCTGTGGTTCCGCCACGGCCTGCTGGAGGCGGGCGTGCTGCCGCGCGACTGTACCGTGGTCGATGCGCCGTTCGCCGCCTGCGCGTTCAAGGACGCGCTGGTGCAGACCTTCCTGCACCAGCGCCTCGGCTGGGTGAGCCTGGGTGCGGGCGTGCTGGCCTTCGCCTTCTCCTGTCGTCGGCTGGCCTGGGCGGGCTGGCTGAGCGGTGTCGCGGGCCTGGTCCTGTACAGCTACGATCCGGCCGCCGTGGGCGGGCTGCTAGCGCTGCTCGTCCTGGTTGGCGCGGACGAGCAGCAGCGGCAGGGCGAGCGTGAGTCCGACCAGCAGCCAGGCAATCGCCTGCGGGTTGGCGGGCTCGGTTGACCAGCGCGCGATGACGCCGATGGCGATGACGGCGGCGCAGGTGCGTTCGCGCCGGCTGCCGCGCCTGCGCCACCAGCCGGTCACCCCCAGCACCACCGCAGGCACCAGATAGAGCAGGGTCGGAAAGTCGCGGTAGCGCGGATCGACCCACAGCAGCAGGGCCGCCACGGCGGCGGCGAAGAGCAGCGCCGTGCGCAGCATGCCGAGCAGACGCTCGGGCTGCCAACGGATGCTGTCGGCCTGCCCGGTGGCGGGGACGGCCTGTCCATGCCAGCGTGCCAGCGTGAGCGGCAGCAGGGCGGCGAGGGCGCCGACGCCGCCGAGCACGATCCATTCGAGCGCATTGCGATAGGCCAGGTGGGCGTGCTCCCAGTGCAGCACGGCGACCAGGCCGCCCAGCGCCCCGGTGGCGGTGAGCGCACTCACCCGCAGGCAGCGGGTGCGGCGACCGGTCATGGCGAGCAGCAGCGCGAGCACACCGCCGACGAGGGCGCCGCCGACCGGGCCGTAAAGGCTGTCGCGTTCGGCGACCGGGCCGGCGAGCGGGAACTTCGGCGCCAGGGTCGCGGCGTCCAGCATCCCCCAGTAGCCGCCGACCGTGCCCTCGAGCTTGCGCTTCCAGGGCTGGTCGATGGCCTCGATCAGGTTGTAGTCCCAGCCCTCTGCATGGGCGCGATGGACGAACTCGCGCACGTAGCGGGCCTGATTCACCCGCGACGGCTTCGACTCCTCGCGCTGGCGGCCGGCGCTCGGCCAGCCGGTCTCACCGATCAGGATGTTCTTGCCGGCGAAGTGCTCGCCGACGTGGCGGCGGGTTTCGGCCACGTGTTCGAGCGCGAGCTCGATGTCCACGGGCTCGTCTTCCCAGAAGGGCAGGATATGGACGGTTACGAAATCGACTTCGGCGGCGAGGCTGTCGTGGCGGGTCCAGAACTCCCACACGTCGGCGTAGGTGACCGGCACCCGGGCATTCGCCTTCGCGTGGCGGATGAGCTCGCGCATCTCGTCCTCGGTGCGCTCGCGGCGCAGCAGGACTTCGTTGCCGACGATCAGCGCGCGCACCACGTCGGGGTTGGCATTGGCGAGCGCGATCGCGTGCTCGAGTTCGCGCGCGTTGCGCGGCTTCTCGTAGCCGATCCAGGCGCCGAGCAGGACCTTCATGCCGAGCGGACGGGCGAGCTCGGGGACCTGGTCCAGCCCCTGGTCGACCGAGTACAGGCGCACGCATTCGGTGATCTTCGCCAGCGCGGCGAGGTCGGCGGCGATCTGTTCGCGCTCGATCCGGGTGTCGATGTCGAGTGGCGTCTGGCCGGGGCGGTGATAGGGCGCGTAGGACACGCATTTCAGCTTCTCGCCGTCGGCAAGATGCAGGTCGTGCATCTCGACCGGACGCGTGCGCGACCACAGGATCGCGGACAGCAGCAGGAGCACGCCCAGGCTGGCGAGCAGCAGCGTGAGCCACAGGGCCTTGCGGTCGGTGCGCGGGGGGATCATCACCTTGGTCTGTTCCGTCGGAGGAGGGGGTAGGGAGTGCGTATCGTGCAGCGCGCACGAGTCCGGCCGCGAGGCCCGGAATGACGAGCGTCGAGACCTGCGTCGGCGAGGCGAAAAAAAGCCACGCCCGAAGGCGTGGCTTCTTGTCGGGGCGGCCGGATTCTACCAGCGCGCAGGCCCCGCGGCAGGCTTACTCGGCGTAGTCGCTCATCGGCACGCAGGCGCAGAACAGGTTGCGATCGCCATACACGTCGTCGATGCGATTGACGCTCGGCCAGAACTTGTTCTCCGCCACCCACGACAGCGGGAACACCGCCTGCTCGCGCGAGTAGGGGCGGTCCCAGTCGCCGAGGAAGTCGGCCTGGGTGTGCGGCGCGTGCTTGAGCGGATTGTCCTCGGCAGGCCAGGTGCCGGCCTCGACCTGGCGGATCTCGTCGCGGATCGCGATCATCGCGGCCACGAAGCGCTCTAGCTCGCCGAGGTCTTCCGACTCGGTCGGCTCGACCATGATCGTGCCCGGTACCGGGAAGGACATGGTCGGCGCGTGGAAGCCGTAGTCCATCAGGCGCTTGGCGATGTCGACCTCGGAGATCCCGGTCGCCGCCTTGATGGGGCGGATGTCGAGGATGCACTCGTGCGCGACGCGGCCCTGGCTGCCGGTGTACAGCACCGGGTAGTGGTCCTTGAGGCGCGCGGCCAGGTAGTTCGCGTTGAGGATCGCGACCTCGGTCGCCTGCTTCAACCCTTCGCCGCCCATCATCGTGATGTACATCCACGAGATCGGCAGTATGCTGGCCGAGCCGAACGGGGCCGCGGAGACCGCGCCCTGGCCGAGGTTCGGCCGGTCGGCGGCGCCGGTGGGCTGCACCACGTGGTCGGCCATGAAGGGCGCCAGATGCGCCGCCAGACCGATCGGCCCCATGCCCGGACCGCCGCCGCCGTGCGGGATGCAGAAGGTCTTGTGCAGGTTCATGTGCGACACGTCGGCGCCGATCGTCGCCGGCGAGGTCAGGCCGACCTGGGCGTTGAGGTTGGCGCCGTCCATATACACCTGGCCTCCGTGCAGATGGACGATATCGCAGATCTCGCGGATCGATTCCTCGAACACGCCGTGGGTCGACGGGTAGGTGATCATCAGCGCCGCGAGCTCGGCCGAATGCTTCTCCGCCTTGGCCTTGAGGTCGCCGACGTCCACGTTGCCGTTGTCGTCGCACTCGACCACCACCACCTGCATGCCGCACATCTGCGCGGTCGCCGGGTTGGTGCCGTGGGCGGACTTCGGGATCAGGCACACCTTGCGCTGCGATTCGCCGCGGCTGGCGTGGTAGCGCGCGATCGCCACCAGGCCGGTGTACTCGCCCTGGGCGCCCGAGTTGGGCTGCATGCAGATCGCCGGGAAGCCGGTGACTGCGCGCAGGTAGTCGGCCAGGCCCTCGATCATCTCGAGGTAGCCCGCGGCCTGCTCGCGCGGGGCGAACGGGTGCATGTTGGCGAACTCCGGCCAGGTGATCGGGATCATCTCGCTGGTCGCGTTGAGCTTCATCGTGCACGAGCCGAGCGAGATCATCGAATGATCGAGCGCGAGGTCGCGGTTCTGCAGCTTCTTGAGGTAGCGCAGCATCTCGTGCTCGGTGTGGTGGGTGTTGAACACCGGATGGCCGAGCACGGCGTCGCTGCGCAGCAGTTCCGCGGGCAGGGCGCCACCGGCGGCCGCGACGCGGGCGTCGAGCGCGCCGATGTCGGTGCTTGCGCCAAAGCAGGCCAGTACCGCGGCCACGTCCTCGCGGGTGGTGGTTTCATCCACCGAGAGGCCGAGCACGGTGCCCGACACGCTGCGCAGGTTGAAGCCGGCTTCCTCGGCGGCACGCAGGATGGCGGGCGCGCGTGCGCCAACCTCGACCTCGATGGTGTCGAAGAAGGGGCGGTCGTGCAGGCCGAAACCGGCCTCGCGCAGGCCGGCGGCGAGCACCGCGGCGAGGCGGTGAATGCGCGCGGCGATCGTGCGCAGGCCCTGCGGACCGTGGTAGACGGCGTAGAAGCCCGACATGTTGGCGAGCAGCACCTGCGAGGTGCAGATGTTGGAGTTCGCCTTCTCGCGGCGGATGTGCTGCTCGCGGGTCTGCAGCGTCATGCGCAGGGCGGTCTTGCCGCGCGCGTCCTTGGACACGCCGATGATGCGGCCCGGCATCGAGCGCACGTAGCCCTCGCGGGTGGCAAAGAAGGCGGCGTGCGGACCGCCGAAGCCCATCGGCACGCCGAAGCGCTGCGCCGAGCCGAGGGCGATGTCGGCGCCCATCGAGCCGGGGCTCTTGAGCAGCACGAGCGCCATGAGGTCGCTGGCGACCGCGATCACGGCGCCTTTCGCCTTGAGTTCGGCGATCGGGGCGGTGAGGTCGAGTACCTCGCCGCGCGCGTTCGGGTACTGCAGCAGTGCGCCGAAGCAGTCGTGGCTGCCGGCCTCGGCGGCCTTGCCGTAGACGAGCTCGTAGCCGAAGTAGTGAGCGCGCGTGCGCACCACGTCGATGGTTTGCGGGAAGCAGGCCTCGTCGATGAAGAACACGTTCGACTTCGACTTCGAGACCCGGCGGGCCATCGTCATCGCCTCTGCGGCGGCGGTGGCTTCATCGAGCAGCGAGGCGTTGGCGAGCTCTAGGCCGGTCAGGTCGATCACCATCTGCTGGTAGTTCAGCAGTGCTTCGAGGCGGCCCTGGGAGATCTCGGCCTGGTAGGGCGTGTAGGCGGTGTACCAGCCCGGGTTCTCGAGCACGTTGCGCAGGATTACCGCCGGAGTGTGGGTACCGTAGTAGCCCTGGCCGATCATCGACTTCTTGACCACGTTGCGGCCGGCGATGGCCTTGAGGCGGGCAAGCGCCTCGTGCTCGGGCGTGGCGCAGTCGAGCAGCAGCGGCGACTCGAGGCGGATGCCGGCGGGGACGGTCTGCGCGATCAGGCCATCGACATCGACGACGCCGACGGCGGCACACATGCGCGCCACCTCTTCGGCGTTGGGGCCGAGGTGGCGATGAATGAACGCATCGCGCTGCTCGAGGCTGGCGAGCGGGGAGGAAAGCAGGTTGTCGCTCATTGGTCAGGCCTGGGCGATTTCCGCTTCATAGGCCGCGGCGTCCATCAGCGCGGCGACGTCGGCGGCGTTGGCCGGCTTGAGCTTGAACAGCCAGGTGGCGTAGGCGTCGGCGTTGACGCCTTCGGGGGCGTCGATCGCGTCCTGGTTGTTGGCGACCACTTCACCGGTGACCGGTGCGTAGATGTCGGAGGCGGCCTTGACCGACTCGATCACCGCGCAGGCTTCGCCGGCGTTGAGGCTGCGGCCGGCTTCGGGCAGCTCGAGGAAGACGATGTCGCCGAGGGCTTCCTGGGCGTGGTCGGTGACGCCGATGGTCAGCGTGCCGTCGTCCTCGACGCGGATCCATTCGTGGGACTTGGTGTACTTGAGGGTGCTGGGGACCTTGCTCATGGTGTTCTCCGCTCTGGAAAGTGGGTATCGGGTGGGAGTATCCGGGCGCGCCTGCGTCGAGGCGCGCCCGGATGACCGCCGGCCCTGTCCAGGCCGGCGACGGGATGGGGTCAGACGAGGGCCTTGCCGTTGCGCACGAAGGGCAGCTTCACCGTACGCGCCTTCAGGCGCTTGCCGCGGATGTCCACCTCGACGGCTTCTCCCGGCTGGGTGGCGACCGGAACGCGGGCGAAGGCGATCGATTTCTCCAGGCTGGGCGAAAAGCTGCCGCTGGTGGTTTCGCCTTCACCGGCGGCGGTGAATACCTTCATGTGCGAGCGCAGCACGCCCTTGTCCTCGAGGATCAGGCCGAGCAGGCGCTGGGTGACCGGATTGGCCTGCAGCGCTGCTCGGCCGACGAAGTCGCGCGCCTCGTCCTTCATGTCCACCGTCCACGCCAGGCCGGCGTTGAGCGGCGAAACGTCGTCGTCCATGTCCTGCCCGTAGAGGTTCATGCCGGCTTCCAGGCGCAGCGTGTCGCGCGCACCCAGGCCGCAGGGCTTCACGCCGGCGGCCGCGAGCGCGTTCCACATTGCTTCCGCGCGGGTGACGGGTACGGCGATCTCCAGGCCGTCCTCGCCGGTGTAGCCGGTTCGGGCGATCAGCAGGTCGCCGACCCGGGCACCGCTGAAGGGAGAGGGGATGCCGTTTGCGGTGGAGAGTTCGGGCAGCGCGGCGGTCGCACGCTCGATCGCGCGCGGCCCCTGTACCGCGATCATCGCCAGGTCGCGGCGCGGCTGCAGCGTGACGTTCGCTCCGGTGGCGGCGATGCGCTCGCGCATCCAGGCGAGGTCCTTGTCGGCCGTGCCGGCGTTCACGACGATGCGGTAGTCGGCATCGCTGAAACGATAGACGATCAGGTCGTCAATCACACCGCCGCGCTCGTTCAGCATGCACGAATAGAGCGCCTTGCCGCTCTCCTTGAGCTTGGCGACGTCATTGGCGAGCAGCCCGCGCAGCCAGGCGGTGGCGTCGGGGCCCGCGAGGTCGAGCGCGAGCATGTGCGAGACGTCGAACATGCCGGCGTCGCGGCGCACCGCGTGGTGCTCCTCGATCTGCGAGCCGTAGTTGACCGGCATGTCCCAGCCGGCGAAGTCGACCATGCGCGCACCAGCGGCGACATGGGCGGCGTGGAGAGGGGTCTGCTTGGCAGCGATCGTCATCGCGGAGGCGCTCCGTTGAAGTAAACGAAAAAGGGCGAACGCGGCGCATCGCCGGGCTCGCCCCATCTGTCCCTTGTACCTGAGAGATTTCCTGTCATCGCTCCATATACATATATATGGCGAGTCGCTGACCGTGTGCCCCTTCGGTGGATACGCAAACGCTGTGCGTTCGTATCGCTCTCCAGACTTGTGCTGCACACGCGGTCCTTTTGCCTGAGCGGTTCCGGGGGTTGCGCCTTCGGCGACTCCTGGGTGGAGTTCTCTCCCGCGTGTCGCGCGGACGATAACACCGCAGCGACGCTCGTCGCAACCGCCATCTTGCGTGTCATCCCATACGTGAATCGGGGGTACTTTGTTGGTGTGGGCCGGCAGTTGCTGAGGGGGGGTGAGGGGTGGCTTCTCCGCGCAGTGACGAGTCACGATTCGTGAGGCGACCGTCGCAGTGCATGGCTTCATAAGAATCTTTATGTCTTTTCGTTGTTGACGCGTTTTTTTTGATGTCTATAATGCGCAGCTCTTCGGCGCTGCGGCGGTTTCTACGGAAGCGGAGTGGTGCGGAAGGCGAGGGGTGGAGTGGGTGCTTTGGGGTCTTTTGTTTCGGTGTTGAGCCGGGGCGGTTGGAAAAAAGATTCTCGAGGTGCTTGACAGCGAAATCGAAGTTGATCATAATTTCGCCTCTCTGCTGCAGCGAATGCGGCGCTCTTTAAAAAGTTGAACAACCGATAAGTGTGGGTGCTTGGTGGTTGTGGTCGGATCGTTTCGGCGATTTGGTTTCACAATGATTAGGTGCTCATGCTGATGTAAGTCAGTTATTTGAGTACTTTGCTGGATTGAACTTAAGAGTTTGATCCTGGCTCAGATTGAACGCTGGCGGCATGCTTTACACATGCAAGTCGAACGGCAGCGGGGGCTTCGGCCTGCCGGCGAGTGGCGAACGGGTGAGTAATGCATCGGAACGTGCCCATGTCGTGGGGGATAACGTATCGAAAGGTACGCTAATACCGCATACGCCCTGAGGGGGAAAGCGGGGGATTCTTTGGAACCTCGCGCGATTGGAGCGGCCGATGTCGGATTAGCTAGTAGGTGAGGTAAAGGCTCACCTAGGCGACGATCCGTAGCGGGTCTGAGAGGATGATCCGCCACACTGGGACTGAGACACGGCCCAGACTCCTACGGGAGGCAGCAGTGGGGAATTTTGGACAATGGGCGCAAGCCTGATCCAGCCATGCCGCGTGAGTGAAGAAGGCCTTCGGGTTGTAAAGCTCTTTCGGCCGGGAAGAAATCGCGCGCTCTAACATAGCGCGTGGATGACGGTACCGGACTAAGAAGCACCGGCTAACTACGTGCCAGCAGCCGCGGTAATACGTAGGGTGCGAGCGTTAATCGGAATTACTGGGCGTAAAGCGTGCGCAGGCGGTTTTGTAAGACAGATGTGAAATCCCCGGGCTTAACCTGGGAACTGCGTTTGTGACTGCAAGGCTAGAGTACGGCAGAGGGGGGTGGAATTCCTGGTGTAGCAGTGAAATGCGTAGAGATCAGGAGGAACACCGATGGCGAAGGCAGCCCCCTGGGCCTGTACTGACGCTCATGCACGAAAGCGTGGGGAGCAAACAGGATTAGATACCCTGGTAGTCCACGCCCTAAACGATGTCGACTAGTCGTTCGGAGCAGCAATGCACTGAGTGACGCAGCTAACGCGTGAAGTCGACCGCCTGGGGAGTACGGCCGCAAGGTTAAAACTCAAAGGAATTGACGGGGACCCGCACAAGCGGTGGATGATGTGGATTAATTCGATGCAACGCGAAAAACCTTACCTACCCTTGACATGTCTGGAACCTTGCTGAGAGGCGAGGGTGCCTTCGGGAGCCAGAACACAGGTGCTGCATGGCTGTCGTCAGCTCGTGTCGTGAGATGTTGGGTTAAGTCCCGCAACGAGCGCAACCCTTGTCACTAGTTGCCATCATTTAGTTGGGCACTCTAGTGAGACTGCCGGTGACAAACCGGAGGAAGGTGGGGATGACGTCAAGTCCTCATGGCCCTTATGGGTAGGGCTTCACACGTCATACAATGGTCGGTACAGAGGGTTGCCAAGCCGCGAGGTGGAGCCAATCCCTTAAAGCCGATCGTAGTCCGGATCGTAGTCTGCAACTCGACTACGTGAAGTCGGAATCGCTAGTAATCGCAGATCAGCATGCTGCGGTGAATACGTTCCCGGGTCTTGTACACACCGCCCGTCACACCATGGGAGTGGGTTTCACCAGAAGTAGGTAGCTTAACCTTCGGGAGGGCGCTTACCACGGTGAGATTCATGACTGGGGTGAAGTCGTAACAAGGTAGCCGTATCGGAAGGTGCGGCTGGATCACCTCCTTTCAAGAGAACAGGCCACTGTTCCATCAAGTATCCACAACTTATCGGTTGTTCAGGCGAAGAGCCTCGGATGAGAGGGTCTGTAGCTCAGCTGGTTAGAGCACCGTCTTGATAAGGCGGGGGTCGTTGGTTCGAACCCAACCAGACCCACCAATCAATTGGTTGCTCGAAGCAGTGGGGGGCTGTAGCTCAGCTGGGAGAGCGGCGGCTTTGCAAGCCGTAGGTCGTCGGTTCGATCCCGACCAGCTCCACCAGTCGTGTCCAAGGCTCGAGACGAGAAGTAAGAGATGACGCGCACCGGTGTCGGTGTCGGTATCTCTTACTTCTTGAACGGCAGCGTAGCTGCCGGTCATTGAGGTTCGCTCTTTAACAAAGTGGAAGAAGTGCAGTACGTACCGAGCCGGTGCGTACTGCAAGTTGTGTGATTGCATTGGTCACATCACCGTTGTCAGCAGTGGTGTGGCCGCACAAACGAGTTCGTTCCTGTACGCGGGCCTTCGGGATGGCAACATCGAAGAGGGTCCAAGGTTATAGGATCAAGCGACTAAGTGCATGTGGTGGATGCCTTGGCGATCACAGGCGATGAAGGACGTGTAAGCCTGCGAAAAGCGTGGGGGAGCTGGCAATAGAGCTTTGATCCCACGATGTCCGAATGGGGAAACCCACCCCGCAAGGGGTATCCCAGACTGAATACATAGGTCTGAGGAGGCGAACCGAGCGAACTGAAACATCTAAGTAGCTCGAGGAACAGAAATCAACCGAGATTCCGCAAGTAGTGGCGAGCGAACGCGGAGCAGCCTGCACGACTAAACCATCAGCTTAGCAAAACGGTCTGGAAAGTCCGACGATACAGGGTGATAGTCCCGTATGCGAAAAGCCGGTGGCGGGTCTGAGCGTGCGACAAGTAGGGCGGGACACGAGAAATCCTGTCTGAAGATGGGGGGACCATCCTCCAAGGCTAAATACTCGTGATCGACCGATAGTGAACCAGTACCGTGAGGGAAAGGCGAAAAGAACCCCGGGAGGGGAGTGAAATAGATCCTGAAACCGCATGCATACAAACAGTGGGAGCCTCGTAAGGGGTGACTGCGTACCTTTTGTATAATGGGTCAGCGACTTACGTTCTGTAGCGAGCTTAACCGAGTAGGGGAGGCGTAGCGAAAGCGAGTCTGATAAGGGCGACTGAGTTGCAGGGCGTAGACCCGAAACCGGATGATCTATCCATGGCCAGGATGAAGGTGCCGTAACAGGTACTGGAGGTCCGAACCCACTAACGTTGAAAAGTTAGGGGATGAGCTGTGGATAGGGGTGAAAGGCTAAACAAATCCGGAAATAGCTGGTTCTCCCCGAAAACTATTTAGGTAGTGCGTCGTACGGACACTTGCGGGGGTAGAGCACTGTAATCGTTGGGGGGGTCATTGCGATCTACCCCGCGATAGCAAACTCCGAATACCGCAAAGTGATATACGGCAGACAGACATCGGGTGCTAACGTCCGGTGTCAAGAGGGAAACAACCCAGACCGCCAGCTAAGGTCCCAAATGCATGGCTAAGTGGCAAACGAGGTGGGAAGGCACAGACAGCTAGGAGGTTGGCTTAGAAGCAGCCATCCTTTAAAGAAAGCGTAATAGCTCACTAGTCGAGTCGTCCTGCGCGGAAGATGTAACG
Organism: Thauera sp. GDN1; assembly: GCF_029223545.1. NCBI lineage: Bacteria > Pseudomonadati > Pseudomonadota > Betaproteobacteria > Rhodocyclales > Zoogloeaceae > Thauera > Thauera sp. GDN1. Next base: position 2,956,656 of record NZ_CP097870.1, on the reverse strand, counting down.
GGGCTCAAGCCATGAACCGAAGCTGCGGATGTGTCTTTGACACGTGGTAGGGGAGCGTTCCGTAAGCCTGCGAAGGTGTCTCGTAAGGGATGCTGGAGGTATCGGAAGTGCGAATGCTGACATGAGTAGCGATAAAGGGTGTGAAAAGCACCCTCGCCGTAAGCCCAAGGTTTCCTGCGCAACGTTCATCGGCGCAGGGTGAGTCGGCCCCTAAGGCGAGGCAGAAATGCGTAGTCGATGGGAAACAGGTCAATATTCCTGTACCGCTCTATGATGCGATGGGGGGACGGAGAAGGTTAGCTCGGCCATCTGTTGGAATAGGTGGTTTAAGCGTGTAGTCGTGCCGCGTAGGCAAATCCGCGTGGCTTAGATGAGGCGTGATGACGAGGATCCTCGGATCCGAAGTGAGTGATACCCAGCTTCCAGGAAAAGCCTCTAAGCTTCAGTCATAGAGTGACCGTACCGCAAACCGACACAGGTGGGCTGGTAGAGAATACCAAGGCGCTTGAGAGAACTCAGGAGAAGGAACTCGGCAAATTGATACCGTAACTTCGGGAGAAGGTATGCCCCTCGTACGTGAAAGCCCTCGCGGCTGGAGCGGAAAGGGGTCGCAGAGAATCGGTGGCTGCGACTGTTTATTAAAAACACAGCACTCTGCAAACACGAAAGTGGACGTATAGGGTGTGACGCCTGCCCGGTGCCGGAAGGTTAAGTGATGGGGTGCAAGCTCTTGATCGAAGCCCCGGTAAACGGCGGCCGTAACTATAACGGTCCTAAGGTAGCGAAATTCCTTGTCGGGTAAGTTCCGACCTGCACGAATGGCGTAACGATGGCCACACTGTCTCCTCCTGAGACTCAGCGAAGTTGAAATGTTTGTGAAGATGCAATCTCCCCGCGGCTAGACGGAAAGACCCCATGAACCTTTACTGTAGCTTTGCATTGGACTTTGACGGGACTTGTGTAGGATAGGTGGGAGGCTATGAAGCCAGGACGCTAGTTCTGGTGGAGCCGTCCTTGAAATACCACCCTGGTGTCGTCGAGGTTCTAACCCAGGCCTGTGAATCCAGGTCGGGGACCGTGCATGGTGGGCAGTTTGACTGGGGCGGTCTCCTCCCAAAAGGTAACGGAGGAGTACGAAGGTCACCTAGGTACGGTCGGACATCGTACTGATAGTGCAATGGCAAAAGGTGGCTTGACTGCGAGACCCACACGTCGAGCAGGTGCGAAAGCAGGTCATAGTGATCCGGTGGTTCTGTATGGAAGGGCCATCGCTCAACGGATAAAAGGTACTCTGGGGATAACAGGCTGATTCCGCCCAAGAGTTCACATCGACGGCGGAGTTTGGCACCTCGATGTCGGCTCATCACATCCTGGGGCTGTAGCCGGTCCCAAGGGTATGGCTGTTCGCCATTTAAAGTGGTACGTGAGCTGGGTTTAAAACGTCGTGAGACAGTTTGGTCCCTATCTGCCGTGGGCGCTGGAAGTTTGAGAGGGCCTGCTCCTAGTACGAGAGGACCGGAGTGGACGCACCCCTGGTGTACCGGTTGTGACGCCAGTCGCATCGCCGGGTAGCTATGTGCGGAAGAGATAACCGCTGAAAGCATCTAAGCGGGAAACTCGCCTCAAGATGAGACTTCCCCGGGGCCTCGAGCCCCCTGAAGGGTCGTTGAAGACCACAACGTTGATAGGCCGGGTGTGTAAGCGTGGCAACACGTTCAGCTAACCGGTACTAATTGCCCGTGTGGCTTGATCCTATAACCTTCAAAACAAAACGAACTCGACTCTCTGGTTCAACAAAACCAGACAATCACACAACACTTCTTCCTACTTTGGCCTGCGATACCGCGCAGGTGACAAGTCAAAGTCTGACGACCATAGCCGTGTGGAACCACCCCTTCCCTTCCCGAACAGGACCGTGAAACACCCGTGCGCCGATGATAGTGAGGTCCGCCCTCGTGAAAGTAGGTCATCGTCAGACTAACCCACAAAACAAACGCCCTGAGCGCCCAACCGCAATCAGGGCGTTTGGCCGTGAACGCAAACGGAAAAGCCTCCCGGAAACCCGCGAGGCCAAAAGCCGAAAACCACCCCCCCGGGGGGGGAGGGCGAACATGACGCAAGGCCTCCGTGGGGGCGAGCCAGAGCTCAGGGGCGGGCGGGGATCAGCAGTTCCGCCTCGCCGTCGAGGACTACGCTCGCTCCAACCGCGCACACGGTAGAAAAGACCGCACGCCGCTTCTCGGCCTTCAGCTCCTTGACCGTGACGCGCGCCACCACGGTGTCGCCAATCTTCACCGGGGCCTTGAACTTCAGGTTCTGCGACAGGTAGATGCAGCCGGGCCCGGGCAGACGGGTGCCGAAGACGGCGGAAATCAGGCCGGCAGAGAGCATGCCGTGCGCGATTCGGCCGCCGAACATGGTGCTTGCGGCGAATTCCTGGTCGAGATGTACGGGGTTGGTGTCACCGGACACGCCTGCAAACATGAGGATGTCGGCTTCGCTCACCGTGCGCGAGACGGCAGCGCTCATGCCGAGTTCCAGATCTTCGAACCGATAGCCGTAGACCTCACTGAAGTCGCGTTCATTGCTGCTCATGTGTTCTCCTTTTATTAGGGGGATGGGGAAGGGGATGACGTGGTCCGACGCTACAGGCTCCGGATGCTAAAATCAACTTGCGTTATGCATCTGGCGGCGTTCTGGGGTGTGCGTCTCGGCATCGGCATGTCCGCGGGCGTGAACTGCGTCACGCGCACGAAGGTGGGATTCCACTAGGTTTATAAAGTAGGCGGTGCTTTTTGCGCTGCGCTGGCGTTCGAGCCTCGCAGCGCGCTCATCGTCGTTGCTGGCTTCGACATACGGAGGCGCAGGATGCTGAAGGTTTTCAGGCATTACCTCCCCGTGAACACGCTGCAGCAGGTCCTGTTCGATGCGGCAGCCCTGTTCTTGATCGTGGTTGCCGCGATCGCGTTGCAGGTGTCGCCGGCCGTGCCGTGGGTGGAGTGCATTCCGTCGGCGCTGGCATTTGCTGCAATCATGATCACGCTCAATGCCGCGATGGGTTTGTACCGCCCGGTTTATCAGCGCTCGGGCAGGCAGACCTTCGCTCGCGTCGCGCTCTCGCTCGTGGTGAGCATTCCGGTGGCGTACGTGGTGTTTGGCCTCTTGCCTTGGGCGGAGATCGCACCGCATTCGCTACAGGTCAGCGTCCTGATCCTGTTGTGTTCGCTACTGGCGATCCGTGGGCTGGTCAACCAGCGTCAGGCCTCGGGCTTCCTCGTTCCACGGGTGCTCATCGTCGGTACGGGTCATGATGCACGGATCGTGCATCATGACCTCACGCGTCCCCTTCAGCGCAGCGTGGAAATCGTGGGCTTCCTGCCGGTGAGCGGAGGCGAGCGCATCGAGGTGGAGCCTTCGAACGTACTACCGCCTGGAAGCCTGGTGGATGTGGTGCGCAACCTCCGTGTCGACGAGGTGATCGTCGCGGTGCGTGAGCGCCGGGGCGGAGTGTTATCGCTTAGGGAGCTGCTGGACTGCAAGCTCGCCGGCATCCGTATTCTGGACCTGTCCTCTTTCTTCGAGCGCGTCCAGGGACAGGTGCGGCTCGACTCGTTGCGCGCGAGCTGGCTGATCTATGGGGACGGCTTCCGGCAGGGATGGGCGAGGACCTTCGTGAAACGCTGTTTCGATCTGGCGGTCGGAACGACGCTGTTGCTGCTGGCTGCGCCGATCATGTTGCTGACGGCCTTGCTGATCCTCCTTGAAGACGGCGCGCCGATCTTCTACTCCCAGGAGCGTGTGGGTCGTGGCGGAAGGATCTTCCGGGTGATCAAGTTCCGCAGCATGCGCAGGGATGCCGAGAAGGATGGCAAGCCGCGTTGGGCGAGTTCCAACGACGATCGCGTGACCCGAGTCGGGCGGGTGATCCGCAAGCTGCGGATCGATGAACTGCCGCAGTTGTTCAACGTGCTGGCCGGCGAGATGAGTCTGGTCGGACCGCGCCCGGAGCGGCTCTATTTCGTCGATCAGCTGACGCAGCAGATTCCGTTCTACGCCGTGCGCCATTGTGTGAAGCCCGGCGTCACCGGCTGGGCGCAGGTGCGTTACCAGTATGGCGCGTCGGTCGACGATGCGGCCGAGAAGCTGCAATACGACCTGTACTACGTGAAGAACCACTCGCTGATACTCGATACGCTCGTTCTGTTCGAGACGGTTCGTGTGGTGCTTACGGGCGAAGGCGCCCATTGATGTGGAAGTCCGATCGGCGGCGGCACCGAGTTGCTCGTGGCTGAGGACGGCGGCCGTGGATCCGTGAGCAAGGGAGGCGTTTGGCGTGGCTGAAGTCGCGACCTGGAGTCATGGGCTTGCGGCCTTGGCCTATCTCTTGTTCGGGCTCTACATCTTCTTCGCTTGGCGGGGGGGCTTGCCGGGGGGCGTGCTGCTGGGTGCAGTTGCCATCTCGTCGTTGTGGGCTGCCGTGTCGGCGGCCAACGCGCACGAGCCGCGGGCCTGGTTGGGACTCGGGGCGGTGGTGCTCGACATCGCGCGCAGTGGCGCCTGGTATGCCTTCATCATCGTGCTGTCACGGCCGCTCTGGGCAGGCAGGCTCAGGTGGCCCGCGGTGTTGGCCGGGCTCGTCGTCCTGTTCCAGATCGGCGCTCTCGTCTTCGAGGCGCTGTTCGGCAGTGAGGGACTGCCCCTGCGACCGCTTCTGGCGGCATGGCTGGCAAACGCGATCGTCGGCCTGGTGCTGGTCGAGCAACTCTACCGGGGCGTGCCCGCGAATTCGCGCTGGGGCATCAAGCCCGCATGCTTGGCCCTCGCCGCCGGCTACACCTTCGAGCTCTACTTCTTCGCGGACGCCTTCCTGTTCTCGCGCATCGACGAGGATGTGTGGGCAGTACGCGGCATCGCGCATTCGCTGCTCATCCCCCTGATCGCGCTGTCCGGCAACCGCAGTCCTTCGTGGACGCTGCGCATGTCGGTGTCGCGCGAGATCGTGTTTCATTCCACCGCGCTCGCCGGCGCCGGGCTCTATCTGCTGGTGATCGCCGGCGCGGCCTACTACGTGCGCTACTTCGGTGGCGACTGGGGGCGGGCGCTGCAGATGACGCTGCTGTTCGCCGGCCTCGTGCTGCTCGGCGCGCTGCTGTTTTCGGGGGGCCTGCGCGCGAAGTTGCGCGTGCTCATCAGCAAGCATCTGTTCTCCTATCGCTACGATTACCGCAACGAGTGGCTGCGATTCACGCAGGCCCTGTCGTCCGCGGATCGGGGCCTCGACCTCGGCCAGTCGGTGATCCGCGCGCTGTCCGATCTCGTCGAGAGCCCCGGTGGGGCGCTCTGGCTGGCTGATGCCTACGGCAGCTGCGCGATGCACTCGCGGCTCAACCACCCGCAACTGCCGGCGGTGGAGTCCCTGCAGTCCCCGTTCTGCCGCTTCCTCGACGAGCGCGGCTGGATCCTCAATCTCGAGGAGTTCCGGCTTCATCCCGCGCGCTACGAGGGGCTGGTGCTGCCCGAGTGGCTTGCTGCCCTCGACGATGCCTGGCTCGTGATCCCGCTCAAGACCGGCGAGCGCCTGATCGGCTTCGTGGTGCTCTCGTCGCCGCGCACACCCTTCGAGATCGACTGGGAGGTTCTCGACCTGCTGAAAACCGCGCAGCGCCAGGCTGCCGGCTATCTCGACCGGATGCTCGCCGCGGAAGCGCTGCTCGAGGCGCGCAAGTTCGATTCCTTCAACCGCATGTCGGCCTTCGTCGTGCACGACCTGAAGAATCTCGTCGCGCAACTGTCCCTGATGCTGAAGAACGCCGAGCGCCATCGTGACAACCCCGAATTCCAGCAGGACATGCTGGAGACGGTTGCGCACGTCGAGTCCCGCATGCGGGGGCTGATGACCCAGTTGCAGGAAAAGCGCTCGATCGATCCCCCGCGAGTGGTGGATCTGCTGGCGCTCCTGCGTGCCGTTCGCGATCACAAGCGTGGACTGCGTCCGGACATCGATCTGCGCCTGGGTGAAGTGGTGTCCTGCGAGGTCACGGCCCACCCCGAACGGCTGGAGCGGATCATCGGCCACGTCGTGCAAAATGCCCTCGACGCGACCGGCGAGGATGGTAATGTGTCCCTAACGCTCGCGGTCCCGAACGCCCAGCGCGCGCGCGTGGTGGTCGAGGACAACGGTTGCGGCATGAGCCCCGAGTTCATCCTCGAGCGCCTCTCGCGCCCCTTCCAGACGACCAAGGCCAGCGGAATGGGGATTGGTGTGTTCGAGACGCGCCAGTACCTGGAAGAGATCGGCGGCACGCTGCGCTACGACAGCGAGGTCGGCGTCGGAACCCGGGTCACGATCGAACTTCCAATGAGCCGGCGCGATCCTTGATGAACTGAAATGGGCAGGTAAACAGTGAATTCGACGACCGAGAAGCGGCGCACCCTCTTGATCGTGGAGGACGACCCGGCATTGCAGAAGCAGATGCGCTGGGCCTTCGATGCCTGCGACACCGTCGTGGCCGACGATCGCGAGAGCGCGATCAATCAGTTGCGCAAGCACGAGCCCGCGGTGGTGACCATGGACCTCGGCCTGCCGCCCGCGCCGGACGACGTCAGCGAGGGCTTCAAGCTGCTCCGCGAGATGCTCGCGCTCGCCCCCGATACCAAGGTGATCGTCCTCACCGGGCAGCACGACCGCGAGAATGCGGTGAAGGCGGTGGGGCTCGGCGCCTACGATTTCTTCGCAAAGCCCTTCGAGCCCGAACTGCTCAGCCTCACCATCGACCGCGCCTTCCGCATGCATGACCTGCAGCGCGAGAACGCGCGCCTCGCGGCGCTCGAGGCCGGCCCGCTGTCGGGCCTGCTCACGCGCGATCCGGGCATGCTGAAGATCTGCCGCACGATCGAGAAGCTCGCCTCGGCATCGGTCACGGTTGCGCTGCTCGGCGAGAGCGGCACCGGCAAGGAGATCCTCGCCCGTGCCCTGCATGTGCTGTCGCCGCGCGCGCGCGAGCGCTTTGTCGCGATCAACTGCGCCGCGATCCCCGACACGCTGCTCGAGAGCGAGCTCTTCGGTTACGAGAAGGGCGCGTTCACCGGGGCGGTCAAGCAGACCCCGGGCAAGATCGAGACCGCGCACGGCGGCACCCTGTTCCTCGACGAGATCGGCGACCTGCCGCTGGCGCTGCAGGCCAAGCTGCTGCGCTTCCTGCAGGAGCGCCGGATCGAGCGCATCGGCGGGCGCGATGAGATCCCCGTCGATGTCCGCATCGTCTGTGCCACGCACCGCGACCTCAAGGCACAGATCCGCAGTGGTCACTTCCGCGAGGACCTCTACTACCGGCTGGCCGAGATCGTGGTCGAGATTCCGCCGCTGCGCGATCGCGAGGGCGATGCCGCGCTGCTGGCGCATGCCTTCGCGCAGCGCTTCGCGCGCGACAACGGGCGCAGGACCCCGGTGCTCGCCGAGGATGCGCTGTCCGCGATCGAGGCGCACAAGTGGCCGGGCAACGTCCGCGAGCTCGAGAACTGCATCAAGCGGGCGGTGATCATGGCCGACGGCGACTGCATCACCGCGGCCGACCTCGGTCTGCAGGTTCCCGACGACGACCTCGAGCACCTGAATCTGCGTGCGGTACGCGAGGAAGCCGAGCGCAACGCCGTGCTCAAGGTCATCGCGCGCACCAACGGAAACATCGCCCGTGCGGCCGAGATCCTCGGCATCAGCCGGCCCTCTCTCTACGATCTGCTCGGCCGCTTCGGCCTCAAGAAGGAGAATGTGTCGTGAGTCGCAAGCTGAAGGCTATTCACCCTTCGGGGTGGTCGGTGCGTGGCCACGGCATTGCCGTCGCCGCGCTGTCGGCGGCGCTGCTCGCGGGCTGCGCGCAGAGTCCCGAGGACATGCTGGCGTCGGCAAAGTCCTACCTGGAAAAGCAGGATCTGAGCGCCGCGAGCATCCAGCTCAAGAACGCCCTGCAGGAGAACGGCAGCCTTGCAGAGGCGCGCTTCCTGCTCGGCAGCATCCACGTCAGGCAGGGAGACGCCGTTGCGGCGGTCAAGGAGCTGCAGCGTGCCCGCGACCTCGGCTATCCGCAGGAGCAGGTCGCGCCCCTGCTGGCCCGTGCCCTGTTCGGCGCCGGCGAGCTCGACAAGCTGCTGGCCGAGTTTACCGACACGCGGCTGACGGATGCCCGCGCCCAGGCCGCGGTTCTCGCCGCACTCGGCGATGCGCACCTGGCCAGGCGGGATGTGGACAAAGCGCGTATCACCTACGTCGACGCGCTCGCCGCGGACGCCGATCAGACCGAGGCGCGCATCGGACTCGCCCGCACCCATATCCTCAAGCAGGATCTCAAGGCCGCCGAGGACGAGGCGCGCGAAGCGATCCGGCGCAAGCCCGACAGCGCCGACGCGCACGCGACGCTGTCCGACGTGCTGATGATGCGCGACGAGCCGGAGCAGTCCCTGCTCTCGCTGCGTGAGGCGATCCGGCTCGCACCGGGCGCAGTGAATTACCATTTCGCTCACGTTTCGCAACTGCTGCGCCGGGGAGACCTGCCGGAAGCGGAGAAGGCCCTGCAGGCCATGCAGGCGAACGCGCCGAATCATCCGTCGACGCGCTACCTGAAGGCCTTGCTCGATTACCAGAGCGATCGGCTCACCGAGGCACGCGACACCTTGATGGCGGTGCTCAAGGACGCGCCGCAGTACCTGCCGGCCGAACTGCTCGCCGGGACCGTGCTGGTGCGACTCAACGACCATGTGCTCGGCCGTGCGCATCTCGCGCGCGTGCTCGAACGGGTTCCGGGCGAACCGACGGCGCGGCGCACCCTGGTCGCCTCGCATCTGGCGACGGGCGAGGCCGAGCGCGCGCTCGAGCAGCTGCAGCCGCTGCTGCAGGTGCAGGATCCGGACGCACGGCTGCTGGGCCTGGCGGGCCAGGTCTTCCTGGCCAATGGCGATTTCGAACGCGCCGAGGAGTATCTCGAGCGCGCGGCGCGCGCGGCCCCCGAAGATGCCCAGGCCCGCGTGCGACTCGGCGTGGCACGGATGGCCGGTGGCGACGCCGAGGCCGCCTTCGCCGACCTGGAGAACGCCGCGCGCATGGACGACTCGGCCTTCCAGGCCGATCTCGCGCTGGTGATGGCGCACCTGCGCCGCGGCGAGACGGACAAGGCGCTCGAGGCCCATGCCCAGCTCGAGCGCAAGCAGCCCGACAATCCGCTTGTGCACAACCTGCGCGGCGGCCTGATGCTCGCCAAACGCGACATCCCGGCAGCGCGTGCCGCCTTCGATAAGGCGTTGTCCCTGCGGCCCGACTACCTGTCGGCCGCCGTCAACCTGGCGCGCCTCGACCTCGCCGAGCGCCGCCCGGACGATGCGCTGGGGCGGGTGCAGGCGGTGCTCGAGCGCAACCCGAAGAACGTCGAGGCCCTGCTGACGCTGGCCGAGCTGCAGCGCGCCACCGGCGCCGCTCCGGCCGATGTGTTCGCCACCCTCGAGCGGGCCGAAGCGGCCTCGCCGGGCGCGGTGGCACCCAGCCTGGCGATCGTCCAGCACCACCTGCGCCAGCGCGAGTTCGCGCCTGCGCTGCAGCTCGCGCAGAAGGTCGCGGTGGCTCACCCCGCGGATCTGCGCGTGGTCGAGGCGCTCGGTCGCGCCCAGCTGGCGGCGGGCGACAGCCAGCAGGCGATATCGGCCTTCAACAAGCTCGCGGGCCTGATGCCGCGCTCGCCCCAGCCGCTGGTGATGCTGGCTGACGTGCATCGTTCGCTGAAGAACAACGACGCGGCCGAGCAGGCCTTGCGCCGCGCGCTGACGATCGCACCCGATGCCATCGAAGCCCAGCGGCGCCTGATCGCGCTGCTGCTCGAGGGCGGCAAGCGCGACGCTGCGCTCGGGCTTGCGCGCGAGGCACAGGCCCGCCAGCCGCAACGGGCGGGGGGTTATGTGCTCGAGGGCGAGATCCACGGCGCGGATCGGAAATGGGCCGAGGCGGCGAGCGCCTACCGCAAGGCGCTGGACAACGGCGGTGGCGGCCAGGCCGCCATCCGCCTGCACGCGGCGCTGCTGCGCGGCGAGCGCAAGGCGGACGCGGAGCGCGTCGCATCCGACTGGCTGTCGAGCAATCCCACCGACCTGGCGATGCGCGGCTACCTCGCCGAGCGCGCGCTTGCCGAGAAGCGTTACCAGGACGCCGGGGCGCTGTTCGGCAAGATGCACGAGATGGCGCCGCAGAACGCGCTGATCCTCAACAACCTGGCATGGACCGCCCGCGAGCTCGGCGACCCCAGGGCGCTCGACTATGCCGAGCAGGCCCTGCGCCTGGCACCCGAGAATCCGGCCATCATCGACACCGTCGGCATGATCCAGGTCGCGCGTGGCGAGTTCGACGCCGGCATCGCCAACCTCGAGCGCGCGGTCGCGCTCGGCCCGGATCTGCTCCCGCTCCAGCTCAATCTCGCCAAGGCGCTGGCCAAGGCCGGCCGCAGCGCCGAAGCGCGCACCCGGCTCGATGCGCTGCTGCCCCGCCTCAAGGAAGGCTCGCCGCTGCACGGCGAGGCGCTCGCACTGCAGAAGACCCTCTGAACATCGCAACGACTCAAGGCAACAAGGAACACCATCATGACCACCATCGCCGTCATCGGCCTCGGCTACGTCGGCCTGCCGCTCGCCGTCGAGTTCGGCAAGAAATACCGCACCGTGGGCTTCGACCTTTCCGCCGAGAAGGTTGCGGCCTATCGCGAGTTCTACGACCCCACCGGCGAGGTGTCGTCGGAAGACCTGCGCGCCGCGACCCGGCTCACCTGTCACACAGACCCCGCCGTGCTGCGCGAGGCCGACTTCGTGGTCATCGCCGTCCCGACGCCGGTCGATGATGCCCACCAGCCGGACTTCACCCCGCTGGTGAAGTCCTCCCAGACCGCCGGCCGCCACCTCAAGCGCGGCGCGATCGTCGTGTACGAATCGACCGTCTATCCGGGCGCGACCGAGGAGGTCTGCATCCCCATCCTCGAGCGCGAATCGGGCATGAAGTGGAAGCAGGACTTCTTCGTCGGTTATTCGCCCGAGCGCATCAACCCGGGTGACAAGGAGCGCACCGTCACCCGGATCCTCAAGGTCGTCTCCGGCGACACGCCCGAGACCCTGGCCACGGTGCAGGAGATCTACGGTTCGGTGATCACCGCCGGGGTGTATCCGGCGAGCTCGATCAAGGTCGCCGAAGCTGCCAAGGTTATCGAGAACACTCAGCGCGACCTCAACATCGCGCTGATGAACGAACTCGCGGTGCTCTTCCACAAGATCGGCATCGATACCGTGGAGGTGCTGCAGGCCGCCGGCACCAAGTGGAACTTTCTGCCCTTCCGCCCGGGGCTGGTCGGCGGCCACTGCATCGGCGTGGATCCGTACTACCTGACGCACAAGGCCGACATGCTCGGCTACCACCCCCAGGTCATCCTCGCCGGCCGCCGCATCAACGACGGCATGGGCAAGTACGTGGCCGAGCAGACGGTCAAGGAAATGATCGCCGCCGGCTCCAGCATCAAGGGGGCCAACGTGCTCGTGCTCGGCCTCACCTTCAAGGAAAACTGCCCCGACCTGCGCAACAGCAAGGTCATCGACGTGATCCACGAGCTGCAAAGCTACGGCTGCAACGTGCATGTGCACGACCCGGTCGCCGCCTCGGCCGAGGCCGAGCACGAGTACGGCGTGCGCCTGGAGAGCTGGGACGCGTTGCCGGTGGCCGACGCGATCGTCGCTGCGGTGGCGCACAAGGAGTATCTGCAGATGCCGCTGCCCCGACTGCTCGAGAAACTCGCGCCGGGAGGCGTGTTCGCCGACGTGAAGTCCAGCTACGACCAGGCGGCGATGCGGGAGGCGGGCGTCCGGCTCTGGCGTCTTTGAGTTTCGTCTGCCATAAAGAATTATGGCGAAGAAGAAACAACATCCATCCGCTCAGGGCACCAGGGAGGGCAAGCTTGCCGTGCTTGCCCGCCATGTCCGGCGTGCATTGGGTCTGGGGGCCGCATTTGCATGCTCGATGTCCGCCGTGGCCGCGGATACGGACCTGATCGCGCGCGCCTTCGCCGAGCAGGCGCGGTATCTGGCCCGCGAGGCGCTGAGTTACGAGCATGGCGAAGGTGTGCCGCGCGACCAGGCCTACGCCGTGCGGCTGTACTGCGAGTCGGCGCGCCTTGGTGATGCGGAGGGCATGTACGCGCTGGGCTGGATGTATGCCAACGGCCGCGGGGTCGAGCGCAACGACGAGTATGCCGCGACGTTCTTCGCGATGGCGGCGGGCAAGGGCAACGAGTACGCCGCCCGCATGCAGCGCTATACCGGCGAATCGACCGGCGCCGTGCCGGAATGCATGCAGACGCCGTCCACCCTGCTCGTGCAGCGCTGGCCGGTCGAGGCGCTGATCGCCCGCCTGCCGCCGGCACGCCAGGAGGTGGCGCGCATGCTGGGCGAACTGGCGCCGAAGTACGGCATCCTTCCGCAGTTCGCGCTCGCGATCGGCCTGACCGAGTCCGCGCTCAACCCGCAGGCCTTGTCGCCGAAGAACGCCATGGGGGTCATGCAGCTGATTCCCGAGACCGCCCAGCGCTTCAATGTCAGCAAGCCCTACGACCCCGAGCAGAACATCCGCGGCGGCCTGGCCTACCTGCGCTGGCTGCTCGCCTATTTCGAGGGTGACATCGCGCTTGCGGCCGCCGGCTACAACGCCGGCGAGGGCGCGGTCGACCGCCACCGCGGCGTGCCGCCCTATCGCGAGACCCGCGCCTATGTCGAGCGCATCCTGCGCCACGTCGGCCAGGCGCGTCATCCCTACGATGGCAGCGTGGTGTCGCCGAGCCCGATGCTGCGCAGCCTGCGCCTGGCCAGCCAGGAGGATCACGAGACATGAGCTCGCCCGCGCCCGCACGGGCGGTGCGGTCGTTGCGGCGCCGGTTCCTGATCTGCGCGCTGGCCCTGTCTGCGGTGGTGGGCATGGGCACGTCCGCACGCGCGGATCTGGTGGCCACGGTGCCGCGGATCAAACCCTCGGTGGTGGCGGTCGGCACCTACCAGCGCACCCGCAGCCCGGCCTTCCTGTTTCGCGGCACCGGCTTCGTCGTCGGCAACGGCCTGCTCGTCGCCACCAATGCGCACGTGCTCCCCGAGCGCGTCGATACCGACAAGATGGAGGCGCTGGTCGTCGTGGTGCCGGGGGATGGCCAAACCGGGACGGTGCGCGCCGCCCGCGTCGTGGCCAGCGAGCGCAGCCGCGATCTGGCCGTGCTGCGCCTGGACGGTGGCCCGGCGCTGCCGGCGCTGCGCCTGGGGGCGAGCGCGCGCGTGCTCGAGGGGCAGGAAATCGCCTTCACCGGGTTTCCGATCGGGAACGTGCTGGGCATGACGCCGGTCACGCATCGCGGCATCGTGTCGGCGATCACGCCGATCGGAATTCCGCAGGCCAATTCGCGCGACCTCGATCCGGCCCTGATCCGTCGCCTCGCCAACGACGTGTTTCGCGTCTATCAGCTCGATGCCACGGCCTATCCGGGCAACAGCGGCAGTCCGCTCTACGACCCCGCCAGCGGCGAGGTGCTGGGGGTCATGAACATGGTGTTCGTGAAGTCCACCAAGGAGAACGTGCTGTCCGATCCCTCAGGCATCAGCTATGCGATCCCGGTCGAGTATCTGCAGCGCCTGCTCGCCGAGCTGAAGTAGCCGGATACCTGCAGCTGTTCTAGATCGGTTCGGCGGACAGGATCGCGTCGGCGAGTGCTGCCGGGGTGGCGACCGCATGCCAGTGGGGCGCCATTTCCGCTCTGCTCAGGCTGCCGTAGCCCCAGGTCGCGGCGAGAAAGGGCAGGCCATTGGCATCGGCCGATTCGCCGTCCTCGCTGCGGTCGCCGACATAGACCGCCTCGTTGCGCGCGATCGCCCGGTCCTGCATCAGGCGCGCGATCATCGCCGCCTTGTGCGGCAGGCGGGGCTCGAACAGGTCGAGCGCGTACACCGCGGCGAAGTGCCCGGCCCAGCCCAGGTGTTCCAGGATCAGCCGCGTCGGCAGCAGGCGCTTGTTGGTGGCGATCGCCAGCGTGCACCCGGCATCGACCAGGCGTTGCAGCATCTCGCCCACGCCCGCGTAGGCCGCGGTCTGGCGGTAGCCGTCACTGTCGTAGCTGGCCTTGAAACCTGCCGCCAGGTCACCGATCACCGCCGCGTCGGTGGTGCCCGCCAGCATCTGCAGGGTCTCGAGCAGTGGCGGGCCGACGATCGAGGCGTCGATCGGCACCACCGCCTCGCGTCCGGCCGCGGCGAAGGCGTCGCGATAGCTGGCGAGGATGGCGGGCGCGGAATCGATCAGGGTGCCGTCGAGGTCGAACAGCACGTGCGCGTAGCGGGGCATGCGGGGAACCGGCGGGTGGGCGGTCAGCGGGAAAGGCACCGCAGGAGTGGGATTGGTCCCGTCACCAGGAATCGAACCTGGATCTGGCGCTTAGGAGGCGCCCGTTCTATCCATTGAACTATGACGAGACTCAGGGCCGGCATTCTAGCCGTTCGGGGGCGTAGGACCAAGTGCCGGTTCGTCGGATCGCGGCGGAAAGAGGAAGGCGGCGGGGTTGCGCAGCAGCCTTTTCAGCAGCAGCCCGCCCAGCGTGCGGCCCTGCGCGAAGCTGATGCGACGGGCGCGCATGGCCACGCTCAGGGTGAGCGTGAAGCTCACCAGCAGGTTGGTGAGGCCGATCAGCAGCACGCCGCTGAAGGCGAGGACCACGGTGGCGGTCGGAATTGAGAAGTCGAGCGCGGTCGCCGCATAGCCCAGATAGGCCGACGAGAAGGCGATGTGGCGGATGTCGATCGGCAGGCCGAACAGCACGCCGATCGCGGTGGCGCCGCCGAGCAGGAAGCCGAAGAAGAAGTTGCCGACCAGCGCGCCGATGTTCTGCTCGACATACGCTGCGAAGCGTTCCGCCCGCGCCTCGCCCAGCCAGCTGCGCAGGCCGCGTAGCTGGCGCAGGCGCTGCGGGACGCGGTTGTAGGCCGAGAGGTTGTCGTAATAGGCGGCGATCAGGCCCGAGGTGAACAGGCATACACCGGCGATCGCTGCGAACAGCAGGGCGCCGCCGCGCGGGTCGATCTCGTCGAGCAGCTTGTGCGCCTTGTCCGGGCCGATGAAGTGCTCCCCGGTGCCGAGCCTGATCAGCAGGCCGACGAGCAGCGCCACCGGGATGGCCACGCAGATGTTGCCGAGAATGGCGCCGACCTGGCTGCGTATGGTGCGCACGACCAGGTCGGCCAGCGCCTCGAGGTCGCGGGTCTTGCCCCTCGCTTCGCCGATCGAGGCGGCGATGGCGTTCGCCGTCATCGCCGGCTGCTTGGTGGCGACCGTGCCGCCGAGCATGTGGATCAGCATGAAGCCGAGGCCGTAGTTGAGGCAGAAGGACAGCAGCTCGTTGAGCGGTGCCATGCCCTGGCTGCCGAGCACGATCTTGTTGCCGGCCATGAAGGCGATGATCAGCCCGCCGAGCGCGGCCGAGGCCATCAGCCCGAAGTATTCGTTGCGCGAGCTGGTGATGTACTTCTCGCCGGTCTTGCTCGCGCTCTCGGTCATGCGCAGCGACAGCAGCTCGACGTTCTGCCCCCAGTAGTCGGACAGGATGTTCTTGCGGCACTCGGCGCGCACCAGGGTCTTGAACAGGCGCACGATGCGCGGCGCAGCGTCCTCGACGACCCGTCGCGTGCGCAGCTCGCTCAGCAGCGAGTTGAGTTCGTGGATGCGCTCGAGGTGCTGGCGCAGGCGTTCGAGCTTGAAGGTCAGTGTCAGGCTGGTGCCGATGCGCATTGCGCGCTTCCTCACGCGCTGCAGCACCTCGTCGCACTGGTGCAGCATCACGGTCAGGTGGGCGTCGTCGGCAATCAGCGCGCCCGGGGTGGTCCACCACGCGCTGTAATGCTCGATGTAGGTCAGCAGTTCGGCGTTCTGCGCCAGGAAGGGCGACTCGTGCTCTTCCAGGTTGGGGTCGATGCGCACCAGCTCGCGGTCGAGACCGATCGCCGAGACGTGGAAGGACAGCACGCGCATCGACTCGAGGATCTCGCCGAGTGCGTTGGGCAGCGGGCTGGCGTCCTCCTCGAACATCGGCGTCTGGTGGCCGACGAGCAGGCGGAGCAGTTCCTGCCAGTCCTCGTCGGCGATGGCATTGACCCAGACCTCGTCGTCCACGCGGTGGAAGACGACCGAGATCAGGTCCTTGAGGTAGCTGGTGTCGACCACTTCCGGCAGCAGCCGGCTGCCGATGCGGCGCGAGGTCTCGGAGAAGAAGCCGGTCGAGGGCAGCAGGCCGGAGGAGACATACATCGTCACCTGCTTGTGCTCGTCGAACAGCCGCAGCACGGCGTTGCGCAGGTTGGCCAGCAGCTCCGGGCGGCGTGCCAGCAGACGGCACAATGTGCGCAGGTTTTCGGTGGCCTTGTCGGCCTCGGTCGGTCGCCGCGGGCGCAGTTTGTCGACCAGCGCCACCCACAGGGCGACCTGGTCCTGATCGGGCTGAGCGAAGCGTTCGAGGAGTCTTTCCATCGTGTTCCTGTATCTGTTTGCTGCGCGCTGCAGAGCCGGACAGGGCGCGCGCAGCGGTACCGGGGACAGGCGTAAGGAGCGCCTCCGGAGAGAAATTGTGCACTGCATTATGCGGTATTCCGCCGCCATCGCCAGCGCGGGGCTAAAATCGCCGGCCCTGTTCCAGAATGCAGCCGAGCGCTGCACCGTGCGCCGATGCCCCTGCTTTCCGTCGATAACGCCTGTCTTGCCTTCGGTCACGTCGATCTGCTCGATCACGTGAGTTTCCAGCTCGATGCCGGTGAGCGCGTCGCCCTCATCGGGCGCAACGGCTCGGGCAAGTCCAGCCTGCTGCGGGCACTTGCCGGCCAGGCGGCGCTCGATGATGGCACGGTCTGGCGGCAGGCCGAAATGGTCACCGCCTACGTGCCGCAGGAGCCGGACTTCGATCTCGAGCGCGACGTGTTCGAGACCATCGCCGACGGCCTGGGCGCCGCCGCCAGGCTGCTGGTCGATTACCACGCCGCGATGCTGGCGGTCGCCGAACACGCCACGCCGGAGGCGCTGGCGCGGCTCGACAGCCTGCAGCACGCGGTGGAAGCGGCCGAGGCCTGGCGCCTGAACCAGCGCGTGGAACAGGTCGTGGCCCGTCTCGGACTCGATCCTGCGGCGAAGGTTTCCAGCCTGTCGGGCGGGGGCGTCAAGCGCGTGGCGCTGGCGCGCGCACTGGTTGCCGAACCCGACCTGCTGCTGCTCGACGAGCCCACCAACCACCTCGACCTCGACGGCATCCTGTGGCTGGAGGAGCTGATCCGCGACTTCCGCGGCGCGGTCATGGTGATCACCCACGACCGCGTCTTCCTCGACAACGTCGCCACCCGCATCATCGAGCTCGACCGCGGCAAGCTGGCAAGCTACCCGGGGCGTTTCGCCGACTACCAGCGGCGCAAGGCCGAGGAACTGGAAGCCGAAGAGAAGGCCGCCGCGCGCTTCGACAAGTTCCTCGCCCAGGAGGAGGTGTGGATCCGCAAGGGTGTCGAGGCCCGCCGCACCCGCAACGAGGGCCGCGTGCGCCGGCTCGAGGCCCTGCGCGTCGCACGCGCCGCGCGCCGCGACCGCCTCGGCAACGTCAGCCTGGCGGTGGATACGGGCGACAAGAGCGGCCAGATGGTGGCTGAGCTGACCCACGTCACCAAGCGCTACGGCGGCAAGACCGTCGTGCGCGACTTTTCCACCCGCATCCTGCGCGGCGACCGCATCGGCTTCATCGGCCCCAACGGCGCCGGCAAGACCACGCTGCTGAAGCTGATCCTCGGCGAGATCGAGCCCGACGAGGGCACGGTGCGCCGCGGCACGCGCCAGACCGTGGCCTACTTCGACCAGCTGCGCGAACAGCTCGACCCCGAACTGCCGCTCACCGAGGTCATCAGCCCGGGCTCAGATTTCGTGGAGATCGGCGGCGAGAAGAAGCACGTCATCGGCTATCTCGGCGACTTCCTGTTCGCGCCGCAGCGCGCGCGCTCGCCGGTCAAGTCGCTCTCGGGCGGCGAGCGCAACCGCCTGCTGCTGGCGCGCCTGTTCGCCCGTCCGGCCAACCTGCTGGTGCTCGACGAGCCGACCAACGACCTCGACATCGAGACCCTCGACCTGCTCGAGGAGCTCCTGGCCGGCTACGACGGCACGCTGTTCCTGGTCAGCCATGACCGCGCCTTCCTCGACAACGTCGTCACCCAGGTGATCGCCGCCGAGGGCGACGGGCGCTGGGGCGAGTACGCCGGCGGCTATGGCGACTGGCAGCGCGTGCAGGCCAGGCGCGCCGAGGAGGCCGCCGCGCGCGAAAGCGCGAAGCGCAGCGCGGCGCCCGCCGAAAAGGCGCGCGCGCCCGAGCCCAAGGCCGCCGGCCGGCCGGCGAAGCTGTCCTTCAACGAGAAGCGCGAGCTGGAGGCCTTGCCCGAGCGCATCGCCGCGCTCGAGGACGAGCAGACCGCGCTGCACGCGCGCATGGCCGATCCGGCGCTGTACCAGAGCGCACCGCAGGAGGTCGCGCACATCAAGGCGCGGATGGAGGCGCTCGACGGCGAGATCGAGGCCGCGATGCTGCGTTGGGAAGAGCTGGAGTCGCGCGCCGGCGGCTGAGCGCGGCCGTGTTCAGATCAACCCGATCTGCATGAACCAGGCACCGGAAGCGGCGGCGCAGAGGAACACGCAGGCGTGGAAGACCGCCAGCCAGCGGTAGTTGCGCCCGATCTGCTCCGGGTCGCGATCCGAGATCAGGTACAGGCGCCTGTCAGCCGGCTGCCGCATCACGTGCAGCTCGGGCGCGGCAAGCACCTCGGCCTGCAGGCGGCGAACTTCGCGCTTCGCCTGCGCGCGGGCGAGTTCCCATTCGCGCAGGTCGATCTGGCCGTCGCCGTCGAGGTCGAAACGGGCGAGCAGCGCGGGGTGGTCGGCCTTCCATTGCGCGAGCAGTTCCCTGAACTGGGTCGCGAAGTCGAAGTCCGCATCCACGCTGCCCAGCGTGGCGAAATCGCCGAGCACGTACAGGCGGTCGTGGCGGATCAGCGACCACTGGCGGTAGCGCAGGTCGTCGCGGCGGATGACGTCGTGGCGCCGCACCAGCATCTCGGCGCCGTCCGGGTCGATGACGCACTGGCCGCTGCCGTCGTAGAGCAGGAAGGAGGCGTCGCTGGTGTCGGTGCTCACCACCCGCCACTTGCCGTCGGACTGCCGGCGCTCGGTCACCAGCCGGTACCACAGCACCGGCAGGCCGTTGACCGGCGACAGCAGCGGGGTGCCGTCGAGCGGCTGGCCACGGCCCTGCAGTTCGGTATAGCCCTGTGCCGCCGAGGCGATGCGTGCGGTCGGCGTGTCCGAAATCAGGCGCGCGTGGCGGATCGCCCGCATCCAGCCGAGCAGGCTCGTGGCGAGCAGGAGCAGCAGTGCGGTGATGGTGCCCGGGCGCTCGCCGAAGCGCAGCGCGAGCAGCACCGCGCAGAGCTGGATCGCCGGCAGGGCGACGTCGAGGCGGACAGGACGCAGATGGACGAGCATGGCTCAGACGCCCGGGCGCGGGCGGCACCGGCTGCGCGGCAGGGGTGCCTGGGTTGGGGGAAGGCGGGGGAGGGCGGTCGTCGACGGCGATGTTCGGCGGCGCCCGTCGGGCAGCGTGTCAGGTGCCGAACAGCGCCTTCAGGTCGACGTCGGCCTTTTCGGCCACGCTGAATTGCAGCAGCGGCTGTTCGGTGTAGCTGAACAGGCGGGCGACGATCAGGTCGGGGAACTGCTCGATGCGCACGTTGTGCAGGTTGACCGACTCGTTGTACCACTCGCGGCGGTCGGCGATGGCGTTCTCGAGCGCGGTGATGCGGGTCTGCAGCTGCATGAAGTGCTCGTTGGCCTTGAGCTCGGGATAGGCCTCGGCGACCGCGAAGATCTGCCCCAGGCCGGCGCGCAGCAGGTTTTCGGCGGCGCCCAGCGCGGGCACGTCGTGCGCCTCGCGCGCCCGGGCCACGCGCGCACGCGCCTCGGTGACGCGGGCCAGCGTCTCCTGCTCGAATTGCTTGTACTGGCGGCACACCTCGACCAGCTTGGGCAGCTCGTCGTGGCGCTGCTTGAGCAGCACGTCGATGTTGGCCCAGGCCTTGGCGATGTTGTGCTTGAGCTGCACCAGCCCGTTGTAGGTGACGACGCCATAGAGCAGGGCGAGGACGATCAGGGCGAGGAAGACGGCAGTGCCGATGCTCATGTCAGGACTCCTGTTTGTTCGGGCGCATCTTATACTCGCGCCCTGATCCCAAGCGTTACGCATGCCACAGCGGCCCTCAATCAGGGCCACCAGAGCGGAAGTCCCCGTCTTGTCCACCCAGAACCTGTCCTTCCTTCGCCGCCCGATCGTCGTCATGGTGTGCGGCGCGCTGATCCTGACCCTGTCGATGGGCGTGCGCCACACCGGCGGCCTTTTCCTGCAGCCGATGACGCTCGACCAGGGCTGGTCGCGCGAGCTGTTCTCCTTCTCGATCGCGCTGCAGAACCTGCTGTGGGGGCTGTTCCAGCCCTTCGCCGGCGCCTTCGCCGATCGTCACGGCGCCGGCCGCACCCTGGTCGGCGGCGCGCTGCTCTACATCCTCGGCCTGGTGATCATGGCGCACGCCGACTCCGCGCTCGGCCTCAACGTCGGCGCCGGCCTGTTCATCGGCATGGGCCTGGCGGGCACCACGTTCAGCGTGGTGCTGGGCGTGATCGGGCGCATGGCGGCGCCGGAAAAGCGCAGCATGGCGCTCGGCCTGGCCTCGGCCGGCGGCAGCTTCGGCCAGTTCGCGGTGCTGCCGGTGGGGCAGGGGCTGATCGCCATGGTGGGCTGGCAGGACGCGCTGCTGTGGCTGGCCTTCGGCATCGCGCTGATCGTTCCGCTCGCCGCTGCGGTCACCGGCACCAGCGATCGCGGCACCGGCGTGCAGCAGTCGCTGCGCCAGGCCCTGAACGAGGCGATGCGCACGCCGAGTTTCCATTATCTGTTCTGGAGCTTCTTCGTCTGCGGCTTCCAGACCGCCTTCATCATGCTGCACCTGCCCGCCTTCGTCGTGGACAGCGGCATGTCGGCCAATATCGGCATGACCGCGGTGGCGCTGATCGGGCTGTTCAACATCTTCGGCTCCTTCCTGTCGGGCTGGCTGGGCGGCTGCTACAGCAAGAAGGGGCTGCTGGCGGGGATCTATGCGTTGCGCATCGTCGCCATCCTGGCGCTGCTGCTGTTCCCGCTGTCGCAGCTCACGCTCTACCTGTTCGCCGCGGTGATGGGGCTGCTGTGGCTGGGCACGGTGCCGCTGACTTCCGGCCTGGTCGGCCACATCTTCGGGCTGCGCTACATGGGCATGCTGTACGGCATCGTCTTCCTCGGCCATCAGATCGGCGGCTTCCTCGGCGCCTGGCTGGGCGGGCGCATCTTCGATCTCAGCGGCTCGTACCTGATGGCATGGTGGCTGTCGATCGCGCTCTCGGTGATGGCGGCGGCGCTGTCGCTGCCGGTCCGCGAGGCGCCGCTGCTGCGGACCGAAGCGCGATGAGCAAGGGGCTGCTGCGCCTGGCGCTGATCGTGCTGGCGGCGCTCGTGCTCGGCCTGCTGTTCGCCGCCTACCAGCATCCGGCGCTGCTGCTCGATTTCGGCAACCTGCTGCTGATGTGCGGCTGAGGCGGTGAACGGAGGGCGAGGCGACGCGCGGAATTGGCTATAATTATGGATCACGCCGCACGGCGGCAGCCCCGAGCGTTCGACAGGAGACTTCCGGATGAATCCCTTCAAGGCTTTCGTGATCGACCAGGACGAGAACCGCAAGGTGGTCAGCCGCATGGGCACGCTCGCCCCCGAGCAGCTCGACGCGGGCGAGGTCACGATCCGCGTCCATTACTCCAGCATCAACTACAAGGACGCCCTGGCGGCCACCGGCGCCGGCAAGATCATCCGCCGCTTCCCCTGCGTGGGCGGCATCGACCTGTGCGGCGAGGTGGTGGAGAGCGCCGACGCGCGCTTTGCGCCCGGCGACAAGGTCATCGCCACCAGCTTCGACATCGGCGTCGCCCACCACGGCGGCTATGCCGAGTACGCGCGCGTGCCGGCGGGCTGGGTGGTGCCGCTGCCGGCCGGGCTGGACCTGTTCGAGGCGATGGCGCTCGGCACGGCCGGCTTCACCGCGGCGCTTGGTATCGTGCGCATGGAAGACAACGGCCTGGCGCCGGCCAACGGCCCGGTAATCGTCACCGGCGCCACCGGCGGCGTGGGCGCGCTGGCGATCGACATGCTCGCGCAGCTCGGCTACTACGTGGTCGCGCTCACCGGCAAGGAAGCCGAGTCCGACTACCTGAAGATGCTCGGCGCGGCCGAGATCCTGCTGCGCTCGACCATCGACTTCGACAAGGTGCGTCCGCTCGAGGCGGCGAGATGGGCCGGCGCGGTGGACAACGTCGGCGGGCAGATCCTGCACTGGGTGCTGGCGACGATGAAGCAGGCCGGCACGGTGGCGAGCATCGGCAACGCGGCGAGCTTCAACATCGACACCACGGTCTTCCCCTTCATCCTGCGCGGGGTGAGCCTGCTCGGGGTGGATTCTGGCTACATGGGTTTCCCGACCCGGCAGCGGGTGTGGGACCGCCTGGCCACCGACCTCAAGCCGCGCCACCTCGCGGCGATCACGCGCACGATCGCGTTCGACGAGCTGCCGGCGGCCTTCGACGATTTCATCCACGGCCGCGTCAAGGGTCGCACCGTGGTGCGGATCGGCGCCTGATCCCGACGCGCTGACGGACACGGGATGACGATGAGCGAAGACGAGCGCCTTCCCCGCATCCTCGTCGTCGACGACTCGCGCATGGTGCGCGCGTCCATCGTCAAGCACATCCGGGGCCGCTTCGAGGTGCGTGAGGAGGCGGACGGCGAGGCGGGCTGGGAGGCGCTGCTGGTCGATCCGGGCATCGAGCTCGTGCTCACCGACATCGGCATGCCGCGGCTCGACGGCTACGGCCTGCTCGAGCGCATCCGCGCCTCCAGGGTGTCGCGCGTGCGCGAATTGCCGGTGGTGATCATCTCTGGCGACGAGGACGAGTCGGCGCGCGAGCGGGCGCTGGGGCTGGGGGCGAACGGCTTCGTGGCCAAGGGCTCGGGCAGTGTCGAACTGCTCGCCACCCTGAGTTCGCTGCTGAGGCTGTCGCGCGCGCAGAGCGAACTGGCGCGCAGCCGGGTCGCGCTCGCGCAGAACAGCCCGGTCGATCCCGAGTCGGGCCTCGTCACCCCGGCATATCTGGCGCATCGGGCCACCCAGGCAGTCGCCGAGGCGGAGCGGCGGCAGGCCGATACCGCCGCCCTGGTGATGGAGCTCGACCAGTACGACGAGCTCGTCGCGCGTCACGGCAGCCATGTGGTGCAGCTCGTGCTGCGCAAGCTCGGCCGCCTGATCACCGAGCGCATCCGCGCCGAGGACACGCTGTCGCAGCATGCCGCGGCGCAGTTCGCACTGCTGTCGTCGCCGGGCGCCGACCGCGCCTCGGCCTGCGCCTTCGCGCTGCGCGTCCGCGCCAGTGTCGAGAAGCTGGTGATGGGCTACCGCGAGGAACGCATCCGGGTCACGCTCAGCATCGGCGTCGCCAACGCCCTGGGCGACGGGCGCAGCGCGGTGAACGAGCTGCTCGCCCTCGCTGCCGAGCGCGCCGCGCAGGCGCGGGCAGCCGGCGGCAATCGCGTGTTCGCGGACGCTGGTGAGGTCGATGCCGCCGAGATCGAGCGCCAGCTCGCCCGCGTGCCGAGCATCGATCAGGTGCTGCAGCAACTGCGCAGCGGCGCCACGGAGGGGCTGTCGGCGAAGGTGCCGGCGCTGGTCGCCGCCCTGATGCCACTGCTCGAATTGATAGAATCGCAACACCCGGTCGGACTACCGCTCGCCAGGCTAAAGGCACTCCAACACAAGGGCGGAGGCGACCACATCGACGGGGAGGCAACCCGGACCTCCGTCTGAACCGTGCGTGCCTGTCGGCCATGTCGCGCTGTCCCGGCGCGGCGCGGCCACGGGTCGCCAAATCTACTCAGGGACCATTGAAGGGAGAGAGGAAACAATGTCCGACTACACGCAATTCCACCGCCGTTCCATCGATGACCGCGACGGCTTCTGGGCCGAGCAGGCCCGGCTCGTGCACTGGAACAAGCCCGCGGAGCAGATCTGCGACTTTTCCAGGCCGCCGTTCGTCAAGTGGTTCAAGGGCGGCGAGACCAACCTGTGCTACAACGCCGTCGATCGCCACGCCGCCGCGCGTCCGGACGACCGCGCGCTCGTATACATCTCGACCGAGACCAACGAGGAGAAGGTCTATTCCTTCGCCGAGCTGCAGCGCGAAGTCGAGCGCATGGCGGCGATCTACCGGGAGCTCGGGGTCAAGCGCGGCGACCGCGTGCTGATCTACATGCCGATGATCGCCGAGGCGGCGTTCGCGATGCTGGCCTGCGCGCGTATCGGTGCGATCCACTCGGTGGTGTTCGGCGGCTTCGCGGCCGGCTCGCTCGCGACCCGCATCGACGACGCCAAGCCGGTGCTGATGGTCAGCTCGGACGCCGGCATGCGCAACGGCAAGCCGGTGCCCTACAAGCACCTCGTGGACGAGGCCTGCAAGCTCGCCGAATTCCCGCCCGCCAAGGTGCTGATCGTCGATCGCGGCCTGGACAAGGGCTTCCCGCGCGTCGAAGGGCGTGACGTCGATTACGCCGAGCTGCGCGCCAGGCACATGGACGCCAAGGTCCCGGTCGAGTGGCTGGAGTCCTCCGAGCCAAGCTACATCCTGTACACCTCCGGCACCACCGGCAAGCCCAAGGGCGTGCAGCGCGACACCGGCGGCTACACCGTGGCCCTGGCCGCGTCGATGAAGCACATCTTCACCGGCGGCGCGGGCGAGACCATGTTCTCGACCTCGGACATCGGCTGGGTGGTCGGCCACAGCTACATCATCTACGGCCCGCTGATCGCCGGCATGGCGACGATCATGTACGAGGGCACGCCGCTGCGTCCGGACGCCGGCATCTGGTGGCAGATCGTCGAGAAGTACAAGGTTTCGGTCATGTTCTCCGCGCCCACCGCGGTGCGCGTGCTGAAGAAGCAGGACCCGGCCTTCCTCAAGAAATACGACCTGTCCTCGCTCAAGCACCTGTTCCTCGCCGGCGAGCCGCTCGACGAGACCTCGCACGAGTGGATCATGAGCGAGCTCGGCATCCCGGTCATCGACAACTACTGGCAGACCGAGACCGGCTGGCCGATGCTCGCCATCTGCCGCGGCGTCGAGGACAGCCCGATCAAGCTCGGCTCGCCCGCCTTTCCCGTCTACGGCTACGACCTTCGCATCTTCCGCGAGGACGGCAGCGAATGCGGTGCCAACGAGAAGGGCATCGTCGGCATCGTGCCGCCGCTGCCGCCGGGCTGCCTGTCCACCGTGTGGGGCCAGGACGAGCGCTTCGTCAGCACCTACTTCAGCCTGTTCACCGAGCCGGTGGTCTATTCCTCGTCCGACTGGGGCATCAAGGACGACAAGGGCTACTACACCATCCTCGGCCGCATGGACGACGTGATCAACGTCGCCGGCCACCGCCTCGGTACCCGCGAGATCGAGGAAGCGGTGCAGACCCACCCGGCGATCGCCGAGGTGGCCGTGGTCGGCGTGGCCGACGAGCTCAAGGGCCAGATGCCGATGGCCTTCGCGGTGGTGAAGAACGCCGCCGACGTCGACAGCCCCGAGAAGCGCGCCGCGCTCGAGAAGGAAGTGATGAAGAAGGTCGACGAGAGCCTGGGTGCAATCGCCCGTCCGGCGCGTGTCCACTTCATCGGCGGCCTGCCCAAGACGCGTTCGGGCAAGATGCTGCGCCGCTCGATCCAGGCGCTGGCCGAAGGGCGTGATGCGGGGGATCTGACCACGATCGACGATCCGAGCACGCTGGAGCAGATCAGGGATGCGCTGAAGGGCTGATCCGGGTTGTTCGCTGAAGAGACGGGGCTCGCTAGACGCGGGCCCCGTTTTTTTCTTCTTTCCGTCTATGGTTCAGGTCAGGGACTAGCGGATGGCGGGTGTGATCTATGTCAGCGCGAAATTCACCAACTGGATCATCATTAATCTATGAACACCGGCTCATACAACTTCGAACAGCTGGACGACGCAGCGTTCCAGACCACGCGTCTGTATCAGCAGTCTCAGGCCATGCGCGACATGGAGGTCAGCATATTGCGTGCCGCGGGCCTCAAGCCGGCGCATGACGTGCTCGAGGTGGGCAGCGGGCCGGGTTTCGTTTCCGACCTGCTGGCCGAGCTCGCGCCCGAGGGCAGTCTGCATGCAGTCGAGCCCAGCGCGGCACTCTCTGCGCAGATCGAGACCAATGTGCGCAGCCGGCCTGCCCGTGGCCTTTTCGTTCATCAGGCCTTCGGCGACGCCGTGCCGCTCGCCGATGAGCAGATCGATTTCTCGTATGCGCGCTTCGTGCTGCAACACGTTCCGCATCCCCTGGACGTGGTGCGCGAAGTCCATCGCGTCACCCGGTCGGGCGGGCGCTTCTGTGCTGTCGACTCGGACGACGGACTGGTGATCTTCCATCCGGAGGACGCCCGGGTGAGCAAACTGCTGTGCGATGCGCAGGCCGTCCAGACCGCGCAGGGCGGAGACCGCTTCATCGGTCGCAAGCTCCAGGGGATGATGACCGAGGCCGGCTTCGTCGACGTCAGGAGCCGGGTTCTGGCTCTCACCAGTAGCGAGCTGCCTTTCCCGGTGCTGTTCAACATCCTGCTCGGATACAAGGCTTCACTGCTCGGCGGCGCAGTGGATGTCCCTGCGCTTTACGAGGAACTCGCGGAGAAGGTGGCGTCAGGAGGTCTGATGGTGGCCGCTGGCGTCTTCATCGTGTCTGGCCGGAAAGCATGATCGACAGCTTGATCTGGGAGTGAACATGGAAACCGAGTACTTTCGCTTCGAGGAAGTGCTGCCCGGTTCGCCCGCCTACGAGCGGTATCTCGAGGCGCGCTACCAAGTGTTTTGCGCCGAACTCGGGCGGATCGAGCCGAGTGGCCTGTGTTCCAGCAGGGGGCTGCCGATCGAAACCGACGGCTATGACGGATACAGCCGGCACTTCATAGCCTTATACAAGCCCGACGCTTCGGTTGCAGGTTTCGTGCGCGTGATCCTGCCGAGTGCGAAGGGGCTCAACGTCACCTCGCGCTATGTCATCGACCACCCGCTGCCCTATGCCGACGCTACGGAGGGCAGCATCGGCGAAATATCGCGCATGGCGATCGCCCCGCGTTTCCGTCGCCGGCACTCGGACCAGGGCAAGCCCATCGAGGGCGACCCGGGCGACGAGATGCTGCGCCGGCCGGAAGGCATGCGCCGACATCAGCCCGAACTGGTCCTTGGCATGTACCGCGAGATCTACCAGCTGTGCAAGGGCATCGGCATCGGCTATTGCGTGGCGGCGATGGACAGCCACTTCAGCCGCCTGCTGATCGCGCTTGGTTTTCCGTTCGTGCCCGTGGGGCCCGTCAATGCAGGCGTGTCGCCGCCGCGTCGCGTGTTCCTGATCAGTGCGCTCGAGATCGAACGCAGCCTGGGGGCCCGGGAAGAGGCGGTGCTGCGCTTCATGCAGCAAGGACAGGCAGAGCTGGGCATGGCCTGATCGCACATATTTCCCCGCTCGCCTTGTGCTTTCGCGCGTGAGATCTGTGAGATCTATCACGAAGAAATTTACAAATTACTTGACGGACAGCCTCCGGGGCTAAGTTATCTTCCACGGCAACATACGCGTGCGAATGCTTTGAGGCATCGCGCCATCGCACACGCGTAAACCTCAAGGTGTGGATGTTGCTGGAGAGATACGAATACTCGGTGGTCGAGCCCGGCACGGGCGCCTACGCGGAATACCTGGCCTTGCGCCACATGGTGTTCTGCGAGGAGTTGGGGCGGATCGTGCCCGACGGCAGGCGCGCGGGTGGCGTCGCCATCGAAAGTGACGAATACGACGTGCACAGCCTGCATGTGCTGTGCCGGGTGAAAGAGACGGGTGTCGCCGTCGGGTGCTCGCGGCTCATCCTGCCGGGGCCGAACGGGCTGAACGTCAGCGCGCGCTACAGCCTGTCGCGAGGCACGGAGGCTTCAGTCGGCCAGATCGGCGAAATCGGTCGCCTTGCGCTGTCGTCGAGGTTGCGCAGGCTTCGCGGTGAGGTCTCGAACATGCTGGGGCGACATCAGGCGTCTGGCACGGCCGGTGGGTCGGCGCATTCCATGCTCAAGCGCGAGGGGCCTCTCGTGGCGCTGGGTCTGTATCGCGAGATTTTCAACCTCGCCAACCGCTATGGCATCACCCACTGCTACGCTGCCATGGAGCCGGCGCTCGCACGGCTGTTGAACCGTCTCGGCTTTCCCTTTCATGAAGCCGGCCCGCTGAATACCACCGTGAGTCCGGCTCGTCAGCCCTATCTGATCGGTGCGCAGGCTGCCAGGGCGGGGCTGGCGGCGCGCAATTCGTGCCTGTATCGCTTCATGTTCGGTGGTGTGGAGGCGGAGCCGCAGGTGATGATGACCTCCGCCGCGTGGCCGCTGGTGGCTGAGGCCAAGAGCTACAGGGATGCTGGCCTTCATATCTGATAGCGTCTGAGCGACTGGCGGGACAACCCGGTTACGCCTTTGGCGTTGTCTCCTCTGGATGGGGGGCGAAAAAAAGCCGCGCCATCATTGCGCGGCTTTTTTCTTGGTGTGCTCCGACAGAGTCAGGAAGCCTTCTTCATGCGCCGTGCGGCGCCTAGTCCGAAGAGGCCCACGCCGAGAAGAGCAAGGATGCCTGGCTCAGGGACCCGGTTAAACTCCACGCTGCCATTCAGCGTGGTGGAGCGAGTATATTGGCCATTCCCAATGGATGTGGGCGCCGTTCTCGTATCCAGGTTGGTGTCCAGACGCATGTTGATAGCTACGGTCACATCGCTCCAGTCAGTTGCTGGCGGGAAGAACCATGTGTCCGCGAGTGGGTTCGACACCGTTGCGTAGATAATTGCGTTTGCAAGGTCGCCGGCACTGGCGAAGACGTTCAGGGTGAGCAACTGCAGTTCAGGGGCAACGATGTTTCCATTGATATCGATTGCCGATCCATAAACGTAAATAGTGCCGGAAGTGTAATTCGCCAAAATGGCGGTCGAGGCGAGATTTATCGCGGCAATCGTGCCCGAGAGGTCGGTATATGCGAAACGGATCTGGTAGTTCGATCCGATGCCTTCATTGTTATTGCCCCCGAGGATTGCGCTTCCAGTGCTGCCCAAGAAATTAGAAACGGAGCCCCCGCCACTGTCGGTAACCGAGTCACCGATGTTAAGGCCGGCCGTGCCGTTGTCGTCGGTGTAGGTGGAAGTGGCTGACCAATCTACCGCGAGCTGAAAGATGCTTGCAGTCGTGCCGTCCCCTGCGTAAGAACTAGAGAACTGAGTCACGTCCATGTAGAAGGGCTCAGCCATCGCGGCGCCCGATGCGAACATCGACGAAACCGCCAGCGCTGCTGCAAATTTGTTGAGTTTCATGATTTTGCCTCCAAGTTGGCGGGGTACCAGGCGCTTCCATGTTTCCCCTGCGGTTCAATAAGCACCATCCGTGCCTGAACATGCAAGGTCATAAAAAACAGTGAGATAGCGCTGGTCGCCGTGTTGGTTGGCGTGTGAGTGTAAAAAATGCCGACACATTCTCGCGGCTGAATGCCCTCGGGCATGCGAAGACAGGGTTCGTGGGATCCGCCCTTGTAATGCAGCCGTCCCTGCGGAAAGATGCCCTCAACCCCGTCATCGCCGGAGACCTGTCTTGACTCCCTTCGATTACAACCAAGCCTTCAGCCGCAACCTCGGCGTCGTCAGTGCCACCGAGCACGAGCGCCTGCGCAATGCCACCGTCGCGATCGCCGGCATGGGCGGGGTGGGGGGGGATTACCTGATCAGCCTGGTGCGGGCCGGCGTGGGTGGCTTTCACCTGGCCGAGTTCGACGAGTTCGAACTAGTGAACTTCAACCGCCAGTACGGCGCCAGCGTGCCGACGCTGGGGCGGCGCAAGCTGGAGGTGATGGTGGAGCAGGCGCTCGCGATCAACCCGGAACTGCGCATCACCACCTTCGCCGACGGCATCCAGGCCGACAACATCGATGCCTTCCTCGACGGTGTCGATCTCGCGGTGGATGCGGTCGATGCCTTCGCCGTGGACAAGCACCCGCTGCTGGTCAATGCGGCTTCGGCGCGCGGCCTGGCGACGGTCGCGGCGGTGCCGCTGGGGCTGGGGGCGGGCATGCTGGCCTTCGGGCCGCAGGGCATGAGCTACGAAGATTACTTCGCGATCACGCCCGCCATGAGCGAGGACGAGAAGATCGTGCAGTTCCTGCTCGGCTTCGCGCCCGAGCTTTACCACCTGCGCTATCTCGACCCGAGCTCCATCAACCTGAAGGCGCGCAAGGGGCCGAGTTCGGTGGCAGGCTGCAAGCTGTGCGCGGGTTTCATCACCACGCAGGCGCTGGTGGCGCTGCTGCATCCCGACGAGCTTCGATGCGTGCCCTGGTACACCTACCTCGATGCACGCGTCGGCCGCTTCCATCACCGCCGGCTGTGGATGGGCAACCGCAATCCCCTGCAGCGCCTGAAGAGTTTCGTCGCCAAGCGGCGGCTGGCAAAGCTCGACGCGCAGCGCTGATCGGGTGCTGGCCTTCGGGGGCCGCGCGTCGCTGGGCTAGAATGCGGCGAGTCTTGGCCGTTCCGGCAGGGGAGGAGCAATGGCAGGTCTGCAGGCGCTGGAGCGCCGCTGGTTCATGAATACCTTTTCGCGTGCGCTTGCCGGCCTTGCCGCGGGCTTGCTGATCGGCTCGGCCGCAGGGGCGGACGATGCGGGTCTGGCGCTCGCCCAGCGCGTGTATGACCGCCCCGATGGCAAGGATGCGAGCTCGGTGGTCACGATGTCGCTGACCGAGGAGGGGCGCAGCCCGCGGGTGCGCAGCATGGTGCTGTACCGGCTGAGCGGCGAGGGCGGCGAGGTCGCCACGCTGATCCGCTTCACCGACCCCGCCGACATCGCGGGCACCGGGCTGCTGACGCTGGATGCGGCCTACGGCGAATCCAGCCAGTGGATCTATCTGCCCGCGATGCAGCGCGTGCGCCGGGTGGACTCCAGCCGCAAGGGCGGCCGCTTCGTAAACTCCGACTACTATTTCGAGGACTTGCGCGACCGCAAGCCGGCCATGGATACCCACCGCGTGATCGGTCAGGAGTCCATCGACGGCGTGGCCTGCGAGGTGCTGGAGAGCGTGCCGGTGGAGGCGGGCAATTCCGTCTATCTGCGTCGGGTGAGCTGGATCGATCCGGTGAGCCTGCTGCCGCTGCGAGTCGACTTCTACGAGAAGGACGCCGAACGGCCGGCCAAGCGCCTCGAGGTGGCCGCTCGCGAGCAGGTGCAGGGCTACTGGACGGTGACGGACAGCACGATGACGGATCTGCGCAGCGGGCATCGCACGCGGCTGGTGGTGGAGCGCATCGCATACGACCGCGGTCTGCCGGCGCGGCTGTTCAGTTCGAAGGCACTCGAGGACGAGGCCGGCGAGAAGGAATTCCGGCCGTGAGCGCGGGCTGGGCAACGGGTGGGCGGGTGGCGCCGGAACCTCGAATCAACGCAAGCAGGACAGGGCATGCAAGCTAAACACGAGGGCCGGCTTCGGCGCGGCATGGTGACGGTCGCCAGCGGGATGCTGCTGTCCATGGGCGCGCTCGCGGCGGACGAGGGGGCGGGATTCAAGGTCGACAGCCTGCGCGTCGAACTGGGCGGCTTCACCGACCATCCCCGCGCTTCGGGCGATGCCTTTGCGCAGATGGCGGTCAGCGCCACCGGCGGCGAGGGCGACTGGAGCTACGCGCTCGGCGCGCGGCTGGATGCATGGTCGCAATTCGGCAGCGCGGACTTCACCCGCGTGCGGGCGGACTACACCGAGAATTATCTGCGCTGGCGTGGCAAGGATTTGCGGCTTACGCTCGGCACGCAGAACGTGATGTGGGGGCGGGTAGACGAGATCTCGCCCATCGATCGCATGAGCCGGGTCGATCTGTCGCGTGTGATCCTCGACCGGCTGCCCGATCGCCGCCGTGCGGTGCCGGCGGTGCGCGCGGAATATTTCGGCGAGGACTTCAAGCTGGATGCGGTGTGGCTGCCGGCATTCGATGATGCGGTGATGCCTCATGGCGACAGCGTATGGCATCCGGTGGATACGGTGAAGGGGCGCCTGCTCGGCTTCGGCGCGCTGCCCGGGCTGGCCGGCGTGAAGGTACGCGAGGCCGACGAGGATGGCAGCGGTGGCGGCGGTGTGCGCCTGACTGGCGGTGGCGACGGGCTGGACTACGGCTTCAGCGTGCAGCGCGTGCGCCAGTCGCAGCCCTATTACCGTGTATCGCCCGGTGTGCTGACGGCGATCCACCCCTACGACACGGTGGTCGGTGCCGAGCTCGAGACCGAGCGCATGGGCGCCACCTGGCGCATGGAGCTGGCCTGGCGCAGCGACGTACCGCTCACCACCCCCGGCTTCGAGTACCGTACCGATCCCGGCGTCGATGTGGTGGTGGGCGCGGAGTTCTTCCCCGGCGATGGTGAGACGCGCGTCACGCTCCAGCTTGCCGGCCATCGCACGCTGACCGACGTGTCGGTGCTCGATCGTACCGAGTTCTACGCCGTGACCGGCGAGATCGAGCATCCCTTCGCTCACGGCCGCTGGCGCGCCGACCTGCGCCTCATGGCCGGGCTGGGCGAGCGTGATCTGTATCTCAACCCGCGCCTGGCCTACACCGGCATCGACCAGCACGAGTTCTTCCTCGCCGCCCATCTCTTCAGTGGCGCCGAGCAGACGCTCGGCGGCTACTACGCGCGCAACGACTCGGTGATGGTGGGCTGGCAGGCTAAGTTCTGAATGCGAGGCCAGGGCACGACGGCGGTGCTGCAATGTTGAATGATCGACTCCGCACCTTTCTCCTGCGCCTGATGCAGCCGCGCCTGCTGCGCTGGCGCCATGCGCTGGCGATCATCGTCGTCGTGCAGGCGCTCGGCGCCGCGCTCCTGTTGCGGCTAGACCTCAACAATGCACCCGAGCTCTACTTCCCCCACGACGCACCGGCCACGGTGCTGGAGCGCGAGCTGCGCAAGGAGTTCCCCAACGACGAGATCCTGATCGGCCTCTTTGCCGGCGACGGGCTCTATGGCGCTGCCGCGCTGGGTGCGCTCGATCGCGTCAGCGCGCGCATGGAACGCCATCCGGACGTGGATCGGGTGTTCGCGCTGACCCGCGTCGATCACATTTCCGGCACGGCGGACGGCTTCGTGGTCGAGCCGCTGATCGACGCCGAGGCGCTGGAGGCGGACGGCGATGCCGAGCGCCTCCAGCGCGTGCTCGAGGACCGTTTCATGCCCGGGTGGCTGGCGTCGTCGGACGGAAAGGCGGTGGCGCTGGTCGTTCGCACCCACAAGCTGGGCGAGAGTCGCCAGCGCCAGTCGATCGAGACCGAGTTCCGCGCGGCGGTCGAGGCCGAGCAGATGGGCGACAGCCTGGTCGCGGTGGCCGGCACGGTGGCGCTCGACGCCGCCGAGATGCGGTCGATGCTGCGCGACACGCTGATCTTCACGCCGCTGGTGATGGCGCTCGGCCTCGCGCTGCTGTACTGGGTGGTGGGCCGCCTGGTGCCGGTACTGCTGGGCGCGATGGCGATGAGCACCGCCGTGATCGCCTCGGTGGGACTGATCGCGGCCATCGGCCAGCCCTACACGCTGGTGACGGCGATGGTGCCCACCCTGATCTCCGCCTACACGGTGTCGAACCTGCTGCACCTGTACGCGGCGCTCAAACGTACGCGCGACGCCGGCTTCCGACGCCCGAAGCGCGTCGTCTTCGCGTTGCAGATGGTGCATACGCCCGCATTGTTCAACGTGATGACCACGGCGGCAGGGATGATCAGCCTGGTGCTGGTGCCCATCCCGCCGATCCAGACCTTCGGCCTGATCGCGGCGATCGGCGCGATCATCATCTATCTGGTCGTGTTCTACCTCGTCCCCCCCTTCCTGGTGAGGTTCGACCGCGGGCCCTGGCCGCAGCGCTCCGGCGGTTTCGCGTGGACCAAGCGCCTGTCGTGTGCGCTGGCGAACTTCGGCATCCGCCACGCCGGCTGGGTGGTGGGCACGGTGGTGGTGCTGGTGGTGGCGGCGACGCCCCTGGTGCTGCGGGTGCAGGCCGAGTCGGACCTGCTGAAGTTCTTCAACGAGGATCATCCGCTGACCCAGTCCACCGCGAAGGTGGAGGCCGCGCTGGTCGGGGTGACGGCGCTCGAGATCGTGGTCGACGGCCCGGGGCGGGATGCCTTCAAGGATGCGGCGCGCCTGCAGCGCATCAAGGCCTTGCAGACACGGGTCGAAGCGCTGCCCGAGGTCGATCGCACGCTGTCGATGATGGACATCGTCGAAGAAATGAACTGGGCCTTCAACGAGGAGGATGATGCCTTCCGCCGCCTGCCCGACGACGACCGCATGTTGAGCCAGCTCCTGCTGATCTACGACGGACGCGACCTGCAGGAACTCGTCAATGGCGAATATCAGCGCATGCGCATCCTGCTCAACGTGAACGTGCATGGCGCCAACGCGATCCAGGCGGTGATCGACAAGATCGACGCGCTGGTGGGCGAAGTTGACGACCCCGGACTGAGGTGGCAGACCGCAGGGTACGGTCGCCTGTTCGCCGATCAGGAGGATCTGCTCGTGGTCGGCCAGCTGCACAGCTTCCTCGGTGCCTTCGGGCAGATCTTCCTGATCATGCTGGTGCTGTGGCGCTCCTTCCCGGCGGCCGTGATCAGCATGCTGCCGAATCTCGCGCCGCTGTTCTTCGTGTTCGTGCTGATGGGCGCGGCAGGCATCCATCTGGACATGGCGACGGTACTGATCGCCGGTGTCGTGCTCGGCATCACGGTGGATGACACCATCCACATCTTCCACAACTATCAGGAGCGCCGACACAAGGGTCATGGCGTGGTGTTCTCGGTGGCGCGCAGCTTCGAGGCGTCGGGGAGGGCGGTGGTGGCGACTTCGCTGCTGCTGGTGTCGCAGTTCCTGCTGCTGACCACCTCGAGCTTCGTGCCTACCGCGCATTTCGGCATGCTGACAGCGGTGGGCCTGCTGTCCGGTCAGCTCATGGAGTTGATTCTGCTCCCGGCGCTGCTGGTGCTGTGGAGCCGGGTTCAGGGTCGGCGCAGCCGATGTCAGGATGGGCAGGCGGCCTGAGCCGCCGTCGCGGACACCCTCGGCCTTGCCTGCAGATGCTTGCGCGTGGTGCCCCTGGCGCGTCACCGCGCCGTGACCGTTTCCTTGTAGCTGCGCTCGATCTCGCTCACGACCTCCCGCCACAGCGGCCGCATCACCAGGCGCATGTTCCGGATGACCTCCTGCACGTCGATCATCGACGGCACGCGCGTGCCACGGTGCTGGACCGGGCCGCCGATCTGGGTGACCCGAACGCCCAGTCTGGCGAAGTGGTTCGCCAGCCGCGGCTCCGTGAGCACGAACAGGGTGTCGATGCCATGGTGCGCGGCAATTGCGATCGCGCCCATGTACAGGCTGACCGGGATGTAGGGGAAGCGGGGCCGCTCGCAGGCGTCGAGGGCGTCTTCCTCCACGTTGTTCACATACGAGTGCTCTTCGCCCTTGCGCCGCCGGTAGGCCCTGCAAACCGCGAGCCGCGACACCTCGGCGATGCGCTCGCGCGGCAGCCTGGCGGGGTCGATGATCGAGCGGTCGAGCACGCCTGCACAGGTCCGCTCGAACGGGAGCGGGGCTGCTCGGTCTTCGGGGTCGGTGAGCACGACCCGTGCGCAACCGACCCCGCGGTGAGGGCTGGTTGCGGTACGCAACAGGCAATGGATGCTGTGCGTGTCGTAGTCATCGCTTTCGCGGGCATCTTCGCGAACGCGCTCGAAGCCCAGGTCGACGCAATAGACGTCATGCCGGATACGCAGGACTTCGTCATAAAGCTCGTCGTCGAGCGCGGCGTCGATGCGGAAGTAGCCCCGGAATCCGCTCCCAAGGTTCGAGTTGTCAATCAGCGACATGATTCACCGGTTGTGGAGGTCGATTCTGCTGGGGGTGAGCGCTGCGTCTGCGATGACGCTGGGGAAGACGATCCGCCTGCCACGAATCGTCCGGGTTGCCTGCAGTAAGAGTGTGCGAAATGCTGCCTTGCTTCCATAACCATCGCCTTTCATCCACCAAGTGCCGATGCGCGGTGAGATGCCGCCTGCGCATGACGATCTGATGCCTTGCTTCCCGACAAGCATGCCCTCTTCGTGGGCGATCAGCGCGTTCATTATCGAGTGCTTCTGCGAACGGAGCCCATGACGGAATGCGCATTGCCTGTGCTTTTCCCTGGTTCGGGCGCGGAACGTGACATACGATCCGGATCGAACCCGCGGGGCGATTGCGGTATTGAGACTTTCATGGCGGACGATTCGAGGAGTGAGGATGCGCAAAGTGTCGGTGGCCCAGATCACCTTCTTCCTGTTCCTATTCCTCGTGATCGTCGGGGGCGGAGCGGGTCTGACCGGGGCCGTCGCGGGCCTTGTTCCGTCCGGGGACTTTCGTGGCATCGTCCTGCTCGGAACGGCCATCGTCCTGATCTATTCGTGCGCGTTCCTCGTTTACCGCATCTTTCTGGCGCTCATGCCGCTCGAGAGCGGGGAGGTGGCGGTCGGTTCGCGCCGGGAGTTCGCGGCGCAGATCAACACGCTCTTCTACCTGATCTTCTTCTATCCGCTCACCTGCACCCGCTTCGTTCCGGTGCCGGTGATGCGTCTGGTCTACCTGGCACTGGGTGCGAAGCTCGGCGACAACAGCTACAGCGGCGGGGTGATCATGGATCCGCCGCTGACGAGCGTCGGCGCGAACTCCCTGATCGGCCATGATGCCGTGGTCTATGCCCATGTGATCGAGGGGCAACGGCTCGGTTTCTATCCGGTCCGGATCGGCAGCGGAGTCACGATCGGGGCCCACGCCATCATCATGCCGGGCGTGGAGGTCGGCGATGGGGCGATCATCTCCTCGGGGGCGGTGGTGACGAAGGGATGTCAGGTCGGCGCCAACGAAATCTGGGCGGGCGTGCCGGCCAGGAAGATCGGCATGAGGCAGGACGGACAGGAAGCGACCGTTTGACACGCAAGAAGCGCATTCTCTTTTTCGCCGAGCCCGCCACGCTCGCCCATGTGGCAAGGCCGGTCGTGCTTGCAGGGGCACTCGATGCGCAGTCCCATGAGGTGGCGCTGGCCACGGGGCCCGAGTACCAGTGGGTGGTCGGCGATGCCGGGCTGAAGGCGCTGCCGATGCATGCAATCGGCTCGGTCGCCTACCTCGATGCGGTTGCCGCCGGGCGGCCGGTGTTTCCGCTGCCGGTGCTCGAGGACTACGTCGACGAGGACCTGCGCCTGATGCGGGCCTTCGAGCCCGATCTGGTGGTCGGGGATTTCCGCCTGTCGCTGGCGGTCAGCGCGCGCTTGGCGAAGCTGCCCTACGTGGCGATCTCGAACGCCTACTGGAGCCCGTTCGCCCCGGTGCGCTTCGAGGTTCCGGTGCACCCGCTCACCCGGATGCTCGGCCCCGGCCTGGTCGATGCGGCGTTCCGCATCGCTCATCCGCTGGTCCTCGCGCTCCACAGCCTGCCCATGCATCGCCTGCGCCGGCGCCACGGCATGCCGTCCCTGGGCTTTGATCTGCGCAGCGTGTTCACCGAGGCGGACCTGACGGTCTTCGCCGACGTCCCGGCGCTCGTGCCGACGCGCGATTCGGGAGGTATCGGGCGCTACGCCTACATCGGACCGGTGACCTGGTCGCCCGACTGCCCGCTGCCGGCGGCGCTGGAGGAGGACGGCGGCGGCCGCCCGCTCGTCTACCTGATCCTCGGCAGCTCGGGCGATCCCGGCCTGCTGGTCGAGATTTCCCGGGCGCTGGTCGCGCTCGACTGCCGGGTGGCGATCGCGCTCGGGCCGGGTGCAGAGCGCCTGTCCTTTCCCGCCGGCGTCGTTGTAGAACGATTTCTCCCCGGGGCGGCGCTGTCGCGACGCGCAAGCCTGGTCATCTGCAACGGCGGCAGCCCGACCACCCACCAGGCCTTGCGCGAGGGCACGCCGGTGCTCGGGATTCCCCAGAATCTGGATCAGATGCTGAACATGCAGTTCATCGTCGCCACTGGCGCCGGTCTCGCGCTGCGTGCCGACCGGATCACCGCCGACAGGGTGGCGAAGCTGACCCGCCGCCTGCTCGAGGAGCCGTCCTTCCGGCACAGGGCCGGCGAGGTGGCAGGCGAGTTCGCGGGTTACCCCTCCGGTGAGCGCTTCGCCGAACTCGTCCGCAGGACGCTCGAGGCCTCGCTCCAACGCGCATCCAGGTAGGCATCGAGCACGGTCGGCAGGTAGTCCTGCCACGCGGGGAGGCTTTCCCCACGGGCTGCCAGGCATGCGCGATAGCGGGCGTTGTCGAATCCCTGCTGGTCGGCCAGGTAGTCCAGATAGATGGGCAGGGTCGACAGCGCCCTGCGCGTGTCGGCGGGCGCCAGCAGTGCGGCGATGCGCGGCAGCAGGGCGAACACGCCACGGGGCAGGGTCACGGCGCGCGGAACTTCCCGGCCATGGGCGCGGAACGTCTCCCTGACCGTGTGCCTGAGCGCCATCAGCGCGGGAGCCGATTGCGGTCCGGAGCAGAGGTGGAGGATCCTGCCGCCGGACCCCGGGTCGCGGCTCGACGCGACGATCGCCGAGGCGACGCAGTCGACCGGAATGACGTCCAGTTGCACCGCACCGAAGTCCGGATAGAGTCCGTGCGTCTTGCGGCCGGACAGGAACTCGCAGATGAAGTAGAAGATCTGGAAGCGGATGATCCGCCCGCTGTGCGAGTCGCCGATGACCATGCTCGGACGATGGACGGTGATCGGCAGGCCTTCCTGCTCGACGGCGGCGCGCACCCGCTCCTCGGCCTCGGCCTTCGACTGCTCGTAGCTGTTGTGGAAGGCACGTGCTTCGTCGATCCAGCGCTCGGGCAGCAGGCCCTGGCGCTTGCCGGCGATGCCCACGGTGCTGACGAATTCGACTTTGGCGAGCCGGCCACGGGCGTGCGCGGCCCGCGCCAGCTCGAGGATCGCGGTGGCCGAACCGACGGCCGAGCGGCGCGCCTTGTCCAGCGGCTCGTTCATCCGCACGCTGGCCGCGCAGTGGATGATGTGGGTGAGCTCCCCGGCGAGCGCCCGATACTGCGCATCGTCGAGAGCGAAGCGCGGTTCGGCGGCGTCGCCGCGCAGTGCCCGCACGCGCTGCCGCCGCGGGTCGTCCGCGGGCCATTCCCAGAACGCGAACAGCTGCGCGAGGCGATCGGCCAGGGCGGCGTCCGACTCGGCGCGGATCAGCAGCCGCAGCTCGGTGTCGGGGGCCTCCATCAGCAGCGGAACCAGGGCGCTGCCCACTGCGCCGGTGGCGCCGGTGATGAAATAGGTGCTCATGTCGCTCCTGCGAGCCGGCAGATGAAGCGGGGATGCCTGGCGCAGTGCGCCGCTTCCAGATCCCGATAGAGCGCATCCAGTTCGCGCGCGAAGAGCGCTTCGATATGCTGGCGGCGCAGCTTCTGGTTGGCGGTGAGTTGTCCGCCATCGACGCTGAAGGGGGTCGGGCTTACCAGGATCGCGGCGGGCCGCTGGTATGGCGGCAGATGCTTGCAGGCTGCCAGGATGCGATTGCCCAGAGCCTCGAGCCAGCCCTGTCGATCGCCCGATCCCGCTGCATCGGCTGCGGGCGGCAAGGCCAGGTCGACGATCGCCACCGGGAAGGGGCGGCTGCGTCCCACCAGAACCGCGTGCTCGACCGCGGGCACGCGCTTGATCAGCGCTTCGATGGAGGCTGGCGCGATCCGGCGTCCGATCGAGGTCTTGAACAGCTCTGACTTCCTGCCGGTCAATGCCAGGAAGCCGCTTTCGTCCAGGCTGCCCAGATCGCCGGTATGCAGGAAGCCAGCGTCATCGATCCCGGAGTCGGCGGGGTCCGTCCCCCAGTAGCCGGAGAACACCGCCGGACCGCGCACGAGGATCTCGCCGTCCGCGGCGATCACCAGCGTGTTGTGTCCCAGCGGGCGGCCGACGGTGCCGAAGCGGTAGGCCGCGGGTGTGTTGAGCGCGATCGGCAGGGCGTTCTCGCTCGTCCCGTAGGCCTCGAGCACCAGCCAGCCGAGGCCGTGGAAGCGCTCGAGCAGCCACACCGGTATCGGCGCCGAGCCGCTCACCATGAAGCGCAGGTTCGGCCCCATCGCGGCGCGGATCCTGGACAGGACCAGGCGATCGGCCAGCCAGGCGATCGCCGCGCGAAGCGCCGGGACCTGCCTGCCGGCCCGCTCGGCCGCGCGCACTTCGCATGCGAGCCGCCAGGCCGCGTGGGCGATCGCGCGCACCGGTGCGGGGCGGGCGTCGAGTTCGGCGACGATGCCGGCGTGGAGCTTCTCGAAGAAGCGCGGCACACCGACGAACAGGCTGGGCTGGATTTCCGGCAGGCGCGCCATGATCTGCGCCGGATGGCGGACGAACCACGACTGTGCGCCGCAGATCAGCGCGCACAGGTTGATGATGCGCTGGAACAGGTTGGAGAGCGGCAGCCAGCAGGCCAGGCGCGCGCCCTCGACGATGCTCGGGAACCGCTCCAGGATGGCGCGACCGACCAGGACGAGTTGGGCGTGCGTGTAGGCGATGCCCTTGGGCTGGCCGGTGCTGCCGGAAGTGAAGATGATGGTGGCGAGGTCGTTCGCCGCCGCCGGGGGGAGGTCCGCCGTCGCCGGCATCGGGCGGGCCAGCAGTTCGTCGAGGCGCAGACCGTCCCGCCCCGGCTCGCCCTCGTCGACGATGAGCCGCGGCATGCCGCCCGGCGTCAGCGCGCGCAGCCGGTCGCCGATCGCCCGGGTTTCGACGATCAGCGCGCACGGCTGCACGGTCTGCAGCATGTGGCGCAGGTTCGCATCGGTCTCGTTGGCATCCAGTCCGACGACGACGCCTCCGGCTGCGAGCACCGCGTGCTGCGCGTACTCCCAGTCGGGCGTGGTCGGAAGGACCAGCGCGACCCTGTCGCCGCGCTCGATGCCCAGCAGGCGGAGCTGCCAGGCGAGCCTGCGGACGCGGCGATGGACCTCGGCCCAGCGGGTCGGTGACCAGTGGCCGTCATCGTCCCGGCTCCAGAAGGCGGCCTGCTCCGGCGTGGCGGCGCTGCGGGCGGCGAGCGTGGCGGGGAGCGTGTCGCCGAGGATCATCGGCCCGTGCTTGCCAGGCGCGTCAGCAGTGGCGGGTCGTACGCGCCCCTGGGCTGGTTGATGACGAGTTCCTCCGCCTGCAGCCCCAGCCAGCGCATGCTGCGGGTGACCTCGCGCCCCAGCAGGACGCGGTTGCGGATCATGAAGTCGACGACCGGGGCCATGATCCGCCAGTAGCCGAGGCTGGCCTTGCCTTCGCGGATCAGCGCGGAGAATTCCGGTGTGTACGGGTTGTAGCCGAAATGGCGCAGGTCCGAGTACATCATCAGCCAGTTGATCGGATAGTTGCTGACGATCGGACTGGCGTGGGCGCGGCGCTTGACGAGGCCGAGGCGCACCACCGCCTTCATCACCGCGTCCTGGTCGTAGTCCCAGGCGTGGAAGGGGGCGAGGTAACGCGGAAAGCGCGTGTCCGCGGGCAGTGAGAGAGGATCGTAGAAGTGGCGCAGCTCGTCTTCCGAGAACTCGCCGCACTGCCTGAGCAGGGGCGGTGTCCAGTCCTCGGCACGGATCAACTCGGGGGCGAACTCGTACAGCATGCGCTCCGGTTCGGGTTGGCCGGGGGAATAGCCGGCGAGGATCAGCGGGATGTTCTTCTCGATCGCCAGCCGGATCGCCGAGCCCTCGAACAGCGGGGCGTAGACGTAGGACACCGTATACACGGCGCCGCGCGCTTCCTGGTTGCGCAGCAGGTAGGCGAAAAGCTTGGCGAGAAAGCATGGCGCCGGCGCGTAGACCAGGTGGTCGATGTCCAGCGCCTGCAGCGCCGTCCGGATGTTGCTCCAGGCCGCGCTCGGCAGGTCGATGTCGCAGGTGTAGGCGAGGACGCGCAGCCCGTAGTCGCGCTTCAGGCGGTGAAGCAGGTAGAGGCTGTCCTTGCCACCGCTGAAGGGCACCAGGCAGTCGTAGTCCGAGCCCGCGTGATTGCGGACCGAGGCGAGAGTGCGTTCGAGGTCGTCCGCGAACTGCTGGCGGGAAACGGCTGGCGCCGGGCTGGTCTTGTGTTCGCGGCAAGGGCGGCAGATGCCGTCAGCGTCGATGTCCGAACCCGGGACGGTCGCGGGAAGGAGGCACGTCCTGCACTTTTTCATG
Source organism: Thauera sp. GDN1 (assembly GCF_029223545.1). Taxonomy (NCBI): domain Bacteria; kingdom Pseudomonadati; phylum Pseudomonadota; class Betaproteobacteria; order Rhodocyclales; family Zoogloeaceae; genus Thauera; species Thauera sp. GDN1. The sequence goes on along the minus strand of NZ_CP097870.1, from coordinate 2,914,169 downwards.
CGGTACTCGTTGGGGGTGTCGCAATGCCATCGACCCACCGGTTTCTCTGAGTCCGATAGCTTATCGGCAAAAGTACCTCGCCGGCATGAAACACCCTACCGCGGGGCAGCCTGCTACACCATGTTGTCGCGGTGCATGACTTCGGGTTCGTCGACGTAGCCCAGCAGCTTCTCGATGTCCGCCGTGGGTTTGCGGGCGATGCGCCGGCATTCGGAGGCCGAGTAGTTCACCAGCCCGCGCGCCACTTCCTCGCCGCCGACGCTGCGGCAGGCGACGGCGGCTCCACGCTCGAAATCCCCGCGCACCTCGAGCACGCCCACCGGCAACAGGCTCTTGCCGCTCCTCAGCGCAGCGACCGCGCCGTCGTCGATCACCAGATCGCCGGCGAGCTGCAGGTGGTCGGCCAGCCACTGCTTGCGCGCGTGCAGCGGCGTGCTGGTGGCGTAGAGCAGGGTGCCGAGGTCTTCACCGGCGGTCAGGCGCAGCAGCGGATCGGCCTCGCGACCGCTGGCGATGCAGGTGTGGGCGCCGCTGCGCGCGGCGCGCTGGGCGGCGCGGATCTTGGTGATCATGCCGCCGCGGCTGATGCCGGTGCCGGCGCCGCCGGCCATGGCCTCGTACTGGCGGTCTTCGGCGCGACCTTCGGCGATCAGCGTGGCGCTCGGGTCGCGGCGCGGATCGGCGGTGTACAGGCCCTGCTGGTCGGTGAGGATGATCAGCGCCTCGGCTTCGATCAGGTTGGCGACCAGCGCGCCCAGGGTGTCGTTGTCGCCGAACTTGATCTCGTCGGTGACCACGGTGTCGTTCTCGTTGATGATCGGCACCACGCCGAGCTCCAGCAACGTGGTGAGCGTGCTGCGCGCGTTGAGGTAGCGGGTGCGGTCGGACAGGTCCTCGTGGGTGAGCAGGATCTGTGCGGTGTGCAGGCCATGGCGGGAGAAGGCCTTTTCGTAGGCCTCGACCAGGCCCATCTGGCCGACCGCGGCGGCGGCCTGCAGCTTGTTCATCTCGTGCGGGCGCTTCGCCCACCCGAGGCGCTGCATGCCGGCGGCGATGGCGCCGGAAGACACCAGCGCGACCTCGCGGCCCTCGGCGCGCAGCGCGGCGATCTGCCGTGCCCAGGCGTCGAGCGCGTCCTTGTCGAGGCCGGCGCCGTTGTTGGTGACGAGTGCGGAGCCGACCTTGACGACGAGGCGGCGGGCGTTGCGGATCTTGGTTCTCATCTTCGCAGTGGGCCTGGGGGCAAAGGGGAGGTCAGCGTTGGTGGTCTTCGGGCAGCTCGTCTTCGTCGTCGCCCTGGTCGTCGAGCTCCTCCGTCTCGTCCTCGTCGGCGTAGGCCTCTTCCTCGTAGGCGGCCTCGGCTGCGGCGCGGGCGGCGTCGAATTCGGCCAGGCGGGCGGCTTCGGCGGCCTGGCGCTCGGCGCGCTCGGCCTCGATGCGGGCACGCTCGGCGTCGAGGAAGTCCTGGATCGCGAAGATCAGCTCCCGGGTGCCTTCGGCCTTCAGCGCGGAAATCTCGAAGTGGCGCTCGACCGGGCCGTAGGCCTCGAGGAAGGCCGCGACGCGTTCGGCGCGCTCTTCCTCGGGGATCAGGTCGAGCTTGTTGAGCGCCAGCCAGCGCGGCTTGTTGTACAGCTCCTCGTCGTACTTGCGCAGTTCCTCGACGATGGCCTTGGCATCCGCGACCGGGTCCGCCTCGGGGTCGAAGGGGGCGATGTCCACCAGATGCAGGAGCACGTGGGTGCGCTGCAGGTGGCGGAGGAACTGGTGGCCGAGGCCGGCGCCCTCGGCCGCGCCTTCGATCAGGCCGGGGATGTCGGCGATCACGAAGCTGCGCGCCTCGCTGGTGCGCACCACGCCGAGGTTGGGCGCGAGCGTGGTGAAGGGGTAGTCGGCGACCTTGGGCTTGGCGGCGGAGACGCTGCGGATGAAGGTGGACTTGCCGGCGTTGGGCATGCCGAGCAGGCCGACGTCGGCCAGCACCTTCAGTTCCAGGTGAAGGTTGCGGTACTCGCCTTCCTGGCCCATGGTCTTCTTGCGCGGGGCGCGGTTGGTGCTGGACTTGAAGTGGATGTTGCCCAGGCCGCCGCGGCCGCCGCGGGCGATGAGCACGCGCTTGCCGTCCTCGTCGAGGTCGGCGACGAGTTCGTCGGTCTCGAGGTCCTTGATCACCGTCCCGACCGGGAAGCGCAGCGTGATGTCGTCACCGCCCTTGCCGTAGCAGTCGCGGCTGCCGCCGTTCTCGCCGCGCTCGGCGCGGAAGCTGCGCGTGTAGCGGTAGTCGATCAGGGTGTTGAGGTTGCGGTCGGCGACCGCATACACGCTGCCGCCACGCCCGCCGTCGCCGCCGCTGGGGCCGCCCTTGGGGATGAACTTCTCGCGGCGGAAGGTGGCGGCGCCGTTGCCGCCGTCGCCGGCGTAGACTTCGATGCGGGCTTCGTCAAAAAACTTCATGCCTGATCAACCTGGTTGTGGCGTCCGCCGTGACGGACCCCGGAAACAAAAAAGCCCTACCACGTGGATAGGGCTTTTGTACTGCAAACGCGAGCGAACGCGAAGGATCAGGCCGCTTCCGGCACGATGATCACGGTGCGGCGACGCGACGGGCCCTTGACCGCGAACTGCACGGTGCCGTTGGTCAGCGCGAACAGCGTGTGGTCCTTGCCGATGCCGACGTTGTCGCCCGGGTGGTATTCGGTGCCGCGCTGGCGAACGATGATGTTGCCGGCGAGCACGAACTGGCCACCATAGCGCTTGACGCCGAGGCGTTTCGATTCCGAGTCGCGGCCGTTACGCGAACTACCGCCAGCTTTTTTGTGTGCCATGTCGGATTACCCCCTGCGCCTTAGGCCGAGATCGCTTCGATGCGAAGCTCGGTGTAGTTCTGACGATGCCCCTGGTGCTTCTGGTAGTGCTTGCGACGGCGCATCTTGAAAATCTTGATCTTGTCGTGACGGCCGTGGGAAACCACGGTCGCCTTGACGGAAGCTCCGGCAACCACCGGCGTGCCGATCTTGACGGCATCGCCTTCACCGACCATGAAAACCTGGTCGATGGTGATTTCGGAACCCACGTCGGCCGGTATCTGTTCTACCTTGATCTTTTCGCCGGCAGCGACGCGATACTGCTTGCCACCGGTTTTTATCACCGCGTACATGGTGTTGCTCCAGTTGATGGGTCTGCGAAGAATCGCGCACTCTAGCCGAGCGGCCGTGGAAAGTCAATGCTGATCAGCGGCTTGCGAGCAGCGCCGGAAGCAGCGCGTCGAGCGCATGGTGTTCGGTGCGATAGCTCGCGTGCGCGCCGAGCCGTGCCCACAGCCCGTCGCGCTCCATCGCGTCGATCACCTGCTTCTTGAGGCCGCAGAAGGCGATCGTCTGGCCCTGGGTGTGGAAGCGCTCGACCAGGCTTGCCAGCGTGTGCAGGCCGGTGGCGTCGATGTCGTTGATGCCGGCGCCCGACACCAGCACCACCTTCACGCCGTCCTGCGCACGCGCCGCGCCGAGCATGGCGTCCTCGAAGGTGGCTGCGGTCACGAAGCTGAGCGGGCTGTCGAAGCGCAGGATCACGAGTTCGGGATGCGGGTGTGGCAGCCCGAAGCGCTCGCGGTCGCGGTAGGTTCCGTCCTCGTGCAGGCCGAGCAGGGCGACCCGCGGACGCATGCCGCGATACACCATCAGCGCCAGGGACAGGATCAGGCCGGTGAAGATGCCGTTCTGGATGTTGGGCGCGAAGGCCAGCGTGGCGAGGAAGGTCACCGCCGCCCCCGCGCCGTCGTCCCGGCTCGCGCGCCAGGCGCGCACCAGCACCTTGATGTCGATGAGGCCGATCACCGCCTGCAGGATGATCGCCGCCAGCACCGGCTTGGGCAGGTGCCACAGCAGCGGCGTCAGGTAGAGCAGCGCCAGCAGCACGAAGGCGGCAGTGACGATGGAGGACAGTCCGGTGCGTGCGTTGGTGGCGTAATTGAGCGCCGAGCGCGAAAAGGATGCGCTCACCGGCATCCCGCTGGTGAAGGCGGCGGCAATCTTGCCCAGGCCCTGCCCGATCAGTTCCTGATCCTGCCGCCAGGGCTGGCGGGTGCGGCCCGAGATCAGCTTGGCGCTGGAGGCGGCCTCCATGAAGCTGACCATGGCGACGACGAAGGCCGCCGGCAGCAGGGCGGCGATCAGCTCCAGGCGCAGCGGCGGCAGGCTGAACTCCGGCAACCCGCTGGGCACGTCGCCGACCACCGCGCCGCCGTCGGCCGCGAACCCTGCCCACGCCGACAGCGCGGTCGCCGCCGCGACCACCAGCGGCACCCCCGGCAGGCGCGGCCACAGGCGCTTGAGCGCCACCAGCGCGCCCAGGCTGCCGAGGCCGAAGGCCACCGAGGCCGGATGGAGCTCGGCGAGGCCGCCGAGCGCGTGCGCGAAATCGAGCACCAGGTGCTGCGAGTAGGGCATCGCGAGGCCGAGCAGCGGCGGGATCTGGGTCAGGCAGATGATCAGCGCCGCGGCGTTGACGAAGCCCATCAACACCGGGATCGAGAGCAGGTTGAGCAGCCAGCCCAGGCGCAGCAGGCCGAGCGCGAGCTGGATGAGCCCGGACAGCAGCGCCAGCAGCAGCGCGAGCCCGACCACGTCGCCCCCGGCGAGCCCCCCGAGCGGGGCGATGCTTGCCGCCACCAGCAGGCCGGTGAGCGCCACCGGGCCGGTCGACAACTGCCCGCAGGACCCGAAGAGCGCCGCCACCACCGCCGGAACCAGCGCGGCGTAAAGGCCGACGTGCGGCGGCAGCCCGGCGAGCTTGGCGTAGGCCAGGGCCTGGGGAATCATCACCAGCGCGACCGTGATGCCGGCGACGACATCGTCGCGCACGCCGTGGGCACGCCATTGTGAAGGCCAGGACAGGAAGGGGAGCAGGCGCTGGAGTGGGGACATTCGGGCCGGTCGCGGCGCCTGCCCCGGTTCGAGCGAGGAATGCGGCGGGGCGGCGGTCATGGGCTGGGGGTTCAATGGTAATGACAATGGGCGCACGTTCAAACTGCGAGAGCGGGCCAGTCCGCTTCCACAGGGCCTTGCGCCGGGGTTCCCGCCGGGAGTCCTGGGTTGAGATGCACGCTCGTGCAGGGCGCGCGCATAATGCGGCGGCCCCCAGATGGTCAGGAGTCCAGTGCAGATGGCGACCAGCCGCATTCCCCCGATCCAGTGCCTGCTCACCTTCGAAGCGGTGTCCCGCCTGCGCAGCGCCAGCCGCGCCGCGGAAGAGCTGTGCGTCACGGTGAGCGCGGTCAGTCATCGTCTCCGCCAGCTCGAATCGCACCTCGGTGTTCGCCTGTTCAGCCGCGGCGACTTCACCCTCACTGCCGACGGTGCGGCCTACCTGCAGCAGGTGTGTACCGCGCTGGCCGCGCTGGCGCAGATGCCCGGCGAACGCGCCACGGCGGGCGCCAGCCGGCTGCGGGTGGCGGTGACGCCCTCGTTCTGCCGCCAGTTCGTGATGCCCAAGCTCGAACTCTTCCGCCGCAGCTATCCCGACATCGAGCTGACGCTGCAGGTCTCGATCCCGCTGCGCGACGTCACCGCCGAGGAGGCGGACCTGGAGATCCGCTACGGCGCTGGCGCCTACACCGACGTCGAGCACCGGCTGATCCTGAGCGACGTGGTGACGCCGGCGTGCAGCCCGGCCTTCCTCGACGAGTTCGGACCCTTCGACGGTTTCGAACACGCGGCCGAATGCACGTCCACCCGCCTGGTGCGCAGCCCGCTCGAGCCGTGGGCGAACTGGTACGCCCATTGCGGGCTGAGCCTGCCGGAGCCGACGAGCGGCGCGCAGTTCAACGATCTCGGCCTGGCCTACGATGCGGCGGCGAGCGGTTTCGGCGTGGCCCTGGTGCGGCAGAAGCTGGGGGCGGCCTGGTTCGACAGCGGGCGTCTGCTCGCCCTGTCGGAGCGTCCGCTGGCCTCGCCCTTCGCGCACTACATCTGCTGGGCGCCGGGCGCGCTCGAGCGCTGGGAGTGTGCGGCCTTCGTCGACTGGCTGCAGGGCGTGCTGCCCTGAGGCGGCGCGCACCCGAGGGGCGAAGCGGACCCGCGCCGGCGTCCTTTGATACCCGGGGGGCTTGGCGCGGATGGCGAGCACGGCGTGCTGTGAAGTTTCTTCAAGCCGACGGCAAAAATGCGTCAAACCGTGAGCCGGGCATGACGCCTATACTTTCGCCTCCTCGACGCGGTGGGTGCGCTCCCCGCGCGGGAGCACATGGCGAGGACCTGCAATGATGAATTCCGAAGTCGAAGCGCTGCCGTTCGGTGAGACCGAGCGCGATTTTTCCGCGGTGGACAAGGTGCGCGTGGTGGAGGCGCTGAGCCGCGTGCTGCCCGCCGGCACCCTGATGTACGACACCGAGGACCTGCGTCCCTACGAATGCGACGGCCTGGCCGCCTACCGCGCCTTGCCGCTGGTGGTGGCGCTGCCGACCAGCGAGGAGCAGGTGGTCGCGGTGCTGCGCATCTGCCACGAGCTCGGCGTGCCGGTGGTGGCGCGGGGGGCGGGCACCGGGCTGTCGGGCGGCGCGCTGCCGCACACCCGCGGTGTGCTGCTGTCGCTGGCGCGCTTCAACCGCATCCTCGAGCTCGATCCGCTCGCCCGCACCGCCGTCGTCCAGCCCGGTGTGCGCAACCTGGCGATCTCGGAGGCGGCGGCACCCCACGGCCTGTACTACGCGCCCGATCCGTCCTCGCAGATCGCGTGCTCGATCGGCGGCAACGTGTCGGAGAACGCCGGCGGCGTGCATTGCCTCAAGTACGGCCTCACCGTGCATAACCTGCTGCGCGTGCGCGGGGTCACGATCGAGGGCGAGATCGTCGAGATCGGCTCCGGCGCGCTCGACTCCCCGGGCTACGACCTGCTCGCGCTGGTCACCGGTTCCGAAGGCATGCTGGTGGTGGTCACCGAGGTCACGGTCAAGCTGGTGCCCAAGCCGCAGCTCGCGCAGTGCGTGCTGGCGGCCTTCGACGACGTGGTGCGCGCAGGCGATGCGGTGGCGAGGATCATCGCCGCCGGCATCATCCCCGCCGGCCTGGAGATGATGGACCAGCCCGCGACCGCGGCGGTCGAGGAGTTCGTGCGCGCCGGCTACCCGCTCGACGCCAAGGCCATCCTGCTGTGCGAGGCCGACGGCACGCCGGAGGAGGTGGCCGAGGAGATCGCGCGCGTGCGCGCGGTGCTCGAGGACAGCGGCGCCACCGAGATCCGTGTCTCGCGCGACGAGGCCGAGCGCCTCAAGTTCTGGGCCGGGCGCAAGGCCGCCTTCCCGGCCGCGGGGCGGATCTCGCCCGACTACTACTGCATGGACGGCACCATCCCGCGCAAACGCCTGGGGGAGATGCTGACCGCGATCCAGGCCATGGAGAATAAATATGGCCTGCGCTGCATGAACGTCTTCCACGCAGGCGACGGCAACCTGCACCCGCTGATCCTGTTCGACGCCAACCAGCCCGACGAGCTCGAGCGCGCCGAGGACTTCGGCGCCGAGATCCTGGAGCTGTCGGTGGCGCTCGGCGGCACCATCACCGGCGAGCACGGCGTCGGGCTGGAGAAGATCAACCAGATGTGCGCGCAATTCACCACCGCCGAGGTGCGCCAGTTCTTCCGCGTCAAGGCTGCCTTCGATCCGCCCGGACTGCTCAACCCCGGCAAGGCGATCCCGACCCTGAACCGCTGCGCCGAATACGGCCGCATGCGGGTGAGCAAGGGCCACGTGCCCTATCCGGACCTCCCGCGCTTCTGAGCAGGAACGACACGATGACGACGATCGAGAAGGAATGGGCCGAGCGCGTGCGCGCGGCGGCCGCGGCGGGGACGGCGCTGTGCCTGCGCGGCGGTGGCAGCAAGGATTTCCACGGCCGCGAGGCCACGGGCGAGGTGTTCGACCTGCGCGCCAACACCGGCGTGGTCGCCTACGAGCCGACCGAACTGGTGGTGACGGTGCGCGGCGGCACGCCGCTGGCCGAGCTGGAGGCGGTGCTGGCCGAGAAGGGCCAGTACCTGGCTTTCGAGCCCCCGCATTTCGGCGCTGGGGCGACCGTCGCGGGCTGCGTTGCCGCCGGCCTGTCGGGCCCGCGGCGGGCGAGCATGGGTGCGGTGCGCGACTTCATGCTCGGCGTCAGACTGCTCGACGGCCGCGGCGAGATCATGAAGTTCGGCGGCCAGGTCATGAAGAACGTCGCCGGCTACGACATCTCGCGCCTGGTCGCGGGCAGCCTGGGCACGCTCGGCATCCTGCTCGAGGTGTCGCTGAAGGCGCTGCCGCGTCCGCTGGACGAAGCGACGCTGCGCTTCGAGCTCGACGAGGCGAGCGCGCTGCGCCGGCTCAACGAATGGGGCGGCCAGCCGCTGCCGGTGTCGGCCAGCCTGTGGAGCGAGGGCGTGCTGCACCTGCGCCTGTCCGGCGCGGAGGCCGCGGTGCGCGCGGCGATCGGGAGGCTGGGCGGCGAGGTGCTGGACGAGGCAGGATCGAGCGCACTGTGGACCGCGGTGCGAGAACAGAGCGCGACCACCTTCGCGCTCACTGCCGACGAGGTCCTGTGGCGCCTGTCGCTGCCGAGCACTGCGCCGGCGCTGGAATTGCCCGGGCGGCAGACGGTGGAGTGGGGCGGGGCCCTGCGCTGGCTGGCGAGTACGGGTGATGCGGCGCCGATCCGGGCGCGCGCCGCGCAGCTCGGCGGTCACGCCGCGGCCTTCCGCGGCGGCGATCGCAAGGGCGAGGTGTTCCAGCCCCTGTCCGCGCCGCTGGCGACCGTCCATCGCCGCCTGAAGCAGGCCTTCGATCCGGCGGGCATCTTCAATCCCGGCCGCCTCTACCCGGAGTTCTGAGCATGCAGACCGAGCTCGCCGATTTCATCCGCGACACGCCCGAAGGTCGCGAGGCCGAGGAGATCCTGCGCAAGTGCGTGCATTGCGGCTTCTGCACCGCGACCTGTCCGACCTACCAGCTGCTCGGCGACGAGCTCGACGGGCCGCGCGGACGCATCTACCTGATCAAGCAGGTGCTGGAGGGCGCCGAGCCCACCGGCAAGACCCGCCTGCATCTGGACCGCTGTCTGACCTGCCGCTCCTGCGAGACCACCTGTCCGTCGGGCGTGCATTACAGCCGCCTGCTCGACATCGGCCGCCACGTGGTCGACGCGCGCGTCCCCCGCCACGGCGGCGAGGCGCTGATCCGGCGCGTGCTGCGCGAGTTCGTGCCGCGGCCGAAGCTGTTCGGCGTGGCGATGAAGGCCGGGCAGGCGGTGCGCGGACTGCTGCCGAAGGCGCTGCAGGCCAAGGTGCCCGAGCCGCGCCCCGCGGGACGCTGGCCCGAGCCGCGTCATGCGCGCCAGGTCGTCGCGCTTGCCGGTTGCGTGCAGCCGGCGATGGCGCCGTCGATCAACGCCGCGGCGGCGCGCGTGCTCGACGCGCTGGGCATCTCGCTGGTCGAGGCCGCTGGGGCGGGCTGCTGTGGCGCGGTGCGCCATCACCTCGACGATCAGGACGGCGCGCGCGCCGACGCCCGGCGCAACATCGACGCCTGGTGGCCGGCGATCGAGGCCGGCACGGTCGAAGCGATCGTGATGACGGCCTCCGGCTGCGGCGTGCAGGTCAAGGACTACGGCCACCTGCTGCAGCATGATCCGGCCTATGCGGACAAGGCGAGGCGGGTGGCGGAACTGACGCGCGACATCGGCGAGGTGGTGGCGGCCGAGGCCGACGCGCTGGCGGCGGTGCTGGGCGCGCGCGCGCTGCCGCGACAGGCCCTCGCCTGGCATGCGCCGTGCACCCTGCAGCACGGCCAGCGCATCCGCGGCACGGTGGAAGGCCTGCTCGCCGCCGCCGGCTACGAGCTCACGCCGGTGCGCGACGCCCACCTGTGCTGCGGTTCGGCCGGCACGTACTCGATCCTGCAGCCGGAACTGTCCGAGCGCCTGCGCACGAACAAGCTCGACTGCCTGCTCGAGGGTGGCGCAGGGATGATCGCCTCGGCCAACATCGGCTGCATGGTGCATCTGCAGGCGGGCACCGGCACCCCCGTCCGCCACTGGATCGAACTGATCGATGCCCGTCTCGCCGCCTCATCGGGGTGAGCGGCGGACGAGCGTGAGAAAAGTCACGGGCGGTGGATGTTGCCGGCCGTGACGCGAGACGCCGGCGTACCGGCGAGCGTGGCCGGTTGCTATCATGGATCGAGCCTTCCAAACCCCTGGGCCGCCGCCTGCTCGCCATGTCCTTCACCATCGAAACCTGTGTCGCCATGCATGCCGGCGACCGCAAGGAACAGCAGGACAGGGTGGCGCTGTTCGGTCATCCGAAACGGCCCGGCCTGATGATGGCGGTGCTCGCCGACGGCATGGGCGGGCACAGCGGCGGTGCGATGGCCGCCGAACAGGTGGTGATCCGCGCCCGGCAGAATTTCGAGTCCTACGCTCCGCTGCACGAGACGCCCGAGAGCCTGCTCGGCGGCGTCATCGACGAGGCGCACACGGTGATCAAGCTCACCCGCTTCACCAGCGAGCAGGATCCGCACAGCACCGCGGTCGTGTTCCTGCTGCAGCAGGGCAGGGCGTACTGGGCGCATTGCGGCGACTCGCGCATGTACCACTTCCGCGGCACCCTCACGGTATCGCGCACGGCCGATCATTCGCTGGTGGGCGAACTCCAGCGCAAGGGGCGTATCGACGACGGAGAGGCGCAGAAGCATCCGCAGCGCAACGTGCTGCTGTCCTGTCTGGGCAGCGAGCGCGCGCCGCGCGTCGAATACGGCCGCGAGGAGTCGCCGCAGACCGGCGACTGCTTCCTGTTGTGCTCCGACGGCCTGTGGGGCTACTTCTCCGATTCCGAGCTCGCGTCAACGCTTGCCGAACACCCGCCGCGTACCGCCGCCGAACGGCTGATCGCCCTCAGCCGGGAGCGGGCGGGCGGGGGCGGCGACAACATCTCGCTCGCGATCATCAAGCTCGTCCCGACGCAGTCCGCGCTCTGACCGCAGCGGCGGGGCGGGTGCGACCGCCTGCCCTGGGGCGGGTTCGTGGCGGTGCTGGAAGCCCATCCAGCGGACGGGCCATGGCAGCGCAGCACGATGTTGCACGGGGTCGGAATGACGGTAATATCGGTCCGGTGTCGGCGCGGAGCGCGTCAAGCGCTGGGAAGGGGGAGAGCAGGCCATCGATGGTGCCGCCGACGCGCCCTTCGAATTCCGTTTCCATCGTCTCAGTGAAGGAGTCCGTCCATGCCTCTGACCATCGGAGTGCTGCTGGAGACTCATCCCGGCGAGCGGCGCCTGTCCGTCGTGCCGGATGTGGTCAAGAAATATCAGGGCCTCGGTGCCAGCCTGGTGATGCAGAAGGGGGCGGGCAAGGCCGCGCACTTCCGTGACACCGACTTCGCCGATGTCGCCTTCGTCGATACGGCCGAAGCGCTCGCAGCGGCGGCCGACGTCGTGTTCTGCGTGCAGGCCCCGCCGGCCTCGACGATCGCGGCCATGAAGCCGGGCAGCGTGCTGTGCGGCATGCTGCAGCCGTGGGCCAGCGCCGAACGCGCGCAGCAACTCGCCGACGGCCGGATCACCGCCTTCGCGCTCGAACTGCTGCCGCGCATCTCGCGTGCGCAGAGCATGGACATCCTCTCCAGCCAGGGTGCGGTGGCGGGCTACGAGTGCGCGCTGATCGCCGCCGACCACTCGCCCAAGTTCTTCCCGATGCTCACCTACGCCGCCGGCTCCATCCGTCCGGCCAAGGTGCTGGTGATCGGCGCCGGCGTGGCCGGCCTGCAGGCCATCGCCACCGCGCGCCGCCTCGGCGCCATGGTCGAGGGCTATGACGTACGGCCCGAGACGCGCGAGCAGATCGAGTCGCTGGGCGCCAAGTTCGTCGACACCGGGGTGTCGGCGGCGGGCAGCGGCGGGTATGCGCGCGAACTCACCGACGAGGAAAAGGCGAAGCAGGCCGAGCGCCTGGCCAAGGCCGTGGCGCAGTGCGATGCGCTGATTACCACCGCGGCGATTCCCGGCCGGCAGGCGCCGAAGATCATCACCGCCGACATGGTCGCGCGCATGAGGCCGGGCTCGGTGGTCGTCGACATGGCGGCCGAGAGCGGCGGCAACGTCGAGGGCACGGTCGCCGGCGAGAAGGTGTGGGTCGGCGACGTCCTCGTCATCGGTCCCGCCAACATCACCAGCCGCATGCCGGTGCATGCGTCCGAGATGATCGCCAAGAACCTGTTCAACTTCATCTCGCCCTTCATCAAGAACGGCGCGCTCGCGCTCGACTGGGAAGACGAGGTCATGTCCGGCAGTTGCCTGACGCACGCGGGCGAAGTTCGCCATGCCGGCGTCAAGGCCGCGCTCGGCCTGTAAGGAGGCTCGCACCATGGATGGCTTTACTGCGCTGTACATCTTCGCGCTGGCCGCGTTCACCGGATACGAGGTGATCTCGCGCGTGCCGGTGATCCTGCACACCCCGCTGATGTCGGGTTCCAACTTCGTGCACGGCGTCGTGCTGATCGGCGCCATGGTGGCGCTCGGCCACGCCGACCCGGAGGACCCGGTCCAGCTCGTGATCGGCTTCCTGGCCGTGTTCCTCGGCGCAGCCAACGCCGCCGGCGGCTACATCGTCACCGAGCGCATGCTGGGCATGTTCAAGGCCGGCGGCCGCAAGGGGGGTGAGCAATGACGTCCAACTGGTTCGTGAGCATGGCGTACTTCATCGTCGCCGTGGTCTTCATCCTCGGCCTCAAGGCCATGGCCTCGCCGGTCACCGCGCGCAAGGGCATCGTCTGGGCCGGCTTCGCGATGGTCGGCGCCACGGTGGTGACCTTCTTCATGCCCGGGCTCAACAACGTCGGCCTGATGGTGCTCGCCATCGTGCTCGGCGGCGGCGCGGCCTGGTACAGCGGCAAGATCGTCAAGATGACCGACATGCCGCAGATGGTCGCCATCTACAACGGCATGGGCGGCGGCGCGGCCGCCGGCATCGCCGCGATCGAGCTGGTGCGCGGTGTGCCGCACGATGCGGTGACCTCGACCCTGCTGGCGCTGGGCGCGATCATCGGCGCGGTGGCCTTCTCCGGTTCGTGCGTGGCCTTCGCCAAGCTGCAGGGCCTGATGAACAAGGCGATCCGCCTGCCGCAGCAGAACAACGTCAACTTCTTCCTGACCCTGCTGACCTTCGGCGTGGGCCTGACCGTGGCCTATTCCGACGCCCCGGGCGGGTTCGAGATCTTCCTGTTCTTCCTGCTCGCGCTGGCGCTTGGCGTGGTGCTGGTGATGCCGATCGGCGGTGCCGACATGCCGGTGGTGATCTCGCTGCTGAACGCCTTCACCGGCCTGGCGGTGGGCTTCAAGGGCTTCGTGATCGGCAACCCGGCGCTGATCGTGGCCGGTATCGTGGTCGGCGCCTCGGGCATGCTGCTCACCCAGCTGATGGCCAAGGCGATGAACCGCCCGATCAGGAACATCATCTTCGCGCCGCTCACCGGTGCGGCGGCCGAAGGTGGCGAGGCGGTCGAAGGCACGATGCGCGAGCTGTCGTCGATGGATGCCGCGGCGCTGATGCGCTATGGGCAGAAGGTCATCATCGTCCCGGGCTACGGTATGGCGGTGGCGGGCGCCCAGCACAAGGTGTGGGAGATGGCGCAGCTGCTGGAGGAGGGCGGTGTCGAGGTGGTGTTCGCGATCCATCCGGTCGCGGGCCGCATGCCTGGCCACATGAACGTGCTGCTGGCCGAGGCCGGCGTGCCCTACGACAAGATCTTCGACCTCGACGAGATCAACAACGACTTCGCCCAGGCCGACGTGGCGCTGGTGATCGGCGCCAACGACGTGGTGAACCCGGTCGCGCGCACCGACAAGTCGAGCCCGATCTACGGCATGCCCATCCTCAACGCCGACATGGCGCACAACGTCATCGTGGTCAAGCGCGGCAAGGGCGCGGGCTACTCGGGCATCGAGAACGCGCTGTTCTACAAGGACAACTGCCGCATGCTCTACGGCAGCGCGCAGGAGGCGATCGGCGAGGTGATCCAGCATGTGAAGGCGCTGGAAGGCTGATGCAGCGCCCGCCGCCCTTGGGGCTGGCGGGCATGCTCTCCAACGACCACCGGGCCGTGGCCGCGGACGAAATGTCCGCCGCCACGGCCCGGTCCGTCCTGCGCGCCGATTCGGGCGTGCTCGTGCGGATCGGGCGCAGTGGCGAGGCCGCTGTGCGCCATGCCGAATGCCGCGCCGAGGTCCCCGCCTGGCGGCAAGGAGGGCGTGCGGCGCTTACTTCCGGCCGAGACCGCCGAGCAGCACGGCGATCGGGCGCTGCCCGCGGCGCAGCGGGTCGGGTTTGGCGGCCGCGGCGGCGGTGGGCTGCGTGTCCGCGATGGCGGCCATGGGCGGGGTGACGGGCTCGTAGGGCTTGCTGAAATCGAAGCCGTCGGCAGCGATCGTGGACCGCGGGCGACGAGCCGTGCCGCGGCTGCCGTCCCGCGCTGCGCCCCGGCTGACTTCACGCCCGGGCTCCCGGGCCGATTCACGACTCCCTTCGCCACGACCTTCGCTGCGCCCTTCGCCGCCACGCTCGCGTGCCGTGCTGCGCGTGGGTACCAGGCTGTCCGCGCTCGCGCTCGGCCGACGGCCGCGGTGGCTGCGGCTGCCCGCCTCGTGGAAGTCGGGGTCGGGATCGAAGCCGGGCACGATCTCCTGCGGGATCTGGAACTTGATCAGCTTCTCGATCTCCGACAGCCAGTGCTTCTCTTCCGAGCTCACCAGCGAGATCGCGTTGCCGCTGTGGCCGGCGCGGCCGGTGCGGCCGATGCGGTGCACATAGTCCTCGGCGGTGTGCGGCAGCTCGAAGTTGATCACGAACGGCAGCTCGTCGATGTCGATGCCGCGCGCGGCGACGTCGGTGGCGACCAGCACGCGCAGCTTGCCCGACTTGAAGGCCTCGAGCGTTTCGGTGCGTTGCTGCTGGCTCTTGTCGCCGTGGATGGCGTCGGCCGAGATGCCGCTGCGCTCGAGGAAGTGGGCCAGGCGGCCGCACACCAGCTTGGTGTCGACGAAGACCAGGGCCTGGGTGTCGGGCTTGTGGCGCAGCAGATGGGCGAGCAGGTTGCGCTTCATGCCCGAGGACACCGGATGCACCACGTGGGTGATGGTCTCGGAGACCATGTTGCGGCGCGCGACCTCGATCAGCTGCGGGTTCTTCAGCATCTGGTCGGCGAGCTTCTTGATCTCGTCCGAGAAGGTGGCCGAGAACAGCAGGCTCTGGCGCTGCTTGGGCAGCAGGGCGAGGATGCGTTTGATGTCGGGGATGAAGCCCATGTCGAGCATGCGGTCGGCTTCGTCCAGCACCAGCACTTCGACCTGGGACAGGTTGATCGACTTCTGCTCGACGTGGTCGAGCAGGCGGCCCGGGGTGGCGATGACGACTTCGATGCCGCGGCGCAGCTCCATCTGCTGCGGCTTGATGTCCACGCCGCCATAGACGCACACCGAGCGCAGCGGCAGGTGCTTGCTGTAGGTCCTGACCGACTCGTACACCTGCATCGCCAGCTCGCGCGTCGGCGCGAGGATCAGCGCGCGCGTCTGGTGGCGGGCGGGGGAGGTGCTGGTGTTGGCGTGGCGGGCGATGCGGTGCAGCAGCGGCAGGGTGAAGCCGGCGGTCTTGCCGGTGCCCGTCTGGGCGCCGCCCATGACGTCGTGGCCGGCGATGACGGTGGGGATGGCCTGGCGCTGGATCGGCGTCGGTTCGGTGTAGCCGGCGTCGGCGACGGCTTTCAGCAGTTCGGGAATGAGGCCGAGATCGGCAAAGCTCATGGGTGCCTTCGGGTTGGAGGTGGTCGACAGAACGCCACCGGATTTACGGAAAACCCGGATTATACACGGCACAAAAACCTTGACCCGCCAAGGGCTTCGCCACGTCCGCGCGGTGCCCGCGCGGTCGGTGTTTACTCAGCGCTTCAGGGTGAGGAAGGCGGTGACTTCCTCGCGGTCGTGGTAGAGGTGCTTGATGCGCAGGTCGTAGGGACCGACGCTGGCGAGCCGCTTGCGGATCAGTTCGCGGCACTGCTCGACCGCCTCGACGCGACGCTTCATCGGCAGCTTGAGGTTGAACACGGTATATCGGCAACGCCCGGTCGCCACCCACTCGGCCATCAGCGAGGCGATGCGCGAGGGCTGCTCGACCATGTCGCACACCATCCAGTCCACCGGGCGCGGCGGCCGCCAGGTGAAGCCGTCGGCGCGCAGGTGCTCGACCATCTCGGTCGCCATCACGCTGTCGCGCAGCGGGCCGTTGTCGATCGCCGTGACGCGCAGGCCGCGATGCACCAGCTGCCAGGTCCACCCGCCCGGGGCGGCGCCGAGGTCCACCGCGCGCTGGCCGGCGCGCAGGATGCTGTCGCGCTCGCCTTCCTCGAGCAGGGTCATGAAGGCTTCTGCGAGCTTGGCGGTGGAGCGGCTGGGCGCGTTCGAGGGCATGCGCAGGCGCGGGATGCCCATCGGCCAGGTCGAGCACTGGCCGGGCATGCCGGCGGCGAGCCAGGCGGTGGTGGCGGTGGTGAACACGACATGCAGCACCGGCAGGCCGGTGCGGCTGGTGCGCAGGCAGCCGTTCTTTTCCAGCGCGCGCGCCAGCGGCTCGGTGAAGCGCTTGCAGAAGCCGGAGCGCTGCTTGGCTTCGTCGGTGTCCGGGGTTTCCAGCAGCACGCCCGAGAAGCGCTGGCCGCTGGCCTTCACCGCGTCCACGATGGGGGTGGCGCGATCGCGCTCGGGCAGGTCGTCGACGCGCGCGAACCAGGGCAGCAACTGGCGGGCGAATACCGGGCGGCGCCAGTCGGTGGCATCGCCGAAGGCGGCCAGCGGTGTGGGCTCGAAGGTCTCATAGACGACGAAGCCCGAATCCGGCTCCGCGCGCACGTAACCGATCAGGCCCGCTTCTGCGGCGCGATCGTCGACTTCGGCTGCCAGCTCCTTCTCGAATCCGGCGCGGCAATAGCCGATGAGGCCGGCGCATTGCAGGCCGGTGGCAGGGTGGTGCTGGTTCATGGGGCGGGCGCGCGCAAGCGCGTATAGAGGATCGGGAGGGGCGAGCCGGCAGTCGCGCACGCAGACAGTGAAGGCGGAACGCGACGGCGAAGCCGAGGCCGCGATGATAAGCCCGTCGGACGACTGTGGCGAGCACGGCCGGTCCACATCCGCGGTCCGGATGCGCGAACCGGCGGATGTTACACATCGCGCCCCTGCGCGTGCGGCATCTGCGGATCTATAATTCCCGCCGCTTCCGGACCGCCGGTCCGGGTTTTACCTCGCGTGTGTCAAGTTCATGAATACAAAGCGTTTCAAGCTCATGGCCGCGGCCGTGACGGTCTTTGCCGCGGCGGGCTCGCCGTGGGCGGTCGCTCAGGCTGCGGCCCAGCAACAGATCGAGCTCTTCCACCGCCTCCCGGACACGAAGGCCGCGGCGCTGCAGGATCTGGTCGAGCGCTTCAATGCGCAGTCCAAGGATGTCCAGGTCGTGCTGTCGGCCACGGATTGGCGCAGCGCTGCGCCCCACATGCTGATCCTCGAGGGTGACGACGAGGAGGACTTCGTCGCCGGCAAGCCGCGCTTCAAGCCGCTGTACGCGCTGATGAAGGAAAGCGGCGCGCCGCTGCAGACCCTGCGTCCGCCGGCGATGATGACGCGCACCCCGGTCGATACCAAGGGCCAGCTGCTCGCGCTGCCGGTGGGCCTGTCGACGCCGGTGCTGTTCCTGAACCGCGACGCGCTGCGCCGCGCCGGCATGAACCCGGATACCACCCGCATCAACACTTGGTTCGAACTCCAGGAAACGCTCGGTCGCCTGGCCGATACCGGCCATACCTGCCCCTATACCGTGTCGGAACCCGGCCGGGTGATGGTGGAGAACCTCAGCGCCTGGCACAACGAGCCGGTCGCGAAGCAGCAGGGCAAGGCGACCGTGCCCAGCTTCAACGGCATGTTCCAGGTCAAGCACGTGGCGATGATGGCGAGCTGGACGCGTGCCCGCTACCTGCACGTCTTCCCGCAGCAGGCCGAGGCCGAGCAGCGCTTCGCCAGCGGCGACTGCGCGGTGATCGCGGCGCCGTCGGCGAGCTGGGCGGACTTCCGCCGTGCCGGCAAGGTCGATGTGGCCGTGTCGCGCCTGCCCTACTACGACGACTTCCCCGGCGCGCCGCAGAACACCGTGGCCGACGGTCCGGCGTTGTGGGCCGCTGCTGGCAAGAAGCCGGCCGAGTACAAGGCGATCGCGCGCTTCGTCAGCTTCTGGCTGCAGGCGGACAACCAGGTCGCCTGGCAGCGTGAGACCGGCTACCTGCCGCTGAACCGAGCGGGGCTGCTCGCTTCGCGCAGCGAGCTGCTGGGCGAGGACCTCGAGAACGTGCGCGTGGCGGTGGACCAGCTCGGCAACAAGCCGGCGACCGCGCAGTCGTCGGCGCAGCCGGTCGTCGAGCGCCAGAAGGTGCGCCGCATCCTCGACGAGGAACTGGCCGGCGTTTGGGCCGACGAGAAGGCCGCCAAGGAGGCGCTCGACAACGCCGTGATGCGGGCCCAGGGCTCCAAGTAAACAGTCCCCGGCGGCGTGGCTGCATGCCCGTGCGCGGCTTGACGCCGTGCGCGGGCGCCGCCTACCATCGCCGCTTTTCTCGCGAGCGTGTCCGCCTTGTCCGTAAAGCAGCTTTTCGCGCCGATCGCCGCCGACATGCAGGCGGTCGATGTGGTCATCCGCGCTCGCCTGCACTCGGACGTGGCGCTCATCCGCCAGGTTGCCGACTACATCGTGCAGAGCGGCGGCAAGCGCCTGCGTCCCGCCCTGGTGCTGTTCACGGCCGGGGCGATGGGCTATGAGGGGACGCATCACCACGAACTGGCCGCCGTCGTCGAGTTCATCCACACCGCGAGTCTGCTGCACGACGACGTGGTCGACGAGTCGGACCTGCGCCGCGGCAACAAGACCGCGAGCGCGATCTACGGCAATGCTGCGGCGGTGTTCGTCGGCGACTTCATGTATTCGCGCGCCTTCCAGATGATGGTCGGCGTCGACAGCATGAAGGTGATGCGCGTGCTGGCCGAGGCCACCAACGTCATCGCCGAGGGCGAGGTGCTGCAGCTCTTGAACTGCCATAACGCCGACGTCGTCATCGACGACTACCTGCGTGTGATCCGCTACAAGACCGCCAAGCTGTTCGAGGCCGCCGCGCGCCTGGGTGGCATCGTCGGCGGCGCCGACCCCGAGGTCGAGGCGCGCCTGGCCGCCTTCGGTATGCATCTGGGCACGGCCTTCCAGCTCATCGACGACGTGCTCGACTACTCCGCCGACGAGGCCGATACCGGCAAGCATCTCGGCGACGACCTCGCCGAAGGCAAGCCGACGCTGCCGCTGATCCACGTCATGCAGCACGGCACGCCTGCGCAGGCGGCGCTCGTGCGCGGCGCGATCGAGCACGGCGGGCGTGACGACTTCGCCGCCGTGCTGGCCGCAATCCAGGACTCCGGCGCGCTGGCCGAGACGCGCCGTTACGCGCAGGCGGAAGCGCAACTCGCGATCGACGCGATTTCCGTGCTTCCCCCTTCCAATTTCAAGGATGCGCTGCTACAATTGTCGGACTTTGCAGTTCGGCGAAAACACTGATATAGTTCAGGGCTTCGCAGGGCAGCAAGCACTGCAGCAAAAAAGTGTCGGGGAATAGCTCAGCCTGGTAGAGCACTGCGTTCGGGACGCAGGGGCCGGAGGTTCGAATCCTCTTTCCCCGACCAAAAATTCCCGCTTGAAAGAACCGCCGCAAGGCGGTTTTTTCATTTCCGGCGTTCGATCCGCTCTTTGCGGCGTTTTGCGCTGGAGTGCCCCGCGGCGGCCGTCATCCGCTCGTCGGGGAACAGAACCAGAGCTTGTTGCCTTCGCTGTCGAGGAAACTGCCGACCAGAAAGTCGCCGTAGGCCTGCACCTCGTCGGCGACCACGATCCCGCGCGTGCGCAGGGCTTCCTGCGTGGCCATGGCATCCACTGTGGCGAGCGTGATGCGCGGATTCGGCGCCACGGTCGGTGTCGACCAGTCCGGCTTGAGCATCAGGATGATCTCGCCCAGTTGCCAGCCGACCTGTTCCGTGCCCTCGAACGCAGGCGCGAGTCCGAGCATGTCCTCGTAGAACCGATTCGCCCGCTCGAGCGACGTGACTGCCAGGGCAATCACCTTGACGCGCTGGATACCCAGCGCCGACAGCGTGTCCGACATGGCGCGCCTCCTCTGTCCTGCAGGGCCACCCGTGGCGCACCTTCAGCGCCAGCGTGGCGATGAACGCAGGCGCGACGGACCGCGCACACGTTCCTGGCAGCTCCTTTGACTGCGTCGCCGCCAGCGGATTCCCGGCGCGGGGCGAGCCACCACATCCATCAGTTCCGGCGCTGGTCGTCCATGGCCGGCCGGCGACAATTGGCCTGACCGGTTGACGACAATCATCGTGGCCGGTTGGACCTGCAGCCGCGGCGCTCTCGTGCCGCATCGTCCGCATCCCGCAGCGCCGTGCGGTGATAGGCCTCGAACGCAGCTTTGAGCCTTACCGCATCGAGCGGCGCCGCCGCCTTCACGGCGCGGCAGGCGCTTCCCGCCGGGGCAGGGTGATCGCGAAGCAGGTGATGCCGGCCGCCGACTGCGCGCTGATCTCGCCCCCGTGCGCACGCACGATGGAGCGCGTGATCGCGAGCCCGAGCCCGGCGCCTTCGCCGTGGCGCTCGCGCTGGCTGGTGCCGCGGTGGAAGCGGTCGAAGATGCGCTCGAGCTGCTCGGGCGGGATGGGCTCGCCGGGGTTGCGCACCAGGAGGCGGAGCTGCGCGCCATCCGTTTCGATGTCGATCGTGATCTCCGCTCCGTCCGGGGTGTGGCGCAGCGCGTTCGAAATCAGGTTCGACAGGGCTCGGCGCAGCATCAGGCGATCGCCACCGATCGTGGCCCCGCCGCGGCGCAGGATGCGGATCTTGCGTTCATCGGCCAGCGCCTCGTAGAAATCGATCAGCGCATCGGCTTCGCGCGCCAGGTCGACCGCCTCGCTGCCGAGCGCGAGCGTGTTCTCCTCGGCCTTGGCGAGGAACAGCATGTCGCTGACCATGCGCGCGATGCGCTCGTATTCCTCCAGGTTGGAGGCCAGGATGTCCTGGTACTCCTCGGCCGAACGTGGTCGCGACAGCGCGACCTGGGTCTGGGTCATCAGGTTCGAGATCGGCGTGCGCAGCTCGTGCGCGATATCCGCCGAATAGTCCGCCAGGCGCTGGAAGGCCGCCTCGAGCCGGGCGAGCATGCCGTTGAAGGCCTCGACGTGGTCGCGGACCTCGAGCGGCGCGTCGTCCGCGGCGAGCCGTTGGCCGAGTTGCTGCGCCGACAGCCCGCGTGCGGTGTCGGTCACCCGGCGCAGCGGGGCGAGTCCGCGGTGCGCGGCGAACCAGCCGAACAGGGCCGCCACCAGCGCCGCCAGCACCACGCCGGCCCAGGTCGCCTGGCGCACCGCGGCGAGAAAATGCACGTGATGCGACAGGTCGAGCGCGACCAGCACGTCGAGCGCCTCCGCGCCCGCGGGACTTCCCGGCTGCTCGATGCGGGCCTCCAGGCCGCGATGCGGATGACCATCCACCGTCCATTCGGCGGTGGCCTCCGCCAGGCGGGCCCCCGCACGTTGCGCGGGGGTGAAATGCCGGGGATGGATGACGTGCAGCACCTGGCCGTCGCCGTCGCGCAGCAGCACGCCCACGCTCTCGTGGCCGACGAAGGAGCGCTCCAGCGCCTGGATGCGTTCGGTGCGCGTCGGGCCCGCGGCCTCGTCGTGCAGGGCGTTGCGGATCAGCGTCAGCTTGCCGTGCAGCTCGTGCAGGTCGAGTTCCTGGAAATGCTGCTCGAGGCTGCGCCCGAGCACCACCGCTGCCAGCACCAGCAGCGCTGCGGTCAGCGCGGCGAACAGGGCCGCCAGCCGGGCGGTCAGCGACAGCGCGCGTGTCATCCTCTGGCCGGCCCCATCGCTTCGAGCACATAGCCCATGCCACGCACGGTGCGGATCAGCTTGGGCTCGAAGGGGTCGTCGACCTTCGCCCGCAGTCTGCGCACCGCGACCTCGATCACGTTGGTGTCGCTGTCGAAGTTCATGTCCCACACCTGGGAGGCGATCAGCGAGCGCGGCAGCACCTCGCCCTGGCGGCGCAGCAGCAGCTCGAGCAGGGCGAATTCCTTGGCGGTGAGGTCGATGCGCTGTCCGCCGCGCGTCACCCGCCGGCGCAGCAGGTCCAGCTCCAGGTCCGAGGAGCGCAGCACCTCGGGTTCGTGGCTCCGCCCCCGGCGCAGCAGGGTGCGCACCCGCGCCAGCAGCTCCGAAAACGCGAACGGCTTCACCAGATAGTCGTCGGCCCCCAGCTCGAGCCCGCGCACGCGGTCCTCCACCTGGTCGCGCGCGGTCAGGAACAGCACCGGCGTCTCGCGCCCGCTGCGGCGCAGGGTCTGCAGCACCCCCCAGCCGTCCAGCGACGGCAGCATCACGTCGAGCACGATGAGGTCGTAGTTGCCGTCGAGCGCGAGGTGAAGCCCATCGAGTCCGTCGCGGGCCAGGTCCACCACGAAGCCGGCCTCCGTCAGCCCCTGGCGCAGGTAGTCGCCGGTCTTCACTTCGTCTTCAACGATCAGGATCTTCATGTCTGTGCTCCCACGCATTCGGTGCCGCGTCCCGCATTCTTGCAGCGTGGGCCCGCGTCACACGCCGGATTACAGAAATGTAACGTCAAGGTCAGGCCGGGGACAGGTGGGCGGGCGCAAGATTCATCGTGTGGCACGGCATTCCGTACCAGAACGGATTCACAGCGCAACGGATGGGAGATCGATCATGAAACGCAATTCGCATCGTTTCGCCGGCCTCATGCCGGTCGTCGTACTGGCCGCAGCCCTGCATGGCGCTCCGGTTGTCGCTCAAACGATGGATCAGGCGCAGGCCTGGCCGCCCGCATCGAGCGTGCCGGCGCTGCAGGCGCGCATGAAGTCGATCCGTGAGGCGACCGACCCGCAACGTCGCATGGCCCTGATGGAAGAGCAGATCAAGGCGCTGGAGGCCGCATCGCAGGGCGTCCCCGTCGGCTGCCCGATGATGGGCGGGCAAATGATGGGCGGCATGATGATGGATCCGAAGTTCATGCAGGAACACATGCAGTTGATGCAGCAACACATGAACATGATGGAACGCATGTTGAAGATGAATCCGGGCATGCCGCCCGCAGCGCCCAACTGATCGCTCCGGCACGGGGCTGCGGTTTTGTCCGCCGCCCCGCGTCGGTATCGTCACAAGACCAATAACGAGACGTTCCCCATGCAGAGACGAATCTTCCACTTCGGTGGAGGGTTGTTGGTTGCCTTCGCGCTGGTGTCGGGCGCGCGGGCCGAGCCCTCCGTAGCACCAACCCCCGCCGGCCAGACCCAGACCCAGACCCAGACCCAGACGCCGTCTGTCGCAGTGGGCATGGAGCCCGAGGCGCACGCGCTTCCGGCCTACCGTTCGCCGCTGGACGCTTACCGTCCCTACCGCGTCGACGAACCCTTGCGCGCATGGAAGGACGCCAACGAGGAGGTCGGGCGGCTGGGCGGGCACATGGGGCACCTCACGCCCTCTTCGAACGGGGGCGAGCGATGAAGGCGGGGCTTCCGGTTGCGCTGCTTGCGGCCACCGTGCTCGCCGGGTGTGCCAGCGTCGCCATCGATCAGAACCTCGCCGAGGTCGAGCGCTTCGCCCGTGAGGAGGCGGGTAGCGAGGTGCGCTGGCTGCGTTCGGATGCCGAGCGCGATGCGATGCGCGCCGAGGTCGATCGCCTGCTCGCCCAGCCACTCGCGATCGACGACGCGGTGCGCATCGCGCTCGGCTACAGCCCGGCGTTCCAGACCCTGCTGGCGGAGGCCGCTGTGGCCTCGGCGGACGCGACCGGTTCGGCGCGCATCGCCAATCCGGTCTTCAGCTTCGAGCGCCTGTTCCGCTCCGGGGCCGAAGGGCGCGAGCTCGACATCGGTCGCTCGCTCGGCATTTCCTTGCTCGACGTCCTGTTCCTGCCCGCTCGCCTCGAACAGGCCGAGTTCCGCCAGCAGCAGACCCGGCTGCAGGCCTCCAGCGCGCTGCTGGCCACGGTGACCGAGGTCCGCCAGGCCTGGGTCGATGCAGTCGCGGCGCGGCAGGTCGCCCGCTACCGGGAAGACGTGGCGACGGCCGCCGGTACCGCTGCCGAACTGGCGCGTCGGATGCAGGCCACGGGCAACTTCAGCCGGCTGCAACGCGCACGCGAGCAAGCCCTGGCCGCCGAGGAGACGGCCAACCTGATCCGTGCCCGCCAGAACGCCACCGCCGCCCGCGAAACGCTGATCCAGCGCCTGGGGCTCACGCCGGGCCAGGCGCAGGCACTGCGCCTGCCGGATCAGCTGCCTGAATTGCCCGCGACGCCGATGGACGAGGCCGCCGCCGGCGCGGCCCTGATCGCGAACCGGCTCGACGTGCGCATCGCCCGCGCCGACCTCGAGCGCACGGCGAAGAGCCTGGGCCTGACCCGCGTTACCAGCGTGGTCAACGGCCTGCATGTGGCCGGCGTGCGCAACAGCGAAACGGGCGAGTCGTCGCAGCGCGGCTTCGAGATCGAGCTGCCGCTGCCCCTGTTCGACTTCGGCGACGCAACGCGTGCCGGCAGCGAGGCGCGCTACCTCGCCGCCTTCAATCGCGCGCTCGAGCTTGCCAATAACGCCGGCTCGCAGGTCCGGGTAGCCTACGAGGGTTACCGCAGCGCGCACGATCTCGCACGTCACTACCGCGACGAGATCGTGCCGTTGCGCCGCAACATGACCGAGGAGTCCGTGCTCCAATACAACGGCATGCTGATCGGGGTGTTCGAGCTGCTCGCCGCCGCACGCCAGCAGTCTGCCAGCGTGGTCCAGGCGATCGAGGCCGAACGCGACTTCTGGCGTGCCGAGGCGGCGCTCAAGGCCAGCCTGCTCGGCCAGCCGATCGCGCCGCTCACCCTTCAATCGGGCGCATCGCCGGCACAAGCCGGTGGCGGCCACTGAGCTTTCCGGAGACGTTCATGACCACCCGACGCAGCTTCCTCGCCGGGGCGGGCCTGCTGGCCGCAGCCGGAACCGTCAACCGGGCCGCGCTCGCGGCGCTGCCCGAACCCGTGATCCAGACCAGCGCCGCAACGGCGGCCCCACTGTCGCCACCAGACGGACGCCCCTACGACCCGGTCGTCACCTTGAACGGCTGGACCGCCCCCTGGCGCATGCGCAACGGCGTGAAGGAGTTCCACCTCGTCGCCGAGCCGGTCGAGCGCGAGATCGCCCCCGGCATGGTGGCGCGGCTGTGGGGCTACAACGGGCAGTCGCCGGGGCCCACGATCGAGGTCGTCGAGGGCGACCGCGTGCGCATCTTCGTCACCAACCGTCTGCCCGAGCACACCACCATCCACTGGCACGGCCAGCGCCTGCCCAACGGCATGGACGGGGTGGGTGGCCTCAACCAGCCGCAGATCCCGCCCGGCAAGACCTTCGTCTATGAGTTCATCGCCCGCCGCCCCGGCACCTTCATGTACCACCCGCACGCCGACGAGATGGTGCAGATGGCGATGGGCATGATGGGTTTCTGGGTCACGCATCCGCGCGAAGCGCACCCGCACATCGCCCGCGTCGACCGCGACTTCTGCTTCCTGCTCAACGCCTACGACATCGAGCCCGGCAGCTACGTGCCGAAGGTGAACACCATGCTCGACTTCAACCTGTGGACCTGGAACAGCCGCGCCTTTCCGGGCATCGACTCGCTCAATGTCCGGAAGGGCGACCGGGTGCGGGTGCGCATCGGCAACCTGACCATGACCAACCACCCGATCCACATCCACGGCCACGAGTTCGAAGTCACCGGCACCGACGGCGGGCCGACGCGGCCGGAATCGCGCTGGCCGGAGGTCACCACCGACGTCGCCGTCGGCCAGATGCGCCAGATCGAGTTCATCGCCGACGAGGAGGGCGACTGGGCGATGCACTGCCACAAGTCGCACCACACCATGAACGCGATGGGCCACGACGTGCCGACCATGATCGGCGTCGATCATCGCGGCCTGGTCGAGGACATCCAGAAGCTGGTGCCCGACTACATGCTGATGGGCGAGCGCGGCATGGCCGACATGGGCGAGATGGAGATGGCGCTTCCCGACAACACCCTGCCGATGATGACCGGGCAGGGGCCCTTCGGCGCCATCGAGATGGGCGGCATGTTCACCGTGCTCAAGGTGCGCCGTGACCAGCAGCGGGGCGACTATGGCGACCCCGGTTGGTTCAGGCATCCCAAGGGGACCGTGGCCTACGAGTGGGCGGGCGCGGCGCTGCCCGAAGCCGCGCGCAGCGCTTCGGCAGGGTCCTCGAGCATGCCCGGGAGCGAGCGAGGGCAATCCGTCGAGATGAGCGTGCGCAGACCCACCGGCCATCAAGCTCATTGAAGTCGAACGCCGTGCCATCGGCGCAAACCCCAGTGCCAATGAAGATTCAGCCACCAGAGAGATGGAGATCCCCGTGAAGAATCGTCGTCGATTTCTCGCCACCGGCCTTGCCGCCGGTGTGCTTGCCGTTCACCGCAGCGCGTTCGCCCACGGCAAGACCGAGCATGCCGCCAAGGCAGTGTCCGAGACCCCCAAGGAGCAGCAGGACTGGGGGATTGCGGGCGATGCGAAGGCGGTCTCGCGAACGATTCCCGTCGTGATGAGCGACGAGATGCGCTTCGTGCCCGATCGCATCGAGATCCGCCTCGGCGAGACCATCCGCTTCACCCACGAGAACCGTGGCGCCGTGATGCACGAGATGGTGGTCGGCACGCCCGAGACGCTCGCCGAGCACGCGGAACTGATGCAGCGCTTCCCCGAGATGGAGCATGACGAGCCGTGGATGGCTCACGTCGCGCCCGGTGGGCGTGGCGAGATGGTCTGGCAGTTCAACCGCGCGGGCGAATTCCAGTTCGCCTGCCTGATTCCCGGTCACTTCCAGGCCGGGATGATCGGCACGATCAAGGTTGGCTGACAGAAATGTAATGCGCGCGTCAGCGTCCCGTCGGTGAGCGCTGCGCACAATGAGCCGGACTTTCGACATCCGGCCGGAAACCCCAACCCCTGGAGAAACACATGATGAAGAGGACCCTGGTCACCACCGCACTCCTGGCCGTGCTCGGCGGCGGCGCGCCGCTTGCGCTCGCGCAGACCGAGCACGACGCCCACCACGGCGGCGCGAGCGCTGCGGCCGAGGCCCCGCTGGCCGAAGGCACGGTCAAGAAGATCGACAAGTCGGCGGGCAAGCTCACCATCGCCCACGGCCCGCTCGAGTCGCTCAACATGCCGCCGATGACCATGGTCTTCCGCGCTGTCGAGCCGGGCCTGCTCGATCAGGTCAAGGTCGGCGACAAGATCCGCTTCGCGGTCGAGCGCGCCGGTGGCGCCCTGACGGTCACGGCGATCGAACCCGCCCGGTGAGCTTTCGCCCACGGGCGCAACGTGTTCCGCTGTGAACATCGCCCGGGCGCGCGTCTGCCCGGGCGGGTGAGGGGAGCGCGTGCGCCGAGTCGTCCGACCATACCCCGATCGCAAGCCGGAAACCCGTCTCCATGAAATCCCCGTTCGCCGTTGCAGCCTGCCGCGTGCCACGAACCGCCGCGCTTGCCCTGGCGCTTGCACTCACGCTGGCAGGCGGCAGCGCTTGGGGCCAGGGCTCGCCCGATGATCCGGTGCTCGGTTCGACCGCCCAGGCGCTGATCGAGCATGCGCGCCAGAGCAACCCCGGATTTGCCGCTGCCCGTGCGGAAGCGTCCGCAGCGCGGGAGCGCGTGACCCCGGCCGGCGCGCTACCCGACCCGAGCTTCGAGGTCGAGCTGATGGACGCCACCAACACCATGAACGGGCGCTCGGCCTCGCTGCTGCCCGGCCAGGTGGGCGAGACCCGCTACCGCATCACCCAGCCGCTGCCCGGCTGGGGCAAGCGCGAGCTGGCGGTGAAGGCCGCCGAGGCCCAGGCCACCCAGGCCGATGCGACGCGCGACGCCGCCTGGGCCGAGCTCGCGGCGAAGATCGAGGCGCTGTGGCTGCGCTACTACGCGGCCGACCGCGAGCGCGTCCTCAACCGCGAGGCGCTGACCCTGCTGCAGGGGCTGGAGGAACTCAGCCTCGCCCGTTACGAGCTCGGCCTGCTGCCGCAGCAGGCGGTGCTGCGCATGCAGCGCGAGATCACCGCGCAGCGCCTGGCGCTGGTCGAGATCGAGCAGCGCCGCAAGGGCCTTGCGACCGGGCTCAACGGCCTGCTCCGCCGGCCCCACGATGCGCCCCTCGCCGCGCCCGCCGAACCGCCGCCCCTGCCCGAGGGGCTGAGGCCGGGCAGCCTGTTCGAGGCGGCGGCCAGCGCCAACCCGGAGGTTCAGGTCGCCGCCAACGGCATCGACGTCGCCCGCGCCGAGCGCGAGCGCACCTACCGGGACCGCCTGCCGGACTTCGCCGTCGGCGTGACCAACAACCGCCCCGATGAAGGCAAGTCATCGTGGGACGTGATGTTCGAGGTGATGATCCCGCTGCAGCAGTCCAGCCGCCGCGCCAGGGAGCGCGAAGCCGAATACATGCTGCTGGCGGCCGAGGCCCGGCGCGAGGACGCCAGGGCTCGCGCTTCCGGCGAGCTGGGTATCGCCTGGTCGATGTATGCGCAGGGGCGCGAGACCTTGCGCCTGCTCGCGCACACGCTGCTGCCGCAGGCGCAGGCCACGCGCGATGCCAGCCGGGCCGCGCTCGCCAGCGGCACGGTCGATTTCGACAGCGTCATCGAGGCCGAGCGCCAGCTCATCGACATCCGCATGCGCCAACTCCAGACCGAGCTCGAGACCCGGTTGGCGCTCACGGAGATCAGGAAATTGACAGGGGAATTCAAGTGAGCGCTGCCGTCCGGATGACGACGATCGCTGCAGCCGTGGCGATCGCTGCGGCCGCGGGCTACTGGTTCGCGCAGGTGCAACACGGGGCGGCGCCCGCCGCGCAGGTCGGCGCAGCTGACGCCGTGCCGACCGCGCCTCCTGCGACGCCCGCGGCGGAAGGGGAGCGCAAGATCCTCTACTACCGCAACCCGATGGGCCTGCCCGATACCTCGCCGGTGCCGAAGAAGGACTCGATGGGCATGGACTACATCCCGGTCTATGCCGACGACAAGCCGGACGACAGCGGCGCAGTGGTCGTCAGCCCCGCGCGTATCCAGACGCTGGGCGTCAGGACCGCCGAAGTCGAGCTGCGCGCGGTGGATTCGACCGTGCGTGCGAGCGGCCGCATCGAGATCGACGAGCGCACCCAGGTCGTGGTCGCGCCGCGCTTCGAGGGCTGGATCGAGCGCCTGCACGTGAATGCGATCGGCGATCCGGTGAAGAAGGGGCAGCCGCTGTTCACCGCCTACAGTCCCGAGCTGCAATCCACCGGCGAGGAATTGCGCATCGCCGAGCGCCTGGCCAGCCAGAGTGCCGCCCAGGACCCGGTCGCGAGCGAATCCGCCCGGCGTCTCGCCGAAGCGACGCGCGCGCGCCTGCGCAACCTGCAGGTCGCCGGCCAGGCCGGCGCACGCCAGGTCTTCCACGCCCCGGTGAGCGGCGTCGTGCTGGAGAAGGAGGCCATCGAGGGCGGGCGCTTCATGCCGGGCGACCCGCTGTTCCGCATCGCCGACCTGTCCAAGGTGTGGATCATCGCCGACGTCTACGAACAGGACCTCGCCCGCGTGCAGGTGGGGCAGGGCGCCCAGGTCACGCTCGAGGCCTATCCCGGTCGCAGCTTCGCGGCGCGGGTCGGCTACCTTTATCCGACGCTGGACGCCGCGACGCGCAGCACCCGCGTGCGGCTGGAACTGGATAACCCGGCGGGCCTGTTGCGCCCCGGCATGTTCGCCCAGGTCGCGCTCGCTGCCGGCGACACCACCCCGAAGACGGTGGTGCCGACCTCGGCCATCATCGACGACGGCGAGCGTCGGGTCGTGCTGCGCGCCCTCGGCGAGGGACGCTTCAAGCCTCAGCCGGTGAAGCTGGGCGAGCGCGGCCGCGACATGGTCGAGGTGCTCGAAGGCGTCGAGGCGGGCGATCGCGTGGTGGTCTCCGCCAACTTCCTGATCGACTCGGAGAGCCAGCTCAAGGCGGCGCTGTCGAATCTGATGGAAGCCGATGGCACCGAGCAGGCCGGCGCCCCGAGCTACCAGACCGACGGCACGCTGGAGGCCATCGACGCCGCGGCCGGCATCCTGACCCTGACCCACGGCGAGATCCCGGTGCTGAGCTGGCCGGCGATGACCATGGACTTCATGATCTCCGACCTGGCGCTGGTGAAGGACATCCCGCCTGGCACGCCGGTGCGCTTCGCTTTCAAGGCCGGCGAGCCGGGCGAGTACATCGTCACCGGCATCGAGCCGCTGCAAGGCGGGACGCTCGAGGCGGGCGAGGGTGGGGCAGGCACCCGCGGCGCCGGCGACGATCACCGGGGGCACTGAGATGCAGCCTCCCGTGAGCCATCCGGCCGCCGAGGGCGCCGCCGCGGCAAGCCCGACCGCCATCCCCGCACCCGCGCTTGTGTCGTCCGCGGGCACGTCCGCAGGCCTGCTCGACCGCGTCATCGACTGGTCGGCGCGCAACGTCTTCCTGGTGCTGCTGGCCACGCTGTTCCTGATCGGCTGCGGCCTCTACGCGGTCAAGCACACCCCGCTCGACGCGCTGCCCGACCTGTCCGACGTGCAGGTCATCGTCTACACCGACTACCCCGGCCAGGCGCCGCAGGTGGTGGAGGACCAGGTCACCTATCCGCTCACCACCTCGATGCTGGCGGTGCCGCGCGCGAAGGTGGTGCGCGGCTTCTCGATGTTCGGCGCGTCCTATGTGTATGTAATCTTCGAGGACGGCACCGACATCTACTGGGCGCGCTCGCGCGTGCTGGAATACCTGAGCACCGCGGCGAGCCGGCTGCCGCAGGGCGTGGCGCCGCAGATCGGGCCGGACGCGACCGGCGTGGGCTGGGTGTACCAGTACGCGGTAGTGGGCCGCGACATGAGCCTGGCCGACACCCGCAGCCTGCAGGACTGGTACGTGCGCTACCAGCTCACCAAGGCCCAGGGCGTGTCCGAGGTCGCCAGCATCGGCGGCTTCGTGCGCGAGTACCAGGTCACCGTCGATCCGCTGCGCCTCGCGGGCTACGGCATCACGCTCGACCAGGTCACGCAGGCGATCCGCGCCTCCAACCGCGACGTCGGCGGGCGGGTGGTGGAACTCGCCGAGAAGGAATACATGGTGCGCGGCCGGGGTTACCTGCAAAGCGTGCGGGACATCGCCGACATCGTGTTGAAGGCCGAGCGCGGCACGCCGGTGCGCGTGGGCGACGTCGCCCGCGTCGAGCTGGTGCCCGCCGAGCGCCGCGGCATCGCCGAGCTGAACGGCGAGGGCGAGGTCGCCTCGGGCATCGTCATGGCGCGCTTCGGCCAGAACGCGCTCGACGTGATCGCCAACGTCAAGGCCAAGATCGCCGAGATCACCCCCGGGCTGCCGGCGGGCGCCGAGATCGTGCCGGTCTATGACCGCTCGGAACTGATCGAGCGCGCCATCGGCAACCTCAAATGGACGCTGCTCGAGGAGAGCCTGATCGTCGCCGCCGTGTGCATCGTTTTCCTGCTCCACGTGCGCAGCGCGCTGGTGGCGATCATCACGCTGCCGCTCGGCATCCTGTTCGCCTTCATCGCCATGCGCTCGCTCGGCCTCGGCTCCAACATCATGAGCCTGGGCGGCATCGCGATCGCGATCGGGGCGATGGTGGATGCAGCGATCGTGATGATCGAAAATGCGCACAAGCACATCGAGCGCCTGCCACATGGCGCGACCCAGCAGCAGCGCGGCGCCGCGATCGTGCTCGCGTGCAAGGAGGTCGGCCCGGCGCTGTTCTTCTCGCTGCTGATCATCACCGTGTCCTTCCTGCCGGTGTTCGCGCTCGAAGGCCAGGAGGGCCGGCTGTTCTCGCCGCTCGCCTTCACCAAGACCTTCGCCATGGCCGGCGCCGCGCTGCTGTCGGTGACGCTGGTGCCGGTGCTGATGCTGTTCTTCGTGCGCGGACGCATCCTGCCCGAGGCCAGGAACCCGGTGAACCGGCTGCTGATCTGGCTGTACCGGCCGATCATCAAGGGCGTGCTGCGCTTCAAGCTCGTCACCTTGGTGCTGGCGGTACTGGCGATGGCCGCGACCATCGTCCCCGCACGCCAGCTCGGCTCCGAGTTCATGCCGACCCTGAACGAGGGCACGCTGTTCTACATGCCGGCGGCGCTGCCGGGCATGTCGGTGACCGAGGCGGGGCGCCTGCTCGCCACCACCAACCGCATCATCAAGACCTTCCCCGAGGTGGAATCGGTCTACGGCAAGGCTGGCCGCGCCAACACCGCGACCGATCCGGCGCCGCTGGAAATGTTCGAGACGGTGATCAACCTCAAGCCGCAGGACGAGTGGCGCCCCGGCATGACCACCGACAAGCTGATCGCCGAGATGGACGCCGCGCTCAAGTTCCCCGGCCTGGCCAACTCGTGGACCATGCCGATCAAGGCGCGCATCGACATGCTCAGCACCGGCATCCGCACCCCGGTGGGGGTCAAGGTGTTCGGCACGGATCTGGAGACGCTGGAGAAGGTAGCGCAGGCGGTGGAAGCCGCCGTGCGCAAGGTGCCGGGCGCGAGCAGCGCCTACGCCGAGCGCGTGGCCGGCGGCTACTACGTGGACATCGTGCCGCGCCGCGACCAGCTCGCGCGCTACGGGCTCACCATCGACATGGTGCAGGACGTGATCGCCACCGGGCTCGGCGGCGAGATGGTGACGACCACGGTCGAGGGCCTGGAGCGCTACGGCGTGTCGGTGCGCTACGCGCGTGGCCTGCGCGACGACCCGGCGCGGCTCGCCTCCGATGTGTACGTGCCGACCGTGAATGGTCCGATCCCGCTCGGCCAGGTGGCCGAGGTCAAGCTGACGCGCGGCGCGCCCGCCATCCGCACCGAGAACGCGCTGCTGGCGGCCTACGTGTATGTCGACACGCGCGAGGCCGACCTCGGCGCCTTCGTCAAGCGCGCGCAGCAGGCGGTGGCGGAGGAAGTCGAATTCCCGCAGGGCTACTACGCCACCTGGAGCGGCCAGTTCGAGAACATGGAGCGCGCCAAGGAGAAGATGAAGATCGTGGTGCCGGTGACGCTGGCGCTGATCTTCGTGCTGCTGTACCTCAACTTCCGGCGGCTGACCGAGACGCTGATCGTGATGCTGTCGGTGCCTTTCGCGCTGGTCGGTGGGGTGTGGCTGATGTGGTGGCTGGGCTACCAGATGAGCGTGGCGGTGGCGGTGGGCTTTATCGCCCTCGCCGGCGTGGCGGCGGAGACCGGCGTGATCATGCTGATCTACCTCGATCATGCATGGAAGGAGGTTCGTGAGCGCAGGCAGGCCGAAGGCCGCGAGGCGGGTGTCGCCGATCTCTACGAGGCGATCATGGAAGGCGCGGTGGAGCGCGTGCGGCCGAAGATGATGACCGTGGTCGCGATCATGGCGGGTCTGCTGCCGATCATGTGGAGCACCGGCACCGGCGCCGAGGTGATGAGCCGGATTGCCGCGCCGATGGTGGGCGGCATGGTGTCCTCGACCGTGCTGACGCTGGCGGTGATCCCGGCGCTGTATGCGCTCGTCAAACAGTGGGAGCTGCGGCGCAACGTCCGGCCAGCGAGTACGGTCGCAACTGTGTCGAGTTCCTGATGCCTCGGTAGGTGGAGAGGAGAAGCACCATGACCCAGGATCATCCGCATGGTGGCGATGCGGCATCTGCCACCGAATACACCTGCCCGATGCATCCGGAAGTCCGCCAGATCGGGCCTGGCACCTGCCCGAAGTGCGGCATGACGCTCGAGCCGGTGATGCCGGGTCTCGAGGATGAGGACAATCCCGAGCTCGCCGATTTCCGCCGCCGCTTCTGGTGGACGCTGCCGCTGACGGTGATCGTCACCGCGATCGCCATGTCCGGCGGGCTCTTCGATCCGATGCTGGGGGCTGCACGCCCCTGGGTCGAGCTGGCCCTGGCGACACCGGTCGTGCTGTGGTCAGGCTGGCCGTTCTTCGTGCGCTGCGCGCAGTCGATCCGCAAGCGCAGCCCGAACATGTGGACGCTGATCGGGCTGGGGACGGGGGCGGCCTATGCTTACAGCGTCGTCGCCACGGTTGCGCCGGAGGTGTTTCCGGCCTCGTTCCGCATGGGCGAACACGTCGCGGTGTATTTCGAAGCAGCGGCGGTGATCATCTCGCTGACGCTGCTCGGCCAGGTGCTGGAGCTCGAGGCGCGCTCGGAGACCGGCGCCGCGATCAAGGCGCTGCTCGGCCTCGCGCCCAAGACCGCGCGGCGCATCCGCGCGGATGGCAGCGAAGAGGACATCCCGCTGACCCACGTCCATCCTGGCGACCGGCTGCGCATTCGTCCGGGTGAAAAGGTGCCGGTCGACGGTTCCGTTGACGAAGGCGAGAGCGCGGTCGATGAATCGATGCTGACCGGCGAGCCGATCCCGGTGACCAAGCGCCCCGGCGACAAGGTGATCGGCGCGACGCTCAATACCAGTGGGGCGCTGGTCATGGTCGCCGAGAAGATCGGCGCACAGACCATGCTCTCCCAGATCGTGCAGATGGTCGCGCAGGCCCAGCGTTCGCGTGCGCCGATGCAAGGCCTGGCCGATGTCGTCGCGGGCTGGTTCGTCATCGTCGTCGTGCTCATCGCCCTCACGACTTTCATGGTGTGGGGGCTCTTCGGGCCCCAGCCGAGCTGGGCCTACGGCCTCATCAACGCGGTGGCGGTGCTGATCATCGCCTGCCCCTGCGCGCTCGGCCTGGCCACGCCAATGTCCGTGATGGTCTCGACCGGAAAGGCCGCCACCCAGGGCGTGCTGTTCCGCGATGCGGCGGCGATCGAATCGCTGCGCAAGGTCGACACCCTGATAGTCGACAAGACCGGCACCCTGACCGAGGGACGCCCTGCCTTCCACAGTGTGGTGGCGGCCCCGGGCGGGACGGAGGCCGACGTGCTTCGCATCGCAGCCAGTCTCGATCAGGGTAGCGAGCACCCACTCGCCCAGGCCATCGTGAGCGAGGCCCGCGCGCGCGGACTCGCGCTCGGCGCCCCGGAGAGCTTCGAGTCCTCGTCCGGGATCGGCGTGCGCGGCAGCGTCGACGGCCGTCGCGTGGTTCTGGGCAACACCGCCCTGATGGACGATGAGCGCATCGTCTGGCGCGGGCTCGCCGACCGTGCCGAGTCCCTGCGCCTGGAGGGCGCGAGCGTGATGTACCTCGCGGCCGACGGCGTCCTCCTTGGCCTGATCGCCGTCGCCGATCCGATCAAGGCCTCGACCCTGGAAGCGCTCGATGCGCTGCGGGCGAGCGGGCTCAGGATCATCATGGCCACGGGCGACGGCCTCACCACGGCGCGCGCGGTCGGCGCCCGCCTGGGCATCGACGAGGTCTATGGCGAAGTGAAGCCCGCCGACAAGAATGAGCTCGTCGGCAAACTGCAGGCCGAGGGGCACATCGTCGCCATGGCCGGCGACGGCATCAACGACGCCCCGGCGCTCGCGCGCGCGAATGTGGGTATCGCGATGGGCACGGGGACCGACGTCGCGATGAACAGCGCCCACGTGACCCTGGTCAAGGGCGATCTGCGCGGCATCGCCACCGCGCGCAGCATCTCCGTGGCCACCGTGCGCAACATGCACCAGAACCTCGTGTTCGCCTTCCTGTACAACGCTGCGGGCGTCCCGATCGCGGCCGGGGTGCTCTATCCCGCGTTCGGCCTGTTGTTGTCGCCCCTGATCGCCGCCCTGGCGATGAGCTTCAGCTCGGCGTCCGTGGTGGGCAATGCCTTGCGCCTCGGACGGGCAAGCGTCGACGACTACTTCCGTTCGCACGGGTAGTCGGCCGGACAGGCGGTGGGAGCCGTGCTGCCGACGCGTTACCATGCGCGTCTTCAGGCCGTCTTCAAGCCTCTACGGGCGGGCGGCCGACGTCGAACCTGCCACGGGAGAGAACATGAGCATGCAATTGAGGGACAGCGCGCTGCTGCGCACGCAGGCCTACATCGACGGACAATGGGCGGACGCCGAGTCCGGGGCGCGCTTCGAGGTCCGCAACCCGGCCGACGGCAGCGTGATCGCGCAGGTGCCCGACATGGGCGCCGCCGAGACCCGGCGCGCCATCGCTGCCGCCGAGGCGGCGCTGCCGGGCTGGCGCGCGCGCACCGCCAAGGAGCGCGCCGTCGTCCTGCGGCGCTGGTTCGAGCTGATCATGGCGAACCAGGAGGATCTCGCGGTGCTGATGACGGCCGAGCAGGGCAAGCCGCTGGCCGAGGCGCGCGGCGAGGTCGCCTATGGCGCGTCCTTCATCGAGTGGTTCGCGGAGGAGGGCAAGCGCATCTACGGCGACGTGATCCCTGCGCATGGTGCGGACAAGCGCATCGTCGTCGTCAAGCAGCCGATCGGCGTGGTGGCGGCGATCACGCCGTGGAACTTCCCCAACGCGATGATCACGCGCAAGGCCGGTCCGGCGCTGGCCGCCGGGTGCACGATGGTCATCAAGCCCGCCGAGGACACGCCGCTGAGCGCGCTCGCGCTCGTCGAGCTGGCCGAGCGTGCGGGCGTGCCGCGCGGCGTGCTCAATGTCGTCACCACCAATCGCACGGCCGAGGTCGGCGGCGAGCTCACCGCAAACCCGGTGGTGCGCAAGCTGTCCTTCACCGGCTCGACCGCGGTCGGCAAGCTGCTGATGGCGCAGTGCGCGGGCACGGTCAAGAAGGTCGCGCTCGAGCTCGGCGGCAACGCGCCCTTCATCGTCTTCGACGATGCCGACCTCGACGCCGCGGTGGCCGGCGCGATGGCTTCCAAGTACCGCAACGCCGGCCAGACCTGCGTGTGCGCCAACCGCCTGCTGGTGCAGGACGGCATCTACGACGCCTTCGCGGCGAAGCTGGCCGAGGCGGTGGCCAGGCTCGAGGTCGGCCCCGGCCTGTCGGGCGAGGTGCAGCAGGGCCCGCTGATCAACGAGGACGCGGTGGCCAAGGTCGAGGAGCTGGTCGGCGATGCGGTGCTCAAGGGCGCCCAGGTCGCCTGCGGCGGCAAGCGCCATGCGCTGGGCGGCACCTTCTTCGAGCCCACCATCCTCACCGGGGTGACCCCGCAGATGCGCCTGGCGCGCGAGGAGATCTTCGGCCCGGTGGCGCCGCTGTTCCGCTTCCACACCGAGGAGGAAGCGGTGCAGATGGCCAACGACACCGAGTTCGGCCTGGCCGCCTACTTCTACGCGCGCGACATCGCCCGCGTGTGGCGCGTCGCGGAGGGGCTGGAGTACGGCATCGTCGGCATCAACGAGGGCATCATCTCTACCGAAGTCGCGCCCTTCGGCGGCGTCAAGGCCTCCGGCATCGGCCGCGAGGGCTCGAAGTACGGCATCGACGATTTC
This sequence comes from Thauera sp. GDN1, assembly GCF_029223545.1. Classification (NCBI taxonomy): domain Bacteria; kingdom Pseudomonadati; phylum Pseudomonadota; class Betaproteobacteria; order Rhodocyclales; family Zoogloeaceae; genus Thauera; species Thauera sp. GDN1. The sequence goes on along the minus strand of NZ_CP097870.1, from coordinate 2,876,626 downwards.
GTCGAGATCAAGTACCTGTGCATGGGCGGGATCCGCTGAGCGGTCGGGCGGGGTGGGAGCAGCAGCCGCGAAAGAAGGCTGTTCGGCTGCGGCTGCTATGGACGATCGCGGCTTCCGCCGCTCCCACGGTCGGCTGCTCGGGCTGCCACAGTCGGCTGCTCAACGCCCGGTGCCTGGCTCCAGCGCCTTGACTGCGTGGTACAGCGCTTCGTGCGCAGGCACCGCGAGGCCGTGGCGCGCGGCCATGCGCAGCAGCGCGCCGGTGATGGCATCGATCTCGGTGCGGCGGCCGGCAAGCACGTCCTGCAGCATGCTGGCGCGGTTCGTCGCCGTCGCCTGGGCGACCGCGTGCACGCGGGCGAGTGCGGCCGGCTCGTCCAGCGCCAGACCCTCGGCATGCAGCACCGGCCAGGCCTCGCGCACCAGGGCGTCCAGCGCATCGCGGTAGGGGGGCTCGAGCAGGGCGCCATTGCGCACCCGGTGCAGCGCCGCCAGCGGGTTGATGGCCACGTTCACCAGCAGCTTCGCCAGCCGCGCGCGCGCGATGTCGGGCTCGACCCGCGCGTGCAGGCCGGCACGCATCAGCATTTCGGCCACCGGCTCGAAGCCGGGCGGTAGCAAGGTCTCTCCCGCGCCTGAGGGCTGCACCCGCCCGCCCTCGGCCGTGCCTTCCCGGTAGGCGCCCTCGGTGGTGATGCCCTGGTCCACGCGCGGCGCCCGGCAGTGCGCGCGCAGCAGGTCGCCGGTGAGGCCGTTCTGTAGCGACAGCACCCCGAGGGGCTGCATGCGCTCGGCAATCGCCGCCGCTGCCGCGGTGTCGCCCGCCTTCACCAGCACGATCACCCAGTCCGCTGCCGGCGGCGCGTCGGCGGCGAAGGCATCGGCCGCGAACGAGCGATCTCCGACCGTCACTCCGTTGCGCAGGCGTGTGGCGCGCGCCTCGTCGCGCGCGATCAGCGCGACCGGCATCACCACGGCCAGGCGTGCGGCGAAATGCAGGCCGAGCGCGCCGGCGCCGATGATCGCGAGCGGGTAGCGGGCTGGGTGGGGGTGGTCGGGCGGGTTCATCGGCGGCGGTCTCCTGTTGCTCCATCAGCATCGTTACGGATCACGGCGGGCAGGCGGCTTGTGGAGCATGTTGAGCACCCGATCCCGTCCGATTCGCGCTGCAGGCCGCATTTTGCGGGGTTTTTCCGAGAATGGCACAGGGTTTGCGATGGCCGCCTCCAGCCCGGCTGCGACGCAGTCGGGTCGGAGGAGCCAAGGACAACACGACCAATCGAGGAGATTCCCATGAACCCGACCAATCCCCGCAAGACCGCCTCCCGGCTGCCGGTTCGCAGCCTGCTGTGCACCAGCGTCGCCGCGGCGCTCGCGATCGCCGCCGCACCCGCGCAGGCGATCAGCTTTTCCCAGGGCGATGCCACGCTCGACATCAACGGCACCGTCAACGGCTTCTACTCGCATCGCACGGAAGAGCGTGGCAGCACGAAGACCACCGACTCCGCGCTGACCAACGGCCTGCTGCCGGGCTGGATCAACTTCGTGTTCACGACCAAGGTCGAGGGCCTCGACATCAAGGCCCACGTCGGCTTCGCCCCCGGCATCAACGACAAGTCGGACGTGGTCGGCCTGCCGAGCGATCCGAGCTGTGGTGGTTCGACCGGCTGCGACAGCCCCTTCACCCAGATCGACACCCGCAACCTCTACTTCCAGTTCGGCAAGCAGGAGTGGGGCACGGTCAAGCTCGGCCGCGACATCGGCCTGTTCGGGCAGAAGATCATCCTGGCCGACATGACGCTCCTCGGCCTCGGCGGAAACAGCTACGCCTCGACGCCGTTCAACACCACCTTCGGCATGATCGGCCACGGCTACATGTACACCGGCTTCCAGCCCCAGATCACCTACACCACGCCGGCGCTCGGCGGCTTCTCGGCCTCGGCGGGCATCTTCGACCCCAACAAGTTCGCCGGCGACGAGACCAAGAACCCCGGCTTCCAGGCCATGGCCAACTACGACTGGGAGGCCGGCTCGGCCAAGGGCTCGCTGTGGGCGGGCGGGATCCACCAGCGCACCAGCGGCGCCGGCAGCTTCAACGCCACCGGCTTCGAGCTCGGCGCCAAGGTCGGCATCGGCGCCTTCGAGGCGGTGGCCTACGGCTTCGACGCCAGCGGGCTGGGCCTGTCGACGGTCGGCGCGCTGTTCTACTCGCCCTTCGGCAAGAACGACGGCAAGGGCTACTTCGTGCAGGGCACCTATACGGTCGGCAAGACCAAGTTCGGCCTCAACTACGGCGAGAACCGCGACCGCGGCGGCCTGCTCACCGACACCAACAAGTTCCGCTCGGCGACCGCCGGCGTCTATCACAGCCTGAACAAGTACATCACCCTGGTCGGCGAGTACAACCAGGAGAAGGGCGAGGGCGCCGACCTGTTCCCCGGCGACCTCGAGACGCGGACGATTTCCGTCGGCGGCATCCTGTTCTTCTGAGCCCCTGCCCGGGTTGCTCCATAAATCCCCTGAGTTATGGAGCGACTGGAGCAGCCCGGGCAGTTCAGACCCTGTTCCATGAACGTCGCGGGTACCTGATGACCCGCTCGAGTGGCGGAAAAACAAGGACTTTCAAAGCTGGCACGGGGCCTGCTGAGGGAAGTCCGTGGCGACCCGCCCGCACACCGTAAAGATCGAGGAGACGACACCATGCTGTATGCACTGCCCGGCCAGGCCGATGCCAAGGTCCAGTTCAAGACCCGCTACGACAACTTCATCGGCGGCAAGTGGGTGGCCCCCGTCAAGGGGCAGTATTTCGACGTGATCACGCCGATCACCGGCTGCAAGTACACCCAGGCCGCACGCTCCACCGCCGAGGACATCGAGCTCGCGCTGGACGCCGCGCACGCCGCCTTCCCCAAGTGGGGCAAGGCCGACGCCACCACCCGTTCCAATGTCCTGCTCAAGATCGCCGACCGCCTCGAGGCCAACCTCGAGCTGCTCGCCTACGCCGAGACCGTCGATAACGGCAAGCCGATCCGCGAGACGCTCAACGCCGACATCCCGCTCGCCGTCGACCACTTCCGCTACTTCGCCGGCTGCCTGCGCTCGCAGGAAGGCGGCATCTCGGAAATCGACGAGAACACCATGGCCTACCACATCCACGAGCCGCTGGGCGTGGTCGGCCAGATCATCCCGTGGAACTTCCCGATCCTGATGGCCGCCTGGAAGCTGGCGCCTGCGCTGGGCGCGGGCAACTGCGTGGTGCTCAAGCCGGCCGAGTCGACCCCGATCTCGATCCTGGTGCTGATGGAGCTGATCGCCGACCTGCTGCCGCCGGGCGTGCTCAACATCGTCAACGGCTACGGCCGCGAGGCCGGGATGCCGCTCGCCACCAGCAAGCGCATCGCCAAGATCGCCTTCACCGGCTCCACCTCGACCGGCCGCGTGATCGCCCAGGCCGCCGCCAACAACCTGATCCCGGCCACGCTGGAGCTGGGCGGCAAGTCGCCCAACATCTTCTTCGCCGACGTCATGGACAAGGACGACGCCTTTCTCGACAAGGCGATCGAGGGCCTGGTGCTGTTCGCCTTCAACCAGGGCGAGGTGTGCACCTGCCCGAGCCGCGCGCTGATCCAGGAGTCGATCTACGACCGCTTCATGGAGCGCGCACTCGAGCGCGTGGCCGCGATCAAGCAGGGCAGCCCGCTCGACACCGACACCATGATGGGCGCGCAGGCCTCTTCTGAACAGATGAGCAAGATCCAGTCCTACCTGCAGCTGGGCAAGGAAGAGGGTGCCCAGGTGCTGATCGGCGGTGCGCGCGCCCAGCTCGGCGGCGACCTGGCCGACGGCTACTACATACAGCCGACGCTGTTCAAGGGCCACAACAAGATGCGCATCTTCCAGGAGGAGATCTTCGGGCCGGTGCTCGCGGTGACGACCTTCAAGGACGAGGCCGAGGCCCTGTCGATCGCCAACGACACCCTGTACGGCCTGGGCGCCGGCGTGTGGAGCCGCAACGGCAACGTCGCCTACCGCATGGGCCGCGCCATCCAGGCCGGTCGCGTGTGGACCAACTGCTACCACGCCTACCCGGCGCACGCGGCCTTCGGCGGCTACAAGGAGTCGGGCATCGGCCGCGAGACGCACAAGGTCATGCTCGACCACTACCAGCAGACCAAGAACCTGCTGGTGAGCTACAGCGAGAACAAGCTGGGCTTCTTCTGATCGACTTCCGTTCTCTCCCCACTCCCGATTGATCGGGGTACTTGCCGGGGGCGGGCGACCGCCCCCGTTTTTTTGAATTGCCGAGGAGACGAGCATGATCGAACGCGTGATCGCCACGGCGGCCGCCCTGGCCCTGATCGAACAGCTCAAGGCCGAGTACGGTCCGGCGCTGATGTTCCACCAGTCCGGTGGCTGCTGCGACAACAGCGCCGCCAACTGCTACCTGCCCACCGACCTGACCATCGGCCCCCACGACGTGCACCTCGGTGACATCGGCGGCGTGCCCTTCTACATCAGCGCCTCGCAGTACGAGTACTGGAAGCACACGCAGCTGATCATCGACGTCGTCGACGGCCACGGCGGCACCTTCTCGCTCGAGGGCAACACCGGCAAGGCCTTCCACACCCGCTCGCGGCTGTTCACCGACGCGGAGTTCGCCGACCTGCAGGCCGAGGACACGCGGCTGGGGCGATAGCGATCGACAATGCCTGCATCGGTAATCCGTAGGCGGGAGTGAATCGATTGGAGTGGATGGCATTCATCTTGCTTTTTCGTGTTGCAGAAACCGGACGTGCTACCGTGGCGCAATCCGGGCGACGAAGGAGACGACACGATGAGCCAGACCCCGATCCGGGCCGAGCACACGTCGGCGATCGAAGCGCTGCGGCGGCAGTTCTTCGACAACGGGCAGTTGCCCGATGCGGGCCTGCCCGCGTCGGTATTGCGCTCCTGGCAACGCTGCCAGCGCCTGGGGATGGAGAACACCGAGCGTGGCCGGCCTTCCAACACCACGCGCGGCGACCTGATGGTGGCGCGCGAGCGCAACGCAGCGCTGCTCAATCACGCCGGCGGCGTCATGGAGCATCTCTACGAGCAGATCCGCGCCTCGGGCAGCATGGTCCTGCTCGCCGACGCCAGCGGCCTGATCCTGCACGGCATCGGCGACCCGGCCTTCGTCGACCGCGCCAGCCGCGTCGCCCTGCAGCCGGGCGCGAGCTGGAGCGAATGCCAGCGCGGCACCAACGCCATCGGCGCCACGCTGATCGAGCGCGCGCCGGTCGAGGTCTTCGGCGCGGAGCATTTCCTCGACTGCAACGGCGTGCTCACCTGCAGCGCCGCGCCCATCCTCGACTGTCGCGGCGAGTTGCTCGGCGCGCTCGACATCTCCGGCGACCACCGCCAGTACCAGCCGCACACGCTCGGGCTGGCGCGCATGGGCGTGCGCCTGGTCGAGCGCCGCATGTTCGAGAGCGAATACGCGCGCCACGCGCTGTTCGCCTTCCATCCGCGCCCCGAAGGCGTGGGCGGGCTGCAGGAAGGCCTGCTCGCGGTCGATGCCGATGGCGAGATCGTCGCCGCCGACCGCCAGGCGCGCGCGCTGCTCGGCATCGAGGCCGGGCGCAGCCTGGGGCTGGGCAGCTTCGGCAACCTGTTCCGCAACGGCTTCGGCACCGTGATCAGCCGCGCCGGGCGCGATCCGGGGGCGCTGATGGCACTGGAGCTGCGCTCCGGCGCGACCGTGTATGCGCGCGTGCGGGTCAGCCTGGCCTGGCACGTCGGCCTGCAGGCGGCGCAGGCGGGCGGAGGCGCGCGCGCGCTGCGTGCGCCCGACCCGTCGCGTTCGGCACGCAGCCGGGTCACGCTGGAGACGCTCGCCACCGGCGACGCGGGCCTGCAGCTCGCGCTCGACCGCTGCGCCAAGGTGGTCGGCCGCAACATCCCGATCCTGATCCAGGGCGAGTCCGGCTCCGGCAAGGAACTGCTCGCGCGCGCCTGCCACAACAGCGGGCCACGCGCCGATGGCCCCTTCGTCGCGGTGAATTGCGCGGCCATTCCCGAGAACCTGATCGAATCCGAACTCTTCGGCTACGTCGGCGGCGCCTTCACCGGCGCGCGCAAGGAAGGCGCCATCGGCCGCATCCAGCAGGCCCACGGCGGAACGCTGTTCCTCGACGAGATCGGCGACATGCCGCTGGCGATGCAGGCGCGCCTGCTGCGCGTGCTGCAGGAGCGCTGCGTGCAGCCGGTGGGCGCCGCCGAGCCGGTCGCGGTCGACATCGCGCTGCTGTGCGCCACCCACCGCATGCTCAGCGAGCGCGTCAAGGCTGGCCAGTTCCGCGAGGATCTGTACTACCGCGTCAATGGCCTCACCGCGCAGCTGCCGCCGCTGCGCGAGCGCAGCGATCTGCGCGAGATCGTCCGCCGCCTGCTCGACGGCAGCCGCCACCACCCCGAGCCCGCCCGCGTCGACGTCGCGCCCGAGACGATGGCGATCCTCGAGGCCTACGCCTGGCCGGGCAACATCCGCCAGCTGCAGAACGTGCTCGAGGTGGCGCTCGCGCTGCTCGACGAGGACGAGGACTGCATCCTGCCGGCGCACTTGCCGGAAGACGTGGTGCACGGTGCCGGCGACGCGCCGGTCGAGCGCCCGGCGTCCCGCGCGCCGGTCGCGGCGCCGACCGCTGCGCTCGCCCGCGGCCGGCGGCCCAAGGACATCGACGACGCGACCATCCGTGCCGCGCTGGAACGCTTCGACGGCAACCTCTCCGCCGCCGCCCGCCACCTCGGGGTGGCGCGCAATACGTTGTATCGGCGGATGGGGTGCGATTTCTGAGGCCACCCGGCGCCGGTAGCGCCGCGCGGTGGGACGGTCAGAAGCGGTAGCTGGCGTTCACGCCGGCGTAGAGGCTGCGTTCGAGGCCGGGTTCGTAGAACCGTCCATTGGTGTCGCCGACGATGACCGAGCCGATGTGCTTGCGGTCGAAGAGGTTGTCCACCCGCAACAACTGACCGAAGGTCCACGGCCCTTGCTGCTGCTCCGCCGACAGGCGAAGGTTGAAGAGGGTGTAGGCGGGGGCAGGCGGCTCCGTGTTGGTATCGCTCACGTGCACCTTGCCGCGATGGACCGCCTCGCCGGCCAGCGTCACATCGGCGACCGGCTCCCAGGCCAGTTCCGCATAGGCTGCGAACTGCGGGACGCCGGGAATGCGGTTGCCCGAAGGAATGGTCGTGCCGCGACTGACGAAGGCCTCGTCGTACTCGGCTTTCATCCACGTCAGTGCGGCACGTCCGGTCAGGTTCCGGGTGAATTCGGACTCGGCGGCGAGTTCCACGCCTTGTCGCAGCGTACGGCCGGCATTCTGGTAGCTGGTACGCCCGCCGCTGGCGCCGGCGACGACGATTTCATCGTCCGTTTCGATATGGAACAGCGCGGCATTGACTCGGGTGTTGTCGCCGACGATGGCCTTGGTGCCCACCTCGACCTGCCGGCTGGTGGAGGGCTTGAGGTTGAAGTTGAATTTGCCGTCGGACCCGTAGGAGAGCTCGTTGAGCGTCGGGGTTTCGAAGCCCTTGCCGGCGCTGGCATAAACGTTCAAGGCCGGGCTGAGCGCATAGACGACGCCGATGGCCGGGGTGGTCTCGCTGAAGCGCACGTTGCCGCTGTCGTCGCCGTTGATGCCGACGATGTACTTGTCCTCGACCTTGAACGAGACGCGCGAGTGTCGTACGCCGAGCGACCATTGCCACGGGCCGGACTTCAGCATCGCCTGCAGGTAGGGGTCGATGCTGGTGACGGTGTCGATCTCGTTGCGACGCAACTGGCCCTTGACCCCCAGCGTCGGGCCGATGAAGTTCTCGTAACCGCGACGGTCGTCTTCGGAGCGATCGTAGTCGACACCGGCAGTCAGCGTCAGCTCGCCCAGGCCAATCGTGCGCTCGGCGATCCAGCGTGCGCCCAGACCGTAGAAATCGCGGTCGAAGTCGACGACCCCTCCGGCGTGGTTCGCGCGCTCGGGATTCTTCGTCGTCGGAATCTGCACGAAGTCGGGGATCGACTGGTACTGGGTGACGCTGCGCCGGCCGGTGTAGGCCGACATCTGCAGGCGGTCGCTGCCGAAGCGGCGCTCGTAGGTCGCGCCGCCCTGCAGGTGGTGGATGCTCTTGCGCGTGTCGTATTCGAGCGCGGCGTCGTCCACTGCACGCGGATCGCGCTGGTACGTGTCCCAGTCGATCCCCAGCGGATCCTCCGTCTCCGGCTGCCGCAGGCCGTTCGCCACCAGCGTCAGCGTGCTGTCCTCGTCCGGGTTCAGCGTCAGTTTGGCGAAGCCCTGGTCGCGGCGGGTCTTGCTGTGGTCGCGGTAGCCGTCGGTGTCGAAGCGCGAGGCGTCGAGCACGAAGCCGATGCCGTCCTTCTCGCCCTCGGCGCCGAGGCCGAACTTGGTCGTCCCCCAGCTGCCGCCGAGCACGCTGGCGCGGATTCGCGGCTCGCCCTCGCCCTTGCGCGAGAAGAGCTGGATCACGCCGCCGGCATGGTTTCCGTACACGGTGGAGAAGGGCCCGCGCATGACCTCGATGCGCTCGGCGGTGTCGAGGTTGAAGGTCGCGGCCTGACCCTGGCCGTCGGGGTTGGTGGCGGGGATGCCGTCGGCGATGAGCTTGACGCCGCGCACGCCGAAGGCCGCGCGCGCGCCGAAGCCGCGGATCGAGATCTGCAGGTCCTGGGCGTAGTTCTGGCGGTTCTGGATCACCAGGCCGGGCACGCCGGCGAGTGCCTCGGAGGCATTGACGCCGAGGTTGCCCGCCTGGTTGGTGCGCATGTCCACCGCATCCACCGAATAGGGCAGGTCGAAGCTGCCGGTCTCGACCCGGCTGCCGGTGACGACGACCGGGTTGAGCGTGACGGCGCTGTCACTGGGGGGCGCGGCGTCCTGCGCCGCCGCCATGCCGGCGAGGCCCGCCAGCGCGCCGGGGAAGGCGATGCGCACGAGCTGCGCAAGCCGGCTCGCGCGCGGGGTCCTGCGGCCGAGGAGATGGAGGTCGGGGTTGGCGCGGGGCATTGGCTTCACGGTCGGGGTCCTCGTGGGTGGTGAGCGCCCGATTCTCGCCGATGCTCCGGCGTGCGGGCCTCAGGGCAAACCCGAGCGCATGCTCGCGAAAATCATGACACTCACCGCAGCCGCGATTCCGTGCGGCGTGTGCCGGCGTGCTCGGTCACGCGCCGGGCCAGCGCGCGAAGTCGCCATGCTCGGCGAAGTGCGCCAGCGCGCCGATCAGCGCCCGCGTCAGCGGCGGATCGAAGGGGCTGTGGCCGGCGCCCTCGACCAGCTGCAGGCGGCTGCCCGGCAGGGCCGCGTGCAGGCGCAGCGCGTTGCGCGCGCGGCACACCAGATCGAGCCGGCCGTGGAGGATGGCGGCGGGGATGCCCGCCATGCGGCCCGCGGCCTCGAGCACGGTTTCCTCGCCGAGGAAGCCGCGATGAGCGAGGTAGTGCGCCTGGACACGGTACTTGTCGATCAGCGCCGCCCGTTCTGCTGCGTCGCGGACGGGTGGGGCGGCCGGCGCCCGGCCGGGCGTGATCAGGGCCTCTTCCCACGCAGCCCAGGCTTCGGCCGCCACGCGTGCAGCGCGCGCGTCCGCCCCCTCGCCGAGGCTCGCGCACAGGGCGGCCAGCGCGCGTCCCTCGGCAGCCGGGGGCAGGGCCGTGCAGAAGCTCGACCACGCGTCGGCGCAGATCGCCCCCGCGCCTTCGGGCCCGAAGAACCAGTCGAGATCGGGCTGCCCGGTCAGGAAGCTGCCGCGCAGGATGGCGCCCAGACATGCCTGCGGATGCGTGCTGCAGTAGGCCACGCCCAGCGCCGCCCCCCACGAACCGCCGAACACCAGCCAGCGCCCGATGCCGAGGTGCAGGCGTAGGCGCTCGATGTCGTCGATCAGCTCGCGCGTCGTGTTGGCGTGGCACCCACCGCGCGGCGTGCTGCGCCCGCAACCGCGCTGGTCGAAGAGCACGACCTGGAAGCGCGCCGGGTCGAAGAGCTGGCGCTGGCGCGGATTGCAGCCGCTGCCCGGTCCGCCGTGCAGGAACAGCACTGGCAGGCCGTCGGGCTTGCCGCAGCGCTCGAAGTACAGACGATGGCCGTCGCCGACGTCGAACATGCCGTGTTCGAGCAGCGGCGCGGGCGGGAAGGGGAGGGCGTCGGATGGCATCGGCGTGGGCTGGCGCTGGCGAAGGAGGGCGTGGTGCGCGGGCGCGCATGTCACGCTGGATCTTAGACCAGTGCAGCTACGGATTCCGGACGTTCTTGATCGGGCGCGTTGCTTGGATCCGATGCGCCGAGGCACGTCCGAAGGGGCGCCATGCGGGCGACGTGGTCGAGGGCGGGGTGGTATCGACCCGGGCTGAACCGTCGCCGAGGCAATGCTCGTGTGACTCGTTCACGAGGTTTCGAGCCACGCCCGTTTTTCGGCCACCTTCGCCCACTCGTCTGCATCGGGCAGCGCCGGATGCGCCTCGACGATGCGCGGCCACGCCTTCGCCAGCATGGCGTTGAGCGCAAGGTATTCAAGCTGCGCATCGGTGAGCTCATCCTCCGGCACGATGGCATCCACCGGGCATTCGGCCACGCACAGGGTGCAGTCGATGCACTCCTCCGGATCGATCACCAGGAAGTTCGGGCCCTCACGGAAGGCATCGACGGGGCACATGCTCACGCAATCCGTGTATTTGCACCTGATGCACGCTTCGGTGACGACGTGGGTCATGGCCTTGCCTCCTCGAACAGGGTCTCGAGCACGGGAAAGAGCTCCCGCTCCTCGAACCGCACATGATCGATCAGTGCCTGCCCGGCCCTCGCCTGATCCGCGCCGCTCAGCGCCACCATGAGCAGGTGCCTGAGCTGTGCGTGTTCCGCGCGCAGCCGTTCTGCGTGCGCGTAGTGGCGATCCGTCTCCAGTAGCGGCAGCAGGTCGCGCTCTTCCTCGGCGAAATGGGCTTCGATGCCGGGAAGTTCGGCGCCGAGCTCGGCCTGGGCACCGCCAGCAAGCAGATGCCTGCCGAGACGCAGCGCGGTGTGGTGCTCACGGGACAACTGGGCGAGACGGGTGTGGCGCTTCATGGCGGATCCCTGAAATGAGTCCTCGAAGAAGAATTTAAAACTCCTCTTTTAAAGAGTCAACTAACATGAATCTATTGCTGCTAGCATGCAGTTGGCAGTCACCCTTCTGCACACTCTTGCGATGAACATCACACAGCACACCGACTACGCGCTTCGGATCCTCATGTATCTCGGGGCATGCCCCGAGCGGCGCGTCACCATCAAGGAAGTCGCCGAGCGCTTCGACATCTCGCGCAGCCACCTCATGAAGATCGTCACCGAACTGGTGGCGAAGGGCTTCGTCGACGGCGCGCGTGGCAAGGGCGGAGGCTTGAAGCTGGCACGGGCCACGGCCGAGATCGGTGTTGGTGAGGTCGTCCGTCGGGTGGAACCCAGCCTCGAACTGGTCGAGTGCTTCGGAACGCAATCGCACTGCCTGCTGGATCCGGCCTGCCGGCTCAAGGGCGCGCTCGACAGTGCCCTGCAGGCCTTCCTGGCGGCGCTCGACCGCGTTTCGCTTGCCGACCTCGTTGGCAACGACACACGCCTGCACGAGGTGCTCGGTCTGGAGACGCCAAGGCGTCACCCCTCGGCGGTCACGATCATGCGCCAGGTCGCGAAGGCTAAAGAACGATAGCGCAGACAACCGTCCGCGGCGGGTTCGCGCGTGTTGCCGGCCAGGTCGAATCCCTTCACGGTTGCGCCCAAGCGAGGCCAGAGCCGGTGCCGAGCCCTTTCGGGGGGTGTGCTATGTTGGAAAAACAGTGGAGGGCAAGCGATGAAGATCCGCCAGGCCATGGGCTGGGAGTGGGACGCGATAGCCGGCATCGCCGCAGCCTTCGTGGCCATCGTCCTGCACCTGCTGCACATCGTCGATGAGACGGTCGTGCTTCCGATCCTGCTGGCGCTCGTGGGCCTGCTGTTCATCAATTTCATGCGCCACAGCCGTAACAACGAGCTGACCGCCGAGCAGGTCGAGCGTATGGGGCACACGGTCGACAGCCTGCACGCCGCACTCGAGCGTCCGGGCCTTGCCCTGATCGGCCCGCGCCAGTTGCAGACCGCGTATCACCGCTTCCTGCTTGCGATGAGCGGAGACTCCATCTGGTTCAACGTCTGCCTGTCGATGTACCGCACCCCCGCGCTCTTCGACGCCCTGTTGCGACCGGCCATCGACAACCCGGCGGTCGGGTCGATCCAGTTCGTGCTCGATGAAAGCCAGCGCGAACTGTGGGACAGCACGATCGCGCCCCAGATCGCCGCCTGTGCAGGTCATGCGCGTGTCCGACCGCCACGCTGGTGCAAGCTGGAACGCACGCTTTCCTTCATCCTCGCGGACAGCCAGCACAGCGGCAGTTGCGAGGCCCTGCTCAGTTTCTGGGGCGAACCCTTCATGGCCCAGGCGACCGGGCGGGACGTGCCGCGCTTCGTGTTCCACGTACAGCAGCACTCCGAACTGCTGCCCCACCTGCTCGAACTCGAAGGCTGCAGCGCCCACTTTCGTTCGCGCACGCAGTGAAGGGAACGCCGCCGCGCACGGTGGTTCAGGACGAACGCCGCAGCAGCGCCAGGCGGATGCGCTCGATCGCGTGCGAGGGGCTCAAGCCCTTCGGGCAGACCTCGGTGCAGTTCATGATCGTGCGGCAGCGGTAGAGGCGATAGACGTCGTCGAGGAAGTCGAGCCGCTCGGCGGTGGCCGTGTCGCGGCTGTCGGCGATGAAGCGGTAGGCCTGCAGCAGGCCCGAAGGCCCGATGAACTTGTCCGGATTCCACCAGTAGGACGGGCAGAACGCGCTGCAGCAGGCGCACAGGATGCATTCGTACAGCCCGTCCAGGCGCTCACGCTCGGTCGGGCTCTGCAGCCGCTCGCGCTCGGGCAGGGGCGCGTCGTTGATCAGCCAGGGCTTGATCGAGTGGTAGTGGGCGAAGAACTGCGTCATGTCCACGATCAGGTCGCGGATCACCGGGAAGCCCGGCAGCGGACGCAGCACGATCGGCTCCTTCAGTCCGTCGAGCGCGGTGAGGCAGGCGAGGCCGTTGCGGCCGTTGATGTTCATCGCGTCCGAGCCGCACACGCCCTCCCGGCACGAGCGCCGGAACGACAGGCTGTCGTCCTGGACGCGTAGCCGCATCAGCAGGTCGAGCAGCTTCTTGTCACCCGCCTCCGGCTGCACGTCGTAGGCCTGCATTCGCGGCGGATCGCCGCGCTCCGGGTCGAAGCGATAGATGCTCAGTTTCATGTCCGCCCCTTCGCCGCTCAGGCCGCGAGCGCCACCGCGGCCAGGCTCAGCAGCACCCGCACCAGCACACCGAACAGCACGACCGCGATCAGGCTCAGCACCGCCAGCCGCAGTCCGCGCGGCTGGATGTAGTCGAGCACGATATCGCGCATCCCCACCCAGGCATGCGCGCACAAGGCGCCGAATAGCAGCGCGATCAGCGGCCCTCCCAGCACGCCGCCGGCGAAGGCGCGCCACCCGGAGAAGTCGAGCGGTGGCGCAAAGGGCAGTGCGAGCACGCCGAACACGATCAGCACCAGCAGCAGCAAGGCGCTGATGCGCTGGACCACCCATGCCCGCTGTCCGTCGAAAAGCCTCATGACAGGCCCCAGGCGAGAAACAGCAGGGTGAGCACGGGCGCGCCGACCAGGACCAGGCGCGCACTGACACGCGCCTGCACGAGCTCGCTGCCCACGCCGACATCCATCAGCAGGTGGCGAACCCCGGCCAGCACGTGATGCACGAGCGCCCACAACAGCACGGCACCCGTCACGGTCCAGAAGGGCGACGAAAGCAGATCGCGCACCGAGGCGAAGCCCGCTTCCGTGCGCAGCGAGACGTCGAGCGTCAGGGCGATGACGGGCAGGGCGATGAACAGCAGCACCCCCGCGACCCGGTGTGCGATCGACGCGATCGCACCGATCGGAAAGCGGATCTGCGCCAGATTCAGGAATACCGGCAAGTGACGAGAATGCCTGTCCATGTTGGCTCCCCGGAAACTCGAGCTTTCGCCGACGGTGGCGGAGCGACTCCTACCCGAACCATAGATCATCGGCTGGCGTGGCGCCGGCCGCTGCTTTGCCCGCGCTCCTGACGCACAGCGCCTCTATGAACACGGCACGCGGCGTGCGGGCCTGCGCCAATCAGCCTGGCGCCCGTGTCAAGCGCCGAACACCCGTCGCCACTGGAGGCCTGGTGCGAAATGCGAAGAACGGCTCGTAGCGTGACTGCGGGACGAGGATGGGGGTACGACCTTGCCAATTTTTGGCAAAGCAAAACAATTAGCCTGCGCTCATCTCGTCTTCTACATCGAACGACCGGATCACCTCGATGTCCGGCGCGTACTGCACGGCCAGCGCGACATTCCCGCCTGGATGCAGGACCCTGACGCCTTCGCCTGACAACAATCGGCCGATACTCCAAGGGCCGGTAATCACGGTCCGCTTACCAAGGCGCCATTCCTGTGGCCGGTTTTGGCCGGACCGAGACCGCCACATTGGAGCCCTTGCGGCAGTTCGACGAACCGTCTGCGACAGTTCAGCTAATGCCCGGCCGCGACCGGTTCGGTGTCCCACCACGCGTTGAAGCGGGCCTCCGCGCCGGCAAACGCCGCCTTGGCCCGCTCGACGTCCCATGGCGCCTCGGCGAGCGTTTCGTGGTCCCACATGCTGCGGGGCTCGGGCGGTGCTAAGAAGTCGCCGCCATAGACGTGGATCGCGCAGGTCATCTTGCCGATCGGATTGAGCACGGAGTGGATCGCGTCGCGCTCGAGCGTCGTGATGTCGCCCGCGCCCAGCGACTTCGCACCGTAGGCCTCGATGCCGCCCGCGGTACGCCGCCAGAACACGTTGTCCTCGCGGCCCGCGTAGATGCCCACCACGGAGAACATGTGGTGGTCGTGAGGCATGAGGCTCATGCACGGGGCCCACACGAAGTTGATGATGGTCAGGTTCGGCGCGCGGTACAGCATGCCAATGCCGGCATGGGTCGGCTCGCCGAGCTCGGTGAACACCCGAGAGCCGTCGGATACCGCCGCCGCGACGAGTTCGCTGATCGCGCCTTCGCCCTCGCCGACGGTCTTGATGCAGTCCTCGATGAAATGGTCCCTGTGGAACATGGCAGCGCTCCTCGATCCTCGCTCCCTGCCCGTCGGGCGCGAAGGCGAACGACTCCCCTTCGGCATTTTCCTTTCAGCGCCTTGTTTGTCCCTTTTGTAGACAAGCGGTCGGCCATCCGCAACCCGGCTGGCGGTCGGCAATGTGTGCTCCCGATGGCCAGGCGGCTGCGCTACTCCCTTCCGTCCAACGAGAAGGTCTCGGGGGTTTTGGGGATGGCCAGAAAAAACCCGCCGGCGGCGGGTCGAAGCAGGGTGGTCACGAGGAAGCTCATCCGATGGTATAGCCGCCATCCACGACGATTTCCTGGCCGAAGATGTTCCTGGCACTGTCCGAGGCCAGGAACACCGAGAGCACGGCGATATCCTCCGGCTGGCCGAATGCGCCGGGCATCAGGCGGGACGTGATCTTCTCCGCGACCGCACCCAGGACTTCAGGCGGCAGCCCGACCGTGCCCCACAGCGGCGTCCCGATCGGACCCGGGGCGATCGAGTTGACCCGGATGCCCTGGGGGGCAAGTTCTGCCGCCAGGGTCTGCGACAGGGACTTCAGTGCCGCCTTGCTCGCACTGTAGATGGCCAGCCCGGGGAAGCCCACCTGGGTGAGGAAGGTGGTGATGAACTGGATCGATCCGCCTTTGCGGATGTGGGGAATGAAGAGGCGCGCGGTTTCCGCCGCGCCGAAGAGATTGACCGAGAACTGGGTGTCGAAGGCTTCGGCGGTGCTGTTCTCGAAGGAGACGACGCGCGCGATGCCGGCATTCGGGACGACGACATCCACGCCGCCATGGGCCCGGACGGTCGCATCGACCAGGCGCTTCAGGTCTTCGGCTCGGGTCACGTCGCCCGCGACCGCCGTCACCTGCCCGGGGAAGGCCGCCTCCAGTTCCTTCAAGGCGTCGAGATTGCGGGCAAAGGCCACGATCCGGGCGCCTTCTCCGGCATATTTCTCGACGATCGATTTCCCGATCCCACTGCTGGCGCCGGTGACGACGGCCACCTTGCCTTCAAGCTTCCTCGCCATGTCTCGCTCCCGAAATGATCCCGAATCTGGGATTGCGACAAGAGTGTTGGAGATGCAAGCAGTTCTCGTTGACGCTGATCAAGAAGGCCCAGACCGGAGCGCGACGCTCAGCGCCGCCCCGCCGAGCGCAGCAGCCGATCGAGCCGGTTGGCGAAGGCCTGGCGGTCGGCGGCACTGAAGGGCGGCGGTCCGCCGGTATCGACGCCGGTGTTGCGCAGGGTGTCCATGAAGTTGCGCAGGTCGAGCAGTTCGCGGATGTTTTCCTTTCCGAACAGCTCGCCCTTGGGCGACAGGGCATGGGCGCCGCGCGCGACGACGTCGGCGGCGAGGGGAATGTCGGCGGTGATCACGAGGTCGCCCGCCTCGACGTGGGCGGCGATGTACTTGTCGGCCTCGTCGAAGCCGCCGGGCACCTGGATCATGCGGATCAGCGGGGAGCCGGGCACGCGCAGGTACTGGTTCGCGACCAGGGTGAGCGGCAGGCCGGTGCGCTCCACGGCGCGGAACAGGATGTCCTTGATGACGACGGGGCAGGCGTCGGCGTCGACCCAGATGTGCACGGTGTACCTCTCATGATGGCTGGCGGCCCGTCGCCGCAGGGGGCGGGAGGGGCGGCAGCGTCGTTTTCGCAGAAGCCCGGATGATGACAGGCTGCGGTCGATGGCGGGTCGGTGTTCCGCATCCGCGCGTGCAGCTCGCAGTGGCCTCAAGATTTTCATGAGGCCCGGTTCCGGACTTTCACGATGCGAATTATTCCTCTTCAAGCCACTCTTATACACACGGCCGGCGAACCGGTCGGCGGTGCCTGCAAGGGGCGCCGATCCCACCCAGAGACAAGACAGGAGACGAACATGAAATGGGAAACCCCCGCAGCCAGCGACATGCGCTTCGGCTTTGAAATCACCATGTACATCGCCAACCGCTAAGGCGTGATCCGGGGCGGCGCGGCGCGCGTCCCCGCGCCGTGTCGCCCTTTTCACGTACGCGTCCTTCGCGTGCTCCAGGAGAACCGATGAAGATCCGCGTGCTCGGTTCCGCCGCGGGTGGCGGCTTCCCGCAGTGGAACTGCAACTGCCCCAACTGCGACGGCCTGCGCAAGGGACGCATCCGCGCCCAGGCCCGCACCCAGTCCTCGATCGCCGTCAGCGGCGACGACGAGAACTGGGTGCTGTTCAACGCCTCGCCCGACGTGCTGCAGCAGATCCGCAGCTTCCCGGCGCTACAGCCGGCGCGCGCGCTGCGCGACACCGGCATCGCGGCGATCGTGCTGATCGACGCCCAGATCGACCACACCACCGGCCTCTACATGCTGCGCGAGCACCGCAAGCCGTGGCCGGTTTGGTGCACCGCCTGCGTGCGCGAGGACCTGTCGGTGGGCAACCCGGTGTTCGGCGTGCTCGGCCACTACAGTGGAATCGACTGGTGCGAGTTGCCGCTGCAGGCGCGCTTTGCCATCGAGGGCGCGCCCGGACTCGGCTTCGAGGCCCTGGCGCTGACCAGCAACGCGCCGCCTTATTCGCCGCACCGCGACCGCCCGCAGCCGGGCGACAACATCGGCGTCACTCTGATCGACGCCGCCAGCGGCAAGCGCCTGTTCTACGCGCCCGGCCTGGGGGAGATGGAATCCCACGTGTGGGAGGCGATGCAGACTGCCGACTGCGTGCTGGTCGATGGCACGCTGTGGGCCGACGACGAGATGATCCGCCTCGGCGCCTCGGCCAAGACCTCGCGCGCCATGGGGCACCTGCCGCAATCCGGCCCGGGCGGCATGCTCGAATGGCTGGACAAGCTGCCGGCCGCCACGCGCAAGGTGCTGATCCACATCAACAACACCAATCCGATCCTCGACGAGGACAGCCGCGAGCGCGCCGTGCTGGCCGCGCATGGCATCGAGGTCGCCTGCGACGGCATGGAGATCGCGCTGTGAGCTACATAGATCAGATCAGCATCGAGCACACCGCGGCGCTCGCCGCCAGCGCGGACGACCTGCCGCCCTGGTGTCCGCAGGAATTCGAGGCACTGCTGCGCGAGAAGGGCACGAGCTACCACATCTACCATCCCTTCCACGTGATGATGGCCGAGGGCAAGCTGACCCGCGAACAACTGCAGGGCTGGGTGGCGAACCGCTTCTACTACCAGATCTCGATCCCGGTGAAGGACGCCGCCATCCTGTCCAACTGCCCGGAGCGCGCGATCCGCCGCGAGTGGATCCAGCGCATCCTCGACCACGACGGCTTCGAGATCGGCGACGTCAAGGACCCCGGCGGCATCGAGGCCTGGATCCGGCTGGGCGAGGCGACGGGTCTCTCCCGCGACGACGTCACCTCGTTGCGCTTCGTCGCCCCGGCGACGCGCTTCGCGGTCGACGCCTACATCAACTTCGCCCGCCAGCGCCCGTGGCAGGAGGCGGTGGCCTCCAGCCTCACCGAGCTCTTCGCGCCGCACATCCACCAGCAGCGCCTGGACACCTGGCCCACGCACTATCCCTGGGTGGACACCGCCGGCCTGCAGTACTTCCGCAACCGTCTCACCCAGGCGCGGCGCGACGTCGAGCACGGCCTGCGCTTCACGCTCGAGTACTTCAGCCAGAGCCGGGCGATGCAGCAGCGCGCGCTCGACATCCTGCAGTTCAAGCTCGACGTGCTGTGGGCGATGGCCGACGCGATCATGCTGAGCCAGTGCGAGGTGGCGATCGTCGGCCCGCGCAAGGGGGCGGCGCGATGAGCGAGACGGCGACGATCGGCCTCGAGGCCACTCCGCGCGTGTCGAAGCGCTTCCGCCTGCAGTGGGAGGAGGCCCAGCAGGCCTGGGTGCTGCTGTATCCGGAAGGCATGGTCAGGCTCAACCAGAGCGCGGGCGAGATCCTGCGCCGCTGCGACGGCGCGCGCAGCGTGACCGAGGTGGTCGCCGACCTGGAGCAGGCCTTCGCCACCACCGGGCTCGAGGCCGACGTACTCGCCTTTCTCGAATTGGCGCGCAAGCAGCAGTGGATCGAGCCGTGAGGTGAGCCCATGAATGCGCCCCAGACTCCTGCGCCTCAGCCCCTGGGCCCCCAGCCCGGACCGCCGCTGTGGCTGCTGGCCGAGCTCACCTACCGCTGCCCGCTGCACTGCGTGTTCTGCTACAACCCGGTCGATTTCGCCCACACCCCGGACGAGCTCTCGACCGAGGACTGGTTGCGCGTGCTGCGCGAGGCGCGCGCGGCGGGCAGCGTGCAGTGCGGCTTCTCGGGCGGCGAGCCACTGCTGAGGGACGACCTCGAGGTGCTGGTCGCCGAAGCCCACAAGCTCGGCTTCTACACCAATCTGCTGACCTCGGGCGTCGGCCTCTCCGATGCGCGGGCGCGGGCGCTGAAGGACGCCGGGCTCGACCACATCCAGCTCTCGTTCCAGGACTCCACCAGGGAGCTCAACGACTTCCTGTCGCACACCCGCACCTTCGAACTCAAGCAGAAGGTGGCCGCGATCATCAAGGACAAGGGCTGGCCGATGGTGATGAACTGCGTGGTCCATCGCCTGAATATCGGCTACATCGACCGCATCATCGACATGGCGGTGGAGCTCGGCGCCGAATACCTGGAACTCGCCAACAGCCAGTACTACTCGTGGGCGATGCTCAACCGCGACCAGTTGCTGCCTTCGCGCGAGCAGATCGAGCGTGCCGAGCGCGTCACCAACGAGCGCCGCCAGCTCTACGGCGACCGCATCCGCATCTTCTTCGTCGTGCCCGATTACCACGAGAAGCGGCCGAAGAAGTGCATGAACGGCTGGGGCAACGTCTTCCTCACCGTTACCCCCGACGGCACCGCCTTGCCCTGCCACACCGCGCGCATGCTGCCCGGGCTGGCCTTCCCCAACGTGCGTGACATGGACGTGCGCAGCATCTGGTACGAGTCGGAAGGCTTCAATCGTTACCGCGGCGACGGCTGGATGAAGGAGCCTTGCCGCAGTTGCCCGGAAAAGGAAAAGGACCTCGGCGGCTGTCGCTGCCAGGCCTTCATGCTCACCGGCGATGCGGCGGCGGCCGACCCGGTGTGCGACAAGTCGCCTTCACATCACAAGGTGATCGAGGCGGTGGAGCGTGCCGACCGCGGCGAGCCGGCGGTGGTGGAGCGCCCGCTGGTGTTCCGCGGGCCGGAGGAGTCGCGCCGGCGCAAGGCGGGATTGCTGCAGCCGGGCGGCTGAGGCGCCTCGACTCAGTTCGCGCCGCGCAGCTTCTGCACTAGGATCACCGCGGAGAGCACGATCGCGCCGGCGACGATGCCCACACCGGCGCCTGCGCCGGTGTTGATCAGCGCCCCGCCCACTCCACCGAAGCCTGCGGCGAAATGTTCCACCGCATGCGCCGCCGTCGGCCAGCCGTGCAGCAGGATGCCGCCGCCGACCATGAACATCGCCGCGGTGCCGACCACCGACAGCGTCTTCATCAGCCACGGCGCGAAGCCCAGGATGGCACCGCCGACGCTGCGCGTGAAGGCCGACGCGCTGCGTTGCAGGTGCAGGCCGAGGTCGTCGAGCTTGACGATGCCCGCCACCAGCCCATACACGCCCACCGTCATCAGCAGCGAGATGCCGACCAGCACCGCCACGCGCTGGCCGAGCGAGGCCGCGGCCACGGTGCCGAGCGTGATCACCACGATCTCGGCCGACAGGATGAAGTCGGTGCGCACCGCGCCCTTGATCTTCTCCTTCTCGAAGGCGACCAGGTCCACGTCCGGGTCGGCCAGCGCCTCGAGCGTCTCGCGGTGCTCGGCCTCGTCCTCGTGCTTCGAGTGCAGGAACTTGTGCGCCAGCTTCTCGAAGCCCTCGAAGCACAGGAAGGCGCCGCCCAGCATCAGCAGCGGGGTGATCAGCCACGGCGCCAGCCAGCTGATCAGCAGCGCCGCCGGCACCAGGATGGCCTTGTTGATCATCGAGCCCTTGGCCACCGCCCACACCACCGGCAGCTCGCGGCTGGCCTGTACGCCGGTGACCTGCTGGGCGTTGAGGGCGAGGTCGTCGCCGAGCACACCGGCGGTCTTCTTGGCGGCGACTTTGGTCATGGTGGCGACGTCGTCCATGATGGTGGCGATGTCGTCGATCAGTGCGAGCAGGGTGGTTCCGGCCATGATGAAGGGGGGTGATGGCGAAGGCGTGATGGTGACAGAAATTCATGACGCGTTGCCGCAAGCCCGCATGCTGTTTCATCGTCCCCGTCGCGGGCCTGGCGGCAAAGCGTATCCGGAAGCAATTTCGCATGTCGTCCGCGCCATCGCGGCGCTAACATGAAAGCGTTTCCATTTCCCCGGGGCAGTTGCCTATGCCGGCCGAGCTGCTGTTCGCCTTGCTGCGCGACCCCGCGTCCACCGGCGCGGTACTGCCGTCATCGCGCGCGCTGGCCAATGCCATGGCGCATGCGGCGACCGGTGCCGATGCGGTGGTCGAGCTCGGCGCGGGGACGGGGCCGGTCACCGAGGCCTTGCTGCGGCACATGCCCGGTGTGCCCCTGATCGCGGTCGAACTCCAGGCTCCACTGGCGCGGCGCCTGCGCACGCGCTTTCCCTCGGTCGAGGTGCGCGAGGCCTCGGCGAAGCAGGTCGTCGATGGCCTGATCCACCGCCCCGGCCGGCTGGTGCTGGTTTCCAGCCTGCCGTTCCGCTCGCTGCCCAAGGCGGTGGGGGCGGAGACGGTGGACAGCATCTGCCGTTTCCTCGCTCACAGCCGCGAGCGCAAGCTGGTGCAGTTCACCTACCAGCCGCGCGCGCCCTTCGTCGCGCCGCGCGGCCTGCGCTGGCACCGGCGGTCCGTCGTGTGGCGCAACACCCCGCCGGCCGGGATCTGGGAGCTGCAGGCGGAGGGCTGAACCGCCGCAGCCCCACTCGTCCTGCCCGCTGCGGGATCAGTCCCAGCGCGAGGCGTCCTCGTCGCGGACGAAGGCGATCGTGCGCCCGTCCGCGAGCAGCTCGCGGATCCGCCACGGCACGCCTTCCGCATCCAGTTCGACCAGGCCGATGCCGCTGCCGTTGAGCAGCCGGCGCCCCTGCGCGGCGCCCTCGTAACGGCGCGGCGTCACGCGCATGTGGCGGCGGCGGGTGAACCAGTTCAGCGGGGAGCGCGGCGAGTACAGCCAGCGGTTCAGGCGGTCGAGCACGGCCAGCAGGCGGGGCGGAAACTCGTTGCGCACGCCGCTGCTGCAGATCTGCCAGATGTCCGGCCCGCGCACCCGGCCGCGCAGTTCGACGTCGTACACGAAGGAGTAATGCACGTCGCCCGACAGCACGACGAAGTGCTGCGGCGTCTTGCGGTGGCGGAAGATGTTGAGGATGGCCTGCGCCGAGCCCGGGTGGGCCATCCAGTTCTCGGCGTCGACCATCAGCGGATGGCCGAACCAGGTGAACATGCGCTGGATGGTCTCGATCAGCTTGACGCCGAAGATCGGCGCCGGCGATACCAGCAGCACCGCGGGCAGGCCGCGCAGGGTGTGCTGCAGGTCGGTCAGGGATTCCCAGTCCATCAGCCCGGAGGGGCGACGCGCGGTGCGTTCCGAGCGCCAGCGCTGGGTGCGGGTGTCGATGACGACCAGCGGTGGCGTGGTCGGCCAGGTGTAGTGCCAGCCCTCCGAATGCAGCAGGTGCTCGATGCACTCCTCGTGCGGCGCGTCGCCCGGCGCGGCGAGGCTGCGCTGCAGCAAGTCGAGCGCCTGCTCGTCGAGCGTCTCCGGCCGGTTGCCCCAGGCCTGGTTGATCGCGTAGGCGAGCAGGGCGTTGCCGATGATGCGGCGCGAGAAGGGATGGCCGTAGGCGATCTCCTCCCATTCGCGGCTCAGGTTCCAGTCGTCGGTGACGTCGTGATCGTCGAAGATCATCGCCACCGGGATGTGCGCCAGCACGCGGCGTACCGCCGGCAGGTCGGCGACGAAGGCCTCCAGCGCCCGTCGCTCGCGCGCATAGAGGGCGGCGTCCTCGGCGCCCAGACCGGACGGCGGCGCGAGGTCCAGCCCGCGCCAGGCTTCGGGCGACCACACCAGCAGGTACATCGCCAGCACTTCGGCGAGCGTGATCAGGTGGTTGTGCGCGCTCGCCGAGGTGAATACCGGCTTCTCCACGCCGCCGAAGAACACCTCGATCAGCGCGTAGTTGCGCTTGTGCCGGGGCAGCAGCTGGTCGCGCCGGTAGTAGCAGTCGGGATGGCGGTGGAGGTCGTCGGCGTCGCTGACGCCGGCCTCGTCGATGCCTTCCAGGCGCTCGACCGGCAGCCCCAGGCGGGCGATCAGGCCGTGGATCGCGCGCAGCATCGGCCCGGCGACGTCGTCGGCGTAGATCTGGTCGCCGGTCATCACCAGCACGGAGGGCCAGGCGGGCAGGCCGTCGGGTTCCGGGGCCGGATCGGCGTCGAGCGCGTTGCGCGCAACCAGTTCGGCGAGCAGGGCATCGGCGCGCAGCAGCCCGTCGCCGTCGTGGTGATGCGGCTTGCGGCAGGAGCCATGGAGCAGGGAGGCGACCTGCGGCGCGAACACGAAGCCCGGGGTCTCGCGCCCCGGATAGCAGAGATCCGGCGCCCAGTCGCGATCTGCGCGCCACTGCGGCTCGGTCTCGTCGCGCGGCGCGAGCGCCAGGCGGTAGCCGATCCAGCGCCCGGCGGGCAGCTCGGTGTCGAGCGCGAGGTCGAGCAGCAGGTAGTGCAGGTGCGTGCCTGCCGTCAGCACGCGGCAGGCGGGCGTGCCCGGTTCGGGTTCCAGGCGCAGCGGCCGTTCGTCGCCGAGATCGAGCTCGATGCGGGCGCGCAGCGGCCGGCTGGTCGCGAGCCACAGAACGATGCGCTTCGACTCGACCCGGCGCAGCATGGGACCGGCGAGCACCGGCGGGAGGTCCTGGTTCGCGGAAGGCGAGGGCGCGGGCATCGACCCGGATTGGCGGGGGAGGGACGTCATGCCCGGTTTATATCAAAGCGGCCGTGTCGGCGTCAGCCTCGCGGTCGTGAGCCGTTCCTCTCTTCTGTTGGAGAGGAGATGCAACTGCTGTGGGAGCGGCGGCAGCCGCGACGAAGGCCAGTTTCGCGGCTGCCGCCGCTCCCACAGTTGCCGCCGCCCCCTTTCGGCAAGCCGTCGGGCTGCGCGCCGGATTCGCGCTCAGACCTCGATCAGCCCGCTGCGGATCGCGATCAGCGCCAGTTCGGCGGCGTTGGAGACGTTGAGCTTCTGCTTGATGTGGTACAGGTGGGTGCCGACGGTGCTGGGGCTGAGCTTGTGGCTGTCGGCGATCTCGGCCACGCTGCGGCCCTGGGCGAGCTGCAGGAAGACCGCGAACTCCTTCTCGGTGAGCGCGGCGAGCGGATCCTGGGCGCCCGAGAACTGGGCGAGCGCGAGCGCGGGCGCGATCTCGGGGTCGATGTAGCGCTGGCCGCGGGCGACGCTGGCCGCGGCGCGCAGGAGTTCCTGCGGATGGGCACGCTTGGACAGGTAGCCGGTCGCGCCCGCACGCAGCGCACGGGCGGGAATCTGGGCGTCGTCGTGCGCGGACAGGATCAGCACGCGCGCGTCGGGGTGATGGGCGAGCACGCGCTCGAGCGCGCCGAGGCCGCCGATGCCAGGCATGGACACGTCCATCATCAGCAGGTCCGGGCGGTGCTGGGTGTAGGCGCTCACCGCGGCCTCGCCGCAGTCGGCCTCGCCCACCACGCTCGCACCCGCACCCTCCAGCAGCAGGCGGAAGCCCATGCGCACGGTGGCGTGGTCGTCTGCGAGCAGGACGCGGATTCCTTCGAGCGCTTGTGCGGTCATCTCTTCTGCATCGATGTGGTGGTCACGGACGGGTGTCCTTGCCCGCGGCAGCCGGCAGCGGCAGGCGGGCGCGGACGTTTAGACCGCCTTCGGGCGGACTGCTCAGCTCGAGCTGGCCGTGGAGTTCGGCGATGCGTTCGCGCATGCCGACCAGGCCGTGGCGTCCGGGCGCCGGATTCTGGCCGAGGCCGCGACCATTGTCGATGACCTCGATCTCGATCTGGCCGTCGCGCACGCCGAGCCGGACCTGGACGCGGGTGGCGTGGGCGTGGCGGGCGACGTTGGTCAGGCTTTCCTGGACCATGCGCAGGATGGTGAGCCCGAGCGCATCGCTGACCTGCTCTCCGAGCGGCTCGATCCTGCATTCGATGCGGATATCGCCATGATGGCTGGCCCATAGCGCGCAGTAGCTCTCGATTGCCTCCTCGACATGGACCTGCTTGTCGGCGGTGCGGCTGCGCAGGCGCTGCAGGATGGTGTGGACGCCCTCCTGCATCTGCGTCGTCATTGCCAGGATGGCCTGGGCGCTGCCGTTGATGCCGGGCTGTTCGGTGGTGCGCTGGATGATGGCGCCGGCGATCGAGCGCACCGCGGTGATGCCTTGGCCGAGCTCGTCGTGCAGCTCGCGTGCGATCGCGCGCCGCTCCTGTTCGAGGCGGACCTGCAGCGCACGTGCGAGCGCCTGGTCCTGCTCCAGGCGGGCGTTCTCGGCGAGGCTCTCGTCGAGGCTGTCGGCGAGGCGGTTGTAGCTGTGGGCGAGAAGGGCGAGCTCGCGGGTGGCGTATTCGGGCAGGCGCTGGTCGAACTGGCCGCTGGCGCCGCGCTCGAGCGCGCTGTGGATCTCGTTGATCGGAGCCAGCGCGCGGTCGATCGCGAAGCGGGTCGCAAGCCAGATCGACAGCAGCAGCGCCACCGCCCAGCCGAGCGCGGCGCCGAGGTGGTCCCAGGCGTCGAGCACCGCGCGCGAGGTGTCGGGGGACAGCACGACGCTCAGGCCGTCGGCCTCCAGTCGGCGCTCGGCCACTTCCGGCGCCACCCAGCCGGCGAACCACTCGGGGGCGTTGCGCCCCGCCTTGTAGGGCGATTCGGGCGACACGTACAGGCGCTGGCCGCCGGCGTCGAACACTTCCAGGCGGTTGGCGCGTATGCGGCCGATGGCGCCGAGGTGATCCATCAGGCGCGCGCGCGCCTGCGGGCCGTCGCCCAGGGTTTCCGGCACCAGCACCTTGAGCCACTGCTCGGCGACACGGGTCGCGGCTTCGACCTCCTCGTGGATGGCCTGGCGGGTCTCGCGCAACCACACGCCGGTGCCGATGATCATCATCACCGCGATCAGGGTGGTCAGCACTAGGCTCAGGCGCCCGTGCAGACTGGGGGAACGGAGGATGTTCATGCGGCGGCCCTCCTCAGGCTGGCGCGTGCGGAATAGTCGGCGCCGCGGTGGTCGCGCAGCACGAAGGGCTGGCGGAGGCCGAGCGCAGCGTAGCCGACGATGCCGCACCACTGGGTGGCGAAGCAGGTGGCGGCCGGCACGCCGCAGCCGACCGGGCAGGGCGCGAGCAGGTCGATGGCGACGCGGTTGGCGAGCAGCACGACGCCGTCGGCGTCTAACAGCGCGAGCGCTTCCAGGGGCGTGCCGAGCACGGTCGGATAGCGGTGGAAACGCAGCAGCAGGAAGCCCTGCGGTTCGGTCTCGATCAGGCGGTGCTCGATGATCCGGGCCGCGGTCTGCAGCAGCGCGTTGGCGTGACTCAGCCAGTCGAGCGGCGAGGCCTCGGCATCGACGAAGCCGAGCAGGCCGCCGTCCGGCGGCAGGATCGGCACCGCGATGCCGATGCGCTGCGCCGCGCGCTGGCCACCCACGACCGCGCGCCGGTCCTCGCCGCCGGCCGCGGCATGGGGGGCGTCCGGCGTCGGAGCGCTGGCTGCGGGCAAGGCGGCCGCCTCGCGCCCGCTGCCGATGGCGCGCAGCACGCCGCCGCGGCTGTCGGCGAGCAGCACGGTGGTGGTGGGGCTGTCGAGCTGGCGGTAGAGGTCTTCCATCGCCGGCGCGGACAGCGCCACGAGGCGCTCGCGGTCGAAGGCGTGCACCGCGGCGGACGTGCGCTCACCCGCTCCGGTGGTGGCGCCGGACAGGCTCGACTGGGCAGGCACGGTGATCGGGTTCATGTTCCGTGGGAACGAGTGCGGTGGTGGGACGTGATCGGTCATTGCAGGATTCATGCCCGGAGGCCGCGGGCATGCCTGCCCGCGTCCGCGGGCGCCGGCGCGTGCTTCCCGCTCCTCGGGCCGACCCTGCAGGCGGGCCCCGCGGTTGTGTCGTCATTGAACAGGCGGTGTTCCCATTCGGAACAGTTCGGGCCACGCCGTGGCGAATGGGCCACGCATGTCCATCCAGCGCCAGCGTGGAGAAGCAGTTGCCGACTGGATGGCATGGTTCCTGCATCCGGAACTCCACAATTGGATGCCGCGCACGGTCGACGGCATGCGCATACGAGGAGGAGAGACGACATGCCGGCCCTGATCGGACGCCTGCTGGGATTCCTGCTGCTGACCGCGTTCGCGATGTCGGGCGCCTGGGCCGCCGAGCGTGCGGTGGTGCGCGTCGGGATCCTGCAGTTCGGCACCGTGAGCTGGGAGCTCGAGGTGATGCAGCGCCACGGGCTGGCCGAACGTGAGGGCATCGAGCTGCGCATCGTGCCGTTGGCGCTGAAGGACGCCGCCAATGTGGCGATCCAGGGCGGCGAGGTGGACCTCATCGCCAACGACTGGATCTGGGTGTCGCGCATGCGCTCGGAAGGCAGCGACTACGCGTTCGCGCCCTACTCGCAGGCGGTGGGCGGCATCAGCGTGCGACCCGATGCCGGCGTCGCGCAGTTCGCCGACCTCGAGGGCAAGCGCCTCGGCGTGGCGGGCGGTGCGCTCGACAAGAGCTGGCTGCTGCTGCGCGCCTACGCCCGGCGCACGGTGGGCGAGGATGCGGCGACCTTCCTGCAGCCCCAGTTCGCGGCGCCGCCGCTGCTCAACGAGCTGGTGATGCGGGGCGAACTGCCCGCGGCGATGAACTTCTGGCACTACACCGCCCGCCTGTCCGCCGCCGGCATGAAGGAGCTGATCTCCATGCCGCAGATCCTCGCCGGCCTCGGCATCGAGGATGAACTGCCGCTGGTGGGCTGGGTGTTCCGCGAAGGCTGGGCGCGCGACAATGCCGCGGCGATCGAGGGCTTCCTGCGCGCATCGGATGCCGCCAAGGCGCTGATGCTCGAATCCGACGCGGTGTGGGAGGAGCTGCGGCCGCTGATGCGCGCCGAGAACGAGGAAACCTTCATCGCCCTGCGCGAGGGCTTCCGTGCCGGCATCCCGCGCACCGGCATCGACGATGCCGAACGCGTCGCCACCCGGGTCTTCGACATCCTGGCCGCGGAGGGGGGCGAGGCGCTGGTGGGCAAGGCGCGCACGATCGCCCCGGGCACCTTCTGGCGCGGAGGCGGGAGCCGGTGAGTGGCAAGCGCACGGCAGCAGTCGAGTCTCCGGTGCCGATGATGGCCCGCACGCCGCGTCCTGCGGGGCAGGATGCGAGTCCGCCGGCCGCGCACGCGGCGACGTCCGCGGGCGGCCGGGATGGCTGGCTGCGGCTCGCCTCGCTGGGCGCCTTCCTGCTGCTGTGGCAGCTCGGCGCGATGTTCGCCGACAGCCGCACGCTGCCCGACCCGCTGACCGTCTTCGCTCGCATCGTCGACGAGACCCTGTCGCTGAGCCTGCCCGGCCACCTCGCGGTGACGCTCGGCCGGGTCGCGGTCGCCTTCGCCGCGGCCATGCTGATCGGTGCGCTGCTGGGCATGGCGATGGGGCGCTGGCGCCGGCTCGACGCCTTCTTCGACGCCTGGCTGGTGCTCGGGCTCAACATCCCGGCGCTGGTCACCATCATCCTGTGCTACGTCTGGTTCGGCCTCAACGACTGGGCGGCGATCCTGGCGGTAGCGATCAACAAGATCCCGACCGTGGTCGTCACCGTGCGCGAGGGCGCACGCGCGGTCGATCCCAAGTTGCTCGACGTCGCCCGTGCCTACCGCCTGTCGCGCCGCACCACCTTCCTGCGCGTCTATCTGCCCCAGCTCGTGCCCTACCTGATGGCGGCGGCGCGCTCCGGGCTGTCGCTGATCTGGAAGATCGTGCTGGTGGTCGAGCTGCTCGGCCGCAGCGAGGGGGTCGGCTTCCAGCTCAACGTCTTCTTCCAGTTCTTCGACATCACCGGCATCCTCGCCTACACCCTGGCCTTCGCCGCCGTGGTGCTGATCGTCGAGGCCTGGCTGCTGCGCCCGCTCGAGCGCCGGCTGACCGGATGGAGGGCCTGAGCGATGCTCGAGATCCGCATCGACCGCAAGCGTTACCCCGACCGTGGCGGACGGCCGCACCTGGCGCTGTCCGGCCTGCGCCTGGACGTGGCGCGTGGCGAGTTCGTGTGCGTGGTGGGGCCCTCGGGCTGCGGCAAGAGTACCCTGCTCAATATCGTCGGCGGGCTCGACCGCGACCTGGACGGCCAGGTGACGATGAACGGCGCTTTCCCCGAGGACGTCGGCTTCATGTTCCAGGAGCCGCGGCTGATGCCGTGGATGAGCGTGCTCGACAACGTGCTGCTGGTGGCGTGCGCAGGGGATGCGGCGCGCCAGCGCGAACGCGCGATCGCACTGCTGCGGGCGATGGAGCTCGGCGACGTGCTCGATGCCTATCCGACGCGGCTGTCGGGCGGGATGATGCGGCGGGTGGCGCTGGCGCGCGCCTTCATCAACGAGCCCGAGCTGCTGCTGATGGACGAGCCCTTCGTGTCGCTCGACAGCCCCACCGCGAATCGCCTGCGCGAGATGCTGGTCGAGCAGTGGCAGCGCTGCGGCGCGAGCGTGCTGTTCGTCACCCACGACCTGCGCGAGGCGCTCGCGCTCGGCGACCGGGTGTGCTTCCTGTCGGCGGCGCCGGGGCGGGTGGTGCTGGATCTGCCGGTGGAGCTGGCGCGCCCGCGCGACGCCGCTGCGCCGGTGGTCGATCGCCTGTACCAGACGCTGCTCGCCCGCCACCCGGAGCTGCTCGCGGGGCTGGCGAACGGGGAGAGCGGTTTCCCCGGGAGTAATTCGGCGAAGGGTGACGGGCCGACCACCGGTTCCGGGGCGAGGGGGGCGGGCACGAGTGGGCACGCACCCTGGGGAGGGGCGTCATGAGCAGCGTGAGCACGGCGAGCGGCAAGGAGACGCAACCCATGGCGGACAGGACGGCGGTCGGCGAGGTGCTGCTGTCGGTGCGCGGTGTGCGCAAGTCCTACGGCGCGCGTCCGGCGCTGAAGGGCGTGGACCTGGAGGTGCGCGCCGGCGAGTTCGTCGCCCTGCTCGGACCCAACGGCGCAGGCAAGAGCACGCTGTTCCAACTGCTTACCGGCCTGTTCAACGCCGACGCCGGCGAGGTGCGCGTGTGCGGCCAGGACATGCGCGTGGCCCCGGTGCGCGCGCTCGGCAGGATCGGCGTGGTGTTCCAGCAGATGACGCTGGACATGGATCTCAGCGTCGAGGCAAACCTGGTCTTCCATGCCCGCCTGCACGGCATCGGCGGCGCGCAGGCGCGCGAGCGCATCGCCGATGCGCTCAGTCGCCTGGGTCTGGCCGAGCGCCGCGCCGATCGTGTGCGCGAACTCTCCGGCGGCAACCGGCGCAAGGTGGAGCTGGCGCGCGCGCTGGTGCATCGGCCCTCGGTGCTGTTGATGGACGAGGCCACGGTGGGCCTGGATCCGGCCTCGCGCCGGCATCTGCTCGACGAGGTGCTGGCCTTGCGCGCGAGCGGCGTCGGCGTGCTGTGGGCCTCGCACCTGGTGGACGAGGCCGAGGCCGCCGATCGCGTGCTCGTGCTGCACAAGGGCGAGCTGCTCGCCGAGGGCTCGCCGGCCGCACTGGTGGCGACATCCGGTTGCACCACCCTGGCCGAGGCCTTCCTGAAGCTGACCGGCAGCGGCCAGGCGGTGGAGCCCGCCTGAGCCCGTCCGGGCACGCCGGACGCATCGACCCGGCATGGATTTTTCTTGCGGGAACTTGCCCGCGCTTCAAGCAGTGACAGCTTCGCAGCAACAAGACCAACGAGGAGACGACAACAATGACCCGACTGAAGACCCTGGGCTGCGCCGTGGCCACCACCTTGATGCTCGCCCTGCCGGCCGGCGCCGCGCTGGCCAAGGACACCGGCTACATCTTCGTCAGCAGCGAGAACGATAACGCGGTCACCGTGCTCGACGGCAAGAGCTTCCAGGTCGTCAAGACCATCGCCACCGGCGAGCGCCCGCGCGACATGAAGCTTTCGCCCGACCGCGAGCAGGTCTTCGTCATCGCCAGCAACAGCGAGCGGGTCGACGTGATCGACATCGCCAAGCTCGAGGTCGTGCGCAGCATCGACGTCGGCGAAGATCCGGAGATGTTCGATTTCAGCCATGACGGTAGCAGGATCTTCGTTTCCAACGAGGACGACGCCGAGGTGTCGGTGGTGGATGTCGCCAAGAATGCGGTGCTCGCCAAGATCGAGGTCGGCGAGGAGCCCGAGGGCGTGCTGGTCAGCAAGGACGGCGGCCGGCTCTACGTGACCTCGGAAGTCGCCAACATGGTCCACGTCATCGACACCGCGAACAATCAGATCCTCGCCAACGTCGTGGTCGGCAACCGTCCGCGCCGTTTCGCCGACACCCCTGACGGCAGCGAGGTATGGGTGACCAACGAGCTCGGCGCCTCGGTGACCGTGCTCGACGCGAAGAACAACACCATCAAGGAAACCATCGGCTTCGAGCCCAAGGGTTTTCGCAGCGACGACGTGACCCCGGTGGGCATCACCATGACCCGCGACGGCAAGACCGCCTACGTCACCCTGGGCCGAGCCAACCACTTCGCGGTGGTCGATGTCGCCAGCCGCAAGGTCAAGGACTATGTCCTGGTCGGCAACCGCGCCTGGGGGGTGACGCTGAACCGCGACGAGTCGATGCTGGTGGTGGTCAACGGCCTGTCGGACGACATCTCCATCGTCGATACGAAGACCAACAAGGTGCTGCGCTCGGTGCCCGTGGGCCGCGTGCCGCACACGGCGGTGATCGACGACTGACCGCGGTTTTGGGGGCGGGGCGCGGAAGGTCTCGCGGCTTCCGCCGCTCCCATAGCGCGATCCCGCTGCGGTGTGTGGGAGCGGCGGAAGCCGCGATCCCGTGGAGCCATGTGTGGAAGCGGCGGCAGCCACGATCTGCAGCTTCCACCAGGCACCGCGCGCTGTGCTCACGAATGAGTCGATGGAGGGTATGACATGAACCTGCGTGCGCTGACGCACATCCTGCTGGCGGCAACGATGCTGCTCTTCGCGCTGGCAGCCGGGGCGGCCGAGGTGATCCGCTTCGGCTACCTGGAGCTGAACAAGGACCCGCGCTACGACGAGAAGAAGACCTTCTTCCGCACCCTGTCGCGTCCCTTCGGCCAACCTTTCGCCGGCGCCGAGGTGGCGCTGCGCGAGGCGCGTTTCGTCGGCCAGGCGCTGGGCGTGAGCTTCGACCTGGTGCGCGCGCGCGGCGCCGACGCTTCGGCGCTGGTGGCCGAACTCGACAAGCTGCATGCCGAAGGCGTGCGCTACTTCCTGATCGACGCCCCGGGCAAGGTGGTGGCCGAGGTCGCCGCCGCCACCCGCGGGCGCGAGCTGCTGATCTTCAACGTCTCGGCGGCGGACGATGCGCTGCGTCAGGCGCAGTGCCAGGCCCACCTGTACCACACCATCCCCAACCACGGCATGCAGACCGACGCGCTCGCCCAGTTCCTGGTGTTCAAGAAGTGGCGCAACGTGCTGCTGCTGCAGGGCCCGCTCGACGACGACAAGCTGATCGCGGCCGCCTTCGAGAACTCCGCGCGCCGGCTCGGTCTGAAGATCGTCGCGAAGAAGGACTTCCTGCTCAGCAACGACCCGCGCCAGCGCGAGCTCGGCAACGTCGGCCTGCTGACCGCGGGCGGCGACTACGACGTCGTCTTCGTCGCCGACAGCGACGGCGAGTTCGCGCGCAGCGTGCCCTACGACACCGTGCGCCCGCGCCCGGTGGTGGGCGCCGAAGGCCTGGTCGCCGAGGCCTGGCACTGGGCCTGGCCGCGCCACGGCGCACCGCAGCTCACCGGCCGCTTCGAGAAGCAGGCCAAGCGCCACATGGGCAGCGCCGACTGGGCGGCGTGGATCGCGGTCAAGGCGGTGGTCGAGGCGGTGGTGCGCACCGAGAACGCGCCCTTCGCCAGGCTGGTTGCCTACCTCGGCGGCGAGGAGATCACCATCGATGGCTTCAAGGGCAACCGCCTGTACTTCCGCGACTGGGACCGCCAGCTGCGCCAGCCGATCCTGATCGCCACCCACAACGCGGTGATCGAGCGCGCGCCGATCCAGGGCTTCCTGCACCAGACCAACAACATGGACACGCTCGGCTTCGACCGGCGCGACAGCCAGTGCAAGCCGTGAGGACGCGATGAGGCCCGCCCACGCCTGGCTTGCGCTGCAGGCCGTCACCAGCCGCGAGGTCGCCAAGTTCGTCCGTCAGGGCGGGCGGCTGGCCTCGGCGCTGGTGCGTCCGCTGCTGTGGCTGGTGGTGTTCGCCGCCGGCTTCCAGAACGTGTTCGGGGTGTCGATCATCCCGCCCTACGACACCTACATCCCTTACCAGACCTACATCGTGCCGGGGCTGCTGGGCATGGTGCTGCTCTTCAACGGCATGCAGTCCTCGCTCGCCATGGTGTACGACCGCGAGATGGGCGTGATGCGGCTGCTGCTCACCGCGCCGCTGCCGCGCTGGTACCTGCTGTTCTGCAAGCTGCTCGCCGGCACCCTGCTGTCGGTGCTGCAGGCCTATGTGTTCCTGGCGATCGCGGCGCTGTTCGAGGTCGAGGTGCCGTTCTCCGGCTGGCTGTACGCGCTGCCGGTGCTGGTGCTGTCGGGGATGATGCTGGGCGCGCTCGGGCTGCTGTTGTCGGTCAACATCCGCCAGCTCGAGAACTTCGCCGGCACGATGAATTTCGTCATCTTCCCGATGTTCTTCATCTCGCCCGCGCTCTATCCGCTGTGGAAGCTGGAGGAGTCCGGCGCGGCGGTGATCCACTTCCTGGCGTCCTGGAACCCCTTCACCCACGCGGTGGAGGCGACGCGCTTCGCGCTGCACGGCCAGGTGGCGGTGCAGTCGCTGGCGATCGTCACCGGCTGCCTGGCGGCCTTCTTCCTGCTCGCCGCCTGGGGCTACGACCCGCAGCGCGGCATGCTCAAACGCACCGGAAAACCGGGCTGAATCCGGCTGGCGGCGTCCTGCGCGCAGGCGCTGCCGGTCATGCTGTCCTCGATGACGACAACGATGGTGGAGACGACATGAGACTGACTCGCAGGGATGTACTGGTGGTGGCCTTGTCCGCCGCATTCGCCGGCAGCGCCTGGGCGCACGGGCCGAGCCGGCAGAAGGTCGAGCTGACGGTGGATATTGCCGCGCCGGCCGACAAGGTGTGGGCGCGGGTGGCGAACTTCCACGACATGTCCTGGCACCCGGCGGTGGCGCGCACCGAGGGGCAGGGCGGCAACGAGATCGGCGCCAAGCGCGTGCTGACCCTCAAGGGCGAGGGCGACCCGAAGATCGCCGAGCAGCTCACCCGCTACAACGCGGAGGGCAAGACCTACTCGTACAAGATCACCGAGGTCGACGTGAAGGTGCTGCCGGTGAGCAACTACACCTCGCACCTGACGGTGACCGCCGACGGCGAGGGCAAGTCCAGGGTGCAGTGGCGCGGCGCCTTCTACCGCGGCTTCCCGAACAACGATCCTCCGCCGGAACTCAACGACCAGGCCGCGATCGACGCGGTGACCGGGGTGTACAAGGGCGGCCTCGATGCGCTGAAGGCGGAGATGGAGAAGTGAGGGCGCAATGAAGGTGCCGTGGGGGCGGGCCTGCCCGCGAAAGCTGCGGTTCACGACGCATGATTCGCGGGCAAGCCCGCTCCCACGGGGATGGCTGAGGTGGCCCGCCTTGCTTGCTGCCGCCTTGTTCGCTGCCGCTGCGGCGGCCGCGGACGAGCGCGCCTTCGTCACCAACCAGTCGGCGCAGACCGTCTCTGTGGTCGCGCTGCCGCAGATGGCGGTGCTCGCCACGCTGGCGGTCCCCGGCAAGCCCGCCGGCGTCGCCGCCGCGCCCGACGGGCGCCGTGTCTATGTCAGCAGCCCGGAGGGGGCCTTCGTCACCGTGCTCGCCACCGACCCGCCCGCCGTGCTGCGCCGTATCGCGCTCGAGGGCGGCCCGCTGGGCATCGCGGTCCACCCTTCGGGCAAGCCCCTGTACGTCGCCGACTGGTATGCGGGACGGATCTTCGTCGTCGACCCGGACAGCGGCGCGCGCATGGCCGAGCTCAAGACCGGCGCCTCGCCCTCGGGGCTGGCGCTGTCGCCCGACGGCAGCCTGCTCGCCTCGGCCGATCGCGACAGCGACCAGGTGTCGCTGTTCGCCACCGCCGACAACAGCCTGATCGCCACCGTGCCGACCGGCGCGCGCCCCTTCGGCGTCGGCTTCACGCCCGACGGCGCGCACCTGCTGAGCACCGACGTCGGCGCCGATGCGGTGACGGTGATCGACGTCGCCCGGCGCACGGTGCGGACCACCATCGCGGTGGGCGAGCGCCCTTACGCGGTGGCCTTCGCCGGCGGGCGCGCCTTCGTCACCAACCAGTACGCGGGCACGGTGTCGGTGATCGATCTTTCCAGCTGGACGAAGATCGCCGACCTGCCGAGCGGGGAGTATCCGGAGGGCGTCGCCGCCTCGGCCGACGGCGCCAGCGTCTATGTCGCGAACTGGTTCGACAACAGCCTGGTGCGCATCGACGTCGCGAGCCTGAAGGTGGTCGGCGAGGCGCGCACCGGCGACGGTCCGCGCGCCTTCGGTCAGTTCATCGCCCGGGTGCCGGCGCCATGAGCGACCGCGCCGGCGGCCGGTGGGCCTCACTCGGCGAGCGTCGCGCGCTCCAGGGCGAGATAGCGCTGCTGCACGTTGCGGCCGTGGACCGGCTCGTACAGGGACCAGCCGGCGTAGCGCGGCAGCTGCGCCGCCTGCACCATGGCCGACAGCGGCGTCCCCGCATCGAACAGGCTGCGCACCCGGGCCTCGGTGTCGGCGATGTAGTCGCGCACTGCGTCGAGTGCAGCGGCGGACACCGGCGGGCCGTAGCCGGGCACGATGCGTCCGCCCGCCGCCGTGTGCGCGGGGGTGGGGGCGATCGCAGGCATGCCAGCGGCGTTCGTGCGCCCCGTCTCGCGTCGTGCCATCGCCTGCAAGCCGTCGAGCGCCGCCAGCCAGCCCTGCGGCTCGCCGTCGCGCAGTTCGGGGACGCGGTCGACGGCGACAAGCGCACCCGCGAACACCACGCCGCTGCGGGCATCGCGCACCATCAGGTCGCCGGGCGAGCTGCCCCAGCCAGGGTGGATCAGCTCCAGGCGGCGACCGCCGGCGTCGATCGTTTCGCTGCCATCGATCAGGCGGTCCGGGCGCTGCGGCCGGCTGCCCGCCATCTCGTCCTCGCCGAGCAGCGCGCGCAGCCTGTGCACGCAGCCCTCGCAGCGGCTGGCGATCAGCTCGGCGCTGGCGCGGTGCGCGAGCACCGGGATGCCCTGGTCGGCGAAGGCTGCCGCGCCCAGGACGAACTCCTGCACCGGCTGGGTGAGCACCACCAGCACCACCGGCTTGCCGCCGATGCGCTCGGCCGCGGCGAGCAGGGCGCGACCATGGCGGTAGGAGACGCCGGCATTGATCATGACCGTGCCGCTGTCGCCGACCACGAAGCCGATGTTGCCGATGCGTCCGCGGTTGGCGGGCGAGGGTTCGCCGGTGTCGCCGACGAAGACATGCACGCCCTCCGCCAGCGTCAGCGCGTCCTGTGCCCGCGCGCCGAAGCTGGCTGCCGCGAGCAGGATCAGGACGGCCAGCAAGGACCCCCAGCGCCGCAAGTTGTCCGTGGGAGCAGCCGTGGCCGCGAACGGGCGCTCGGGCCGGCGCCGTTCGCGGGCAAGCCCGCTCCCATACGGACCGCCCGCACGAGTGCCGCTTCCACAAGAACCGTAACCGCAAGAACCACCGCTACCAGCCCGCTTCATGCGCATGCCCTGTCGCCGTCCCGAGGAGAGATTTCATGACCGCCGTCGTCCTTCGCATCCCGTCCGTCCGTTTCAGCCTGGTCGTCCTCATGTCCCTCACCCTTTCCATCGCCTTCAGTGCTGCGGCCCGTGCGGCGGATGCGGCGCCGCCCACCCTAGCCATGGTCGGCTTCGAACTCCTGGAGGACCACCCCGACCCCAGTCGTCACGATGCCCAGCAGGCGCGGCTGAAGATGATCGAGGACGAGTTCCGCCTCCAGATCGGCCAGCGCGGGCTCTATACCCTGGTCGACAACGCGCCGCATCAGGCGCTGATCGACCGCGTGCGCGGCGGGGTGGAGTTCCTCTATCGCTGCCCGCACTGCGTGGACGAGATCGGCGCCGGCATGGGCACGCGCTACATCGCGGCGGGCTGGGTGCAGAAGGTCAGCAATCTGATCCTCAACGTCAATATCGAGATCCGCGAGGTCGCGACCAACCGCGTCGCGCTCGTCAAGTCGGTGGACATGCGCGGCAACAACGACGAAAGCTGGATCCGCGCCATCCGCTTCCTGGTGCGCGACATGGACGAGAAGCGCCAGGCGAACCCGCGCTACGGACTGTGAGCAAGGCGGCCATGCCGGGCCTGTCTCCCGCGAGCGGGTTTCGTGACCTGGGTGGGGCCGGCGCTCAGCCGCCGGCCCCCACCTTCACTGCGGTCTCGAAGCGCAGGTCGTTGGTGTCGACGACCTCGGCCTTGAGTTCGCCCTCGCCGGTGGGCACGAAGTAGAAGCGGAAATTCGGGTTCTCGCTGATCGAGAAGTCCACGTCGGCGCTCAGCACCGGCTCGCCGGCGTAGCTGACCTGGATGCGGCGCACGAAATAGGCGGGCGTGTACATCCGGGTGAGCTGGTCCATGACCAGGCCGGAGTTGTTCGGGTGGCTGATCATCAGCTGCGCCAGCGCCGGCTTGCCGGGTTCGACCTCGCCCTCGACGCGGAAGCGCATCTTGCCCAGGCTCGCCATCGCCGCCTGCATGTCCTTGCCCGGCGGCGCCGAGCAGCCGCCCGAGGCCTTGACGAAGCGGGTGGCCATGTAGAGCTCGCCGGTGTTCATCTCGGCGATCGCGCGCACGTGGGTGTAGGCGTCGATGCGCACCCGGGTCTCGATGTCGGCACGCCCGCTCTTCGGCGTGAAGTGGAATACCGCGCCCAGCGGCGAGGGGTTGTTGTCGATCATCAGGTACACGCGTTCGATGAAGCGCTCCGGGCGCTGCTCGACGTGGGTGCGGATCGAGATCGGCACGATGGCGGCGTCCTGGGCGCGCTCCGG
Source organism: Thauera sp. GDN1 (assembly GCF_029223545.1). NCBI lineage: Bacteria > Pseudomonadati > Pseudomonadota > Betaproteobacteria > Rhodocyclales > Zoogloeaceae > Thauera > Thauera sp. GDN1. Next base: position 2,838,175 of record NZ_CP097870.1, on the reverse strand, counting down.
TGCTTCCAGGCTCAGGACCGCGTCGGCGGGTGTGGTGATCGCACGATCCTGGAACATCGACGTGCGCATCTGCTGCCAGGTGGCGTTGGCGTCTGGGTTGTCGGGATCGGATTTCTGCTGCGCCTGCGTCGGGCCGGCCAGGCCGAGCGTGAACAGCGCGGCGAGCAGCAGCGATGTGAGCGTGTTCATGCGTCCTCCGCGGGCCGGTAGCCCTAGTCTTCCCATTCGAGTTCGGCGTAGGCGGCGGTGAGGTTGCGGCGGTGGAAATCCGCCGTCAGCAGCCAGCCGTCGATGCCGGTGTGCGCAAGTGATTCGACCGCATCGGCGATGCTTCGTTTGTCGGCGAGCGCCGCGCGGATGCCGTCGCGCACGGCTTCCAGGTAGCGGCGCTGGGCGGCGAGGGCGCCTGGCCAGTCGGCGGTCGGGGCGCCGTGGCCGGGCACGACGCGCGTCGCCTCCACCAGCGCGAGGCGGTCCATAACCGCCAGCCAGCCCAGCAGCCGGCCGTCGATGACCGGCAGGTGGCCGATGAACAGCAGGTCGCCGGCGAACAGCGTCGCACTGGGATGGTCGAGCACCGAGAGGTCGTTGTCGGTGTGCGCGGTGGGCCAGGCCTGCAGCAGCAGGCGGCGGTCGCCGAGATCGAGCTCGGTGCTGCCCTCGACCTCGAGGTCCGGATACACGATGTCGCCCTCGGCGGTGGCGATGCCGAGATCGCGCGCCAGCGCCTCGCGGTAGAAGGGCGCGCGGGCCGCGAGCGAGGCCTTCAGCCGGGCGTGGCCGACGAAGCGCGGCCGCGGTTCGAGCGCGGCGAAGGCGGCGTTGCCGAGCGTGTGGTCCGGATGCACATGGGTGTTGATGACGTAGCACACCGGCTGCGGCGTGGCGCGGCGCACGGCGGCGAGCAGGCGCTCGCCGAGAGCGGGACTGCCGCCGGTGTCGATCACCGCGACGCAGCGCGTCCCGACCACGAAGCCGAGGCCGGCGATGTCGCCCTCGACCTCGTCGCCACGCGCACCCGGCCAGGGCGCCTGGTGGCCGGTGTGGACATGGACGCCGGGGGCGATTTCCTCGACCGGGAGCGGCTCGATCGCGGGGTTCGCGCCGCACAGACCCGCCCACGCCAGCGCGAATGCTGCGATCGGGCGGTGCAAGCTGCGGGCGAGGGGGCTCATTTCGGTTCGGTCTGGTGGGATGGGTGACGGGGCGCAAGGGAGGCGTCCGCGCCCACCGGGCGTAGCCGCAGGCGCGCCCGATTCAGCGCCGCACCGCCGTGGTGTCGATGAAGCAGCCCTGCTTGGCCTTGGCGACCGCGGTGTCGTACTTGCGCACCTCGCCGCGCCAGTGCTTGCCGCGGTAGTAGCCGCCGCGCTCGCCGCTGATCGAGTTGGCCAGCGCCGCGGTGTGCATGGTGCGGTACTGGTCGAAGCTGATCTCGGCGGCGATGGCGTCGAGGGCGCAGGAGCACTTGCTCGACATCTCGAACTCGGGGCCGGGATGGTCGCGCATGCATTCGAGCACGAAGCTCACGCGCTCGGTGGTCGGGAAGTCGTTGGCCGTGGCGGGCAGGCTCCCCAGGGCGGCGAATGTCGCGAAGGCGAGGCCGGCGAGCGGCCGGGTCCAGGTTTTCATGGTCTGTGTCTCCTTGTTCAGCGGCGCGCGAGCGCGCTCAGGTCGGGCGGCGTCGCGCCTTCAAGATACATCTCCTCGACCACCAGCGGCTCGGCGCCGGCCTCCTTGGCATTGATCCGGCTGGCGATGCCGAACACGCCGCCGGGCACCGCGTCCGACAGCCAGAACACGTACTGCTTGTCGGCGTACTGCTCGAAGCGCGCGCGGTTGGGATCGTCCGCGTAGGGGTCGATGACGACCTCGCGGGCGGTGATCGGGCGGCCGAGGTATTCGAGCGCGCGTTCCTCGACGCGGGCGCCCTGGTAGATCGCCATGCGGATGCGCTTGCGGAAGTGGTTCTGCTGACCCTTGGTGAGCCGGCTCATGTCGCGCACGTCGTGCTCGAGGAAGTACAGGATCACCGGATTGGCGCGGGCGTCCTCGACCCGGGGCAGGGCGAGCCGGCGTTCGGCGCTGAGGAAGTCGGCCTCGCCGTTGCAGCAGGCGCCGGCCGTGGTCGGGGACAGGCGCAGCGTCACGCGGTCCTCGAAGTCGGCTTCCAGCGAGCCGTGGCGGTTGAAGCGGTAGGCGAGCGTCTGCGGCGGCTGCAGGGTGCCGAGATGCTCGGTCATGAAGATGATGCGTTCGGCGTCGGAGTAGTCCTGCTTGCCGGTGTCCTGCGCGGCCGATTGCGCATGGACTGTAGACGCGAGCCCCGGCAGCAGCGTGGCCGCGAACAGGACCAGGCGGGCGGAGAGCGTGGAGCGGAGGAGCGGGCGCATGGGCTTCCTGCGGTGGGGCAGCGGGACGGACGCCGGCGGCGCACCGTCCCCTGCGTCGGACTCAGTTGCTGACGAGCTTCTGGCCGGGCTCGACCAGGGGCACGTGGTAGGCCTCGAGGATGTCGGCGATCTCGGCCTGGTGGGTGTCGAGGAAGCCCTCGAGCTGCGCCTGCCATTCCGCTTCGCCGCGGCGGATGCCCATGCCGAAGGCGAAGTCGAACTGGACGCCGGGCTCGGACTTCATCGGCACGACCTTGAGCGGCGGGTCGAACTTGTTCGCGTAGTAGCCCGCGACCGGGCCCCAGACGATGGCGACGTCGATCTTCCCGCCGACGAGGTCCTTGTCGATGATGTCGCCGACGTAGTGGTCCATGGCGACGTTGATGGTCTGGTAGGGCACGCCCTGATCGACCAGGTTGTGGCGGTCCATCCACCGCGAGGCCGGCGATTTGTCGTAGAGGCCGATGCGCAGTCTCGACAGGCGTTCGGGGCCGAGCGCGAGGAAGGCGTCGACGCTGTCGACTTCGTCCAGGCCCTTGCCCGGCGGGAAGACCATCGCGTAGGTCGAGTGATAGTAGGGCTTGGTGACCACGACCTGGTCGAAGCCGACCGGCACGCCGATGATCACGTCGCAGGGGTAGTCCTCGCCCGGCAGCTTGTAGCGCAGGGTGTTGCGGATGAAGGCGAAGCGCTGCGGATAGTTGAAGTAACTGACCGGCACGCCCAGATGCTTGCCCAGCAGTTCGGCGATGCGGTTCTCGAAACCCTCGTTCCTGTCGTTGGCGAAGGGAAGGTTGTTCGGATCCTGGCACACGCGCAGCGCATCGCGACCGTTGGCCTTGCCTTCGGCGGCGAGCACGTTGGGTGCGGTCGCCAGCAATACTGCGCCCGCGCATGCGGCAAGGCTGCGGGCGGCTAGGCGGCGGAAGCGCTGAGCCTGGGGACGGGGTTGGGGGCGAAGCTCGGTCATCGGGACTCCTTGCAAGCCATGGGCCGTCATTCGATACCGGTCACGCGCGAGCGGGTGATCGCGCCGTCCGAGCGTCCCTTCAGATACGCATACAGCTTGTCGATGTTGTCCATCACGCGCGGGTCGTTGCCGAAACTCTGCATGCCCTTCTCGAGCCGGCCGTCGCGCACGACGGTGACGAACTCCTCCTTGGTCAGGATCTTCAGGCGTTCGATCAGCGAGGGACCGACCATGCCTTCCTGGTTGGCGCCATGACACCGGTCACAGGCCGCCGCGCGCCAGGTGCGGAAACCCTGCAGGGTGTCCGGGTCGACCTTGTAGCCATCGACGACGGTGTACAGGGGTTTATCCGACTCGCCGGGCTGGGCTGCGGCCTTGGCGTCCTGGGCCTGGGTCACACCGCCGAAGCAGAGGAAGGCGAATGCGAGGGCGAACTGCCTGTGTTTCATGAGGGACTCCTCCTCCGTGCGGACGCCGTGCGCTCCGCGGTCTCGATGCGCGCCTTTCCGGCGCTGACTTGTTTTCCACGACTGTGCGATTTGATCGCCACGGCCGGCGAGGGTTCTCCGCCGCCGGCCGCGCGATCGCTCCGCCCCGGGCATCACGCCGTTGCCGCACGCCCCGGGCTGCCGGCCGCCGCCAGGGCGGCAACCGGCTCCGACGCGCTCAGCGCTTGGGCAGCGCGAAGATCGTCAGCGAACCACCGAGCTGGGTGTAGTTCTGCAGATCGCGGTAGCCGCCGACCGCGCCCAGACCGTCGGTATCCTGCTCCAGGCCCGCAGCCATGCCGATGCCGGCCCAGCCGCCGATGCCCGAGAACACGCCGAGGTACTGCTTGTCCTTGTGCGTGTAGGTGAACACGTTGCCGATGATGCCGGACGGGGTCTTGAAGCTGTACAGCTCCTTGTTGATGTCCTTGGCGTCGACGCACTTCAGGTAGCCTTCCAGCGTACCGAAGCAGGAGATGCCGCCGGCGGTGTTGAGCGCGCCGCTCCAGACCGAGAACTTCTCCGGCTTGGTCTGCACGATCTTGCCTTCACCCGCGTTCCAGGCGATGAAGTTGCCCATGCCGCCATGGCTGTTCGGCGTCGGGAACATCGACACCGTGGCGCCGACATAGGGCTGGCCGGCGACGTAGTCGACCTCGAACGGCTCGTAGTCCATGCACACGTGGTTGGTCGGCACGTAGAACAGACCGGTGTTCGGATCGAAGGACGCGGGCTGCTGGTCCTTGGTGCCGAGGGCCGCCGGGCAGATGCCCTTGACGTTCACGTCGGGACCGTGCTCGGGGTTGGTGTGCTTGGAGGTGGAGTACTTCGCCACCACCTGCGGGCGGCCGGTCTTCATGTCGACGTGCGAGGCCCAGTTCACCGTCGGGTCGTACTTCTCGGCCACCAGCAGGGCGCCGTTGGTGCGGTCCATGGTGTAGGCGAAGCCGTTGCGGTCGAAGTGCACCAGCGCCTTGGTGTCCTTGCCCTTGACCTTGATGTCGGCAAGGATCATCTCATTGACGCCGTCGAAGTCCCACTCGTCGTGCGGCGTCATCTGGTAGACCCACTTGGCGACGCCGGTGTTGAGGTCGCGGGCGAAGATCGTCATCGACCACTTGTTGTCACCCGGACGCTGCGAGGGGTTCCAGGTCGAGGGGTTGCCGGTGCCGTAGTAGACCAGGTTGAGCGCGGGGTCGTAGCTGAACCAGCCCCAGGTGGTGCCGCCGCCGATCTTCCACTGGTCGCCCTGCCAGGTCTTCAGCGACGAATCCTTGCCGACCGGCTTGAGTTCGCCGTCGGTCCACGTCATCGTCTTTTCGGGGTCCATCAGCATCTCGGCGTCGGGGCCGGTGCTGTAGCCCTTCCACGCGAGCTTGCCGGTGTTGATGTCGTAGGCGGCGAGGAAGCCGCGCACGCCCCATTCACCGCCCGAGATGCCGGTGATGACCTTGTCGCCGAACACGTGCGGTGCCTGGGTGTTCACCGCACCGAGCTTGGGATCGCCGTTGACCACGCTCCACAGCACCTTGCCGTTCTTGGCGTCGAGGGCGAGCAGCGTGCTGTCCGCCTGCTGCAGGAAGATCTTGCCTTCGGCGTAGGCCAGGCCGCGGTAGACCGTGTCGCAGCACATCTGTGCGATCACCGACGGATCCTGCTTCGGCTCGTAACGCCAGACGATCTTCTGGGTGTCGAGGTCGATCGCGAAGACCTTGTTGGGGAAGGGGGTGTGGAGGTACATCATGCCGTCGATCACGAGCGGCGAGCCCTCATGGCCGCGCAGCACGCCGGTGGAGAAGGTCCAGGCGACCTGCAGGTTGCCGACGTTGTCCTTGTTGATCTGGTCGAGCTTGCTGTAGCGCTGGTTGTAGAAGTCCCCCGCCTGCGCGGCCCAGTTGCCCGGATTGTCCATCTTGCTCTTGAGGTCTGCGTTCGCGAGCGCCAGCCCGGGCAGGGCCAGCAGTACTGCGGCCAGCAGTCGGGGGCTGCGACGGGCGGGTTTCCCTGTTTGTTTCATTGTCGTCTCCTCACTTGTCAACACTGTGGTGTTTTGCCGCGCCAACCGAGCTTCCCCGCCGCGGCACACGAGGACTACTGCTGCAGCACGCCCACCGTCGCCGGCGAGCCTCGGGTGCACTGAAACTGGCAGCTACGATGCAAAGCTTGTGCCAGGCCGCGGATGTGGGTGCGTGCAACGGGCCTGAGCGGCGCGAAGGAGTGGATCCCGCGGACGGGCGATTGCTGCGCGGCGAGGCGGGCGAGGGCGGAACCGGATCGGATGCAGGCCTGGACCTGTAACGGGCGGCCGCCGGCGCCCCCGCTCTGCGTAAATCTGGTGCAGGTGCTCAGTTTTGGGACAGCCCTTGCGCGAGCGGCGCTGCCGGCGCCGGGCACCGTGTGGCGACGGCGGCGCGGTGGCAGAATGCGGCGATGACGTCCGCACCGATCCTGCATCCAGGCGCCTCGCATGAACCTGGCACGTCCGAGTTTCAACCGGGCACGTCCGCCCGGGCTTCCTCACCCCTGCGCCTGGCGTTCGCCGCGACCTCCGCGCGCAGCCTCGTCGATTGCGCGCGTGCGAGCGGCATCATCCCGATCGCCCTCGACGTCTTCGGCGACCTCGACACCTGCCGGCTCGCCGCGGCGTGCGTGCCCATCGGCGGCAGCGCGCTGGCGCTGGATCGCGACGCCTTGCTCGGTGCACTCGCCGACCTGCGCGCGCGCGGCGACGTCGCCGGCTGGGTGGCGGGGAGCGGATTCGAGGCGCAGCTCGGGCTGCTGGCGGAGGGCGCGCAGCGGCTGCCCTTGATCGGCAACCGGCCGGAGACGGTGCGTCGTGTGCGTAGCCCGGCCGAGTTCTCCGCGCTGCTCGATGCGCAGGCCATTGCCCAGCCGGATTTCAGCATCGATCCGCCGGCCGATGCACGCGGCTGGCTGGTGAAGGACGCGCATGCCTGCGGCGGCTGGCACGTGCGTGCGGCCGAGGAGGTGGAGGCGTGCGTGCCGGGCGAGGGCAGGTATTTCCAGCGCCGGGTGGCGGGAGAGCCCTGGTCCTGCCTCTTCCTCGCCGCCGCGGACGATGCGCGCCTCATCGGCTTCTCGCGCCAGATCGTGCGCCCGCTCGGGCGACGTCCCTATGTTTACCGGGGGGGCGTGGGGCCGGTGGCCCTGCCGGCGGCGGCGCGGGAGGATCTGATCGCCGCGGCGCTGAAGCTGACCCGTGCGCTCGGCCTGCTCGGGCTCAACGGCATCGACTTCGTGCTCGACGCCGCAGGCCGGCCCTGGGTGCTGGAGCTGAATCCGCGCCCGACCGCGGCGATCCAGCTCTTCGCCGACGCCTGCGAAGGCGGACTGATGCGGGCTCATGTCGAGGCTTGTGCCGGCCGGCTGCCCCTGTCTGCCCAACTCTCGTCCCCGGTGGTGGTGCGCGGCTTCGAGACCGTGTTCGCGCGTCGGGCCGGGTGGATCGGCGAGGCGGATGCAGCCTGGCTCGCGGGGCAGACGTGGTGCTGCGACGTCCCACAGCCTGGCACGCGCCATGCGTGGGGCGATCCGCTGTGCACCGTGCGCGCGCGGGGCGATTCGGTCGAAGCCGTGCTGCGGCGCCTGGGCGAACGCCGGCGCAGCGTGTCGCTGCGCCTGCAGCCGCCAATGGAGGACAGATCCCGATGAGCATCGATTCACGGCCCGCTGCCGGGCTCGCGGCGCAGGCGCGCGCCGCCTTCCTGTGGGCGTGCGCGCTCGACGTCGCGGTACGCAAGCCGGGCAACGTCAGCCTTCATTCGGCCGGGCACGACATGCGCGCGCGCCAGTTCCTCGACAGCGCGCAGGCTTCCGCGCCGGCGCTGTTCGAGCGCGGGGCGGCGGTGGGGGTGCGCATCGAGGCCGCGGTACGGGCGACGCGCGCGGTCGCGGGCTGCAACACCAATCTCGGCATCCTGCTGCTGTGTGTGCCGCTTGCCTGCGCGGTCGAGCGCCTGGACGCCCACCAGCCGCCATCCGCCGGCCAGCTGCGGGCGGCACTCGAGGCCGTGCTGCAGGGGCTCGACATCGAGGACGCGCGCGCCGCCTACCGCGCGATCGCGACCGCCCATCCGGGCGGCCTGGGTACGGCGCCGGAGCAGGACGTTGCGGACGAGCCCGACGTCGACCTGCGTGCAGCGATGCGCCTGGCCGCCGACCGCGACCTTATCGCCCGCCAGTACGCCAATGGCCATGCGGAGGTGTTCGGGCTCGGACTCGCCGCCTTCGCCGGCCCGGACGGTGAGCCGTCGATGGCGCTCGCGCAGCGCGTGCAGCGCGTCTACCTGGCCTGGCTGGCGACCCATCCCGACTCGCACATCGTGCGCAAGCAGGGCGCGGCGGTCGCGCGCGGAGTGGCGGCCGAGGCTGCGGTCTGGCGCGAGCGTCTGGCGTGCGACCCGGGCGCCGGCGAGGGTGCCGACTTCGCCGCCTGGGACGAAGCGCTGAAGGCGCGCGGGCTCAACCCGGGAACCAGCGCCGACCTCACGGTGTGCACGCTGTTCGTCGCTGCGCTGCTCGATCCGGCGCTGATGGCGCAGGGCGTGGCGGGAATCGATGCGCTGCTCGGCGGGTCAATGGAACGAAGCTTGCTAACCCCGTAGGCGATCAGTCGCCCGCAGGCCTTGCGCCACTGCGGGCCCCAAGCCTGGAGCCTTCCCAATCACGCCATGAAAATCCATCATGCCCCCGCCGAAAGCCGTGCGCCTGCCGACACCGTCATCCGCGTCGATGCGCCGTCGCGGCTGCACCTCGGCTTCCTCGATCCCAATGCCAGCCTAGGCCGTCGCTTCGCCAGCCTGGGCCTGGTGATCGACGCCTTCCCGACCCGGCTGGAGCTTGCTCCCGCGCGGGAGACGGCGGTCGCCTCCGACGACCCGCGGCAACAGGACGCGGTGCGTCGGCTCGCCCGCCACCTCGACACCTTGCAGCGTGCGACCGGGCGCTTCCAGCCGATGCGGCTGCGCCTGCGCAGTGCGCCGCCGGCGCATTCGGGCTTCGGCTCCGGCACCCAGCTCGCGCTCGCGCTCGGGCGTGCGTTCTGTGCGGTGCATGGACTCGATCTGCCCACCCGCAGCCTGGCGGCGATGCTCGGCCGCGGTGAGCGTTCGGGGGTGGGCATCGCCGGATTTGACCAAGGTGGCCTGCTGCTCGACGGCGGCCCCGGGCCGGGCGGCACCCCGGCGCCGGTGCTGGCACGGCTGGATTTTCCTGCCGCGTGGCGGGTGCTGCTGGTGCTCGACGAGCGCATCGATGGGCTGAGCGGCGCCGCCGAGCGCGCGGCGATGGACCAGCTCGCGCCTTTCCCGCGCGAGCTGGCGGCCGACCTCTGCCATCAGGTCCTGCTCAAGGTTCTGCCGGCGGTCATCGAACAGCGCTTCGAGCCCTTCGCCGAAGGCATCAGCCGGATCCAGAGCCAGATCGGCGATTACTTCGCGCCCGCGCAGGGCGGCTCGATGTACACCAGCGCGGGGGTCGCCGCCTTCATGGGCTGGCTGCGCGCGCAGGGTCCGGCCGGGGTCGGGCAGAGTTCGTGGGGGCCGACCGGCTTCGCGATCCTGCCCTCCGAGGCCGAGGCCCGACGCCTGATCGCGCTCGCCCGGGAGCAGGGGGCGATCGATCCCGCATTGCGCGTGGTGGTGTGCGGCGGCGACAACCGCGGTGCGCGCGTCGGCGTGGGCACGCCGGCACTGGTGCGCGCCTGAGCGCGGCCCGCGAACGACAGAAACGAGACCACGGAAGCGATTTCCGCACAGGAGGAGGGCGCTCATGGAGCGAAGCTACATTCTTCACATGTTCACGCCGGGCAAGCAGATGAGCCCGTTCGACATCAACATGGCGGTCGATGCGGGCTACCAGGTCGTGGTGCCGTATTGCGGCGTGAGCCTGGGCGAGATCACCGGCCTGACCCAGGACGCGATCTTCTCGCGCGGCCCCAAGGGCGTGAAGGCCACCGGCATCTTCATCGGCGGCCGTGACGTGATGCTCGCCGCCGACATGCTGGATGCCGCACGCAAGGCCATGGTGCCGCCCTTCGAGGTGTCGGTGATCGCCGACCCCAGCGGCTCCTACACCACCGCCGCGGCGCTGGTCGCCTGTGTCGAGCAGCTGCTGCGCAGCGCGCACGGCACCGATCTGGCCGGCAAGCGGGTGCTGATCCTGGGCGGCACCGGCACCGTCGGCCGCATCGCCGGCGTGCTCGCCGCCGGGCTGGGGGCGCGCGTCGTGCTCGCAAGCCATCGCGACCAGGCCAATGCCGAGAAGGCCGCGGCCGAGACCGCGGCGCGCTTCGGCTGCGAGCTTCACGGCGCCGGCACCGGCAGCGCCGAGGCGCGCCGCGCCGCGCTCGCCGAGGCCGACGTGGTGCTGGCCACCGCTGCCGCCGGGGTACAGGTCGCGACTGCGGAGGAGGTGGCGGACGCCGCGCGCCTGCTGGTCGCCGCCGACGTCAATGCGGTGCCGCCCGAGGGTATCGCCGGCGTGGGCGTGATGGACAAGGGCAAGCCCATCGCCGGTACGCGCGCGCTCGGCATCGGCGCGCTGGCGGTGGGCAACGTCAAGTACCAGGTCGAGAACGGCCTGCTGGCGGCGATGCGGCAGGCGGACAAGCCGCTCTACCTCGGTTTCCGCGAGGCCTTCGCCAAGGCGCGCGAGCTGCTGGCGGAGAAGTCATGAGCGCGCCCGGGGCAGGAACGAACAACGCGGTGACTGGCGCCGCCCGCGGCCTCAGCGTCAACCGGCTGGCCGCGCCGCGGGTGGCCGCGCTGCTGGCTGATGCCGATGCGCTCGGCATCGCGGTGGAGCGCCTGGAGAGCGGTGTGACCGTGGTCGATGCCGGCATCGACGTGCGCGGCAGCGTGGCGGCCGGCGTGCTGATCGGCGAGATCTGCATGGGCGGGCTGGGCAATGTGCGCCTGACGACCCGCGTCGAGGAGGGCTGGCCCGACTGGCTGGAGGTGAGCAGCGCGCAGCCTGTGCTGGCCTGTCTTGCCAGCCAGTACGCCGGCTGGAGCCTGGCGGCGAGCAAGGAGGAGGCGGGCGGCAGGAAGTTCTTCTCGCTCGGCTCCGGTCCGGCGCGCGCGCTGGCCGGTCGCGAGGACCTGTTCGCCGAGCTCGGCTACCGCGACGAGGCCGAGGCCGGGGTGCTGGTGCTCGAAGTCGACCGCCGTCCGCCTCCGATCGTCATCGACAAGGTGCTGCGCGATTGCGGCCTCGCCCCCGAGCGCCTGACCCTGGTGCTGACGCCCACCACCAGCCTTGCCGGCACCACCCAGGTGGTGGCGCGGGTGCTGGAGGTGGCGATGCACAAGGCGCACGAGCTCGGCTTCGCGCTCGCCGACATCGTCGATGGCCATGCCGCAGCCGCCCTCCCGGCCCCCAGTCCCGATGGCGGGGTGGCGATGGGGCGGACCAACGACGCCATCCTCTACGGCGGTCGGGTGCACTTGAAGGTGCGCGGCAGCGACGAGGCCGCGCGCGCGCTCGCCCAGCGCCTGCCTTCATCCAATTCGCGCGACTACGGGCGTTCGTTCGCGGACATCTTCCGCGACTACGAGTACGACTTCTACAAGATCGACCCGGCGCTGTTCGCGCCCGCCGAGGTGTGGGTCAGCAACCTCGACAGCGGCCGCAGCTGGCACGCCGGCGGGCTCGACATGGGCCTGCTGCGGCGCCTCTGGCTGGAGGCCTGAGCCGATGCAGGACACCGACCAGCGCGGGCCAGGGGCCGGGCAGTCCGGTGGCGCTGCGGTAGCGCCTGCTCAGCGTGGCGAGCGGATCGAGGGCGAGCCTGGCGAGGGAGCCTCCGTCGCGCGCGTCGCCATCTTCACCGACGAAACCGGCTGGCACACCCGGCGCGTGCGCCAGGCGCTGGCGCGGCGCGGCTTCGAGGGGCGCTGCGTCGACCTGGCGGACTGCCGCTTCGATACCGTCGCATCGTCTCATGGGCTGGTGATCCCGGGCTTCGGTCGCAGCCTGCCGCGCGCCGGGCTGGTGCGCGGCATCGCCGGCGGCAGCCTGGAGCAGATCACCAAGCGCCTCGGCATCCTGCATGCGCTGCGCGAGCTCGGCGTGCCGGTGTACAACGACGCCCGCGCGATCGAGCGCAGCGTCGACAAGGCCATGACCAGCTTCCTGCTCCACCGCGCCGGCGTGCCCACGCCGCCGACCTGGGCGCTGGAGGACGAGTCCCAGGCGCGGCGCATCCTGGTGCGGGAAGCCGCCGCCGGCCACAGCCTGGTGCTGAAGCCGATGTTCGGCTCGCAGGGCAAGGGACTGCAGCGAGTGGGGGCGGTCGATGGCGGTTTCGTGCCGCTGCCGCCCTTGTCGACGGTGAGCGGGCTCGCCTACCTGCAACGCTTCGTGCCGCAGCCGGAGTCGGCCACGGCGCCCGGTTTCGACTGGCGGGTGCTGGTGGTCGGCGGGCGCGCATGCGCGGCGATGAAGCGCGTCAGCGCGCACTGGATCCGCAACGTGGCGCGCGGCGCGCGCTGCGTGCCCTGCGTGCTCGACCCCGGCCTGGCTGCGCTCGCCGAGGCCGCGGCCGAGGCGCTGGGCATGGACTACGCCGGTGTGGACCTGCTGCCGGACGCATCGAATCCGTATGGCGCACAGGTCATCGAGGTCAATGGCGTGGCGGCCTGGCGCGGGCTGCAGCGCGTTACCGGCTTCGACATCGCCCAGGTCCTGGTCGACGATCTGCTCGCGCGCCGGCTGAGCGTGGCGGCCGGCGGGACGCTGGCACAGGTGTGTCATTTTTGATCAGGTGTATCGGCTTTTGGCATCGGCCTGAACATTCCCGATGCCCCGGTCGGCGCCTGTTCACGCAGTTTGCGGGTGCCGGCGCTGCGGGGCGGCCGGCTGGTGCGGGCGGTGCGGGGTTTTCCCCTCAGGGTCGGTGGGTTCGGCAAAAGCTGGCACGGTTCCTGTATCAGTGAGCGCGACGCCGGGGTTCTGCACCCGCCCTCCGGCTTCTGGCCTGCTTCCGGGCGGCCACACCACCACATCGAACGGAGAAACAAGAATGGCAAAGATCGATCGCATGCTCGTAGGGGAATCCCTGGTCGGAGACGGCAATGAAGTCGCGCACATCGACCTCATTCTCGGCCCGCGGGGCAGTGCTGCCGAAACGGCTTTCGCTACCGCGCTGACGAACAACAAGGACGGCTTCACGTCCCTGCTCGCGGTCGTCGCGCCCAACCTGCTGTGCAAGCCGGCCACGGTGATGTTCAACAAGGTCACGATCAAGGGCGCCAAGCAGGCGGTGCAGATGTTCGGCCCGGCGCAGCGCGCGGTCGCGATGGCGGTCGCCGACAGCGTCGAGGACGGCACCATCCCGGCCGACGAGGCCGACAACATCTTCATCTGCGTCGGCGTGTTCATCCACTGGCTGGCCGAGGATGACAAGAAGATCCAGGACTACAACTACCAGGCCACCCGCGAGGCCATCAAGCGCGCGGTCACCGGCGAGCCCACCGCGGCCGAGGTGGTGTCCAAGAAGGCGACGGCTGCACACCCCTTCGCCGCCAACTGATTTCCTGCGCGTGACACAAAAAGGCCGAAGCGTCTGCTTCGGCCTTTTTGTTCGTGCGCGCCCGGCGACGAGGCGGACGCCGGATCAGGCGCGACGCGCCGGCTCAGCGCCGCTCGCCCGGCACCATGCCGGCGCCGAGCAGGCTCAGCACCTCGGCGCTGTGGCGCGTGCCGGTCGGCGGGGCAGGGCGCCGCCGGCGCTCGATCATCACGCCGACACCGTCGACATCGGCGAACTTGCCTGGCTTGGTGACCCGCACCCGCACCCAGTGCGCGCCGAAGCGCTCGAGCAGCAGCGCGGCGACGCCCTCGGCAAAGGCTTCCAGCAGGCGGTAGGAGTGTCCTGCCAGCATCTCGTGCAGGGCGGTACGCACCACGCTGTAGTCGATGGTGTCGCCGATGTGGTCGGTGTCGCAGGCGCGGCTGCGCGGCAGGCCGGCGGCGAGGTCGATGCGCAGCGGCTGGGTGTCGTGCAGCTCGTCGTGATGGATGCCGATCACCGTCTCGCCGACGAAGCCGTCGATGAAGATGATGTCCAGCCCCTGCCCGTCGGGTTCGTGGGCGGGCAGCGCGGCGATGCCGCTCGAGATCGGATCGGGACGGGGCGCGGGAAAGGGAATCAAGATCGGTTCTCCAGGTTCGGGGAGTGCGTGCGGGACTGCGCTTTGGCCGTCGTGTGGCCGTGCATGCCCGCGTTCAAGCGAGAAACGGGCCAACGGCCGATGGCGGGGCGCGCTTGTAATCGAACGCACAGTTGGGCATGTTAGTTGCTCTTCGATAAAACACCACATGCAGGCGGCAGACAGCCGCTCGGATCAACCAGGCAGATCGATGTCGCACAACGAAGCAAGGGACGTGCACGGTGCCTCCATCCCCGCGCATCACGACGAGGGGCGGCGCGCCTTCGAGGAGGATGCGGTGTTTCCGACCGGTGGCACGGCCGGCGACATGAGCCGGCGCAGCCGCTTCGCGTGGGCGCTGACCGGCTCGGGGCACTACCTCGTCGAGTGCATCGAGCTGGCCTTGCGCCTGCCCGCGATCGACCTCTTCCTGTCCGCCGCGGCCGAGGAGGTGCTGCCGCTCTACGACTACCGCATCGCCGCGCTGCGCGAGCGCTGCCGCGTGTTCCGCGACAAGACGGCGAGCTCGGTGCCGGTGGGCATGCTGTACGACGACGTCTACCACACGGTCATCGTCGCCCCGGCGACCAGCAACACGGTGGCCAAGTGCGCCTTCGGCATCTCCGACACCTTGCCGACCAACATCTTCGCCCAGGCCGGCAAGCTGGAGATTCCCGGCATCGTGCTCGCCTGCGACATGAAGCCGGTGGTCGTCACCCGGAGCCCGCGCGAGTGGGTGGAACTCAAGCCGCGCAACATCGAGCTCGAGAACGTCGAGCGCCTGCGCCGCATCGATTTCTGCGAGGTCGTCGAATCGCCGGAAGAACTCGAGGCGCTGCTGCAGCGCCGTCTGGACCAGCTTGGGCTGACATGGAACGCATCCTCTTCCTGACCGGCCGCCTGGCGCAGCACAACCTCGAGAAGGTGCTCGCCGGCATGGAGCCGCCGCCCTTCCACTGGACGGTGCGGGAGCTCGGTCTGCAGGTGGCCGGGCTGATGACGGCGGACATGATCCACCGCCGGCTCGAGCCGGCGGACGTGCACGGCTTCGACCGCGTGATGGTGCCGGGGCGCTGCCGGGGCGACCTCGAAGCCTTGAGCGCCCGTTACGGCGTGCCGGTCGAGCGCGGCCCGGAGGAACTGAAGGACCTGCCGCGCCACTTCAACCGTGCGGCCAGGGCGGTGGACCTGTCGCGCTACGAGACGCGCATCTTCTCCGAGATCGTCGATGCGCCGCGCATGGACGTCGCCGCCGTGGTCGCGCGTGCCCGCGAGCTGCGCGCCTGCGGCGCCGACGTGATCGACATCGGCTGCCTGCCGGCGACGCCCTTCCCGCACCTGGAAGACTGCGTCGGCGCGCTCAAGGCCGAGGGCCTGATGGTGTCTGTGGATTCGCTCGACCCGGAGGAACTGCTGCGCGGCGGGCGCGCCGGCGCCGACTACCTGCTCAGCCTGACCGCCGACACCCTGTGGATCGCCGACGAGGTCGCCGCCACCCCGGTGCTGATCCCGCGCGAACCGGCGGACGAGGCCTCGCTCGACGAAGCGATCCTGCACATGCAGCGCCTGGGCCGGCCCTTCCTCGCCGACGCCATCCTCGACCCCATCCCCTTCGGGCTGCTCGCCTCGCTGTGCCGCTACCAGCGCCTGCGCGAACGCCACCCCGAGGTGGCGATCATGATGGGCGTGGGCAACGTCACCGAGCTCACCGAGGCCGACACCAGCGGCATCAACGCCGTGCTGTTCGGCATCGCCGCCGAGCTGCGCGCCGCCGCGGTGCTCACCACCGAGGTCAGCGGCCACGCGCGGCGCGCGGTGCGCGAGGCCGACGTCGCCCGCCGCGTCATGTTCGCCGCGCGCGAATCGGCCACCCTGCCCAAGGGCCTGAGCGACGAGCTGATGACTGTGCACGACAAGCAGCCCTTCCCGGACACGCCCGCCGAGATCGCCGAGATCGCCGCCGCGGTGCGCGACCCCAACTTCCGCGTGCAGATCTCGCCCCAGGGCCTGCACGTCTACAACCGCGACGGCCACCACGTCGGCGCCGACCCCTTCGCGCTGTGGCCGCGCCTCGGGCTGGAGCAGGACGGCGGCCACGCCTTCTACATGGGCGTCGAGCTCGCCCGCGCCGAGATCGCCTGGTCGCTCGGCAAGCGCTATGCGCAGGACCAGCCGCTGGCCTGGGGCTGCGCCACCGAGCGCGCGGCGCAGGACATGCTCGTGTATTGCGCCCCCGGCGCCACCAAGAAGAAGCGGCCGCCCGCCGAGCGGCCCGAACCCGTCCCGCAGAGGTCCGCAGAATGATCTTCGAAACCGTCGTCAGCACCCTGTCGCCCGCCGGCGAGCTGCATCTCGCGCCGATGGGCGTGCGCTACGAAGGCGAGGACGAGGACGCCCGCGTCGTCCTGATGCCCTTCAAGCCCTCGAAGACGCTCGACAACATCCTCGCCACCCGCTGCGCGGTGCTCAACCTGACCGACGACGTGCGCGTGTTCGCCGGCTGCGTCACCGGCCGCCGCGAGTGGCCGACGCTGGCGCTCGAGGGCTTCAATGGCCGCCGCCTGCAGGATGCGCTCGCCCACGTCGAGCTCACCCTGACCGGCGACCAGGACGACGCCTTGCGCCCGACCCTGCACATGCGCCGCGGCCGCGAGGGCGTGCATCGCGCCTTTCCCGGCTTCAACCGCGCGCAGGCCGCGGTGATCGAAGGCGCGGTGCTGGTGAGCCGCCTCGGCATGTTACCGCGCGACAAGGTCGAGACCGAGATGGACTACCTGCAGATCGCCATCGACAAGACCGCCGGCGCGCGCGAGCTCGAGGCCTGGGACTGGCTGTACGCGGCGAAGGAGGACTTCTACGCCCGCGCGCCGGAGCTGCGCTGACATGCGCATGCTGGTGAGCGTGCGCGATGTCGCCGAGGCGCGCGAGGCGCTGCGCGCCGGGGTGGATTTCATCGACCTCAAGGAGCCGTCTGCGGGCGCCCTCGGCGGGCTGGCGCTGCCGGTGATCCGCGCGGTGGTGGCGGCGCTGCGGGCGGACGGAGGCGAGCCGGAGCACGCGCGTGGGGAGGGCGAACGAGCCGTACCCGGCGGCTTCGAAGAGCCTGCCGACGCGGCCGTTCGCCTGGCGATGCGGGGCGGCGCCCGGCCGGGGGCGCCGATGATCAGCGCCACGATCGGCGACCTGCCGCCCGAGGCGCTCGACGCCATCCTCGCGCAGGCGAGGGCGGTCGGCGCCTGCGGCGTCGACCTGGTCAAGGTCGGCGTGCCGGGGCGCGGCGCGGCGGCGTGCGCGGTGCTGGAGGCGCTCGCGGCCTTGCCGCTCGCGATCGTGCCGGTGCTGATCGCCGACGACGGGCTGGACCGGGCCGTGATCGACGCCGCCTGCGCGCCGAATTTCGCCGCGGTCATGGCCGATACCCAGGCCAAGCGCGCGGGCAGCCTGCTCGAGCTGCTTGGCGCGGACGAACTGACCGCCTTCATCGACCGCGCCCATGCGGCTGGACGCATGGTGGGCCTGGCGGGGGCGTTGCGCCTCGCCGACCTGCCGCAGCTGGCGAGTCTGGCGCCGGATTTCGCCGGCTTCCGCAGCGCGGTGTGCGACGGCAGCCGCGAGGGCCGGCTCGATCCGCTGCGCCTGGCGGCGCTGCGCGCGGCGATCGGGACGGCGTCGCGCCGTGCGCAGGCGCCGACCCGGACGACGGCGGAAATGCTCGCCGTGTGAGTCTGCGATGGCCGCGCGCCGCAGCCCCCGCTCATCGCTGGCGCGCGCGGGCCGCGCGCTCGCCCTGCTGTGCGCGCTGGGCTTCGCGGCCGGCGCCACGGCCAACATCTTCGTCGCCGACCGCCGCGAATACCGCCTCGCCGACCAGCCGCTGCTGCGTTCGGTCGGCGTGCTGCTCAATGGCCGCCGCCAGGTCGGCACCGCCTTCCTGGTCGGCGAATGCCATGTGATGACCGCCTTCCACTCCGCCTTCTTCCGCGATGCGCAGGCCATCGCCGGCAGGGAGCTCGCCGGCGGGCCGCGCACCGGACGGGCGCTGAGCTTCCACATCGGCCCCGACCCGGCCCGGCCCGGGCTGTTCCGCAGCCGCAGCACCGCACGCGTGGTCGACTACGGCAACTACCATCCGGCGGCACCGCGGGGCATGACCGGCGACTGGGCCATCCTCGAACTGGAGGACTGCCTCGGCCGCGAATACGGCTACCTGTCGCATTTGCGTCCGGGCAGCGGCGACTATCTGCCGCGCGCGCCGCTGATGACGATCGGATTCCCGTATTCGGGCTGGACGCGTCCCGGCGTGGCGGTGGAGGAGGGCTGCCGCGCGCGTGAAAGCGGTCCGGTGACGGGCCTGGTCGCGGTCGATTGCGCCTTCGAGGCCGGCATGTCGGGCGGCCCGGTGCTGGAGCGCCAGCCCGACGGCGAATGGCGGGTGGTGGGGATCATGCAGCTGCGGGTGTCACCGGTCGCGGGCGTGCTGCCGGCCTACGCCCATCGCCATCGCAACCAGATGGTGCATGCGGTGGCCTTCTTCCGTTCGCTCGAACGTGTGCTGGCGTTCGAGCGGGCGGGCATCGAGCTCGTGCTGGCGGACGCGGCCGGTCCGGTTCGCCTCGGCTTCGCCCAGGTGGATGGCTGGCGGCCGCTGATCGTCGGCGAGGGCGCCGCGCGCCGCGGCCTCGTCTTCGACGGCCGCCGCGGTCCCGACCCGCGCGGTGCGCCGGTGCCGCCGAGCGTGGAGAGCGAGGAGATCATGAGGATCGAGACCCTGGTCGGGCCGCTGCGCGATGCCGCCAGCGCCGGCGCCGGCAGCCCGCGTTGAGGATCGGACTGCCTCGCCGCGACTGCGCTGCCCCGTGGGAGCGGCCTTGGCCGCAAAGGTCTCGGACCCGCGGACGCGGCGCGCGCACCGGTCCGCTGGCCAGGGGAGAACCCTGCTCGGGGCCTGCGTGGCTCAGCCCACGACCTGCTCCATGTCGGTGCGCGTCACCACGTCGCAGGCGATGCCGGCGCGGGCGCATTGCGCGGCGTAGCTGGGGAAGGCGCGGTCGACGATGCCTGCCGCCGCGAGTGCGGCCGGCGTGGCCTGCGCTGGTACGGCGCAGGACTTCACCAGCACCACGGCGCATGCGCGCAGGCGCAGCGCGAGCCAGGCCGCCAGGCTGTCGCTGCTCACGTCCCAGCTCGTGAGCAGGTCCGGTGCGTCGCGCTGCAGCGCCAGTGGCAGCCAGATGACGGCGCGGCCCGAGGCGAGGCGCGCGCGCAGGCCGGCCTCCGAATCCGCCAGCGCCAGTCGCGGCTCGATTCCGTGCAGCAGCCGGGCGGTCTGGGCCATGCCGAGCACCGCCATGTTGTGCGCGCAGACGTCGTCCACCCGCCATTCCTTCTGCAGCGCACGGGCCGCGTCGGCGAAGGGGCCGCCACCGGGCACGATCACGGTCTGCCCGGCCCCCCGGGTGGCGAGCCGGTCCAGCCAGGCCGGCAGCAGCGGGTCGCGCAGCAGGCTGCCGCCGAGCTTCACGACCAGCATGGCGTATCCGGGTTGGCGGCGAGCTGGGCGACGGCGACGCTCGGCGCACACACCCGCGCCCAGTCTGCGCAGTCGGCCGCGACCGCGGCGAGGGCATCGAAATCGATGCAGCGGTGACCGAGCTGCGCGGCGAGGTCCCGCACCAGGAAGGCGCCGCAGCCGGCGGCGACCAGCGGCGCGGTGGCGGGCAGCCCCGAGTGGCGGAGCACGCGGGCGAGGTTACGGCGGATCTCGGCGAGCATCTGCGCCCGCCAGCGCAGCGCGAACGTGCGCCATTCCTCGGCGCTGGCGTCACGCGCGTCGTGGCCGATCATGCGCGCCAGGCGCAGGCGGCTGCCGGCCTCGTCGCGCGCGCCGTCGTCGGCGGGCGCGTAGTGGTCGTGTGCGGGGTCCAGTTCGGCGCTGAGGCGGAACACGTCGGCGGTGGTGGCGAAGAACTCGTTCATGACGTTGTAGGCGGTGCCGCGGAAGCGGATGCGGCGGGCGAGCGCGCACAGCGGGCTGCGCACCACGCCGAGATAGACCAGCTCGCCGCTCGCCAGGCGGGCTGCGTCGCTGCGGCCAAGCGGGACCGGGCGGTGGTCGCGGATCGGGATCAGGTCGGTGGTGGTGCTGCCGATGTCG
The DNA here is from genome assembly GCF_029223545.1 of Thauera sp. GDN1. Classification (NCBI taxonomy): domain Bacteria; kingdom Pseudomonadati; phylum Pseudomonadota; class Betaproteobacteria; order Rhodocyclales; family Zoogloeaceae; genus Thauera; species Thauera sp. GDN1. The sequence continues at coordinate 2,817,998 of NZ_CP097870.1, read as the reverse complement.
ACCAGCACGGCCTCCGGCAGGCGCTGCGCGACCAGGCTGGCGGTGGCGATCCAGTTGGCGGAGGCGACTGCCTGCCAGTGCGCGGCCGCCGCGTCGGCAGCCAGCCAGCCGGCCTCGCCGGCGTAGAAGCGCACCGCCGGGCCGAGCAGGGCGGCCAGGCGCTCGCACAGCGCGCGCACGCCGGCCTCGCGGTCGGGGAAGAGGTCGGTCATCTCGGCGGTCATCGTCACCGCATGGCGGGCGTGGGCGAATTGCGGCCAGCGTGCGCACGCGGCCTGCACCGCTTCGTCCAGATGGCCGAGCCCCTTCCACAGCGGGGTCGGCCACTGGCCGATGGCGGTGACCGTGCCGCCTTCGAGCAGGCTCGCCTTCACGTGGGCGCCGCCGATGTCCCAGCCGATGAGGGGCGAGGCGCTTGCGTCCGCGGAGTGCGTCGAGTGGGGCGAGTGGGGCGAGTGGGCCAGGCGCGCGGCGCCAGGCGGGAGCGTTTCAGGCGTGTTCGGTGGGGACATCGGCGGTGTCGATCGCTGGGGTGGCAAGTGCGGCGTCGTGGGCGGCAATGATCTCGGCGGCGAGGTTGCGGCCGCGCAGGGCAGGTTGGCGGTCGTCGTCGCCATCGCCGGCCGGGGGGACGACTCCGGCATAGGCGCAGGTGAGGCGCGGATTGATCTCGACGACGCACAGCCCTTCGTCCGCCGTGCGGACCAGGTCGATGCCGACGAATCCGGCCAGGCCGGGCACGGCGGCGGCGATGCGTGCGGCCAGCGCCTGCAGCGGTGGCGAGGGCGGTTCGACGCCGGTGTCGACGCCGGCGTAGCCGAGCCGGCCATCGGCAGCCACCGCCACCCGTTGCCGGTTGACGCTCAGCACCTCGCAGTGGCCGGCGCTGCACAGCAGGGACAGGCTCAGCGCCTCGCCCTCGACCCAGGCCTCGAGCGTCCAGCGCGGTTCGTCGGCGCGTTCGCCATCGCCTGGGGCCGCGGCGGCATGCTCGCACGCCGCATCGAAGGCCGCGCGTGCCGCCGCGAAGCTCGGGAACACGCGCGTGTGCTCGCCGCCGGCTCCGTCGTCGGGTTTCAGTACCCAGCGATCGGCGCCCGGGTGGTCCGCGGGCGATGGCAGGGACTGCGCCGGCGTCCATGCGGTCGGGACGGGCAGGCCGTGGGCGGCGAGGTGTTCGCGGGTGCGCGTCTTGCTGCTGGCCAGACGGATCGCGTCGGCGCTGCAGCCGATCCAGCGCGCCGGCGGCACCGCCGCGCACAGCTCCAGCAGGATGTCGTCGGTCTCCGGCGCGGTGACCCAGGCCAGGTCGACCTCGGCCGCAGCCGTGCGCAGCCGGTCCACCAGATCGCCGGCCCCGGCGGTGGGCAGCACGCGCAGCCTGCTCTGTCCGGAACCGGCGGGCGGCGCCTGGAACCGCGTCGGCAGCGGGACGAGGCCGGCGTCGGCGACCAGCACCTCCAGCCCGGGGCTGGCGAGGAGTTCGGCGAGCAGGGCGTCGCGCATGCGCGCGCCCTGGGCGAGCAGGGGTTCCGCTTCGACGCCGGCGTCAGCCTCGCTGGCGGACGGGGCCGCAGCTTCTCCCAGCCCCCCCGCGCTGATAAATTCGAACACCAGAATCCGTCGAGTCCTGTCCATGCAGCTCATTCCCGTCATCGACCTGATGGCCGGCCAGGTCGTCCGTGGCGTGCGCGGCGAGCGCAGCGCCTACCGGCCGATCCGGTCGTCCCTGTGTGAATCCAGTGCGCCGCTCGAGCTCGCGCCTCGCCTGCTCGAGCGTGCGGTGAGCGACACCCTCTACGTCGCCGATCTCGACGCATTGACCGGCGGCGCCCTGCAGTTCGACATCGTCGTCGCGCTGCTCGACCGTCTGCCCGCGGTGCACATCTGGCTCGACGGCGGTTTTCGCGCTGTGGCGGCGATCGACGCCCTGCGCCGGCGCCTCGGGGCGCGCGCCGCGCGGGTCACGCCGATCGTGGCCAGCGAGTCGCTCGCCGACGCCGAGTCCGCGCGCCGCTGCCTGGACGCTCACCGCGAACACTGCATTCTGTCACTCGATCGCCGCCAGGGCAGCCTGCTCGATGCCGCCGGCTGCCACGCCCATCCGGAATGGTGGCCCCAGCGCGTGATCGTGATGACGCTAGACAGTGTCGGTGCCGAGGCCGGACCCGACCTCGACACGCTGCGCAGCGTGCGCGCGCTGCGGCCCGACGCGCAGCTGATCGGTGCCGGCGGCATCCGCGATGCGGCAGATCTGCAACGCGCGGCCGAGGCGGGCGCGCAAGCCTGGCTGGTGGCCTCGGCACTGCACGATGGTCGCCTCGATGCGCGCCATGCCGGCGCGTGATACAGGAATCGTGCCAGTCCGCCGGGCCGGAGTCGCGTCTCACTGCGCTGGGCTGGCTGCGGGACGAAGCCGGGGGCTGGACGGGCGCATGCGCAGGGTTGCGCGCGGATCCCCCGGATCCCCGATCGCGAGGGGCGACGATGCTCGGCCTGCGCCTGCTCAGTTGTGGCACAGTTGGCCTCCGCAGGCTCCGCCCGGGCTGTGCCAGATTTGAACGCTGCCCCGGCCCGGTTCGCTCGCACCGTGGCCGAAGGGAAACGCCGCGGCCTGGCATATCGCTTGCATGAGGCGTGCGCATGAATACGACTTCCGACGGGGCCGCGGCCGGGGCAGCCGCGCAGCCGGGAACCTGGACCTGCCCATTCTGCAGCCTGTTGTGCGACGGCTTCGCGCTGGAGAGCGGGTCGTCGCTGCGGCTGCGTGGCAGCGACTGTCCGCGCGCCCGCGCCGGGCTTGCCGCCTTGGATGACATCGGTGCGCTCACGCCCAGCGTCGATGGCGTGGCCTGCGATCTCGATGCCGCGCTCGACGCCGCTGCCGATCGTCTGGCCGCGGCGCGCCTGCCGCTGTTCGGCGGACTTGCGACCGACGTGCAGGGCATGCGCGCGCTGTACCGCCTGGCCAACGTGCGTGGCGCCATCCTCGATCACGCTCACGGCGAGGCGATGATGCCTGCGCTGCGCATGCTGCAGGACCGCGGGCAGATGTTCACCACGCTCGCCGAGATCCGTAACCGCGCGGACCTGATCGTCTGCGTCGGCACCGATGCGGTCTCCGGCCACCCCGAGTTCTTCCGCCGCTGTGCGCCGGTCGAGGGAAAGGACTCGGCCGCCCGGGTGGTGTTCCTCGCCGCAGGCGAGGGAACGCCGACGGCTGCCGACATCCCGTGGGCGAGCGCGGTCGATGCGGTCAGTCCGCCCGGCGATGCCTTCGACACGGTGGCGATGCTGGCGGCGCTGGTCGATGGCCGGCGCATCCACGACGCCGATGGCGTGCTGGCGGCGCTGGCCGAGGCCATGCGCGCCGCCCGCTATTGCGTGATCGTCTGGGAGCCCGCCCGCCTGCCGCCGCATGGTGCGCTGGTCGGCGAAGCCTTGCTGCGCCTGCTGATGAACCTCAACCGCAAGACCCGCGCCGGCGCCTTCACCCTCGGTGGCAACGACGGCGCGCAGACCGCCAACGGCGCGATGAGCTGGCTCTCCGGCCTGCCGCTGCGCTCGCGCGTGGGGCCGCAGGGCGTGGGTCACGACCCGCTGCAGTACGCCAGCGCGCGTCTGCTGGAGGAGCGCGCGGTGGATCTGCTGCTATGGGTGGCGAGCTTCACGCCTGGTCTGCCGCCGCCGCAGACCGCGCTGCCCCGTATCGTGCTCGGCCACCCGGGGCTCACGGCGGGCTGCGCGCAGGCGGGCTCCGTGTTCATCCCGGTGGCGACGCCGGGCATCAACGCCGACGGCCATCTGCTGCGTTCGGACAACGTGGTGTCGCTGCCGCTGTACGCGGTGCGCGACGACGGCCTGCCGACCGTGGCCGAGGTGGCGCGGGCGCTGGTCGGACGCCTGACCACCGGCACTGCGGCGAAGGAGGGCGCGTAATGACGACGATTCGGCTCAAGGGCGGGCGCGTCTATGACCCCGCCAACGGCGTCGACGGCGAGGTCAGGGACCTCGGCATCCGCGACGGCCGCATCGTCGCGCTGCATGCGCAGGACAAGGTCGACACCGAGTACGACCTCGCCGGCTGCGTGGTGATGGCCGGCGGCATCGACCTGCACACCCACATCGGCGGCGGCAAGGTGAACCTGGCGCGCATGATGCTGCCCGAGGACCACCGCCTGAACCGCCCGCGCGACTCGCTGCTGGAGCTCGCCTCCAACGGCTGCTGCACCCCGGGCACGCTCGAGACCGGTTACCGCTACGCGCAGATGGGCTACACCACCGCCTTCGAGCCGGCGATGCTGGCCGCCAACGCGCGCCAGGCGCACATGGAGATGGGCGATACGCCGATCCTCGACCACGGCGCCTACGTGATGCTCGGCAACGAGGAACTCTTCCTCGAGATGCTGGCGCGCGGCGAGGATCCGCAGCGCATCCGCGACTACGTCGGCTGGGCGATCGGCGCGAGCAAGGCGATGGGCGTCAAGGTGGTGAACCCGGGCGGCATCTCGGCCTTCAAGTTCAACCAGAGGAAGCTCGACGTCGACGAGGACCATGTGCATTGGCAGGTCACGCCGCGCCAGGTGGTGCACAGCCTTGCGCGCGCGCTGTCCGAGCTGGGCGTGCCGCATCCGCTGCACATCCACGCCAGCAACCTGGGCGTGGCGGGCAACATCGACTCCACGCTCGCCACCATCGACGCGCTCGAGGGCCTGCCCGGGCACCTCACCCACATCCAGTTCCACAGCTACGGCAGGGAGGGGCCGAAGAAGTTTTCCTCGGCGGCGCGGCAACTGGTCGAGCGCGTCAATGCGGCGCCCAACGTCAGCATCGACGTCGGCCAGATCATCTTCGGCCAGACCGTCACCGCGTCCGGCGACACCATGCGCCAGTTCGCCAACGCCGATCTCGGCAGCCCGCGCAAGTACGTCGGCGGCGACATCGAGTGCGACGCCGGCTGCGGCGTGGTGCCCTTCCGCTACCGCGAGCAGAGCTATGTGAACGCGCTGCAGTGGGCGATCGGGCTGGAGATCTTCCTGCTGATGGATGACCCCTGGCGCGTGGTGCTGACCACCGACCACCCGAACGGCGGCCCCTTCACCAGCTACCCGCACCTGATCAAGCTGCTGATGGACAAGAGCTTCCGCGACGAGCAGCTCGCCCGCCTGCATCCGGACGTGGCGGCGATGGCCGACCTGCGCGAGATCCGCCGCGAGCTTTCGCTCTACGAGATCGCGATCATGACCCGCGCCGCGCCGGCGCGCCTGCTCGGTCTGACCGACCGCGGCCAGCTCGGCATCGGCGCCGCGGCCGACATCGCGGTGTATCGCGAGGAGGCCGACCGCGAGGCGATGTTCGCCACCCCGGAGTACGTGTTCAAGGACGGCCGCCTGGTGGCGCGCAAGGGCCGCATCGAGGCGGTGCCGGTGGGCGGCACGCACTTCGTCGAGGCCGACTACGACCCGGCGATCGAGAAGACGGTCGAGGCCTGGGCCGACCGCCACGCCAGCATCAGCTACCGCCACATGAAGATCGGCACCGACGAGCTGTGCTCGTGCGCCAACGGCGGCGCGCTGCTGGCGTGCAAGGTGCACGGCCGCGGGAGGGCGCTATGAGCAGCCCGGCGCAGGAGACGACCAGCGCGATGAACGCGGCGCCAGGCAGCGTGACGCTGAACGGCGTGACGATCGACGACACCTTCGCCGAGGCCTTTCCGATGAAGGCGACAAGGGTGCTGATCACCGCCCACAACGAGACCTGGGCGCGCAACGCGGCCGTTTCCATGACCGGCTTTGCGACCTCGGTGATCGCCTGCGGCTGTGAGGCCGGCATCGAGCGCATGCTGGGCGCGGACGAGACGCCCGACGGCCGGCCGGGGGCGTCGGTGCTGCTGTTCTCGATGTCGGGCAAGGAGCTCGCCAAGCAGCTCGAGCGCCGCGTCGGCCAGTGCGTGCTGACCTGCCCGACCACCGCGGTCTACGCCGGACTGGACGAGGGCGAGGCGATCGCGCTCGGCAGGAATCTGCGCTTCTTCGGCGACGGCTGGCAGATCTCCAAGATGATCGACGGCAAGCGTTACTGGCGGGTGCCGGTGATGGACGGCGAGTTCGTCGCCGAGGAGACCACCGCGCTGGTGAAGGCGGTGGGCGGCGGCAACCTGCTGCTGCTGGCGCGCGACACCGACGCCGCGCTGGCCGGGGCCGAGGCTGCAGTGGAGGCGATGCGCGCGGTACGCGGCGCGATCATGCCCTTCCCCGGTGGCGTGGTGCGTTCCGGCTCCAAGGTCGGCAGCAAGTACGCCTCGCTGATGGCCTCGACCAACGACGCCTTCTGCCCGGCGCTGACGCCGCTGGCCAGGCGCAGCGAGCTCGACGACTACACCCGCTGCGTGATGGAGATCGTCATCGATGGCCTGACCGAGGCCGATGTCTCCGCCGCGATGCGCGCCGGCATCGCGGCCATCGTCGCGCGCGGCGCGGCGGCGGGTGTGACGCGCATTTCTGCCGGCAACTACGGCGGCAAGCTCGGGCCCTTCCATTTCCATCTGCACAAGCTGCTCGGCGGGGAGGGCGCGGCATGAGCGCGACACGAGGCTGGTGCCTGCGCCTGAAGGCGCAACCGGATTTCCGCGTCGATCTCGGCGGCGTGCTGCCGGCGCGGCTGGCGGCGATGACGGCTGACGAGGTGGCGCGCGTCGAGGTGCGCCATGGCAACGAGCGGCTGGCGCTGGGCGAGCTGTTCGACATTGCGGCGCTCGATGGCGTGGCGGGTGAGTCGGCTCCGGAGCTCCGTCTGGACGGCGACTTGTCGCGCTTCGACGCCATCGGCCAGGACCTGGACGGCGGCGTGCTGCACATCGCCGGCGCGGTCGGCGACCGCCTGGGCCTGTCCATGCGCGGCGGCGAGATCCGCGTGCAGGGCAGTGCCGGGCAACTCGTCGGCGGCGAGATGACGGGCGGGCTGATCGAGGTCACGGGTGATGTCGGCGACTTCGCCGCCGGCGCGCTGCCCGGCAGCATGGACGGCATGCGCGGCGGCACGCTCATCGTGCGCGGCAAGGCTGGCGCGCGCTGTGGCGATCGCATGCGCCGCGGCACCGTGGTGCTGCACGGCGACGCCGGCGACTTCCTCGCCGCGCGCATGGTCGCCGGCACGATCGCGGTCGCCGGCCGGGTGGGCGCGCACTGCGGCTACGGCATGCGCCGCGGCACGCTGGTGTTCGCCGGCCCGCTGCCCGCAGTGCCCTCCACCTTCGTCGCGACGCATCAAGACATCGTCGTTTTCTGGACATTGCTGCGCCGCAGCCTCGCTTATCATGGCGGCCCGTTTGCTGCGCTGCCGGTGCGCGCGCCGCGCCGCCTGGTGGGCGATCTGGCCGCGGACGGCAAGGGCGAGTGGCTGCTGCCCGGATGAGAGCGGGCGCGCCAGCGACCCTGCGACCAAGACATCGAATACCCCCAACCGGTGGCACCGAGCGCGTCGGGCCGCATCCAACCTCTCGAAAGGAACCACGCGAATGAGCAAGAACTACGTCTTCCACGCCGGTGAGGCCACCGTGCTGGCCGCCGAGGGCCAATTCACCGACGCCATGCCCGAGATCCTGATCGGTCGCAGCGACGGCCCGGTCGGCCAGGCCTTCGCCAACATGATGGCGCAGAGCAAGGGCCACACCGCGATGTTCGCGATCCGCGCCTGCAACCAGATGGTGCGCCCGGCGACGATCACGGTGCCCAAGGTCACCTTGAAGGACACGGCCAACATCGAGCTCTTCGGCGGCGTGGTGCAGTCGGCCACCGCCGACGCGGTGCTCGACTGCGTGATCGAGGGCATCATCCCGCGCGCCCTGGCCGACGAGCTGTGCATCATCAGCCTGGTGTGGATCGACCCGCGCTGCGCCAAGGACCCGAACCTCGACAAGAAGGACATGTACCGCACCAACTACGAGGCCACCAAGCTCGCGATCAAGCGCGCGCTCAACAACGAGCCGAGCTTCGACGAGCTGATCGCGAACCGCCACACCATCAAGCACGACATGGACGACTGGAGCTGAGTCGCTCGCCATGACCTGTTTCGCCCTGCTCGACGACTGCCACGCCACCGCCGCCGCGCCCACCAGCCGGCTCTATACCGGCTTCGTGCGCGAGCACCGCTGCGACGACCCGGCCACGCTGGACGCGGTGTGGGCGGCGGCCGACCGCGATCTGCGCGCCGGCCTGCATGCGGTGGTGCTGGCCGACTACGAGTGGGGCGCGCGCCTGCTGCAGGCCGGCCACGAGCGCCTGGCGCCCGAGCACGGCGGCAGCCTGCGCGTGCTGATGTTCGAGCATCTGCAGCACCTGGCCGCCGACGCGGTCGATGCCTGGCTCGAGGCGCGCGAGCGCGAGGAGACCGGCGGTCACGGCATGGACGGCCGCGCGCCCGCCGCGGCCGGCGTGCTCGACATCCGCCCCTCGGTGGACCACGACGCCTTCTGCGACGCGATCGGCCGCATCCACGCTGCGATCGGCGAGGGCGAGACCTACCAGGTCAATTACACCTACCGGCTGGATTTCCGCAGCTTCGGCGCGCCGGTGAGCCTGTACCGCCGGCTGCGCGCGCGCCAGGCGGTGGCCTTCGGCGCCTTCATTGCGCTGCCGCCGGGCACGATCGGGCCGGATTTCGTGCTGTCGTGCTCGCCGGAACTCTTCCTGCGCAACGATGGCGGACGCCTGTCGGCGCGGCCGATGAAGGGCACCGCGCCGCGCGCGCGCGAGGCCGAGGGCGACAGCGAGATCGCGCGCATGCTCGCCGGCGACACCAAGAACCGTGCCGAGAACCTGATGATCGTCGACCTGCTGCGCAACGATCTCGGCCGCATCGCCCGCACCGGCAGCGTGCGTGTGCCGGCGCTGTTCTCGGTCGAGGCCTACCCGACCGTGTTCCAGATGACCTCGAGCATCGAGGCCGAACTGCCCGACGACACCGGCTTTGCCACGCTGCTGCGCGCGCTCTTTCCCTGCGGCTCGATCACCGGTGCGCCCAAGCACCGCACGATGCAGATCATCGCCGAACTGGAGACCACGCCGCGCGGCCTGTACACCGGCAGCATCGGCTGGATCGATGCGCCCCGGCACCCGGACCAGGCCTGCGGCGACTTCTGCCTGTCGGTGACGATCCGCACCCTGACCCTGCAGCGGCGCGCCGATGGTGCGGGCTGTGACGGGCGCATGGGGGTGGGGGCGGGCATCGTCATCGACAGCCGGGCCGAGGAGGAATTCGAGGAGTGCGCACTCAAGGCGCGCTTCCTGACCGGCCTGGACCCCGGCTTCAGCCTGTTCGAGACGATGTACGCAACGCGCGAGGATGGCATCCGCCAGGTCGAGCGCCATCTCGCTCGCCTGGCCGCCAGCGCCGCGTCGCTCGGCTTCGCCTGCCCGCGCGCCGAGATCGTTGCCGCGTTGCGCCAGCAGGTTGCGGGCCTCGCCCCCGGCCAGCCCAGCCGCATGCGGCTGGCGCTGCACAAGGACGGTCGCTTCGAGATCGTGGTCGCGCCGCTCGAGCCGCTGCCGCCCGGGCCGGTCGAGGTGCTGCTCGCGCCCGCGCCGATCGAGGATGCGCACGGCCTGTTCGCCCACAAGACCACGCTGCGCGGGCGCTACGACGCCGGCATCCGCGCGGCACAGGCGCGGGGCGCCTTCGACACCCTGTTCTTCGACGCCGACGGCTGGCTCACCGAAGGCGGGCGCAGCAACGTCTTCCTGCGCATCGACGGCGAATGGGTGACTCCGCCCGTGGGGCGCGGCGTGCTGCCGGGCACGATGCGTGCCGCGCTGCTGGACGATCCCGAATGGTCGGCGCGCGAGCAGGCCTTGCGGGTGGAAGACCTGTTCCGCGCCGAGCGCATCGTGCTCACCAATGCCCTGCGCGGCGTGGTGGAGGCGCGGCTGACGGCGGGCGAGGCCGAGCGCTTCCGCCATCCGGCGACCGAAGCGGCGCGCGCCGGCCGTGGCTGACACGCTCGCGCTGTTCGATCTGGATTTCACGCTGATCCCCTTCGACAGCGGCCTGCGCTGGGCGCGCTTCATGGTCGGGGAGGGCGCGCTCGCGGCCGGCACCGACGAGGCCTATCTGGACGTCTGCCGCGGCTACGTCGCCGGCCGCAACTCGGTCGAGGAACTGCACCGCTTCGCCGCACGGCATCTGCTCGCGATCGCAGGGGAGGACCTTCCCGCGCTGCAGGCCCGCTTCGAGGCGGCGATCAGCGCCGAACTGCCGTCCGCCAGCCGCGCGCTGGTTGCGGATCACCTGCAGGCGGGGCACCTGTGCTGCATCGTGACCACGACCAACGAGATCGTCGCCCGCCCGTTCGCGCGCGCCTTCGGCATCCCGCATCTGCTCGCCAGCCGGCCGCTGGTCGAGGCGGGGCGCTTCAGCGGCGACTACCGCGGCCCGCTGTGCCACGGCGCGGCGAAGGTCGAGTGCGTCGAGGCGTGGTTGCGGGAGCGTGCCGCCGGGACGGTCGGACGCGATGGCCAGTCGCCCGCGGCGGCGGCCGGATTTCGCCAGCGCATCTTCTACTCCGATGCGTGCAGCGACCTGCCGCTGCTCGAGTGGGCCGACGAGGCCGTTGCGGTCCGCCCCGACCCGGGCCTGCGCGCCCACGCCGAGGCCCGTGGCTGGCGGATCATCGAGCGCCTGGAGTAGGGGCGGGGGCCGCGCGCGCCAGGTGCGCTCAGGGCGAGTCCGGGTCCTCTGCGCCGTCGGCCCCGCGGCTGGCGCGCAGATCGCGATACACGGCGGCACGCATGATCAGCATCGACACCACCGGTGCGGTCATCAGCACGAACAGGCTGATCAGCACCTCGTGGATCACCAGCCGCGACTGGGTGACCGTGAAGTACAGCATCGAGGCCACCAGGATGCAGCCGGCGCCGAGGGTGACGGTGATCGCCGGGCCGTGGATGCGCTGGTAGAAGCTCTGCAGGCGGGCCAGGCCGAGGGTGCCGATCAGCGTGATCAGGCCGCCGAGCACGAGCAGGAAGGCGACCGGCAGCGCCACCCACCACGACAGCGTTTCGGCGCCATTCATTCGATTACCTCCCCGCGCATCAGGAACTTGGCCAGCGCGATCGTCGACACGAAGCCGAGCAGCGCGATGATCAGCGCCGCCTCGAAATAGATCTGGCTGCCGTGACGGATGCCCAGCATCAGGGCGAGCAGCATGGTGCACATCCACAGCGTGTCGAGCGCCAGCACGCGATCCTGCGCCGACGGACCGATCATCAGGCGCAGCGTGCACAGCAGCATCGCCAGCACCACGCAGGCGAGCGCGAACAGGGTCGCCGCCGACAGCAGGGTCGCGGTCGTCATTTGCGTTCTCCTTGGTCTTCCGCTTCCGCGCTTTCGAACACCTCGATGATCGGCTGCTCGTAACGCGTCTTGATGGTCTCCACCCACCACGCTTCGTCGTGCAGGTCGAACACGTGCAGCAGCAGTTCGTGGCTGTCCGGGATGATCTCCACCCACACCGTGCCCGGGGTGGAGTTGATCAGGCAGGACAGCAGGGCCAGACCATGCGGGCTGCGCAGGTCGAGCGGGACGCGGATGAACTGCGAATTCACCTCGGCCGAGCGCCGCAGCAGGATGATCTGGCTGACGTTGAAGCAGGAGCGCACGATCTCGATCGCCGAGAACCACAGCAGGCGGCACAGGGCCAGCGGGCGGCGGATGCGGGCATGACCATGGGGCTGCAGCGGGCGCGCCAGCAGCGGGGCGAGGATCGCCAGTGCGCCGCCGAGCAGCCAGTGCCCTGCTGCGATGCTCTGGTTGAGCAGCAGCCACATCAGCAACAGGCTGGCGGACAACAGCGGCGAGGGCAGCCAGCGCTTCATCGTGCCGCCTCCGCCCCGGGCACGCGCTGCACGGCGGGCTCGCCCAGCACGCGCTCGGCGTAGCCGCCGCTGTGCAGCAGGCCATCCACCGTGCGGCCCAGGTAGTCGAAGACCGGTTCCGCCTGCACGGTGAGCAGCACGCAGGCGACCACCAGGGCCGCCACCGGCGCCGCCTCGGAGACCTGCAGCCGGGGTGGCGTCACCACGCCCGAGGCCCAGAAGGTGCGTACGCCGAGGCGCATCAGCGCGATGATCGCCGCCAGGCCGCCGACCACCATCAGCGCGATCAGCAGCCAGGTCGTGCCCGGCACGCCGGCGGGCGCCGCCGCCAGCATGGCGTGGAAGAGGCTGAACTTGGCGACGAAGCCCGACAGCGGCGGCATGCCTGCGATCACCAGCGCGCAGGCCGCGAAGCTGAGGCCGAGGAAGGCGAGCGTGCCGGGCATGCCGACGCCGACCGGGTCCTCCGGCTTGTCCTCGATGGCGAAGGCTTCCATCGTGATCGCGATCAGCGCCGCACCGGGCGGGCGGATGCGCTCGGTCAGCTCGATCAGCAGCATGAACGCCGCCATCGCCAGCGTCGAGCCGAGCAGGTAGTACAGGCCCGACGCCAGCACCGCGCTGCCCGAATGCCCGATCACCGCTAGCAGCGTGCCCGAGGAGATGATCGCGCCGTAGCCTGCCATGCGCCCGCCGTCCTGGCTCGCCAGCATGCCGATCGCGCCGAAGACCAGGGTCGCCATGCCGCCAGCGCTCAGGGCCGCGAAACCGAAGCCGCCGAGGGCGCCCGCCTGGTCGCCGAACACCGCCAGCCACACCCGCAGCACCGCATAGACGCCGACCTTGGTCATCAGAACCAGCATCGCCCCCACCGGCGCCGAGGCCGAGGCGTAGGTGGTGGGGAGCCAGAAGCCGAGCGGCCACATCGCGCCCTTGGTCAGGAAGGCGAGCGCCAGCACCGTGGCGCCGATCTGCAGCAGCCAGGCGTCCTGCGCGCCGAGCGCCGCCACCCGCGCGCCGAGGTCGGCGATGTTGAGCGTGCCGGTGGCGGCGTAGATCAGCGACACGCCGATCAGGAACAGCAGCGACGCCACCAGGTTGACCGCGATGTACTGCATGCCGGCCTGGATCCGGCGCAGGTTGTAGCCGTGCAGCACCAGGCCGTAGGACGCGGCCAGCATCACCTCGAAGAACACGAAGAGGTTGAACAGGTCGTTGGTCAGGAAGGCGCCGTTGAGCCCCATCAGCAGGAACTGGAACAGCGAATTGAAGCTCACCCCGACGCGATCCCAGCGTCGCGCCGAGAACACCAGCACGGCGAGCGCGATGGTCGCGGTCAGCACCAGCATCAGCGCGGCGAGGCGGTCCACCATCAGCGCGATGCCGAAGGGCGCCACCCAGTTCGAGGCCAGATACACGCCGATGCCGCCCGGCCAGTGTCCGCCGTCCGCCATCGCCAGCAGCGCGACCGCCACCACCCACAGCAGCACGCTGCTCGCCAGGCCGACGCCGAACTTCAGCGTGTGGCGCTTCTGGTTGATCGGGATCAGCAGCGCGCCGGCGAGCAGCGGCAGCAGCACGGGCACGATGATCAGATGTTGCAGCCAGGGCAGCGGACTCATTCGCGCGGCTCCTCGCCATCGACGTGGTCGCTGCCGGACAGGCCGCGCGCGCCGATCATCATCACCAGGTAGAGCGCGGTGGTCGCGAAGCCGATCACGATCGCGGTCAGCACCAGACCCTGCGGCAGCGGGTCGGCAAACTGCGCCGGATCGATGTCGGGCGTGGGCGTGATCGGCGGCTTGTCCACCCACAGCCGGCCCATCGCGAAGATGAACAGGTTGACCGCATAGGACATCAGCAGCAGGCCGGTGATGAGCTGGAAGGTCCGCGGGCGCAGGATCAGCCAGATGCCTGCTCCGAACACCACGCCGATGGCGATCGCAAGGGTCAGTTCCATCGCATCGCCCTCCCGTCGGCGGCCTCGACGCCGCCTTCGGCCAGCTCTTCGCCCGGCTGGCGGTGGGCGCGCAGCGACTGGTGCGCGAGCGCGACCAGCATCAGCATCGTGGTGCCGACCACTACGGCGAACACGCCGAGATCGAACACGAAGGCGCTCGGCAGGTGCAGTTCTCCCACCACCGGCCAGTGCACATGCGCGGTGTGGGTGGTGAGGAAGGGATGGCCGAACACCCACGCTCCCAGGCCCGTGGCGCAGGCCAGCAGCAGCCCGATGCCCAGCCAGCGGTGCGGGCGCAGGTGCACATGGCTCTCCACCCAGGCCGTGCCGGCCAGCATGTACTGCACCAGGATCGCCACCGCGAAGATCAGTCCGGCGACGAATCCGCCGCCGGGCAGGTTGTGGCCGCGCATGAAGAAATACACCGCGATCACCCCCATGAAGGGCAGCAGCAGGCGCAGATAGATGCCGGCCACCTGCAGGTAGCCGCTGTCGGCCTGTTCGGCGGGACTCTGCCGGCTTGCCGGATCCGCCTCGAAACGCTGCTGCGGCGGGATGCCGGTGCTCTCGGGCGCGGGACGGAAGCGGCGCAGCAAGGCATAGACGGTGAGCGCGACGATGCTGAGCACGGTGATCTCGCCCAGGGTGTCGAAGCTGCGGAAGTCCACCAGCAGCACGTTGACCACGTTGCTGCCGCCGCCCCCGCCGAGGGCCTCGAGCAGGAAGAAATCCGCAATGGTGTCCGAGGCCGGATGCACCAGCACGGCGTAGGTGAGCGCGGCCAGCGCGAGGCCGCCGCCGGTCGCGATCGCCAGGTCGCGCGCGCGCCGTAACCAGGCGCGGTGCGGCGGCTGCGGCGCGGCGGCGATCGATTCGAGTCGCGGCGGCAGCCAGCGCAGCCCGAGCAGGATCAGCACGGTGGTGACGGTCTCGACCATCAGCTGGGTGAGCGCGAGGTCGGGGGCCGACAGCCACAGGAAGGTCGCCGCGGTGACGATGCCGGTGCCGCCGATCAGGGCGAGGGCGGCCAGGCGGTGATACTTCGCCATCCATGCCCCGGCCACCGCGCAGCCGGCGCCGATCAGCCAGATGCCGGCGAACAGCGGATCGAAATCCTGCAGCGCGATCGACGTCCATGCCGGCGGCGCGCCGGCCAGCAGCAGCGGCGTCGCCAGCAGCGTGATCATGATCAGCAGCAACTGCGGCTGCAGCCTTCGGGTGCCGACGCGTCGCAGCAGCCACTCCGCCGCGCGGGTGAGCTGCAGCATCGTGGTCTCGTAGGCCTGGGCGCCGTTCAAGCGATGGATCAGCGGCACGCGCTCGCGCTGCTGCAGGCCGAAATGGCGGCGCAGCACGACGTAGAGCAGCACGCCGCCCATCAGCGCGGCCACGCTCATGAACAGCGGCAGGTTCAGGCCGTGCCAGACCGCGAGGTCGTAGTCCGGCGCCGCGCTGCCGAGCACCGCGTGCACCGCGATGTGCAGGATCGGTTCGATGCTGATGCCGGGTGCGATGCCGACGATGAGGCAGGCGAGCACCAGCAGCTCTACCGGAAAGCGCATCCAGCGCGGCGGCTCGTGCGGATCACGGGGCAGGTCCTGCGCCGGTGTGCCGAAGAAGATCGAGATGAAGCGCAACGAGTAGGCGACGCTGAACATGCCCATCGCCACCGCGGCGTACGACATCCACCAGTTGCGGTCGCCGCCGACGTGGAGGGTCTCGGCGAAGAACATCTCCTTGGACAGAAAGCCGTTGAGCAGCGGCACGCCCGCCATCGCCGCGCTGGCGACGATTGCCAGCGTGGCGGTCACCGGCAGCTTGTGGCGCAGCCCGCGCAGCACGCGCAGGTCGCGGGTGCCCGATTCGTGGTCGATGATGCCGGCGGCCATGAACAGCGAGGCCTTGAAGGTGGCGTGGTTGAGGATGTGGAAGATCGCCGCCACCATCGCCAGCGGCGTGCCGATGCCGATCAGCACGGTGATCAGGCCGAGATGGCTGATCGTCGAGTACGCCAGCAGGCCCTTGAGGTCGTGCTGGAAGATGGCGATGAAGGCGCCGAGCAGGAGCGTGCACACCCCGGCACCGCCGACGATCCAGGTCCATTCCTCGGTGCCCGCCAGCGCCGGCCACAGCCGCACGAGCAGGAACACGCCGGCCTTCACCATGGTCGCCGAATGCAGGTAGGACGACACCGGCGTCGGTGCCGCCATTGCGTGCGGCAGCCAGAAGTGGAAGGGGAACTGCGCGCTCTTGGTGAGCGCGCCGAGCGCGATCAGCACCAGCGCGGTCAGGTACAGGTCGTGGCCGCGGATGCGGTCGCCGGCGGCGAGCACGGTGTCGAGGTCGTAGCTGCCGACGATGTGGCCGAGCACCAGCACCCCGGCCATCAGGCACAGGCCGCCGGTCGCGGTCACGGTGAACGCCATGCGCGCGCCGCGACGGGCGTCGGCACGGTGGTGCCAGTAGCCGATGAGCAGAAAGGAGGTCAGGCTGGTGAGCTCCCAGAACACCACCAGCTGCACCAGGTTGCCCGACAGCACCACCCCCAGCATCGAGCCCATGAAGGCGAGCAGGAAGGAGAAGAAGCGTGGCACCGGGTCCTCGGGCGACATGTAGTAGCGCGCATACAGCACCACCAGCAGGCCGATCGCCAGCACCAGCATGGTGAATACCCAGGCCAGCCCATCGATCCGCAGCACGAAGAAGAGGCCCTGGGCCGGCAGCCAGGCGAACTCCTCGCGCAGCACCTCGCCGCCCGCGATCTTCGGGAACAGGGCGAGGGCGATCAGCAGGCCGCAGACCGCCACCGCGATCGCCAGCCAGGATTCGCGATTGCGCGCGTCCTGCGGCATGAGTGCCGCGAGGACACTGCCGAGGAACGGGACGAGGATGAGCGAGGCGAGCAGCATTGACCGGGGTCGGGATAGGAGGGCGGTGCAGAATGCACCAGTTAGCTTTTACCAGTCCCTGGCGACTCAGGTCGAGGGGCGGCAGAGATTCGGGCCTCGTTTGCAGGCGAATGTAACAAGATGGGATTCCCGGCATAAAGTTTCCGCCGTTCGTCATCGATCGCGCCGAAATGAAAAAAGGGGGCCGAAGCCCCCTTGTCTTTGAGATCGATGCCGCCTCAGTTCTTGCCGCGTTCGCGGAGGCGCTCGTCCTTCGCCTTGCCGGTTTCGCGCACCCGTTCGTCCCTGGCCTTGTCCCGTTCGCGCAGACGCTCGTTTTGCGCCTTGTCGTTCTCGCGCATCCGCTCGTCGTAGCGCTTGTCGTTCTCGCGGCCGCGTTCGCGTTCCGCCTTCTCGTACTCGCGCTCCTGCGCGCTCGCTTCCCGGCGCTCGCGCTGGGGGGCGTCCTGGCGAACGTCCGCGCTACGGCCGGCGTCCAGGCGCATCTGCTCGCCCGGGATGACATCGCGCATCTCTGCACCCTTGCCCTTGCCGTTATCCGCCATCGCGAACTGCGGCAGCGTGGCGATGCTCAGGCACAGGGCCAGTCCTGCCAGACGTCGGTTCATGTTTGCTCCTTGCATGCGGTGATGAGGTGCTGCAAGCCTGAGCCTGCGCGGTGGGGCGCGTCAATCGGGGATTGTTTCAGTTTGCGTGCGCGGCGACCCGCGCCACGCCGAAGGCCAGCGCTCAGGCCGAGTGCGTGATCCGGTCCAGTGCGCTCTGCGCGAGGAAACCGCTGCGGCTGCGGTACTCCGGGTGGCGGGCGACGAAATCGTCGATGCGCCTGATCAACGAGGCTGGCAAGGTGATGTTGATCTTCTCCGCCTTGCCCATGTAGCGCGTCACATCGATGTCGACAACCGCCCAGATCCAGCCCGCGAACTCGGACTTGGCCTGATGCTGCGCAACCGTGCCCGCGACCGGGATGTCCGCGCCGTCTTCGGCGACGCCTTCAAGATGCAACTCGATCGCCTCGCGCGCGTTGGCGATCGCCTCGTCGAGGGTGTCGCCCGCCGAGAAGCAGCCCGGAATGTCCGGCACCACGACGCCGAATGCATGCACGTCGTCGCCGGGTTCGATGGCAATGGGGTAGAGCATTTTGATTCTCCTGCGCTGGCTGCCGTGCTGCGGCGGGCTTACTCGAGACCCGCTTGCTTCAGGATGCTGTTGAGCGTTCCGGGCGGCAGGCCCGTTCGTGGGTGGGGAATCGTCACACGACCCGCCTTGTTCGGGTGCTTGAACTGGTGGTGACTCCCCTTGACTGCAACGAGGTACCAGCCATCTTCCTGAATCAATCGGATTGCGTCCTGTGGAGGCGTTTGATTCCACGGGCGCGGGCCTTGGATGGGGAGCCCGGGATCATACGGGGTGCATGGAGGTGGGCGCCGCCGCGCGCTACGACTCGTGCGTGTCGTGACCCTCGGAACGTCCTCCGTCCGCTGCAAAGTGGGCGGGCAGATCCCGCGCTCCGTGCAGGATGCGCACCACGAGTACGTCCGTGGCGGTGGGCTCGAAGAAGATCACCTAGTTCCCATGAGCGCAGGAGCGGATGCCTTCGCCCAGTTCCGGGCGCAGACGGTAGCCCGGTGGATTGAGCAGAATACGTTTACAGTGCTGGCGCAACGCCTGCACGAAGCTGATCGCCCGACGCGGATGGTCAGTGGCGATGTAATCGGCGATGGATTCGAGATCCTGCTCGGCCAGTAGGGTGAAGCGCAGACGCATCAGCGTCCCTGGTTGGCGTATTTGGCCTTGAGGCGATCGAACACCACGTTGGCAGACTTGGGCTCGCCGCTCGCCCGGCCGGCCGCGATCGCGGCCCGAAGGGCGTCGAGTTCGAGTTGTCGGCGCTGTTCGCCTTCCTCTAGCAGACGCAAGCCGGCACGGACCACTTCACTTGCATTGTTGAAGCGGCCCGCTTGCACCTGCTCTCGCACGAAGCGCTCGAAATGACTACCCAAGGCAACACTGGTTGGCATGACGGCAACTCAATCACTATTGGTTAACAACTGATGTTAAAGCGGCGCCGGTCGTCGGCGTCAATCGTGTGCCTGTAGACTTACGTCTGCGGTTGCTAAGGGATGTCATCGATCCCGCCTTTTCTTCAAGACGCAGACGTCCCCTATGCTCGCCATCCTGGCCATCACCGGCCCGATCTTCATCCTCATCGCCGTGGGCTTCGCCGCGGTGCGCCTGCGGGTGCTGGCCACCACCGACATGCGCGCGCTCGGTGTGTTCGTGATCAACTTCGCGCTGCCGGCGCTGCTGTTTACCGCGATGTCGGCCGGCTCGGTCACCCAGAAGCTGCGCCTCGACCTGCTGCTGCCCTATGCGCTCGGTTCACTGGCGGTGGTCGGTCTGGTGGCGGCGCTGGCGATGACGGTGCTGCGACGCAAGCTGCAGATGGCGGCCGTGCTGGCGATGGGGATGTCGGTCTCGAACAGCGCCTTCATCGGCTTTCCGATCGCACAGCAGCTGTCGCCGGCGACCGCCAGCGCAGCGCTGGCGGTGTATGCGATGGTCGAGGCGCTCATCATGTTCCCGCTGCTGATGGCGCTGGCCGAGCTCGGTGGCGGTGGCGGGGGGCGGTGGCCGCTGGTGCTGCGCGGCATCGTGCTGAGCCTGGCGAGGAACCCGATGATCCTCGCCATCCTTGCCGGGGTCGCGCTGTCGGCGCTGGGCTTGAAGCTGCCGCTGCCCGCAGCGCGCGCGACCGAACTGCTCGGCAGCACCGCCGCGCCGGTGGCGCTGTTCTACATCGGCGGCACCCTGGCGGGCCTGAAGGTGAGGATTGCCGCCGGGGACATCGGTCTGATCGTGGCCGGCAAGCTGCTGCTGCATCCGCTGGTGGTCTACCTCGCCTTCCTCGCGCTGCCGCTCGACGGGGCAGAGCTGCAGACCGCAGCGGTGCTCAATGCCTGCATGCCGATGATGAGCATCTATCCGATCCTCGCGCAGAAGTATGGCCAGGAAGGGCTGTGCGCCGCGGCGCTGGTGGCGACCACGGTGACCTCCTTCTTCACCATCAGTGCCTTCCTGTGGGTGAGCGGTACGGTCGGCTGAAGCTCGTCGCCTTGCGGCCGTCGGTTACCAGGAATTGGACATGGTCTACAGTGAAAGTCCGTGGGCAGACAGCCCCGGACTGCAGAGGAGACCGATCATGCAGGTCCAACCCTATCTGAACTTCGGCGGCCGCTGCGAGGAGGCGCTGAGCTTCTACCGGACCGCACTGGGCGCGGAAGTCGAGACCTTGATGCGCTTCCGGGAAAGTCCCGATGAGCCGCCGCCGGGGGCGATTCCCCCCGGCTGGGACGACAAGGTGATGCACGCCAGCATGCGCATCGGCGAGTCGGTGGTGATGGCGTCGGATGGCGGCTGTAGTGAAGAGGCGGGCTTTGCGGGCTTTTCGCTGACGCTGTCGGTGGCCGACCCCGCCGAGGCCGAACGCCGCTTCGCCGCGCTGGCCGACGGTGGCCGGGTGCAGATGCCGCTGGCAGAGACCTTCTTCGCGGCGAGCTTCGGCATGGTGACCGACCGTTTCGGCGTGCAGTGGATGGTGATCGCGATGAAGCCGGGCTAGCGTGGGGCGCACGCCGGCTGCCCGAGGTGAATGAACGGGGCCGCACGTCAGTATCTGCGGGTCCTTTTCCTTCGCAGCCCGATTTTCGACAGGAGGAGGCCTCATGTTCCGCTTGCTCTTCACCGCCGCCCTGATGGCCGTGGCGACCGCGGCATCGGCGCAGGATCCCGTCGTGACGGACCCCGACAAGTACAGGGTGATTCTGGAGAACGACTGCGTACGGGTGCTCGATTACGCGGATCGCCCCGGGGAAAAGACCCATCAGCACCGCCACCCGCCCTTCGTCCTCTACGCGCTGTCGCCCTTCAGCAGGCGGCTCGCGCTCGATGACGGCCGGGTGCTACAGCGCCAGTTCGCGGCGGGAGAGGTGATGTGGTCGCCCGCGCAGGTGCACGTCGGTGAAAACGTCGGCGACACGCCGACCCACGTCATCATCGTGGAGATGAAGCCGGGGATCGGTGGCTGCGTGTCGGGGTGAGAGCGTCACCCGTCTGCCGCCGCGCCGCCTCGATCGCCATCAGGCTCTGGTCGAAGTGGATGCGCGGGATGGTCGCGATCTGCGCCTGCGACAGGCGGCTGTAGCGCTGTTGCCAGGCGGGCCAGTGTGGTTGCAGCGTCGTCACCAGCAGCGTGGCGCGAACCACGTCGTCCGGCTCGTGCGTTTGTCCGCGACCTGCCCGGTAGGCACAATCGGGTGCGCCACAACCATGGAGCCTTGAAAATGACAGAGCCTCACTACCTCGACGACCTCGCCGTGGGCCAGAAATTCGGCTCCGGCCGCCGCACGCTCGACCTCGACGCGATCCGGTCCTTTGCTGCCGAATTCGACCCGCAGCCCTTCCACCTCGACGAGGCGGCGGCGCAGGCCACGCTGTTCCGCGGGTTGGCGGCCAGCGGCTGGCACACTGCAGCCATGACCATGCGGCTGCTGGTGGACAGCGAATTCCGCCCGGCCGGCGGCGTGATCGGCGCCGGCCTCGAGGAACTGCGCTGGCCGCGGCCGGCGCGGCCCGGGGACGAGTTGCGCCTCGAGACCGAGGTGCTCGAGGTCCGCCCGTCGAAGTCGCGCCCGGAGCAGGGCATCGTCAAGCTGCGGGTGACGACGCTCAACCAGGACGACGAGGCGCTGCAGGTCTATGTGGCGAACCTCGTGGTGCAGCGGCGCGCGTGATTGCGGCCCGGCCGCGTCGGGGAGCGACCGAGCAGTGCCGTACTATGCTGCGCGAGCACCCACCGCCAGTCTGCACGCCGCGTACTTGAACTCCGGAATCTTCCCGTACGGATCGAGGGCCGGGTTGGTCAGGATGTTCGCCGCCGCCTCCACATAGCAGAAGGGCACGAAGACCATGCCTTCGGGCATCAGCGGGTCGGTGCGCGCGGTGAGCGTGATCTTGCCGCGGCGGGTCTCGATGGCGAGCGCTGCGCCCGGTTCGAGGCCGAGGCGGGCGAGTTCGCCCGGCGCCAGGGTGGCCACGGCCGCCGGTTCCAGCGCGTCGAGCACGGTGGCGCGGCGGGTCATCGATCCGGTGTGCCAGTGTTCGAGCTGGCGGCCGGTGATCAGCACGGTGGGCCAGAGGTCGTCGATCGGCTCGTCGGGCGGCAGCGGCACCGTGGGGCGGAAGCGCGCGCGGCCGCTGGCAGTGGGGAAGCGGTCGCCGAACACCACGTCCATGCCGGGGGCGTCGTCGGCGGGGCAGGGGTAGGTCACCGATTCCTCTGCGTCCAGGCGTTCCCAGCTGATGTGGTCGAGCGAGTGCATGCCGCGCTTCATCTCCGCGAACACGTCGCGCGGGTGGGTGTAATGCCAGTCGAGGCCGAGGCGGCGGGCGATCTCCTGGATGATCCACCAGTCGGGCCTGGCGTCGCCGGGCAGGGGCACGGCGGCGCGGCCCATCTGCACCTGGCGGTTGGTGTTGGTGACGGTGCCGTCCTTCTCGGCCCAGGACGAGGCGGGCAGGATGACGTCGGCGAACTGCGCGGTCTCGGTGACGAAGAGGTCCTGCACCACGAGGTGTTCGAGCATGGCGAGCGCGCCGCGCGCGTGCGCCAGATCGGGGTCGGACATCGCCGGGTTCTCGCCCTGGATGTACATGCCGCGGATGGTGCCGGCGTGGATGGCATGCATGATCTCGACCACGGTGAGGCCGGGCTTGTCATGCAGCGGCGTGTTCCACAGCTCCTCGAACGCGGCGCGGATCTGCGCGTCGCCCACCGGCTGGTAGTCGGGGAAGACCATCGGGATCAGGCCGGCGTCGGAGGCGCCCTGCACGTTGTTCTGCCCGCGCAGCGGATGCAGGCCGGTGCCGGGGCGGCCGATCTGGCCGGTGGCGAGCGCGAGCGAGATCAGGCAGCGCGCGTTGTCGGTGCCGTGGGTGTGCTGCGAGATGCCCATGCCCCAGAAGATCATCGCGCGCTCGGCGTTCGCGTACAGGCGGGCGATGTCGCGGATCTCGTCGGGTGCGACGCCGCAGGCCGGCGACATGGCCTCGGGCGTCATCGGCAGCACGTGGGCCTTGAGCGCCTCGAAGCCTTCGGTGTGGGCGGCGATGTAGGCCTCGTCGTACAGGTGTTCGGTGACGATGACGTTGAGCATGGCGTTGAACAGCGACACGTCGCTGCCCGGGGTGAAGCGCACCATGCGGTGGGCGTGGGCGCCCATGGTGATGCCGCGCGGGTCGAGCACGATGAGCTTGGTGCCGCGCTTGGCCGCCTGCTTGAAGTAGGTGGCGGCGACCGGGTGATTCACCGTCGGGTTGCAGCCGGTGAGGATGACGACGTCGGCCTGCTGCGCCTGCATGAAGGAGGCGGTGACCGCGCCCGAGCCGATGCACTCGATCAGCGCCGCCACCGAGCTGGCGTGGCACAGCCGGGTGCAGTGGTCCACGTGATTGGAATGGAAGCCGGTGCGCACCAGCTTCTGGAACAGCCAGGCTTCCTCGTTGGAGCACTTGGCGCTGCCGAAGCCGGCGAGCGCGTCGGGGCCGTGCTCGTCGCGCAGCCGGCGCAGGCCGGCGGCGGCGAGGTCGAGCGCCTCGTCCCAGCTCGCGACTCGGAAGTGGGTGAGCGGCTTGGCGGGGTCGAAGTCCGGGTCGAGGCCCTTGGGCACGCCTTCGCGGCGGATCAGCGGCACGGTGAGGCGGGACGGGTGGTTGGGGTAGTCGAAGCCGAAGCGGCCCTTCACGCACAGGCGGTTCTCGTTCGATGGCCCGTTGCGGCCTTCGACGAAGACGATCTTCTCGTCCTTGACGTGATAGGTGAGCTGGCAGCCGACGCCGCAGTAGGGGCAGACCGAATCGACCTTGCGGTCGGCGCAGGCCGAGTCGCCGCGGCCGTGCTCATCGACGATGCGGCTGGGCATCAGCGCGCCGGTGGGGCAGGCCTGCACGCATTCGCCACAGGCCACGCAGGTGCTGTCGCCCATCGCGTCGTCGAAGTCGAACACGATCTTCGAGGCCGCGCCGCGGTGGGCGAGGCCGATGACGTCATTCACCTGCACCTCGCGGCAGGCGCGCACGCACAGGTTGCAGGCTATGCAGGCGTCGAGGTTCACGTGCATCGCGGTGTGCGAGGTGTCGGGCGCGGTGGGGGCCTCGCGGCGCTGGGGCAGTCGGGCGTGCGGGGCGTCCGGCGCGTCGATGTCGAGCGCCATCAGGTCGACCATCTCCCAGAAGTGGCTGGAGCGGTCGGGGCTGTCGGCGCGCGCCGGCTGGTCGGCGAGCAGCAGCTCCATGACGCCCTCGCGCGCGTTGCGCACGCGTTCCGAGCTGGCGCTCCTGACCACCATGCCGGGCATGGCCGGGCGGATGCAGCTTGCGGCCAGCGTGCGCTCGCCCTCGATCTCGACCATGCAGGCGCGGCAGTTGCCGTCGGCACGGTAGCCGGGCGCGTCCTTGAAGCACAGGTGCGGGATGCGTTCGCCGGCGCGTTTGGCGACCTGCCACAGGGTTTCTCCCGAAAAAGCCTGCACGCGGACGCCGTCGAGGGTGAGCTCGAAGGCGTCCGGCGTGGCAGTCAAGGAGGGAGCCGGGGATGAGGGGGACGGAGAGGCTGAGGGTGCGGAGGCGAGCGTGCTCATGAGGCGGATTCCGTGTTCGCGGCGGCCGGGCGCAGGCTGATGCCCTGTTCCGCCAGTTCGGCCGGGAAGAAGCGCAGCAGGCTGGTGACCGGATTGGGCGCGGCCTGGCCGAGGCCGCAGATCGAGGCGTCCTGCATGACCTGGGCGAGGCGCTGGAGCTGGCCGGCATCCCATTCGTCGCGTTCGAGCAGGCCGAGCATCTTCTCGGTGCCGACGCGGCAGGGCGTGCACTGGCCGCAGGACTCGTCGGCGAAGAAGGCCATCAGGTTCTTCGCCACCGCGCGCAGGTCGTCCTGGTCGGAGATCACCACCACCGCGGCCGAGCCGATGAAGCAGCCGTGGGGCTGCAGGGTGTCGAAGTCGAGCGGGATGTCGGCCTTGCTGGCCGGCAGGATGCCACCCGAGGCGCCGCCGGGCAGGTAGGCGAGCAGGCGGTGACCCTCTGCCATGCCGCCGCAGTATTCGTCGACCAGTTCCTGCAGCGTGATGCCGGCCGGGGCCAGATGCACGCCGGGCTTGTTCACCCGGCCGGAGACCGAGAAGCTGCGCAGGCCCTTGCGTCCGTTGCGGCCCTGGCTGGCGAACCAGTCGGCGCCGCGCTGCCACAGCAGCGGGATCCAGTACACCGTCTCGACGTTGTTCACCAGGGTCGGGCGGTCGAAGAGCCCCTTTTGCGCGACGAAGGGCGGGCGATGACGCGGTTTGCCGGGCTTGCCTTCGAGCGATTCGATCAGCGCCGATTCCTCGCCGCAGATGTAGGCGCCGGCGCCGCGGCGCAACACGATGTAGCCGGGGGCGGCGAGGCCGGCGGACTCGACCTCGGCGATCGCAGTGCGCAGGACCGCGTGCAGGCCGGGGTACTCGTCGCGCAGGTAGATGTAGAGCGCGGCGGCGTCCACCGCCGCGGCGCTGATGAGGGCGCCCTCGAGGAAGCGGTGCGGCGCCTGCTCCAGGTAATGGCGGTCCTTGAAGGTGCCGGGTTCGCCCTCGTCGGCGTTGATCACCATGTAGCGCGGCGCGGGTTCGGCACGCACGAAGGCCCACTTTTTGAACGTGGGGAAGCCGGCGCCGCCCAGTCCGCGCAGGCCGGCGTCCTGCAGCACCTGGCTGAGCCGTTCGATGGAGACGCTGCCGTCGCGGACGGACTGCAGCAGTGCGTAACCGCCCTCGCTGCGGTAGGCGTCGAGCCGCGGCCAGACGATCGGCTCCGGATGCAGGTCGCCAGCTCCGTGCAGCAGGGTGCTCACCGCGGCCGGCGTGGCGTGGCCGAGGTGGCGGTGGCCGACCTCGACCACCGGCGCGCTGTCGCAGCGGCCCATGCACGGTGCGCGCACGACGCGGATCTGCGCCGGGTCGAGCTCGGCGGCGAGCGCCGCATGCAGGGTGCGTGCGCCGGCGAGCTCGCAGGACAGCGAATCGCATACCCGGATGGTCACCGCCGGGGGCGGAATCTCCCCCTCGCGCACGATGTCGAAGTGGGCGTAGAAGGTGGCGGTCTCGTACACCGCGGCCATCGGCAGGTTCATCCACTGCGCCAGCGCGCGCAGGTGGCGCAGCGCGAGGTGGCCGCAGGCGTCCTGGATCGCGTGCAGGTGCTCGATCAGGTGGTCGCGGGCGCGCGCGCGGCCGGCGAGCAGGGTCTCGATCTCGGCGAGCGCGGCGGGTTCGAGTTGCCGGCCGCGCTGGGTTGCGCGGGGTTTGCGGCGCACGGGGCTGTCCGGGGCGGTCGTGGAAGCGGCCATCTTTGGGATGTTCCTGGGTGGTCGGGGTCGTGGCTGCGGGTCGGCGCCCGGTTCATGATGCGGCGGGGGGCGGGTGACTCAGTTGCCGAATATCCGCGCCAGCAGGCGGCTGAACCAGCTCGTGGTCGGCGCCGGCGGCGGGTTGCGATCGGGCATCGACGCGGGTTCGCGGGCGGCGTGGGCGGGCTGGCTGCGCATCACCGGAGGCGCTTCGGGCGCGGTGGCCGGGCGCGCGCTCGGGGCCGCCTTCGCTTCCGCAGCTGCAGCCGTCACCGCGGGCTCGTGCGCGCGTGCGGCTGCGGGCCGGGCTTCGAGGCGGGCATCGAGCAGCTGCCGGTAGTGGCGCTGCAGGATCGAGTCCTGCGGCGCTTGCGGCAGTCCGGCGGAGGCCGCCAGCTGTTCGAAGTGCCGGCGCAGGATGGAGTCGGTGGGCAGGGGACAGGCATGCATGACGAACGCCTCCTCGGTGGATGGTCGGTGCGCCGACGCGGTTCGTGCGTGTGGGCGGCTGTGCTGGAATGACACAAGCCCGGTTTTCAGGCAAACCTTGTGCCAGTCGGGGCCGGACCCCCGCGCAGCCCGCCACGGCGTGATCCCGGCGAGTCGGGGTGCGAAAGGCGCGGCTGCATTTGCTTCAATGTTGGGCAGGTGCTACTTTTTTGAACACAACCATAAAACTGCATCCCCGGACCACGTTTCCGGGGAGCCGGAGGAAGACGACATGAACGCTGTGCCGCAGTTGAAGCCGGCGCGTGAGGACCGGGTCGCGATTGCGCGCGAGAAGTTTTTCAGCCGCGGCGTGCTGCCCGAAGACGACGTGTCTCCGCTGATCCTGCGCTCGTGGTCGCGCTGCCGCGATTCGGGCTTGGATCCGAGTACCACGCGGGCGGTGGATGTCGCCGGGCGTGGCCAGCTCGAGGAGTCGCGCAAGCAGAGCAGCCGCCTGCTGAACCTGGCCAGCGGCGTCATGGAGCACGTGTTCGACCAGATTCGCGCCTCGGGGAGCATGGTCATCCTCGCCGACCTCGACGGCATGATCATCCACAGCCTGGGCGACCCGGCCTTCGTCGACCGTGCGCAGCGCGTCGCGCTGCAGCCGGGTGCGCGCTGGGACGAGGCCAGCCTGGGCACCAACGGCATCGGCACCGCGCTGCTCGAGCGCGGCCCGGTCGAGGTCTTCGGCTCCGAGCACTACCTGGACCGCAACGTCTTCCTGACCTGCTGCGCGTCGCCGATCTTCGATCCGCACGGCGAGCTCGCCGGCGTCTTCGACATCTCGGGCGACTACCGCAATCCCCAGCGCCACACCATGGGCCTGGTGCGGCTGTCGGTGCAGCTGGTCGAGAAGCGCCTGTTCGAGCACGAGTTCGGCAAGCACGTGGTGTTCGCCTTCCATACCCGGCCCGAGTACGTCGGCAGCATGCAGGAGGGCCTGATCGCGCTCGGCCCCGATGGCGCCATCCTCGGCGTCAACCGCAGCGCGCGCGAGTGGCTGGTGCGCCAGGTCGGGGAGTCGGCCACGGCCAGCTTCGGCGACCTGTTCAAGCTCGGCTTCGGCACCATCCT
Source organism: Thauera sp. GDN1 (assembly GCF_029223545.1). Taxonomy (NCBI): domain Bacteria; kingdom Pseudomonadati; phylum Pseudomonadota; class Betaproteobacteria; order Rhodocyclales; family Zoogloeaceae; genus Thauera; species Thauera sp. GDN1. The sequence continues at coordinate 2,790,254 of NZ_CP097870.1, read as the reverse complement.
CGACCGTGCGCAGGCGAGCGCGGGGGACCTGATCCGGCTCGGCACCAAGGGTGGCGGCGAGATCTACGTCCAGGTCCGTGGCCTGCGCCCGCTCGCCCTCGCCGGTGCGGGCGAGCCCGAGGACACGCGGCGGAGTGCCGATTCGGCACGCAGCGCCGACACCGCGAGTGGCACCGGCGATCGCCTGAGCCTCGAGCAGCTCGACACCGGCGACGACAAGCTGCACCGTGCGATCGAACGCGCCCGGCGCGTCGGCGGCAAGAACATCCCGCTGCTGATCCAGGGCGAGTCCGGCGTCGGCAAGGAGCTGTTCGCGCGTGCCTTCCACAACGCATCGAGCCGCGCCGACGGGCCCTTCGTGCCGTTGAACTGCGCGGCGATTCCCGAGAACCTGATCGAGTCCGAACTCTTCGGCTACGTCGGCGGCGCCTTCACCGGCGCGCGCCGCGAGGGCGCGGTCGGCAAGGTGCAGCAGGCGCATGGCGGCACGCTGTTCCTCGACGAGATCGGCGACATGCCGCTGGCGATGCAGACCCGCCTGCTGCGCGTGCTGCAGGAGCGCAGCGTGACGCCGGTGGGCGGCATGAAGGCGATCCCGGTGGACATCTCGCTGGTGTGCGCCACCCACCGCGTGCTGCGCGACGCGGTGGCCAACGGTGAGTTCCGCGAGGACCTGTACTACCGCATCAACGGGCTCACCGTGACCCTGCCGCCGCTGCGCGAGCGCAGCGACGTCGCCACCCTGGTCGAGCGCCTGCTGCACGCCGAGGCGCGCGAGTCGGGCCGTTCCGGCATCCGCATCAGCCCGGAAGTGATGCGTTTCTTCGAGACCTATCCGTGGCCGGGCAACATCCGCCAGATGCACAGCGTGATGCGGGTCGCGGTGGCCCTGCTCGACGACGACGAGGACGAGATCCTCGCCATCCATCTGCCCGAGGAGCTGTTCGGCGCCGACCCCGGATGCGCGCGTGCGGATGCGCCCGCGGGCGCGGCGATCGTGGCTGCTGCGGGCACGGCGGTCACCGCCGAATCCGTGGTCGCGGAGCTGGCGCCGGCGAACGTGGCGCGCAGTCTGGACGAGATGGAGATGGAGGCGATCGCGGTGGTGATGCGCGAGGTCAAGGGCAACGTCTCGGCCGCCGCGCGGCGCCTCGGTGTCAGCCGCAACACCCTGTACCGCAAGCTGGGGCGGATGAACTGATCCGCCTGCGACGGGCGTCGCCGCGTACCCCCGCCGCGCTACGCCTTGCGTCGCTCACTCGCGCCCGAGCAGGGCCGCCGCGCGCCTCACGATCCGCGCCATCAGTTCGCGCGCCGCTGTCGCTCCTGGCGTGTCGATGCCCGGGGGGCGGTAGGCGACGCGCACCTCGCGCGGGGCGCGGGGCTCGGCATAGACCCCGATCGACAGCGGGCACAGCGCAATGTGCTCGCGCGCCTCGGCGGCGAGGCGGGCAGCCACTGCCGCGTTGCAGAAGGTGAGGATCTCGGCCTCGGCGTAGAGCCCGCGCGCGTGGCCGAGGTCGGGCGCGGTGCGGTCGAGCATGTGGCCGAAATGGCTCACCACCGGCGGCGTGATGCCTTCTGCGGCAATCGCTTCGGCGAGCGCGTCGCGCACGTCCGAGAAGCCGACGTCGGCGAAGTGGCGGACGCGGATCCCGGCATCCGCGCCCGCCTGCCGGCCGGCGGTCTCGTCCGCCGCCTCGTCCGCCCTCGCCGGGCCCTCTAGCACCGCCTGTTCCGCCGCCGGGAACAGGTGCGCGACCGAGCGCCGGAACTCGTTCTCGACCAGCGCCAGGGCGGCGAAGCGCGCGGGGATGGGCGTCGCGAACACCTCGCTCATGTCCAGCCCGTCCTCGGCGCTCTGGCGGATGGTGCGCTGCAGCCATGCGAGATAGTCGCGGGTCTGGCGCAGCGGCGCGGTGTCGGTGACGACCTCGCCATGGCCGGGCACCCAGCGCTGCGCCGGCAGGCGCTCGAGCGCGTCGAGCGCGGCCAGCCAGCGCGCGATGTCGGCATGCGGCGTGGTGGGCGCGCGGCCGTTGAAGACGAGGTCGGCGGCGAAGACGGTGCCGGTGTCGTGGTCGACGAGCGCGAGGTCGGCCACGGTGTGGCCGCCGAGCGCGAGCAGCTCGACGTCGCGGCCACCGATGCGCTGGCGGCCGGGTTCCACTGCGCGAGCGGGGACGACCACCTCGGTGTCGAGCATCCAGTCGCCGTTGAGACGGTACATGTTGGCGTTGAAGGCTTCGCCCTCGCTGCGGATGGCGGCGATCGTCTCCGGCAGCGCGGCCAGCGTGGCGGGCGGGAAGGCCTGGTTGCCGAGGAAGTGGTCGGGGTGATGATGGGTGTTGAGGGTGAGCACCACCGGCAGCGGCGTGACGCGGCGGATCGCGGCCAGCATCTGCTCGCCGTAGCGCTTCGACGAGCCGGTGTCGATGACGATCACGCCTTCCGTACCGACTAGGAATCCGGCGTTCGCGATGTTGCCGCCGTTGGTGAAGGAGAAGTCCTCCGTCAGTCCGACGATGACATAGGCGCCGGGCGCGATCTCGCGCGGCTCGAGCCGATAGTCGAAGCGTTCGGCATGCGCGCCGGGGATCAGCGCGAGCAGTGCGGACAGCGCGGCCAGCACGCGGGCAAGCCAGCGCATGACGACAGGGAAACGGCCCGGGCGCGGGTGTCGTGGATGCGGGCGCACCACGCACGTGGGGGCGAGCGGGGCGGCGGGCGTCATCGCGTCACCCAGGCGTCGATGGGGTTGCCGTTGTTGTCGCGGCCGCCGAGGTGCAGGCGTTCCCCGGGGGCGACCGCAGCGAAGTCGAGCGTGAAGCTCGGGTTCTCCGCGACCGGTTCGAGTGGCTGGATGCGGCTCAGGACCTGGCCCGACGCGTCGGTGACCACGATGTCCTCGATGTGGAAGGCCGGGATGCCTGCCGCCAGTCCGGTGTCCATCGGGTGGATGATGCGCATGCGCAGCCGTTCGCCGCCGCCGATGCGTGGCCACAGGCGGCCATTGACCTCGTTGAGGCGCTCCTGCCATTCCGGCGAGCCGGAGCCGAGCGAGGGCAGGGTGCAGCCGCCGCCGGTGGTGGTGACCCAGGCGCCGCCGACGCGCCACATGCCGTCGGCAGTCCTCGCCGCGACGCGGACCGGCGAGGACTGCTGCAGCTTGAGCCGGAAGCCGAGGCTGGCGCGTGCCGCACCCGGCTCGAAGCGCAGTGCCTTCACGATCGGGTTGAAGTCGGCGAACACGATCATCTCCTCCACGCCGGGCAGCGCCGTGGCGTCGACGGTGATCGGCACGTTGAGCGGGTCTTCCGCCACCGCGGGGGCGCTGAGCCTGACGCGGGCGTCGAACACCACCGCCTGGCCGTCGAAGAACGCCCTGCGCATGTCGCCCCAGCGTGGCGACTCGAGCGGGTCCGCGATCTCTGCCGGGCTCGCGCCGCTGTCCGCGTGCGCAGGGGCAATGGGGGCGGCGCATGTGAACAGTGCAGCGATTCCCGCCGCCAGCAGGCGCCGGGCCGAACCGGGTGGTGTCATGGTGTGGTCCTGTAAGGCCGGGCCGGCGGGGATCCGCCCGCACCGGATCTGGCTGCTGAACCAGTGCAATCGTCGTGCCAGCACTCGAGGGCCGGACCGGCCTTCGTCGGCCGGATGAACCTTGTTCCGAAGCGCAACATTTCTGCTCCGCCGCTCCGTTGCGCACAGCTCCTTGCGCTGCGGCTGGAGCAACCCGGCGCAATGGCCGCCCCGTTCGCCGACGGCTCGCGCCTGCCCCGTACCTCGCTGCGGGCCGCGCCAGCCCTGGTCTCGCGCCGCGCCCCAGGCGCATGGCAGTCGTGCTGTGGCATGGCGATTGCAGTTTGCCTCCCGTCCGGTGCCGCAGCGGTGCCGGAGCCCATGCCACCACACAACAGGCAAGAGAGACACGAGGAGGAGTCGAAGATGAAGAAGCACACCCGGCGGCAGCACCTGCCCGCCATGCTGAGCGCGGTCGCCATCGCGATCGCGGGTTTCGGTACTGCGGGCAGCGCCCTGGCGGCCAGCGTGACCGACGAGGACATCCTGAAGGATGCCGAGACGACCCAGGACGTCGTCACCAACGGCCTCGGCACCAAGGGCCAGCGCTACAGCCCGCTTGCCAAGGTCAACACCGAGACGGTGAAGAACCTGGTGCCGGCGTGGGCATTCTCCTTCGGCGGCGAGAAGCAGCGCGGCCAGCAGTCGCAGCCGCTGATCCACGACGGCAAGATGTACGTGACCGGCTCGTACAGCCGCATCTACGCGCTCGACGCGAAGACCGGCGCCAAGCTGTGGAAGTACGAGCATCGCCTGCCCGAGGGCATCATGCCCTGCTGCGACGTGATCAACCGTGGCGCTGCCATCTATGGCGACCTGGTGATCTTCGGCACCCTCGACGCCCAGCTCGTCGCGCTCAACAAGGACACCGGCAAGGTCGTCTGGCGCGAGAAGGTCGACGACTACAAGGCCGGCTACTCGATGACCGCGGCGCCGCAGATCGTCAAGGGCCTGATCATCTCCGGCGTGTCGGGCGGCGAGTTCGGCGTCATCGGCCGCGTCGAGGCGCGTGACGCCAAGACCGGCAAGAAGGTCTGGGTGCGTCCGGTGGTCGAGGGCCACATGGGCTACAGGTACGACAAGGACGGCAAGGAGATCGAGAACGGCATCTCCGGCACGACCAACGCCAGCTGGCCGGGCGACCTGTGGAAGGCCGGCGGCGCGGCGACCTGGCAGACCGCCTACTACGACCCCGATGTCGACCTGATCTTCATGGGCACGGGGAACCCGGCGCCGTGGAACTCCTGGCTACGCCCGGGCGACAACCTGTATTCCTCGTCCACGGTCGCGGTCGACCCCGATACCGGCAAGATCGTCTGGCACTACCAGAACACGCCGCACGACGGCTGGGACTTCGACGGGGTGAACGAATTCATCTCCTTCGAGTACAAGGACCCGAAGACCGGCCAGCTGGTGAAGGCCGGCGGCAAGGCCGACCGCAACGGCTTCTTCTTCGTCAATGACCGCAGCAACGGCAAGCTGCTCAACGCCTTCCCGTTCGTGACCCGCGTCGACTGGGCCAAGGGCATCGACATGCAGACCGGGCGGCCGATCTACGACGACACCAAGCGCCCCGGCAACCCCTTCACCGAAGGCGGCGGCGCGGTCGAGGGCGGCAAGGGCAAGTCGGTGTTCACCGCGCCGGGCTTCCTCGGCGGCAAGAACCAGATGCCGATGGCATTCAGCCCGGAGACCGGCCTGTTCTACGTGCCGGCCAACGAGTGGGGCATGGACATCTGGAACGAGCCGGTGAGCTACAAGCGCGGCGCCGCCTACCTGGGCGCGGGCTTCACCATCAAGCCGCTGTACGAGGACTACATCGGCGCGATGCGCGCGGTCGATCCGGTGAGCGGCAAGATCGTGTGGGAGCTCAAGAACAATGCGCCGCTGTGGGGCGGCGTGCTCACCACCGGCGGCAACCTGGTGTTCTACGGCACGCCCGAGGGCTTCCTGAAGGCGGTGAACGCGAAGACGGGCGAGGAAGTCTGGCAGTTCCAGACCGGCTCGGGCGTGATCGCGCCGCCGGTGACCTGGGAAGCCGATGGCGAGCAGTACGTCGCCGTCGTGTCCGGCTGGGGCGGTGCGGTGCCGCTGTGGGGTGGCGACGTCGCCAAGCGCGTGAACTACCTCGAGCAGGGCGGCACCGTCTGGGTATTCAAGCTGCACGAGAGCTGACCCGACACGGGGCTGATGCCGTGGCCCGCCTGTGCGGCGGTGCCACGGCCCGAAGCGGCGGCCCGGACGCAGCAGCGCCCGGGCCGCATTGCATTGCGCGCGGCGCCGCGTAGCGGATTCGAACTCGGCGCGAACCCGAGGCGAACCGGTTCCCGAGCCGCGCATGTCTGCAACCATGGAGTTCCGATGATGAAGCATTTCCCGAAGACCAAGATCCTGGCAGCGGTGGCCTTCACCACCCTGGCCAGCCTGGCCGTTCACGCCGGCGAGCGCGCCACGCCGCTGGAGGCGCGCACGCTGTTCGAGCAGGCGGTGAAGTACATGGACGCGAACGGCCCCGAGCGCGCCTTCGCCGCCTTCAACGACCGCAAGGGCGAGTTCGTGCGCAAGGACCTGTACGTGTTCGTGATCGACGACAAGGGCGTCTATCACGCCAGCGGCGCGGCTCCCGAGGCCCTGGTCGGCCTCACCGTGCTCAACACCACCGATGCCGCCGGCAACCCGCTGTTCCGCGAGATGATCGACCGCACCCGCGTCAGCCCGGAGGCGACGGTGCGCTACATGTGGCTGAACCGGGTGACGAACAAGGTCGAGCCCAAGGTGAGCTACGTGCGCAAGCACGGCAGCTACGTGCTCGGCGTGGGCTATTCGGCGCCGCGCGCCAGCGCCGACGATGCGCGTGCGATGCTCGAGCGCGCGGTGACACTGGCGCGCAGCGAGGGCCATGCCGCCGCTGCGGCGCGCTTCAACGATCGGCGCGGCGAGTTCGTCAGGGACGATCTCTATGTGTTCATGGTGGACATGGACAGCGGCCGCTTCGAGGCGATGGGGATGAATCCGGCGCTATCGGACACGGACGCACTCGGCCTGCGCGATGCCGCGGGCAACGCGCTGGTGGCGGAGATGATCGCCAAACTGCAGTCCGCGGACGAGGCGACGGTGGACTACGTCTGGCGCAACCCGGTGACGAACGTGGTCGAGCACAAGCGCTCGTACGTGCGTCGCGACGGGCGTTCGCTGATCGGCGTGGGGCATTACCTGGAATAGGGAGCAGGCGCTTGTTCCGGAACGCAACACATTCGTTGCGCTCCGGAACGTTCCATTGCTCACGGCAGGCGATGGCGGACGCCGCCGGCCTCGAAGATGCGGGCGAGTTCGCCCGAGCGCTGGAGGTCGGCGAGCGCCTTGCCGAGGGCGTCGGCGAGCGCGGCGCTGTCGGCCTTCACCGCCATGCCCAGCGGCCAGCCGCCGAGGCGCAGTTCGGGCATTGCCAGGGTGTCGAGGGCGACGCCCGGATGCGACGCGAGCGCGGCCTCGAGCTCGCTGCGCGTGCCCATCACCGCGGCGATCTCGCCCTTCTTCAGTGCCGCCGCAGCCTCGCCCAGGGTGCGGAAGTGCGCGACATTGGGCCGCAGCGCGCCGTCCATCAGGTTGAGCAGGAAGTCGCTGGCGTGGGTGTCCAGTTCCACGCCGATGCGCTCCTGCGTGAACACCGCGAAGCTCTCCGTCGCCGAGCCCGAGGGCGCCGGCACGCGCTCGGTAATGCGCGCCAGGGCCAGGGTCTCGAGGTGATAGGGGGCGAAGATCTTCACCTGGCGGTTGGCGGCGGCGAAATTCACGTCGACCGGCACGTGCAGCATCACGTCGCCCGGCTTGTGGCCGAGGTAGTGGCCGCGCCAGACCATGTTGCGCAGGTCGTCGTTCATGTTCTCGTCGGCGGGGAACTCGACGATCTGCGGCTGCAGCCCGAGGCGCTCGGCGAGCGCGCGGCCGAGGGCGACGTCGATGCCCTTGCCGGCTGCCGAGAAGGGCGCGAAGTTGGCATATACCGCCACCCGCAGCGTGCCCGGCTGCTGCAACTCGAGCTCGGCCGCCGCCGCCCGCACCGGGCTGGCGGCGAGCAGGGCGAGGGCGCCGGCGCCGAGCAGGAAGCGGCGGCGATCACTGTTGTTCATGGACCGTCTCCAGCCAGGCGCGGATCGCCCACATCGCCTCCTGGGTGAGCATGCCCTCGAAGGGCGGCATGTAGACCGCGCCGTTGCGGGTCACGCCGTTGCGCACCCTGCCGATGAAGAACTCGTCCATCTCGTCGCCCCGCTCCAGGAAGCGCAGGTCGGGGGCGATGCCGCCCGACACCGCGCCCAGCCCGTGGCAGCGCGCGCAGTTCTGGTTGAAGGCCGAGTCGCCGATGCGGATGGCGTCGGCGTTGTCGCGGTAGGGGTTGGCGATCAGCCATTCCTCACCGATCGGCTTCAGGCTGGAGGTATCCACCGCCTGCGGCGTGACGTCGCCGTGCGCGTGCGCGAAGGTGGCGGCGGCAGCGATGCCGAGGGTGGCGGTACCGAGGGCGAGTCGGCTGAACAGTGTCTCCGTCAAGGTTCTTGTCTTCACCTTGTTGATCCTCATGGCTGTGGTTCGAATCGGGTCTTGATCCGGTTCCTCCGGATGAACCCCTAACTGCAATCGGCGTGCCACCTGGGGGATAATCGCGCTGGAACGGCAGCCGCGCGGGCTTCTGTCCGGGGCGGATTTTTCAGGCTGGCAAGATTCCTGCTCAGGAGCCGGACGAACGGAGCACGCCGTTTGTTGCGAGACGGATCAAGTGCTACGTTGCGAATCGTGGAACCCAGAAATTCGAGGCAGCCGGCCGCGGGAATCGCGGCCAGGCCGCCCGGAGGAGACGAGAGGACTATGGGACAGTCATTCGCTGTCGACGCCGGTCGCGACCAGCGTTTCCAGTACGCGCGCAGGCGTTTTTTCGAGGAGGGCGAGTGTCCGGACGAGGGCGTGCCGGCGCTGATCCTGAATTCCTGGCGGCGCTGCCGGGAGCTCGGGCTCGACAGCGCCAGTCGCGAGGCCCGCGCGCACTGCGAGCGCGCCCGGCTGGCGGAGGTGCGCGAGTGCAATGCACGCCTGGTCGAGCACGCCAGTGGCGTCATGGAGCATGTGTTCGAGCAGATCCGTGCCTCGGGCAGCATGGTCCTGCTGTCCGACCCGCAGGGCACGATCGTGCACAGCCTGGGCGATGCGGATTTCGTCGATCGCGCCAACCGCGTCGCGCTGCAGCCCGGCGCGTGCTGGAGCGAGGCGGCGCGCGGCACCAACGCCATCGGCACCGCGATCGCCGCCAATGCGCCGGCCGTGGTGCTGGGGGCGGAGCACTACCTGGATCACAACGGCTTCCTGTCCTGTACCGCGTCGCCGATCTTCGATCCGCGCGGCATGCTCGCCGGTGTGTTCGACGTGTCCTGCGACCAGCGCATGCACCAGCGCCACTCGCTCGGGCTGGTGCGGCTGTCCGTTCAGCTGATCGAGAAGCGCCTGTTCGAGACCGAGTTCGCCAACGAGATCCTGGTCGCCTTCCACGAGCGGCCGGAGTACGTCGGCAGCCTGCAGGAGGGCCTGCTCGCGGTCACGCCCGAGGGCGTGCTGGCCGGGGCGAACTCGATCGCACGCGAATGGCTGGCGCAGCGCCTGGAGGGCGGCGGTGCCTCCTTCGCGGAGCTCTTCCGCCAGGGCCTGGGCAAGATCGCCGACCGCGCGCAGAACTCGAGCGATGCGCTGATCCGCCTCGTGCTCCATGACGGTTCGCACCTGTACGTGCAGCTGCGCTCGCTGCGGCCGCAGATCGGCACCTTCGTCGGCGAGACGCGCAGGATCGCGGAAGCGGCGCGGGCGCCGCGTGCGGCACCGGCCGTCGCCGGCACGCGCTGCACGCTGGAATCGCTAGCCACCGGCGACGCCGGCATCGGGCGCGCGCTCGACCGGGCGCGCCGCATCCTCGGCAAGGACATCCCGCTGCTGATCCAGGGCGAGTCGGGCGTCGGCAAGGAGCTGTTTGCGAGCGCCTTCCACAACAGCGGGCCACGTGCCGACAAACCCTTCGTGGCGCTCAACTGCGCGGCGGTGCCGGAGTCGCTGATCGAGTCCGAACTGTTCGGCTACGTCGGCGGGGCCTTCACCGGCGCGCGCAAGGAAGGCGCGATCGGCAAGATCCAGCAGGCCCACGGTGGCACCCTGTTCCTCGACGAGATCGGCGACATGCCGCTCGGCATGCAGGCGCGGCTGCTGCGCGTGCTGCAGGAACGCTGCGTGACGCCGGTCGGCTCGGTGAAGTCGATCCCGGTCGACATCTCGCTGGTGTGCGCCACCCACCGCGTGCTGCGCGATGCGGTCGCGCGCGGCGAGTTCCGCGAGGATCTCTATTACCGGGTCAACAGCCTCACCGTCAGCCTGCCGCCGCTGCGTGAACGCAGCGACATCCGCTGCATCGTGGAGCGCATCCTCGAGCGCGAGGCGGCCGATGCCGGGCTGGCCGGCGTGCGCATCGGCGAGGAGGTGATGCGCTTCGTCGAGCGCTATTCCTGGCCGGGCAACGTCCGCCAGCTGCAGAACGTGGTCCGGGTCGCGGTCGCGCTGCTCGACGAGGGCGAGACCGAGATCCTGCCCAGCCATCTGCCGGAGGAGCTGTTCCTGTCCGATCCGGCCGCGTCCGAGGACACGTCGCGGGACCCGCATCGGTGCCTGCCTCGGCCGGCTGCGGCGCCGGTTGCGGGCGAAGGCCTGGCGCTGGCCTCCGACCGTCCCGGGGCGCGCCGTCTCGACCAGCTCGAGGTCGAACTCATCGAGCGCGTGATGCGCGAGGTGGGCGGCAACCTCTCGGCCGCCGCCCGCCTGCTGGGCGTCAGCCGCAACCGCCTGTACCGCAAATTGGGGCGCAGTGGCAATGGCACTGGCTGAGGAGGGTAATCCCAGGTTGACCTTCCATAGGCACGACTTATGCTTAGATTTGCATAGGTGCCTTGCCCCATGAGGCACCCGTGTGTCGTCGGAAACGGGATGTCCGAACCGGTGACCGACTGCATCAACCGATAACGATTGAGGAGACGATCGATGTGGAAAGCACTGCACATTGATCCCGCGAAGTGCACCGGCTGTCTGCAATGCGAGATGGCCTGCTCCTACGAGCACACCGGGGTCATCAATCCGAGCAAGTCTCGCATCAAGGTGTTCAACTTCGAACACGAGGGCCGCAAGGTGCCCTACACCTGCACGCAGTGCACCGAGGCCTGGTGCCTGAACTCCTGTCCGGTGGATGCGATCCGCATCGACCTGTCGACCGGCGCCAAGATGGTGTTCGAGGACACCTGTGTGGGCTGCAAGGTGTGCACGATCGCCTGTCCGTTCGGCACCATCAACTACAACCAGGACACCGGCAAGGTGCAGAAGTGCGACCTGTGCGAGGGCAACCCCGCCTGCGCCAGCGCCTGCCCGACCGGCGCCATCACCTATGTCGACGCCGACTGGACCGGCATCGACAAGATGCGCGCCTGGGCCGCGAAGGCCAATACGCCGGCTTCGGCCGCCGCCTGAGGAGGACACGTCATGGGTTGGAACAGAAAAGTCCTGCGGGTGAACCTCTCGGCCGGCACCTGTACGGAAGAAGCACTGAACATGAAGTGGGCCGACGAATACCTCGGCTCGCGCGGCCTCGCCACCAAGTACCTGGTGTCCGAGATCGACCCCAAGGTCGATCCGCTTTCGCCCGACAACAAGATGATCATGGCCACCGGCCCGCTCACCGGCACCATGGCCTCGACCGGCGGCCGCTACACGGTGATCACCAAGGGGCCGCTGACCGGCGCCATCGCCTGTTCGAACTCGGGCGGCTTCTTCGGCGCCGAGATGAAGTTCGCCGGCTGGGACATGGTGATCTTCGAGGGCAGGTCGGCTAAGCCGGTGTGGCTCTACATCGAGAACGACAGGGCCGAGCTGCGCGATGCCGCCGGCCTGTGGGGCAAGAGCTGCTGGGAGACCGAGGAGCACATCAAGGAAGAGCTGCAGGACCCGCTGGTGCGCATCTCCTCGATCGGCAAGGCGGGCGAGAACCAGGTGCTGTACGCCTGCATCGTCAATGACCTGCACCGCGCGGCCGGGCGCTCCGGCGTGGGCGCGGTGATGGGTTCGAAGAACCTCAAGGCGGTCGCCATCCGCGGCACCAAGGGCGTGTCGGGCATCAAGGACTTCGGCGCCTTCCTCAAGGCGACCAACGACGCGAAGAAGGTGCTCGCCGACAATGCGGTCACCGGCCAGGGCCTGCCCAAGTACGGCACCCAGGTGCTGATGAACGTGATCAACGAGATCGGCGCGCTGCCCACCCGCAACCATCGCGACGTGCAGTTCGAGGACGCCTCCAAGATCTCGGCCGAGGCCATGCACGAGAAGCGCGAGTCGGACGGCAAGACCCACCTCGTCACCAACGCCGCCTGCTTCGGGTGCACGATCGCCTGCGGGCGCATCTCCGAGATCGACAAGAACCACTTCACGGTCAAGAACAGCCCGAAGTACTGGGGCGCCTCCGGCGGCCTGGAGTACGAGGCGGCGTGGGCGCTCGGTGCGGCCAACGGCGTGGGCGACCTGGAGGCCCTGCAGTACGCCAACCTGATCTGCAACGAGCAGGGCATGGACCCGATCTCCTTCGGCGCCACCGTCGGCGCGGCGATGGAGCTCTACGAGTTGGGCATCCTCGACGACGACAAGATCGGCATGGCGGCCCCCTTCGGCTCGGCCGAGGCGCTGGCCAAGATGGTCGAGATGACCGCGCTGGGCGAGGGCTTCGGCAAGGAACTCGGCCTGGGCAGCAAGCGCCTGTGCGAGAAGTACGGCCGCCCCGAGCTGTCGATGAGCGTCAAGGGTCAGGAATTCCCCGCCTACGACTCGCGCGGCATCCAGGGCATGGGCCTGGCCTATGCCACTTCCAACCGCGGCGCCTGCCACCTGCGCGGCTACACGGTCGCGTCCGAAGTGCTCGGCATCCCGGTCAAGACCGATCCGCTCACCACCGACGGCAAGCCGGCGCTGGTGAAGGCCTTCCAGGACGCCACCGCGGTGTTCGACTCGGCCGGCATCTGCGTGTTCACCAGCTTCGCGTGGACCCTGGCCGACGTGCAGCCGCAGGTCGCCGCCGCGTGCGAGGGCGACTGGAGCATGGAGAAGCTGAACGAGGTGGGCGAACGCATCTGGAACATGGAGCGCATGTTCAACAACGCCGCCGGCTTCACCGCCAAGGACGACAACCTGCCGCCGCGTCTGACCCAGGAGCCGGCCAAGACCGGTCCCGCCAAGGGCCTGGTCAACGGCCTGGCGAAGATGCTGCCCGAGTACTACCAGGTACGCGGCTGGACCCCCGCGGGCGAACCGACCGCCGAGACCCGGGCTCGTCTGGGTTTGTGATGCCGCAAGCGTACACGGGCGTCCTTGTGGGTGCCCGTGTACCGTTCGAGGACGCTCCAATGAAACACCTGATTCTCGGCAACGGCCCTGCGGGCGTCGTCGCCGCCGAAACCCTGCGCAAGGCCGCGCCGGCCGACGACATCCTGATGGTCGGCCACGAGGACGCGCCGCCGTATTCGCGCATGGCCATCCCCTATCTGCTCGAAGGCAACATCGACGAGCCGGGCACCTACCTGCGCAAGGGCGCCGACCATTTCGAGCGCCTGCGCATCCGCCAGCTGCGCGGTCGCGCGGTCGCGCTCAATACCGACAAGCGCACGGTGCTGTTCGACGACGGACACTTCGAGGACTACGACCGCCTGCTGATCGCCACCGGCTCGCATCCGGTGCGCCCGCCTATCCCCGGCGTGGACCTGCCCGAGGTGCAGACCTGCTGGACGCTGGCCGACGCGCGTGCGATCGCCGCCCATGCGAAACCCGGTGCGCGCGTGCTGCAGCTGGGTGCGGGCTTCATCGGCTGCATCATCATGGAAGCGCTCGCCAAGCGCGGCGTCCAGCTCACGGTGGTGGAGATGGGCGACCGCATGGTGCCGCGCATGATGACGCCCAAGGCCGGCGGCATGATCAAGCGCTGGGTCGAGGAGAAGGGCATCCGCGTCGTGACCTCGGCGGGCGTGCAGCGCATCGACCGTGGTAGCGAGGCGGGCGCCGACGCACCGCTGGCCGTGACGCTGTCCACCGGCGACCGCCTGGATTGCGATCTGGTCATCGTCGCCGCAGGCGTCGCGCCCAACGTCGGCTTCCTCGAGGAAACCCCGGTGCATGTGGCCAAGGGCGTGCTGGTCGACGAGCGCATGGAGACCTCGGTGCCCGGCATCTTCGCCGCCGGCGACGTGGCCGAGGCGCCCGACCTGTTCACCGGCGCCCACCTCGTCGCCGCGATCCAGCCCAACGCCGCCGACCAGGCCCGCATCGCGGCGATGAACATGGCACGCGGTGGCGCGGCGGCGCGCGACACGAAGCTCAATGGCGTGCTGGCGATCAACGTCCTCGACACCCTGGGCCTGATCTCCTCGTCCTTCGGCCAGTGGTGGGGCGAGAAGGCCGAAGCCGGCGGCAGCGGCGTGGAGATGATCGACGAGACCCGCTACCGTTACCTCAGCCTGCAGTTCAAGGACGACGTGATGATCGGCGCCACCTCGATCGGGCTGACCCAGCACGTCGGCGCGCTGCGCGGGCTGATCCACGGCCAGGTGAGGCTGGGCGACTGGAGGGCGCGTCTGCTCGCCAATCCGCTCGCCTTCGTCGACGCCTACGTCGCTCGCAGCCAGCAGCCGATGGCGCTTGCGCGTTGAGGGGGGGGGGCGAATGGAGACCCGCGTGACGATCCGCATCGCCTTCAAGCTCTTCGCCTCGCTTTCGGACTACCTGCCGGAGGGCCATCGCGGCAACCGGCTGGAGCTCGAGGTGGATGAGGGCACGACGGTCGCGGACATGATCCACCGCTACCGGGTGCCCGAGCGCAGCGCGCATCTGGTGCTGGTCAATGGCCACTTCGTGCCGCCTTCCGAGCGCGCCCGCAGGCGTCTGGCGGATGGCGACGAGCTCGCGATCTGGCCGCCGATCGCGGGCGGCTGAGCGGTGGCCTTCATCCACGGCCCGGTGCCCGAGTCCTTCGAGCGCCGGGTCACCGCCACGCCGCGCGAGTTCGAGCGCGACCTGCGCCAGGCCTGGCCGGCAGTGGAGGGCAGCGCGGCTGCGGCGCGCTTCAGCCTGCGCGACGGCACGCAGGAACTCGTCATCGACATCGAAGCCGCCGGCGTGCGCCGGCTGGGCCTGTTCGAATTGCCGCAACTCGACGTGCGCTACCGCTTCGCCCCCGGCGACGAGGCCATGCGCCGCGCCTTGCTGGCGAGGCTGGACCGCGCGATGCAGAAGGGCGGGGGCTGATCCCCGCCTCGACCAAGCTCTGGATATCCATAAATGAACAACGCTTATGTCGTCGGCCACATCACGGTGAAGAACGCGGAGATGTGGGCCGAGTATCGAAGCAGGGTGCCGGCGACGCTGACCCCCTGGGGTGGCGAACTCGTCTTCCGCGGCAAGCAGGTGGCGGCGCTGTCCGGTGCGAGCCCGCATGAGGACATCGTCGTGATCCGCTTTCCCAGCGTCGCGGCGGTGAATCACTGGTTCTCGTCGCCGGCCTACCAGGCCCTGATTCCGCTGCGCGAACAGGCCGCCGACGTGCTCCTGCTGTCCTACGAGAGCTAGGCGGGGGCGTCCCGCCGCGCCGTCCTCCAGACGGGGGACCGGGCGTTGCTGCCCTTCGGCTCATCCGCCTGCCATGCTCCGGCCGGCGCCGCGTTTCGGGTATGCTCCCCGCCGATGTCCGCCTTCGCCGCCACCTTCTCCGAAGCCATTTCGCTGCTCGCCAGATTCGACCACACCGTGGCGGAGATCGTGGTGCTGTCCCTGCAGGTCAGCGGCGGCGCGGTGGTGCTGGGCACACTGATCGGGTTGCCGCTGGGCGCCTGCATCGCGGTCGGACGTTTCCCGGGCAAGAACGCGCTGTCGGTGCTGGTCAATGGATTGATGGGCCTGCCCTCGGTCGTTGTGGGCGTGGTGGTGTATCTGCTGCTGTCGCGCTCGGGGCCGTTCGGCGGCTTCGGGCTGCTGTACACGCCGCTGGCGATGATCGTCGCCCAGACCCTGCTGGTCGTGCCGCTGATGGCGGCGATCACCCGCCAGGTGGTGGAGGACGTGTGGCAGCGCTACGCCGAGGAGCTGCAGCTGATGCGCTTCTCATGGTGGGACAGCGTGACCACGCTGCTCTACGACTGCCGCCACTCGCTGGTGGTCGCGGTGCTCGCGGGCCTCGGGCGGGCGATGAGCGAGGTGGGGGCGGTGATGATCGTGGGCGGCAACATCGATCGCGCGACCCGGGTGATGACGACCGCGATCGCGCTCGAGACCAGCAAGGGCGACCTAGCGCTGGCGATCGCACTCGGCATGGTGCTGATCGTGATCATCCTGGCGCTGAACGCATTCGCCTTCGTGCTGCGCCACTGGGCGATGCGGCGTTACGGCTGAGGCGGACGATGGCGATCTTTCCCCTGTGCATCCGCGACCTGCGTTACCGGCCCAACGGCCGCGAGGTGCTGGCCGGGATCGATCTGGAACTGGGCGACGAGGGCATCACGCTGGTGCTGGGGCCCAACGGCGCGGGCAAGAGCGTGCTGCTGCGCACGATCTGCGGCCTGGTGCAGCCGAGTTCGGGCAGCATGGTCTGGGGATCGGAACAGGGCGCTCGGCCGGCGCAGGGCGTGATGATGGTGTTCCAGCGCCCGATGATGCTGCGCGCCTCGGTGCTGCACAACGTGGCCCTCGGCCTCAAGCCCTTCGACCTGCCGCGGCGCGAGCGCGCAAGGCGCGCGCTGGCGATGCTCGAGCGCATCGGCCTGGCCGACCGTGCCGGCGACAGCGCGCGCCTGCTTTCCGGCGGCGAGCAGCAGCGCCTTGCGCTGGCGCGCGCGTGGCTGACCAGGCCTCGCCTGCTGCTGCTCGACGAGCCCACCGCCAGCCTGGACCCGTCGGCGAGCGCGGCGGTCGAGCGCATCATCCGCGAGATCCGTACCGATGGCACACGCATCCTGATGGTGACCCACAACCTCGGCCAGGCGACGCGCCTGGGCGACGACATCGTGTTCATGTCCGCCGGCCGGGTGTGCGAGCACACCGCGGTGCAGCCCTTCTTCGCGCGCCCGCGCTCCGAGGAGGCGCGCCTCTTCATCCAGGGCGAGCTGCCGTGGCGGATGAGGCTGTGAGCCGTCGCCGCGTGCCGCTGTCGGCGGTGGTGCTGTTCGTGCTGGCCGGGCTGAGCCTGGTGCCGGCGCTGATCTGCTTCGCCGGCGAAGGGGCTCGCCTGCATCCGGCGCTCGCCGACCCCATGGCCGGCCTCGCCTTCCTGGTGTCGGCGATCGCGCTCGCCGGTTCGGGGGCGTTTCCGCTCGTCTTCGCCCGTCTTGTGCGACGGGACGGTGGCGAGTAGGGGCGGAGTGTCGGAATTTCTTACGCTCGCGATCAGCGAATCCGATTGCAGCGGAGCGTTCTGGGGCGTTTTCGGTTCTGCGCCGTGATTTATGTCACACATGCCGGCCGAGCGCTTTGTCATTCTCGGCGGAGTTATTGCCCAGCTTGGGTTTCAGCAGGGTGAACTGTCGGTATTTCTTACACTCCGACGTCATGCGATCACGTGCCCGTATTATTCGCACGGGTTTGGCGGGGTGGCACGGGCGTTGCTTTGGGATAAGTGCCGTGAATGGGCCGAGAGGATGACATGAAAAAGAACACGCTCGTGGTGCTTGCGCTCGGACTGCTGGGGTCCGCCGCGGTCGCGGCACCCGTCCCGGTGCAAGTGACCGACGTCGCGGCCATCGGCAACGACAATCCGATCGGCAACGGCTCCACCCTGATCGCTGACGGCCTCTATCCGGTCGAGGGGAGCCCGTGGAATGGCCAGGAGAGCGCCTACTGGAAGGGCAACGGCAAGTCCATCACGCTGAGCTTCGACCAGGTGTACGAGCTTCATGACCTGGTGCTGTCGGTGGATGGCAACGACAGCTATCTTGTCGAGATCTCGAGCGACAGCATTTCCTGGTCGCAGTTGCTGCTGGTGCCCTTGGGGTGGGCCGGGGACGCCAGAGGGATGCAGACCCTGGACAGCCGTGCTGACACGTTCGATGGCTGGCTGTCTTCCGTCGGCGCGACCGACTTCGCGCCCGTCCTCGCGCGCCATGCGCGCATCAGTGCGGTCGGCGGCGACAACAGGTATGCGGTGGGCGAACTGGCCTTCTTCGGCATGCCCAGGCCGACGGCCCCGACGGGCGGGAATGGACCCGCGGAACAGGAGGCCGAGGTCATCCCTGTCCCCGAGCCGGGCATCCTGACCTTGCTGGCGGCGGGCCTGCTGAGTGCGGCCTTCGGTCTCCGGCGCCGCGCCTGATCAGGATGCCGACGCCTGCGGGCGTCGGGGCGTCGGGCAGTGGAACGCATCGGGGGGCACGATGCCCACGCGCTCAGGCCTTCCAGTGCCCCGACTTGCCCCCCAGCTTCTCCAGCAGCTGGATGCCCTCCATGCGCATGCCGCGATCGACCGCCTTGCACATGTCATAGATCGTGAGCAGGCCGACGTTCACCGCGGTCAGCGCCTCCATCTCCACCCCGGTACGGCCGACGGTTTCCGCGGTCACGGTGCAGCGGATGGCCGATTCGGCCTCGTCCAGATCGAACTCCACCGCCACCCGGGTGAGCGGGATCGGGTGGCAGAGGGGGATCAGTTCGCTGGTGCGCTTCGAGCCCTGAATGGCGGCGATGCGCGCGATGCCGAGCACGTCGCCCTTTTTCGCGCTGCCGGATTTCACCATCGCGAAGGTGGCGGGGAGCATCACGATGCGGCCGGTGGCCACGGCGACGCGGCGCGTCTCGGCCTTGGCGCCGACGTCGACCATGTGGGCCTGGCCGTCGGCGTCGAAATGGGTGAGGGGATTCGGGGTCGAGGAGGACATGGCTTCATGGGCGGGCGCCGGCAGATGAGCCGGAGCCGGGTCGGAAAGCGGGTTGGCGGGACTGGCCGCGGCGGTCGGGATGCACGCGCCGGCACGTCGCTACAGATCGATACACCCGGGCGGGAACACTGCCGGAGCGGCGGGTATCATAGCACCCGATGATGCGCCGACCTCTCGCCCTGCTGCTCAGCCTGGCGCTGGCTCTGCCCGCGCCGCTGCCCGCCCTGGCCTACGATCTGCCCGACCTGGGGGATGTGGCCGCGTCCGAGCTTTCGCCCGCGGCCGAGCGCCGCATCGGCGAGCAGATCATCAGCCAGATCCGCTGGCGTGATGCGGCCTACCTGGACGATCCCGAGGTCGAGGAGTACGTCGATCGCCTCGGCCACCGGCTGGCGGCAGCGAGCAACAGTCCGGCCCAGGATTTCGACTTCTTCGTGGTGCGCGACCCGACGCTGAATGCCTTCGCGCTGCCGGGTGGCTACATCGGCGTGCATACCGGCCTGCTGCTGGCGGCGCAGACCGAATCCGAGTTCGCCTCGGTGCTCGGTCACGAGATCGCACACGTCACCCAGCGCCACATCGCGCAGATCGTCGGCAAGCAGAGCCAGTCGGCGATGCTTATGGTGGCCTCGCTGCTGGTGGCGGTGCTGGCCGCGCGCAGCAATTCCGACGTCAGCCAGGCGGCGATCGCGGCGGGCCAGGCCGGCGCCATCCAGTCGCAGCTCGGCTACACCCGTTCCTTCGAGCGCGAGGCCGACCGCGTCGGGCTGGAGACGCTCGCCAACGCCGGACTCGACGTGCGCGGCATGCCCGGCTTCTTCGAGCGCCTGCAGCGCAACACCCGCGTGTATGAGAACAACGCCCCGGCCTACCTGCGCACCCACCCGCTGACCTCCGAACGCATCGCGGACATGGAGAACCGGGTGACGAGCATGCCCTACCGCCAGGTACCCGATTCGGCGGACTTCCGCTTCGTGCGCGCCAAGCTGCGCGCCAGTGCCGGGCAGCCGGCGGAGGCGGTGAAGGACCTGCAGGACCAGCTTGCGCGCACGCCTCGGGACGAGGCGCTCGAATACGGCCTCGGCCGTGCCTTGTTGCGTGCGGGGCGCCTCGACGAGGCCGATCAGCGCGTCACGGCCTTGCGCAGATCCGCGCCGGCCTCGCCCTGGCTGGAGGCGCTCGCGGCCGAGGTCCGCCTGGCGCGCAAGGATGCCACCGGCGCGGCGCGCATCCTGGAGGCGGCGCAGAAGCAGTTCCCGGCCAGCCGCAGCCTGTCCTATGCGCTCGCCGATGCCCGCATCCAGGCAGGGCAGGCGCGCGAGGCGGCCGCCGGCGTGCGGCGGATGATCGATACCCGCAACAGCGATCCGCGGCTGTGGCAGCTGCTGTCGCGCGCGCACGCCGCGCTCGGACAGCGCACGGCGCAGCACCGCGCACAGGCCGAGGTCTATGTGCTGCGCGGCAGTCTGCCGGCGGCGATCGAACAGCTGGAGATCGCGCGCAAGGCCGGGGATGGCGACTTCTACGAGCTATCCGCGGTCGATGCGCGGATGCGCGAGCTCAAGCAGCGCCTGCTCGAGGAAAAGCGCGAGCGCTGAAAGGGGCCCGTGGAACGGCAGCGCCCGCCAGTGAACCTGTGCCTTTCGACACCCGCCGGCATCCATTAGAATCCGGCGTTCTACTCAAACCAGGAACAGAGGACAAGGATGAATTTCGACAAGGAAGTGGATGCTCGCGGGCTCAACTGCCCCCTGCCTATCCTGCGCGCCAAGAAGATGCTGGCGGAGATGCAGTCCGGCCAGGTCGTGCGCGTACTCGCGACCGACCCGGGTTCGGTCAAGGACTTCCAAGCCTTTGCGCGCCAGACCGGCAACGAGCTGGTGCAGCAGGGCGAGACGGCCGACAAGGCGTTCGAGTTCTTCCTGAAGCGCAAGTAAGCGTCGGGTGTGCCCCGGGGGCGCCTGCGGCGTGCCCGGCGAGCGGACGCAGCTTGCGCGTTGCAGGGCTGTCGGGAAACGGGCGAAAGCCCGTTTTTCCATTGTGGCGCTGGCGTTCGGTAATCCGCGGGCGAGCCCGCTCCCACGGCGCGGACCGGATTCACCGTGGGAGCGGGCTCGCCCGCAAACGACAGCGCGTGACGGCCGGGCTCAGCCGCCGAGCTTGGCGAGCTGCGGCTTGAGCTTGTCCACCGTGGCCTTGAAGCCCGCCAGGCGGTCGCGCTCCTGCTGCACCACCGCCGCGGGGGCGCGGTCGACGAAGCTGGCGTTGCCGAGCTTGCCTTCGGCCTTGGCGATCTCGCCTTCCAGACGGGCGATCTCCTTGCCCAGGCGCTCGCGTTCCGCGGCGACGTCGATCTCCACCTTGAGCATCAGGCGCGTCTCGCCCGCGACCGCCACCGGGGCGAGCTCGTCGGCGCCGATCTCGTCGACCACCTGCACGTCCGACAGCTTGGCCAGACCCGCGAGGTAGGGTACGTACACCGCCAGCGCGGCCTTGTCGCCGGCCGCCACCAGCGGCAGGCGCTGGGCCGGGGAGATGTTCATCTCGCCGCGCAGGTTGCGGCAGGCGTAGATCATGGCCTTGAGCTCGACGACCTTCGCCTCGGACGCTTCGTCGATGCGGCTCATGTCGGCCTGCGGGTAGCGCACGCGCATGATGCTGTCGCCGTCCTTGCGCCCCGCGAGCGGGGCCACGGTCTGCCACAGCTCTTCGGTGATGAAGGGGAGCAGCGGGTGGGCGAGACGCAGCACGGTCTCGAGCACGCGCAGCAGCGTCCGGCGGGTGGCGCGCTGCTGCGCCGGGGTGCCTGTCTGGATCTGCACCTTGGCGAGTTCCAGGTACCAGTCGCAGTACTCGTCCCACACGAACTCATACACCGCGCGGGCGACGAGGTCGAAACGGTAGGCCTCGAACTGCTCGGCGACCTCGGCTTCGGTACGCTGCAGGCGCGACACGATCCAGCGGTCGGCGAAGGAGAAGTCGAGCACCTCGGTGGAGCAGGCGACATTGCCGCCGATGCCGCAGTCCTGGCCCTCGCAGTTCATCAGCACGAAGCGGGTGGCGTTCCACAGCTTGTTGCAGAAGTTGCGGTAGCCCTCGCAGCGCGCGAGGTCGAACTTGATGTCGCGGCCCGGGCTGGCGAGGCTGGCGAAGGTGAAGCGCAGCGCGTCGGTGCCGAAGGCGGGGATGCCCTCGGGAAATTCCTTGCGCGTCTTCTTCTCGATGCTCTGCGCCTGCTTCGGGTTCATCAGGCCGAAGGTGCGCTTCTTGACCAGCTCGTCGAGCGCGATGCCGTCGATGAGGTCGATCGGGTCGAGCACGTTTCCTTTCGACTTGCTCATCTTCTGGCCTTCCGCGTCGCGGATCAGGCCGTGCACATAGACGTGCTTGAACGGGATCTTGCCGGTGATGTGCCTGGTCATCATGACCATGCGCGCGACCCAGAAGAAGATGATGTCGAAGCCGGTGACGAGCACCGTCGACGGCAGGTAGAGGTCGAGCGCGTCGTTGCTCTTCTCGGGCCACTCGGCAGTCCAGTCGAGCGTCGAGAACGGCCACAGCGCGGACGAGTACCAGGTGTCGAGCACGTCGTCTTCCTGGCGCAGGTGGCCGGCGTCGTGGCGGGCGTGCAGCACGGCGAGGCGCTCGGCGATGGCGGGGTAGTCGTCGGCGGTCTGGCCTTCGCGCTGCCGGGCCTGGACCTCGGCGTTCAGCGCATCGATCTCGGCCTGCAGGTCGGCCTTCCAGGCGCGCAGGGCTTCCTCCTCGCAGGTGGCGACGTAGATCTTGCCTTCCTCGTCGTACCAGGCGGGGATGCGGTGGCCCCACCACAGCTGGCGCGAGATGCACCAGTCCTGGATGTTGTTGAGCCACTGGTTGTAGGTGTTGACCCAGTTCTCCGGGTAGAATCTGATCTCGCCGGAGGCAACGACTTCGAGCGCCTTCTCGGTGATCGACTTGCCGTCCACGCCCGGCCTGGACATGGCGACGAACCACTGGTCGGTCAGCATCGGTTCGATGACGACGCCGGTGCGGTCGCCGCGCGGCACCTGCAGCTTGTGCGCCTTGATGTCGACCATCAGGCCGAGTTCCTGCAGCTCCTCGACGACCATGTCGCGCGCCGGCACGCGATCCAGGCCGGCGACGCTGGCGGGCATGGGCACGCCTTCGAGGGTGATGCCGTCGGTGGTGTAGCGCTCGGCGACCGCGGGCACGCTGCCGTCGAGCTTGAGCACCACGATCATGTCGAGCTTGTGGCGCTGGCCGACGGCGTAGTCGTTGAAGTCGTGCGCCGGGGTGACCTTGACACAGCCGGTGCCGAACTCGCGATCGACATAGTCGTCGGCGATGATCGGGATGTGTCGGCCGGTCAGCGGCAGGGCGACGGTCCTGCCGATCAGGTGGGCGTAGCGCTCGTCCTCCGGATGCACCATCACCGCGACGTCGCCGAGCAGCGTCTCGGGGCGGGTGGTGGCCACGGTCAGACCCTTCAGCTCGCCGATCGGACCATCGGTGAACGGATAGAGGATGTGGTAGAGCTTGCCGTCTTCTTCCTCGGACACCACTTCGAGGTCGGACACCGCGGTGCCGAGCTTCGGGTCCCAGTTCACCAGGCGCTTGCCGCGGTAGATCAGGCCCTCGTTGTACAGGCGCACGAAGGTCTCGGTGACCGTGTTCGACAGGCCCTCGTCCATCGTGAAGCGCTCGCGCTTCCAGTCCGGGCTGGTGCCCAGGCGGCGCATCTGGCGGGTGATGGTGCCACCGGAGTACTCCTTCCACTCCCACACCTTCTCGAGGAACTTCTCGCGGCCGAGGTCGTGGCGGCTGACGCCCTGGGCGTCCAACTGGCGCTCGACGACGATCTGGGTGGCGATGCCGGCGTGGTCGGTGCCCGGCTGCCACAGGGTGTTGTCGCCGCGCATGCGGTGGTAGCGCGTGAGCGCGTCCATGATCGTCTGGTTGAAGCCGTGCCCCATGTGCAGCGTGCCGGTGACGTTGGGCGGCGGCAGCAGGATGCAGAAGGCGTTGGGGTTCGACTTGTCGAGTCCGGCGTCGAAGTAGCCGCGGGACTCCCATTCAGGGTACCAGCGACGTTCGATGTCGGCGGGCTCGAAGCTCTTGGCCAGTTCCATGATGTCTTTAGCGCGTGAAGGCAAAGCGCGGATTATAGCGGATGCGCCCGTCGGCCCCGTGCCCGTGCCGGGCGGAAAGTCGGCGGCATCAGCGCGGGGCAGCCATCTCCCAGTCGCACGTGGGCCAGCGCGGATCGCCGAATTGCGTCTGCATGAACTCGATCCAGGCCAGGACCTTGGTCGGCACCAGGCGTGGCGAGGGATAGACGGCGTGCATCGGCTGTGCAGGCAGCGCGAATTCCGACAGCAGCGGCACCAGCGCTTCGCGCGCGATGGCCGGGTGGGCGAGATAGGCGGGGAGGATGGCGATGCCCATGCCGGCGAGGGCGGCGGCGAGGATCGAGTCGACGTCGTTGGTGCGCAGCGGGCCGCGGACCGATACCGCCACGGCGTGTTCGTCCGTCGATTGGTAATGCCAGCGCTGGTCGTCCTGGACGCTGCTATAGACGAGACAGTCGTGGGTGGCGAGCGCTTCCGGCGTGGCCGGCATGCCCTGGCGTTCGAGATAGCTCGGGCTCGCCACCGTCACCCAGGGATTGAGCCCGAGCTGGCGGCTGCCGAGCGCGGAGTCGGCCAGCCGCCCCATGCGCACCGCCACATCGATGCCGTGTTCGAGCAGATTCAGGGTGTGGTCGTCGAGTTGCAGGTCGAAGCGCACGCCCGGGTTGCGTGCCATGAACTCGCGCGCGAGCTGCAGGATGACGTGGCGACCGAGGCCCGCGGGACAGGCGACACGCAGCGGGCCGGAGATGTCCTCGCCCAGGTTGGTGACCAGGCGGTCGGCGGCTTCCAGTTCGCGTTCGATGATCTTGCAGCGCTCGTAGTACAGCGCGCCCGCTTCGGTCAGGCGCATGCCGCGGGTGTTGCGGTTGAGCAGGCGCACGCCGAGGCGCGATTCGAGGGCGGCGATGTGCTTGGTCACGGTGGGTTGCGACAGTTTCATGTCGCGCGCGGTGCGCGAGAAGCTGCCGCTCTCGACGAGGCGGACGAACAGCTGCAGGCCGGTGAGCTTGTCCATGCGAAGAGGACCACGATAATGGATTATTGATTCTTTAGAAGAATAAGCGATATTCCTTATGCAGTGTTCTCGCATCCTCGGAATGGGGGCAAGATTCGCCGACGCCGATGCCCCCAAAAGCTTGTTGGCGGCTGCGGGTTTTCCCGTATGTGGCTTCTGGCCTTGTCCGTGGGCATCGGCTGAACATCTGGCGAAGCTGCGTGGGGCTCGGATGCCCGCGTGGTGGAGGATGGGCTCGGCATGTTGATTGCTGCGCTGCAGGAATAAGTCAGGGCTGCAAGACATTCATCACAAGAAGGGAAGGAGACACGATGAGCAAGACATTCACGCGACGCGACATGCTCAGGACCACGGCCGCGGGGGCGCTGGTGAGCGCGCCCTTCATCGGCAACGCGCAGGCCCAGGCCGGTACCACCTGGAAGGTGCAGTCGGTCTGGGACGCCGGCACCACCGGCTATCGCCTTTTCGAAGCCTGGTGCAACGGCTTCAAGGAGAAGTCGGGTGGCGAGCTGACCGTCCAGCCCTTCCCCGCAAAGGCGGTGGCGGCGGACAACAACTCGCTGTTCGATGCGGTGCGCAGCGGCGTGCTGCAGGGCATGAACCCGTTCACGCTGTACTGGGCGGGCAAGATCCCGGCCACCGTCTTCCTTTCCTCCTATCCCATGGGCCCGGACCAGCCGGCGCAGTGGGACACCATGTACTACGGCCTGGGCATGCTCGAGATGGCGCGCGAGATCTACGCCAAGCAGGGCCTGTACTTCGTCGGTCCCATCCACCACGACGCCAACATCATCCACTCCAAGGTGCCGATCCGCTCGGTCGACGACCTCAAGGGCAAGAAGATCCGTCTGCCGGGCGGCATGGTGGCGGAGGTCTTCCAGGCCTTCGGCTGCTCGACCGTGGCGCTGCCCGGATCGGACATCTTCCCGGCGCTTGAGAAGGGCACGATCGATGCCGCCGACTACGTCGGTCCGGCGGTGAACTACGACCTCGGCTTCCACCAGGTCACCAAGTACATCCTGTTCGGGCCGCCGGGCACGATGAGCGTATACCAGCCGGTGGACGTGATGGATCTCACCGTGAACATGGGTGCCTGGCGTCGCCTGAGCCCGAAGATGCAGCAGTTCGTCGAGGACCAGGTCAGGACCTACTCGGTGAAGCACTTCGTCGAGATCCAGAAGGCGAACATGGTGGCGATGACCAAGTTCCGCGAGGCGGGCTGCGAGGTGTCGCGCATGGGGCCGGACGACATCGCCAAGTTCCGCAAGGCGGCGATCCCGATCTGGTTCAACTGGGCGAAGAAGGACCCGGACGCCGCGCGCGTGTTCAAGCTGCAGCTCGAATACATGAAGAACGATCTGCTCGGCTACGTCACCGACGAGGATCTCAAGGGTCATTCCATCTGACGGGTGATCTGGCGCGGTGAAGCGCGGGACGGGTCGGCCGTGGCCGGCCCGTCCGATTTGCGGAGCAGGAGAGGATGGAAGAACTCAAGGGTTTCGGTTTCGTCATGCCCCATTGGGCCTACTGGGGCTGGCTGGCGGTGATGCCGCTGCTGCTGATCGCGGCTGCGCGTGCGAAGGGCATGCTGCCGCAGGTGAAGCACGCCGAGGATGCGAGCGCCTTCGAGCGCGCGGTCGACTGGCTGAGCGATCGCACCGGCATGTTCGTGGCGCTGTGGAGCGTGAATGCGGTGCTCGCGTACACCTACGAGGTGGTGATGCGCTACGCCTTCAATCAGCCCACGATCTGGGTGCATGAGAGCAGCTACCTGCTGTTCGGCATGCAGTACGTGATCGCCGGCGCCTACGGCCTGCTGCACGGCTCGCACGTTCGCGTCGATGTGATCTACACCAAGCTGTCGAAGCGCGCCCGCAGCGCGGTCGACGTGATCACCTCGGTGTTCTTCTTCGCCTTCGTGCTGGTGATGATCTCCACCGGCTGGCGCTTCTTCAGCGACAGCTACAACATGGGCGAGCGCTCGCTGGAGACCTGGCAGGTGCAGTACTGGCCGGTCAAGGCCACCCTGCTGCTGGGGGCGGTGCTGATCCTGCTGGCCGGCATTTCCCAACTGATCAAGGACATCCGCCGCTTCGAGCTGGCCTGTCAGGAGCACCACTGAGATGCAGAGCACGGTTGCACAACAGGCGAGGGGCAGCAGCCCCGCCTATCGGTACGGCGTGTATGGGACCGCCCTGCTGCTCGCCCTGGTGATGGCGGTGGAGGCGATCAACATCGCCTTCTACGATCCCTGGGGCGAGGATTATTTCCTGTTCCGCCTGCAGGGTGTGCTGGGTGCAGTGGAGATGGGCCCGCTGACCTGGATCATGTTCGGCTCGCTGTTCGTGCTGCTGATGGCCGGCCTGCCGCTGGCCTTCGTCGCCGGCGGCCTCGGCGTGGTCTTCCTCTATCTGGTGGGTGATTCGGCCATGCTCAACATGGTGCCGAGCCGCATCTTCCCGATGATGACCAACCCCGACCTGGCGGCGATCCCGCTGTTCATCTTCATGGCCACCATGCTCGAGCGTGCGGGCCTGATCGAGGAGATGTTCGACGCGGTGTACCAGTGGATGGGCGGGTTGCGCGGCGGCCTGGCGGTGGCCACCATCGTCGCCTCGACCATTCTCGCCGCCATGGTCGGGGTGGTGGGTGCGGCGATCGTCACCATGGGCATCATCGCGCTGCCGGCCATGCTCAAGCGCCACTACGACGAGCAGATCGCCCTCGGGTCGATCATGGCCGGCGGTGCGCTCGGCGTGCTGATCCCGCCCTCCATCCTGGCCATCCTGTATGCGGTGGTGGCGCAGCAGTCGGTGGGCGAGCTCTACGCCGGCAGCGTGATGCCCGGCCTGATGCTGTCGGGCCTGTACATCGCCTACGTGCTGCTGCGCGCCTACATGAACCCCGCGGTGGGCCCGGCGGTCCCGGTGGCCGAGCGCATCGACCTGGCCGCCAAGCTCAAGCTGCTGCGCGGGCTGGTCGCGCCGATCGCACTCGTCGTCATCGTGCTCGGCCTGCTGTTCACCGGCATCGCGACGCCGGTGGAAGCCGCCGGCCTGGGCTCGTTCGGGGCGATGATCGTGGCCGTGCTGCATCGGCGGCTCACGCTGGAGGGGCTGTTCGGCGCCAGCCTGTCGACGGTCAAGGCGACGGCGATGGTGCTGTGGATCATCTTCGGCGCGTCGATCTTCGTCGGCCTCTACATCCTCAAGGGCGGCCAGACCTTCATCACCGACACCCTGCTCGGCACCGGCCTGTCTCCCTACGGCATTCTGATGCTGATGATGGTGCTGCTGGTGATCCTGGGCATGTTCCTCGACTGGGTGGGCATCCTGCTGCTGGCGGTGCCGATCTTCGTGCCCATCATCAAGCAGCTCACCTTCGACGGCCTGTTCGGCCTGCCCGGGCCGAGTTCGGATCAGGTACTGGTGTGGTTCGGCGTGCTCTATCTGGTGAACATGCAGATGAGCTTCCTCAGCCCGCCCTTCGGCTACGCGCTGTTCTACATCCGCGGCGTGGCGCCGGCGTCGATCAGCATGGCGACGATCTTCCAGTCGTCGCTGGTGTTCCTGGGCATCCAGGCCCTCGCGCTGGTGCTGGTGGTGGTGTTCCCCGCGATCGCGACCTGGCTGCCTGGCCTGATGTACGGCAAGTAGCGTCGAGGTGCTCAGCCGTGCGGCGGCCGATCCGGGTTTCTGCCCGGATCGGCCGCCTGCTCGAGGACGGTGCCGATGCGTGCGGAAAGTTCGGGAAGCAGGGTGGCGTGCAGGTGGGCGAGCATTTCCGCGTGCAGGCGTTCGCGCAGGGTGTCGAGCTCGCGGTCGATGATCTGTCCGAGCGCGGTCGCGATCAGGTTGGTCAGCTCGCGGGCGACCTCGCCGTCCACGTCCGCCAGGCGTTCGTTCGGGTCGTCGATGGCGGCGGCAATGTCCTGATCCGCCTGCATTTCCTCCGCCGCGAGCGGCGGCGGGGCAGGGGGCATGGGTGGTGCGGATACGTCCGGCAGCGGAGTGCCGGCCGTGGTCCTGGCGGGATGCTCCGCGACAGGGGCGAGCGCCGCGCCGCCTTCGGCTGCGAACGCGCCGAAAGGTCTGCGCTCCGGCCAGGTCGGCGGCAGTTCGGAGTCGTCGACGATCTCGGTCAGGAGGGGCAGGTCGTCGTCGAAGGTCGCTGGGGCCTGCGCCCTCGCGGGCGACGAGGCCTCGTTGCCGGCCTGCGCGCGATGGCGGTGGAGTAGCGCGTCGGCCTGGTCGAGCAGGTCGTCGGCGCGTTCGAGATCTTCGTCCCGCGAAGGCGGGGTCCAGTCCTTCATAACGCCACCCTGCGTTCGGCATCGAATGCCTTGAGCTCGTAGCCGCACTGCCGGTAGGTCGCCCAGCGCTGGCGCGCGGCGTGTTTCTCGGCGTCGTCCTGGCCGACGATCTCGATCAGCATGCGGAAGGCTTCGTGCCGGGCCGGCAGATCGTCGGCGAGGTTGAAGAGCAGGTCGGTCTGCGGCCAGTGCGCATCGTCGCCGGCCGCTGCGAGCACGACCGGCGTCTCGGCGGCGAGCGCCGAGCCGATCGCGACATGGGGGATGAAGCTGAGTGGCTCGGCCGTCCACAAGGACTGGTCGAGGCGCTTGAGCTGCGCGGTGTCCGCACAGCGGATGGCGATCCTGCGCCCGCGCTGATGCGCGTTGGCGACCAGCTCGCGGGTGAGCGCGAGCCGGTCGGGCGTGTTGTGATAGAACTGCACGCGCGGTGCCATCGGGCCTCCGGTCTTCCCGTCCCGCCCCGCGCTCAGGCGCCGCCGCCGAGCGCGCGCCCGATCAGGAAGGACGAAAGCAGAGGCACCGGCCGTCCGGTCGCACCCTTGGCGTCTCCCGACACCCAGGCGGTGCCCGCGATGTCGAGGTGCGCCCACTTGTAGGCCTTGGTGAAGCGTGACAGGAAGCAGGCCGCAGTGATGGTGCCGGCGTAGCGGCCGCCGATGTTGCCCATGTCGGCGAAGTTGCTCTTGAGCAGCTCCTGGTACTCGTCCCACAGCGGCAGCTGCCAGGCGCGGTCGCCGGATTCGGTGCCGCGCTTCAGGATCTCTGCGGCGAGTTCGTCATCGTTGGCGAGCAGGCCGCTCGGGATCTTGCCGAGCGCGACCACGCAGGCGCCGGTCAGGGTGGCGACGTCGATCACGCACTCGGGCTTGAAGCGCTCGGCGTAGGTCAGGGCGTCGCACAGGATGAGCCGGCCCTCGGCGTCGGTGTTGAGCACCTCGATGGTCTGGCCCGACATCGAGGTCACGACGTCGCCCGGCTTGGTGGCGCCGCCGCCGGGCATGTTCTCGGTGGTGGGGATCAGGCCGACGAGGTTGATCGGCAGGCCCATCTGCGCCACTGCCTTGAAGGTGCCGAGCACGCTCGCGGCGCCGCACATGTCGAACTTCATCTCGTCCATCTCGGCGGCGGGCTTGAGCGAGATGCCGCCGGTGTCGAAGGTGATGCCCTTGCCGACCAGCACGACGGGCCTGGCCTTGGCCTTGCCGCCCTTGTAGTGCATGACGATGAACTTGGGCGGCTGGTGCGAGCCGCGCGCGACCGACAGCAAGGAGCCCATGCCGAGCTTCTCCATGTCGGCGCGCTCCAGCACCTCGACCTCGAACTTGTACTGCTTGCCGAGTGCCTCAGCGGTGTCCGCGAGATGGCTCGGGGTGCAGATGTTGCCGGGGAGGTTGCCGAGATCCTTGGCCAGCGCCATGCCGGTGGCGATCGCGTGGCCCTGCAGCACCGCGGTGTCGAGCTCGGCGCCGAGTTCGCTGCTCACCAGCAGGGTGAGCTTCTTCGCGCCGCGGTGCTTCCTGTCCTTCTTGTCCTTGTCGGACTTCAGCGCATCGAAGCGGTAGGCGCCGTCGGCCAGGATGCGGGCGGCCTGCTGCAGGCGCCAGGGCAGCTCGCGCTTGTCGAGCTCGACATCGGCCAGCGCGATCACCGCATCCTTGGCCGGGGTGGCGGCGAGCGCCTTGGCGGCGGCGCCGAGCGCGTCGCGGTAGGCCTTGTCGCCGAAGTCGTCCTCCTTGCCCAGACTGACCAGCAGCACGCGTTCCGCGTGCACGCCCACGAGCTCGGGCAGCAGCAGCGTGGCGCCGGCCTTCTCCTCGAGGTCGCCGCGCTTGATCAGGCTGGCGATCCGGCCTTCGGCGGCGCCATCGGCCGCGGCAGTCAGCGCCGGCAGCCTGCCGCCGGCGAAGGCGCCCAGCACCAGCAGGCCGGTCTTGAGCTTCGCCGGGCTGCCGGTCTTTATGGTAAATTCCATCCGCTTTTTCCTTGTATCGATGCTTGGTTCGGACCGCCGAAGATTATGGCCCGTCCGCAACGCGAGCGTCAAAGACGCCTTCCAACGATCCCGCGGCCCTGGGCGCGGGTGTCCTCCCTGATTCTCGACGATTCGCCCGATGATCTTCCGGCGTGCGCTGCAAAGGGAATTCGCGCAGACGGCGGCCGCAGTGTTCGTCGCGCTGTTCGCGATTCTCATCTCCACCGTGCTCATCCGCCTGCTCGGCCAGGCGGCGGGCGGGCGCGTGCCTGCCGATGCGGTGGCGGCGCTGATCGGCTTCGGTGCGCTTGCGCAGTTGCCGACGGTGCTCACCCTGACCTTGTTCATCGCCATCCTGGTGTCGCTGTCGCGCAGCTATCGCGACTCCGAGATGGTGGTGTGGTTCGCCTCGGGCGTGCCGCTGACGGCGTGGATCAGGCCGGTGCTGATGTTCGCCGTGCCGCTGGTGATCGTGATCGGCGCGGGTTCGCTGTGGCTGTCGCCGTGGTCGCAGCTGAAGAGCGCCGAGTACCGCGAGCGCCTCGACAGCCGCGACGACACCCATCGAGTGGCGCCCGGCGTGTTCCGCGAATCCTCCGGCGCGCAGCGGGTGTTCTTCGTCGAGATCGGCGCGGGCGAGGACGGGCGGGTGCGCAACGTCTTCGTCAGCGAGCAGACGCGCAGCGGCGAGCTGGTGGTGATCGTGTCGGCCGAGGGTTACCTGCGCAGCGACGAGGAGGGCCGCCGCTACGTGGTGCTGGACAAGGGCCGGCGCTATGACGGCAAGCCCGGCACGCCCGAATACCGCGTGATGGAGTTCGAGCGCTACGAGGTGATGGTCGAGCAGAAGCAGGTGATCACCCAGCAGGCGCGGGTGCGCGCGCTGCCCACCGAGGCGCTGCTTGCCAGTGC
This sequence comes from Thauera sp. GDN1, assembly GCF_029223545.1. Lineage (NCBI taxonomy): Bacteria > Pseudomonadati > Pseudomonadota > Betaproteobacteria > Rhodocyclales > Zoogloeaceae > Thauera > Thauera sp. GDN1. The sequence goes on along the minus strand of NZ_CP097870.1, from coordinate 2,758,351 downwards.
GGACAAGCGTAGCCTGGGTGAGCTGGTCGGCCGCTTCGGCATGCCGCTGGTGGCGCTGCTGCTGGCGCTGATGGCGATCCCGCTGTCCTTCGTCAATCCGCGTGCCGGCCGCGCCAACAACATGCTCATCGCGCTGCTGGTGTATCTGCTCTACAGCAACGCGATCTCGGTGTTCCAGTCCTGGGTCGGCCAGGGCAAGCTCGGCTTCGTGCCCGGGCTGCTGCTGCCGCACCTGGTGGTGATCGGGGTGCTCGGCCTGATGTTCTACAAGCGGCTGGCGGTGTCGCCGTTCTGGCGGAGGCGCACATGAGCGCGGTGCTGCTGCGTTACCTCGCGCGCGAGATCTTCGCCGCCACCGCACTGGTGCTGGTGGCCTTCCTCGGCCTGTTCGCCTTCTTCGACTTCATCAACGAGCTCGAGGACGTGGGCAAGGGCGGCTACACGCTGTACCAGGCGGTCGTCTATGTCGCCCTGACCCTGCCGGCGCGAGTGTACGAGCTGATGCCGATCGCGGTGCTGATCGGTACCCTGTACGCGCTCGCCACGCTGGCGAAGAACTCCGAGATCACCGTGATGCGGGCCTCGGGCATGTCCAATTGGGTGCTGATGCGCTCGCTCGGTCTGATCGGGGCGGTGTTCGCGACGCTGATCTTCCTGATCGGCGAATACGTCGCGCCGCCGGCCGAGTCCGCGGCCGAGGAGTGGAAGCTCACTGCCACCAAGGCCACGGTGTCGCAGCAGCTGCGCTCCGGCCTGTGGGTCAAGGACGGCCGGCTGGTGATCAACGTGCGCACGCTGATGCCGGACCGCACGATGCGCAACGCGCGCGTGTATGCCTTCGACGAGAACTACGCGCTGGTGTCGATCAGCGAGGCCAAGCGCGGCGAGTTCGACGGCGCCGGCGAGTGGAAGCTGCTCGACGTGTCGCGCACCAGCTTCCTCGGCGAGCGCACGCAGGTGGAGCGCCTGCCGGAGATCCGCTGGCGCTCGGACCTGACGCCGGAGGTGCTCGGCGTGCTGATGGTGGCGCCCGAGCACATGCCTTTCGCCAAGCTGTGGACCTACATCAACCACCTGCGCGAGAACAACCAGAACGCCGACCGCTTCGAGATCGCGCTGTGGAAGAAGCTGGTCTATCCGTTCGCGGCGCTGGTGATGATGGCGCTGGCCATGCCCTTCGGCTTCATCCACGACCGCATGGGCGGCGCGAGCGCGCGCATCTTCATGGGCGTGATGCTGGGCGTGGGTTTCCACCTGCTCAACGGCCTGTTCTCCAACCTCGGCATGATCAACGCCTGGCCGCCGATCATGGCCGCGCTGACTCCCAGCCTGATCTTCCTTGCCGCCGCGGCCTGGCTGCTGCGCTACGTCGAGCGGCGCTGAGCGCGGCGCCCCGTGCGCAAGCGAACCGGTCAACGAGAAAACGGGCCCGAAGGCCCGTTTCCCTTGCCGAGTCGCCGAGGCGATCAGCCCTGCTGTTGCTGCTGGGCAGCGCGCTTGGCAGCGGCGGCCTTGTAGTCCAGCTTTTCCTTGATACGTGCCGACTTGCCCGAACGCTGGCGCAGGTAGTAGAGCTTGGCGCGGCGGACGTCACCGCGGCGCTTCACTTCGACGCCGGCCACCAGCGGCGAGTAGGTCTGGAACGTACGCTCGACGCCTTCGCCCGAAGAGATCTTGCGGACGATGAAGGAGGAGTTCAGGCCGCGGTTGCGCTTGGCGATCACCACGCCTTCGTAGGCCTGCAGACGCTCGCGGTTGCCTTCCTTGACCTTCACCTGGACGATCACGGTGTCGCCGGGACCGAATTCGGGGATGGTCTTGCCTTGCGAAACGCGGGCGATTTCTTCCTGCTCGAGTTGCTGAATCAGGTTCATTGGACTAACTCCATCGATGTTATCGGCCTCTGACTCTTTGCATCGGCCTGGCAGCAGAGCAGGTCGCAACCTGATGCCTGCCGTTTGTAATAGGGCCTTCAGGCGCCCTGCGTGTGCAGTGCGTCTTCCGCCCCGGCTTGCTCCTGCCTGAATTCCTCAAGCAGTTTCAATTCGGTCTTGCTCAGCTGGCGCGCGGCCAGCAGGTCCGGGCGTCGCAGCCAGGTGCGCCCCAGCGACTGCTTGAGCCGCCAGCGGCGGATCGCCGCGTGGTTGCCCGACAGCAGCACCTCGGGCACGCGTTCGTTCTCGTACACTTCCGGCCGCGTGTAGTGCGGGCAGTCCAGCAGGCCGTCGGCGAAGGAATCCTCCTGCGCCGAGCCGGCGGTGTTCAGTGCGCCCGGCAACTGGCGCACGATCGCGTCGAGCAGCACCATCGCCGGCAGTTCCCCGCCCGACAGCACGAAGTCGCCGAGCGAGAGCTCCTCGTCGACCTCGCGGTCGATCAGGCGCTGATCCACGCCCTCGTAGCGGCCGCACAGCAGCACCAGGCCCGGTTCGGCCGCCAGTTCCATCACCACCGCCTGGTCCAGCCTGCGCCCCTGGGGCGACAGGTAGATCACGCGACCAGGGCGCCCGGTCGCAGCTTGTTGTGCTGCCCGCGCGGCTGCGATCGACTGCATCAGCGGCTCGGCCAGCATCACCATGCCGGGACCGCCGCCGTAGGGACGGTCATCGACCGTGCGATGCGGATCGCTGGTGAAGTCGCGCGGGCTGTGGAAACCGAGCGCATAGAGCCCGCGATCGATCGCCCGCCGAGTGATGCCACTGCCGGTCAGCGCCGAGAACATCTCCGGGAACAGGGTGATCACGTCGTAGCGACGCAGTCCTCCGCCGATCGCCGGGCTTGCCCCGTCCTGCATGATGCTGTCGCCTGCCGGCGGATTCACCGGCCGTCCACAGTCCTGCGTCACCAGTCTTTCTGCCAGCTCACCCGGATGCGGCGGGCGGGCAGATCCACATCGAGCACATAGGCGGCGACGAAGGGAATCAGTCGTTCGACCGCCTCCTTGCCTTCGCCGTCCTGCACCTGAAGCACGTCGTGGGCACCGGTCGCCAGCAGTCCGCTGACCGTGCCGAGCGCCTCGCCGGCTTCATTGACCACGTCCAGGCCGACCAGGTCGGCCCAGTAGTATTCGTCGCTCTCCGGCTGGGGCAGGGCCTCCCGTGGCGCAGCGATGAAGAAGCCGTCGATGGCTTCGGCTGCGTTGCGGTCGGGCACCTCGGCCAGCGCGGCGACCAGGCTCTTGCCGTGGGGACGGCAGGCCTTGAGCGCGTACTGCTTCCACTGCGCGTCCGGCGCGCTGTCGTCACTGCACAGCCACCAGTGCGACATCTTGCGCCACGACGCCGGATCGTCACCGAAAGGGTGAATCTTGACCCAGCCCTGAACGCCAAAAGGGGCGACGATGCGCCCCAGTACGATCATGCGTCGTTCCGCCGCAGATCGGTGTCGATCAGGCAGCAGCCTTGGCGGCCTGCTTGACCAGACGGGCAACGGTCGGCGACAGCTGGGCGCCGTTCTGCTCCCAGTAGGCCAGACGCTCGGTGTTGACCACCAGGCCCTTTTCGGCGCCGGAGGCGATCGGGTTGTAGTAGCCGACGCGCTCGATGAAGCGGCCGTCGCGGCGATTGCGCGAATCGGCAACGACCATGTTGAAGAACGGGCGCTTTTTGGCGCCACCACGGGCAAGGCGAATGACGACCATCTGATATTCCTGATCGGTGAATGCGGAAAACCGCGGATTATAAGGTAAGGACCGCCGGCGAGCAAGAACTGCCGGCGGTTTTTGCGCGAGGCGGAGGAGCTCCGTCCTCGCGCCCACTCATGCGTCGTCCGCTGTTCAGGACGCGGCGTGGATCGGGTCGGTGACCCCGAGTACGTACATCGCGATCAGGCCCAGGCTGCCGGCGAGGATCAGATAGTACAGCGTCGGCAGGATGGTCTTGCGCAGCGTCGTGCCTTCGCGGCCGAGCAGGCCGACCGTGGCCGAGGCGGCGACCACGTTGTGGATCGCGATCATGTTGCCGGCGGCGGCGCCCACCGACTGCAGCGCAACCATCATCACGCCCGACACCCCGAGCAGGCCGGCGGTGTTGAACTGGAACTGCGACAGCATGAGGTTGGACACGGTGTTCGAGCCGGCGATGTAGGCCCCGAGCGCGCCCACCCAGGGGGCGAAGAAGGGATACACGCCGCCCACGCTGTCGGCCACCAGCTGGGCCATCGCGATCGGCATCGAACTCAGGTCGGCGGCATTGACGCCGGAGTTGATCAGGATGCGGACCATCGGGATGGTGAAGATCAGCACGAAGCCGGCACCGAGCAGGGTCCTGCTCGATTCGCCCACCGCCTTGACCAACTCGCGGCCGTGCATGCGGTGCAGGAAGAAGGTGATGAGGACGACGACCACGAGGATGCCGCCGGGCAGGTAGAGCGGCTCGATGTTGCCGCTCACGCCCTTCTCGCCGAGGATGTCCACCCAGCCGAACTTGATGCCCAGCAGGAAGCTCTTCAGTTCCGGGATCACGCGGGTGGCGACCAGAATGGCGGCGAGCAGCAGGTAGGGCGCCCAGGCCATCGGCGTGGAGATCGGCGTCTTGCCCGCGACCTGGTCGAGCTTCATCTCGATCTTGCCCATCCACTCGGCCGGCCATTCACTGGCCGGCGCGAAGTCCCAGGTCTCCTTCGGCAGCAGGAAGCCCTTCTTGGCCGCGGGCACGACGATGGCGAGGCCGATCAGGGCGCCGATCATCGACGGGAACTCGGGGCCGAGGAAGACGCCGGCGAGCACGTAGGGAATGCCGAAGCTGAACGCGGTGAAGATCGCGAACGGCGCAACCGCCAGGCCGTCGGCCCAGGACTTGTTGCGGCCGAAGAAGCGGGTCATGACCATGACCATGATCAGCGGCATCAGGATGCCGACCAGCGCGTGCACGATGGCGACGCGGCCCGTGATCATCATGAACAAAGTGTCCCAGTCGCTGCCCAGCGTCGCCAACTGCGCGGTGATGCCGCTGCGGTCGAGGCCGGCGCCGACACCGACGATGATCGGCGTGCCGACCGCGCCGAAGGACACCGGCGTCGATTGCACCATCATGCCCAGCACGACCGCGGCCAGCGCCGGGAAGCCGAGCGCGACCAGCAGCGGCGCGGCCACCGCGGCCGGCGTGCCGAAGCCCGATGCGCCCTCGATGAAGCAGCCGAACAGCCAGGCCACGATCAGCGCCTGCACGCGGCGGTCGGGGCTGATGTTGGAGAAGCCGCGGCGGATGGCGGCGATGCCGCCCGAGTGCTTGAGGGTGTTGAGCAGCAGGATCGCGCCGAAGATGATCCACAGGATCGACACGGTCAGGATCAGGCCCTGCAACGTGGAGGCGAGCACGCGGTTGAAGGTCATGCCCCAGGCGTAGAGGCCGATGAGGGCGGTGATCACATAGACCACGGGCATGGCGAGCCGTGCCGGCCAGCGGAAGCCGATCAGCAGCACGCCGGCGAGCACCAGTGGCAGGAATGCCAGCAGTGAGAGCGCGGTTTGATTCATTGTGGAAAGTCTCCTGGTTTCGTTTTGGTCGAAGCGGGTGGGGAAGTGGGCGGCCTGCGTCGCAGGCCGGCTGGTCAAAAAAACGCCCGTACGGTTGGAGGAATGTCCTCGGCCCGCACGGGCGCAGGGAGGGAAGCGGTTTTCGGATCGATCAGCCGCCGACCTTCGCCTTGAACTGCTGGCGATAGCGGTGCAGCAGGGGCTCGGTGTAGCCGCTGGGCTGTGCGCAGCCCTCGAAGATCAGCGCGCGCGCGGCCTGGTACGCCACCGAGTCGTCGAAGTCGGGCGCCATCGGGCGGTACAGCGCATCGCCCGCGTTCTGCCCGTCGACCACCGCGGCCATGCGCTGCAGCGTCGCCTCGACCTGCTCGGCGGTGACCACGCCGTGGCGCAGCCAGTTGGCGATGTGCTGGCTCGAGATGCGCAGCGTCGCGCGGTCTTCCATCAGGCCGATGTCGTTGATGTCGGGCACCTTCGAGCAGCCCACGCCCTGCTCGACCCAGCGCACCACGTAGCCGAGGATGCCCTGGCAGTTGTTGTCGAGTTCCTGCTGGCGCTCGGTCGCGCTCCAGTCGGCCTTGGCCACCACCGGGATGGTCAGCAGATCGTCGAGCAGCGCCTCGGATGCGGCGTTGAGGTCGAGCTTCTCGATCTCCTGCTGCACCGCGGCCACATTGACCTGGTGGTAGTGCAGCGCGTGCAGCGTGGCCGCGGTCGGCGACGGCACCCAGGCGGTGTTGGCGCCGGCCTTCGGGTGCACGATCTTCTGCTCGAGCATCGCCGCCATCAGGTCGGGCATCGCCCACATGCCCTTGCCGATCTGGGCGCGGCCGCGCAGGCCGGCGGCCAGGCCGATCAGCACGTTGCGGCGCTCGTAGGCGGCAATCCACTTGCTGTTCTTGATGTCGCCCTTGCGCATCATCGGGCCGGCCTCCATCGCGGTGTGCATCTCGTCGCCGGTGCGGTCGAGGAAGCCGGTGTTGATGAAGGCCACGCGCGCCGGCGCGGCGGCGATGCAGGCGCGCAGGTTCACGCTGGTGCGGCGCTCCTCGTCCATGATGCCGAGCTTGACGGTGTGCGCGGGCAGGCCGAGCAGCGCTTCGACGCGGGTGAAGAGCTCGTCGGCGAAGGCCACCTCGGCCGGGCCGTGCATCTTGGGCTTGACGATGTAGATCGAGCCCTTGCGCGAGTTGCCGCGGCGCGCGAGGTCGCGCTTGGCGACCAGCGTGGTCACCACCGCGTCCATGATGCCCTCGGGGATCTCCCGGCCCTCGCCCCACAGGATGGCGGGGTTGGTCATCAGGTGGCCGACGTTGCGCACGAACAGCAGCGAACGCCCGTGCAGGGTCAGCGGCTGGCCGTCGGCGCCGGTGTAGGCGCGGTCGGGATTCAGGCGGCGGGTCATCATCCGGCCGCCCTTCTCGAAGCTGTCCTCCAGCGAGCCGTCCATCAGGCCCAGCCAGTTGCGGTACACCACGACCTTGTCGTCGGCATCGACCGCGGCGATCGAGTCCTCGCAGTCCATGATCGTGGACAGCGCCGCTTCCATCAGCAGGTCGTTCACGCCGGCGGCGTCGGTCTTGCCGATCGCACCGTTGCGGTCGATCTGCACCTCGATGTGCAGGCCGTTGTTCTTGAGCAGCACCGCCGAGGGCGCGGCGGCCTCGCCCTGGAAGCCGACGAACTTCTCGGCCTGCTGCAGGCCGGCGGTGGCACCGCTCTTGAGGGTGACCACCAGCTTGCCGGCGGCGACCGCGTAGGCGACCGCGTCCGCGTGCGAGGCGCCGGCCAGCGGCGCGGCCTGGTCGAGCACCTGGCGGCCGAAGGCGATGACGCGCGCGCCGCGCACCGGGTTGTAGCCCTTGGTGAGCTCGGCGCCGTCCTTCTGGGCGATGGCGTCGGTGCCGTAGAGCGCGTCGTAGAGCGAACCCCAGCGCGCGTTGGCGGCGTTGAGCGCATAGCGCGCGTTCATCACCGGCACCACCAGCTGCGGGCCGGCCTGCACCGCCAGTTCGTCGTCGACGTCGGTGGTGGTGGCCTTGGCGTCCGCGGGCACCGGCAGCAGGTAGCCGATCGCGGCGAGGAAGGCCTTGTAGGCGGCCATGTCGGCGACCGGACCGGGGTGGGCGCGGTGCCAGGCGTCGAGCTCGGCCTGGATGCGATCGCGCTCGGCCAGCAGCGCGGCGTTCTTCGGGGCGAGATCATGGACCAGGGCATCGAAGCCCGACCAGAACGCAGCAGCGTCCACGCCGCTGCCCGGCAGGGCTTCTTCTTCGATGAAACGCTTCAGGTTGGCCGCCACGTCGAGGCGGTGGCATTTTTCTCGTTGGCTCATGTGTTGCATCGCTCGTGATTCAGGGAGGGGAGGGGCGTGGGACGTGCCCGGGGTAAGGCCTGCAGCTCAGATCAGCGCATCGACGCCGGTCTGCGCGACCAGCGCATCCTCGTCGGGCTTGACGCCGGAGACGCCGACCGCGCCCACGACCTGGCCGTCGACGACCAGCGGGATGCCGCCGGTCAGCGTGCCGGCGAGCACCGGCGCGGACAGGAAGGCGGTGCGGCCGCCGTTGATCATGTCCTCGTACTGCTTCGATTCGCGCCGGCCGAGGGCGGCGGTGCGCGCCTTCTCGACCGCGATGTAGGCGCCGACCGGCGCGCAGTCGTCGAGGCGCTCGAGGGCGAGCGGGTGGCCGCCGTCATCGACGACGGCGATGGTGACCGCCCAGCCCTTGGCCTGTGCGACGGCGCGGGCGGCGGCGAGGATGCGGGTGACGTCTTGCTGGCAGAGTACGGACTTGGTCTTCATGTGGGTTCTCCTGGTCTTGCGTTGCCACGATCGCCACGAGGGCGCGCGCGGAAAGGGGTTTCAGCGAATGTCGATGACTGGCTTCAGCCCAGCGCCTCGTCCACGATCTCGATCCAGTGGCGGACCGGAGTGCGTCCGGCGCCGTCGAGGTGGGTCTGGCAGCCGATGTTGGCGGTGACGATGAGGTCGGGTTTGCCGCTCTCGAGCGCATCGAGCTTGTTGTCGCGCAGCCGGCGCGACAGTTCGGGCTGGGTCAGCGAATAGGTGCCGGCCGAGCCGCAGCACAGGTGGCTGTCGGGCACGGCGGTGAGCGCGAAGCCGAGCCGGCCGAGCACGCCCTCGACCGCGCCGCCGAGCTTCTGGGCGTGCTGCAGCGTGCACGGACAGTGGAAGGCGAGGCGCTTGTCGGCACGCACGCCCAGTTCCTCCAGCGGCTCCTTGCCCAGCACCTCGACCAGGTCCCTGGCCAGGGCGCTGACGCGGGCGGCCTTGGCGGCATAGGCCGGGTCGTCGCGCAGCATGAAGCCGTATTCCTTGACGAAGGCGCCGCAGCCACTGGCGGTCTGCACGATCGCCTCGGCGCCGGCCTCGATCGCCGGCCACCAGGCGTCGATGTTGCGGCGGGCGCGATCGAGGCCGGTGTCCTGCGCGTTGAGGTGGAAATCCACCGCGCCGCAGCAGCCGGCCTCCGCCGCCGGCACCACGCCGATGCCGAGGCGATCCAGCACGCGGGCGGTCGCGGCGTTGGTGTTGGGCGAAAGCCCGGGCTGCACGCAGCCTTCCAGCATCAGCACCGTGCGCGCATGACGCGGTGCGGGGCGCGGCGCGGCGTGCTTGACGCGGCGCGGCAGCTTGGCGGCGAGCCCTTCCGGCAGCAGCGGACGTACCGCTTCGCCGGCCTGGACCAGGGTCTTGAACAGTGTCGGGCGCGGCACGATGGTGCGCAGCACCGTGCGCTGCGCGACTTCGGCGAACGGGCGCGGCGCCCAGGCCTCGATCGCGGCGCGGCCGATGTCGAGCAGCTTGTGGTACTGCACGCCCGAGGGGCAGGTGGTCTCGCAGTTGCGGCAGGTCAGGCAGCGGTCGAGGTGCAGGCGGGTGCTGGCGCTGACCTCGCCGCCTTCGAGCATCTGCTTCATCAGGTAGATGCGCCCGCGCGGACCGTCGAGCTCGTCGCCGAGCAGCTGGTAGGTCGGGCAGGTGGCGTTGCAGAAGCCGCAGTGCACACAGGTGCGTAGCACGCTTTCGGCCACGTCGGCGCCGGGCAGGGCGCGGGCCTTTTCGCTCAGGTTGGTTTGCATGAGTCGGTCAGTCCGTTCGGGTGGAGGCGGCGAGCCTGCGGCTCAGAGTCCGGCGTACATGCGCCCGGGGTTGAAGATGCCCTGCGGATCGAGCTGGGCCTTGAGCTGGCGGTGATAGCGCATCAGCACCTCGGGCAGCGGCTGGAGCGGGCTGTCGACGGCACCGGGCGTGAAGCAGCTGGCGTGGCCGCCAGCGGCCTGGGCGGCCGCACGGATGGCATCCGCATCGGCATCGGTCTTGAGCCAGCGCTGGGCGCCGCCCCAGTCGATGAGCTGCTTGCCCGCCGGCAGGGCCGGGCGGCTGTCGTTGGCCACCGAGACCCGCCACAGCGGGCGGCGGTCGCGAAAGAAGGCGAGCTGGTGCTCGCGCAGCGCCTGCCAGAAGGCGGGCGGGATCTCCTCGCCGCCGAGGTGCTGGCGCGCCGCGGCGACCGAGCCTTCGCCGCCTTCGAGGCGCAGCATCAGCGCGTCGCCGTCGTGGCAGGCGGCGGTGATCGGCAGCGGTTGCTGCCCCCATTCGGCGAAGCGTTCGAGCGCCCGCTCGGCGTCCATCTCCAGGCGCAGGCTGAGGCTGTTGCGCGGCTTGGGCAGGACCTTGAACGAAACTTCGGTGATCAGGCCGAGGCAGCCGAGGCTGCCCGCCATCAGTCGCGAGACGTCGTAGCCGGCGACGTTCTTCATGACCTCGCCGCCGAAGTGCAGATGCTTGCCCGCACCGGTGATGACGCGGCAGCCGAGCACGAAGTCGCGCACCGAGCCCACCCAGGGCCGGCGCGGCCCGGACAGGCCGGCCGCGACCATGCCGCCGACGGTGGCGCCGGGGCCGAAGTGCGGCGGCTCGCAGGCCAGCATCTGGTCGGCGGCGTCGAGCGCGGCCTCGAGTTCGGCGAGCGGCGTGCCGGCGCGGGCGGTGATCACCAGCTCGGTGGGGTCGTAGCTGACGATGCCGCGGTGGCCGCGGGTGTCGAGCGGTGCGCCCTCGACCGGGCGGCCGTAGAAGGCCTTCGTGCCGCCGCCGTGGATGTGCAGCGGCGTGCGCTCGGCAAGCGCGTGTTGCACGCGGGCGAGCAGTTCGGCGCCGAGGTCGGTGCCGGGGCGGGTGTCGGCCGCGTTCGCGTGCATCAGAAACGCTCCAGTTCGGGGAAGGGCAGCTTGCCGTGGTGGACGTGCATGGCGCCGAACTCGGCGCAGCGGTGCAGGGTGGGGATGTTCTTGCCGGGGTTGAGCAGGCCGTGCGCGTCGAAGGCCGCCTTCACCGCGTGGAAGAAGGTGATCTCGTCGGCGTTGAACTGCACGCACATCTGGTTGATCTTCTCGCGGCCGACGCCGTGCTCGCCGGTGATCGTGCCGCCGACGGCGACGCACAGCTCGAGGATCTTGCCGCCGAGCTCCTCGGCGCGCTCGAGCTCGCCGGGCTGGTTGGCATCGAACAGGATCAGCGGGTGCATGTTGCCGTCGCCGGCGTGGAAGACGTTGGCCACGCGCAGGCCGTAGCGCGCGGAGAGCTCGGCCGTGCCCTTGAGCACCGTCGGCAGGTGGCGGCGCGGGATGGTGCCGTCCATGCAGTAGTAGTCGGGCGACATGCGGCCGACGGCGGGGAAGGCGTTCTTGCGTCCGGCCCAGAACCTGATGCGCTCGGCCTCGTCGCGCGCCAGGCTCACCGCGGTGGCGCCGGCGCGGTCGAGCACCGCGCGCACGCGCTCGATGTCCTCGGCGACGTCGGATTCCACGCCGTCGAGCTCGCACAGCAGGATGGCCTCGGCCTCGACCGGGTAGCCGGCATGGATGAAGTCCTCCGCGGCCAGGATGGCGAGCTTGTCCATCATCTCGAGCCCGCCCGGCACGATGCCGGCGGCGATGATGTCGCCCACCGCGCGCCCGGCCTCGTCCACCGAGTCGAAGCTCGCCATCAGCACGCGCGCGACGCGCGGCTTGGGCAGCAGCTTCACGGTGACCTCGGTGACGACGCCGAGCATGCCCTCGGAGCCGGTAAACAGCGCCAGCAGGTCGAAACCGGGCGCATCGAGCGCGTCGGCGCCGAGCGTCATGCGCTCGCCCTCGATGGTCAGGATCTCGACCTCGAGCAGGTTGTGCACGGTCAGCCCGTACTTCAGGCAATGCACGCCGCCGGCGTTCTCGGCGACGTTGCCGCCGATCGAGCACGCGATCTGCGAGGACGGATCGGGCGCGTAGTAGAGCTCGTGGGGCGCGGCGGCCTGCGAGATGGCGAGGTTGCGCACGCCCGGCTGCACGCGCGCGTAGCGGCCGCGGGGATTGATCTCGAGGATGCGGTTGAACCGCGCCATGACCAGCAGCACCCCCTGCTCCAGCGGCAGCGCGCCGCCCGACAGGCCGGTGCCCGCGCCGCGTGCGACCACCGGCACCTTGCGCTGGTGGCACAGGCGCAGCACCGCCTGCACCTGCTCGATGCGCTCGGGCAGCACGACCAGCAGCGGCGTCGTGCGGTAGGCCGACAGGCCGTCGCACTCGTAGGGCTTGAGGTCTTCCTCGCGGTACAGGATGGTGAGGTCGGGGATGGCCGCCCGCATCTCGGCATTGAAATCCGCGCGATCGACGCGGGTCAGGGCGCCGTCGATGCGTTCGTCGTAGAGGATGTTCATCGCGTTTCGCTGGCTTCGGGCTGGGATGTGGGTACTGCCATGAGCGGAATTGATGCGGCCATGTGCAGGCTCAGGACCGGAATGCTAGAAGCGACGAGGGCGGACGACTAGGGGGTTTGCTAGTGGTCGTACCAGTATTTTTGGATCAGGTCTAACCCTAATCAAGAAAGGTTGCCAGAATAATCAGTTAGATAGGGTGATGCTGTAATACAATCCGACTCATTCCATCCCTCTGGTCCTACCAGTATGAAAACGCCGGTTTCGACTACCGAACCCGTTGTCCAGCGTCGCCAGGTGGCCGACGTCGTCGCCGAGCGCATCGAGCGCCTGATCACGGATGGCGTGCTGAAGGTGGGCCAGGCGCTGCCGTCCGAGCGCAGGCTGTGCGAGAAGCTCGGCTGTTCGCGTTCGGCCCTGCGCGAGGGGCTGCGGGTCTTGCGCGGCCTGGGGGTCATCGAGACCCGTCACGGCCAGGGCTCCTTCGTCGCCCGCCTGTCGGCCGAACGCGACGTGAGTCCGCTGATGCATCTGTTCAGCTCGCAACCGCGCACGCTCTACGACCTGCTCGAGGTGCGCGCGCTGCTCGAGGGCGAGGCCGCGCGCCTGGCTGCCCTGCGCGGCACGACTGCGGATTTCGTCATGATCCGGCGCCGTTACGAGGATCTGGTCGCCCGCCAAGGCAGGGAAGAGCAGACCTCGGCCGAAGAACATGCGCACCTGGATCACGCCTTCCATCGCGCGATCAACGAGGCTTCGCACAACCCGGTGCTGGTGCATACGCTGCAGTCCCTCTCCGACCTGATGCTGAGCAGCGTCTTCGCCTCGGTGAACAACCTCTACCATCGCCCCGCGCACAAGGGCGTCATCGATCGCCAGCACGGCCGCCTGTACCAGGCGGTGATCGACCGTCAGCCCGAGCGCGCCGCGGTGATCGCCGCCGAGCATGTCAACAGCGTGCGCGAGAGCTTCGCCGAGATCGAGCAGGAGGAGCAGCGCCTGGTGCGCGCCACGATGCGGCTGGAAGGCTGGACCTGATCGAGGCGATCTCGCTTCGCGTGGTGCTGCGGTTGGGGCGAGGTCGCGGGAGATGGCGGGTATAATTCGCGCCCCTCGACCGGAATCTCCTCCCAATGCACGAAATCCTCGTCCTGTACTACAGCCACCGCGGGTCGGTGCGCGCGCTCGCCGAGCAGATCGCCGCGGGCATCCACCAGGTGCCGGGCGCGATCGCGCGCGTGCGCACGGTGCCGCGGGTGTCCACCGTGTGCGAGGCGGTGGAGGACGAGATCCCGGCCGACGGCCCGCCCTACGTGGAGCTGCAGGACCTCGAGCAGTGCATCGGCGTGGCCCTGGGCAGCCCGACGCGCTTCGGCAACATGGCGGCACCGGTGAAGTATTTCCTCGATGGCCTCGCCGGGGCCTGGGTCAATGGCGTGCTCGAGGGCAAGCCGGCGTGCGTGTTCACCTCCTCGGCCAGCCAGCATGGCGGGCAGGAGAGCACGCTGCTGAGCATGATGATTCCGCTCTTCCATCACGGCATGGTGGTGCTCGGCCTGCCATTCACCGAGGGTGCGCTCGGGCGCACGCGCTCCGGCGGCACGCCCTACGGCGCCAGCCATGTCGCCGGGCCGGATGGTGCCGCGCTGCTGAGCGAGGACGAGATCGAGCTTGCCCGCGCGCAGGGCAGGCGCCTGGCCGAGCTCGCACTGAAGCTGGTGGGGGCGCGATGAGCGTACAGATGTTGTCGCGGATTTCCAGCGTCGCGCTGCTGGCGCTGATCGCGCTGTGCGTGGTGTGGGAGGGCTGGCTCGCGCCGTTACGCCCGGGCGGCTCGTGGCTGATCCTCAAGGCCCTGCCGCTGCTGCCGGCCGTGTTCGGCGTGCTGCGCGGGCGGCGCTACACCTCGCAGTGGCTGTCGATGCTGTCGCTGCTGTACTTCACCGAGGGCGTGCTGCGCGCGAGCGATCCCGGGCTCACCGGCGTGTTCGCGCTGATCGAGGTCTTGCTCGCGGTGGTCCTTTTCACCAGCACGATGCTGCATGCCCGTGCGACGGCGCCGTCGCGCGCGCAGGACAAAGACTCCCTGTAGGCGCGGTGCACAATGGCTCGCGGGCCCGCGCGGGTTCGCGGCTGCCGCCGCTCCCACAGGAGGGAGCGGGGGCGGGGGCTGAGCGCCCCCCTCTCAGACCTGCGGGTTGAGCCGCTCCGCGCCGGCGTGGAGCTTGTTGAGGGCGTTGAGGTAGGCCTTGGCCGAGGCGACGATGATGTCGGTGTCGGCGCCCTGGCCATCCATCACGCGGCCGTCGCGCGACAGGCGCACGGTGACCTCGCCCTGGGCGTCGGTGCCGGTGGTGATGGCGTTCACCGAATACAGCAGCAGTTCGCTGCCGCTCGTCGCCACCGACTCGATGGCCTTGAAGGCGGCATCCACCGGGCCCGAGCCGTTGGCGCGCGCGTGCTTCTCGGCGCCGCCGATCGACAGCGTGACCTCGGCGACCGGCGTCTCGCCGGTCTCGGAGTGGAAGCGGGTCGACACCAGGCGGTACTGCTCGTGGGCCGGGGTCACGGCCTCGTCGCGCATCAGCGCGGTGAGGTCCTCGTCGAAGATCTCCGACTTGCGGTCGGCGAGTTCCTTGAAGCGGGCGAAGGCCTGGTTCAGGTGCTCCTCGCTCTCGATCTCGATACCCAGTTCCTGCAGGCGGGCGCGGAAGGCGTTGCGGCCGGAGAGCTTGCCCAGCACCAGCTTGTTGGCGCCCCAGCCCACGTCCTCGGCGCGCATGATCTCGTAGGTCTCGCGGTGCTTGAGTACGCCGTCCTGGTGGATGCCGGATTCGTGCGCGAAGGCGTTGGCGCCGACGATGGCCTTGTTGGGCTGCACCGGGTAGCCGGTGATCTGCGACACGAGCTTGGAGGCGGGCACGATCTGGGTGGTGTCGATGCCGGTCTCGACCGGGAAGATGTCGGCGCGGGTGCGCACCGCCATCACGATCTCCTCGAGCGAGGCGTTGCCGGCGCGTTCGCCGAGGCCGTTGATGGTGCATTCCACCTGGCGGGCGCCGGCGCGCACGGCGGCGAGCGAGTTGGCGACCGCGAGGCCGAGGTCGTTGTGGCAGTGCACCGACCACACCACCTTGTCGGAGTTGGGCACGCGCTCGATCAGCGTGCGCACGGTGGCGGCGAACTGCTCGGGCACGTTGTAGCCGACGGTGTCGGGCACGTTGATGGTCTTCGCGCCGGCCTTGATCACCGCCTCGAAGATGCGCACCAGAAAGTCGATCTCGGAGCGGCCGGCGTCCTCGGCGGAGAACTCGACGTCGTCGGTGTACTCGCGCGCCCAGCCGATCGCCTTGACCGCCTGCTCGACGACCTGGTCGGGCGTCATGCGCAGCTTCTTCTCCATGTGGATGGGGCTGGTGGCGATGAAGGTGTGGATGCGGCCGCGGGCGGCGGGGGCGATGGCGTCGCCCGAGCGGCGGATGTCCTTCTCGTTGGCGCGCGCCAGCGAGCACACGGTGGATTCCTTGATCGCCTCGGCGATCGCGCGCACCGCATCGTAGTCGCCGTTGGAGGCGGCGGCGAAGCCGGCCTCGATCACGTCCACCCGCATGCGCTCGAGCTGGCGGGCGATGCGCAGCTTCTCGTCGCGCGTCATCGACGCGCCCGGGCTCTGCTCGCCGTCGCGCAGCGTGGTGTCGAAGATGATCAGCTTGTCTTTCATGGCTTGCTCCCGGGGTCGGTGGAATCGCCCTCGACGGGCGCGGCAGGGCTTTCGCTGCCTTCATAGCAGGTGGGTGCGGCGGGCTGCTCCTGGCGGTGCAGCTTGCGCTTTCGCCAGCGCAGCGCGGCGACCACGTAGCCCGATGCCGCATAGGCGAGGAAGAGGCCGAACAGGATGCCCGGCGGGTAGCTGGAGATCAGCGCGAAAGCCAGCACCAGCGCGATCAGCACGATGAAGGGCACGCTCTTCCTGAGGTTGATGCTCTTGCCGCTCCAGAACAGCACGTTGCTGACCATCGACACGCCGGCGAAGATCGTCAGCACGGCCGCGTACCAGCGCAGCTCGTCGCCGGCGAAGCCGTTGTCGATGCCCACCCACACCATGCCGGCCACCAGCGCAGCGGCGGCCGGGCTGGGCAGGCCCTGGAAGTAGCGCTTGTCGACCACGTCGATGTTGGTGTTGAAGCGCGCCAGGCGCAGCGCCGCCCCGGCGCAGTAGATGAAGGCGGCGATCCAGCCGAACTTGCCGAGGTCCTGCAGCGCCCACTCGTACATGACCAGCGCCGGCGCGGCACCGAAGGACACCATGTCGGACAGCGAGTCGTACTCGGCACCGAACTCGCTCTGGGTGTGGGTCAGGCGGGCGATGCGGCCGTCGAGGCCGTCGAGCACCATGGCGACGAAGATCGCCACCGCAGCGTATTCGAAACGGTCGTTCATCGCCTGCACGATGGCGTAGAAGCCGGCGAACAGCGCCGCGGTCGTGAACAGGTTGGGCAGGATGTAGATGCCGCGGCGACGCTTGTCCATCAGCGGCGGCGGGGTGTATTCGTTGTGGGGCACGTCGGGGATCGCCTCCAAGTTTTCCGAGTGCCCATTCTAGCGCAGGCGGCGCGCGGCGGATTCCCGTCCGCATGCCGATCGGGCCCGCAGCGGACGCAAAAAAGCCGGCGCCGCGGGTGCGGGGCCGGCTTTCGGGCAGAAGTCGAAGTCGATCAGTTCTTCGACTTGTCGACCAGGGCCTTGGCCTTGATCCAGGGCATCATGTCGCGCAGCTGGGCGCCGACCTGCTCGATCGGGTGGGCGGCGTTCAGGCGGCGACGGGCGGTCATGCTCGGGTAGCCGGTGCGGCCCTCGAGGATGAACATCTTGGCGTACTCGCCGGTCTGGATGCGCTTGAGCGCGTTGCGCATGGCTTCGCGCGACTGCTCGTTGATGACCTCGGGGCCGGTCACGTACTCGCCGTACTCGGCGTTGTTCGAGATCGAGTAGTTCATCGTCGCGATGCCGCCTTCGTACATCAGGTCGACGATCAGCTTGAGCTCGTGCAGGCACTCGAAGTAGGCCATCTCGGGCGCGTAGCCGGCTTCGGTCAGGGTCTCGAAGCCCATCTTGACCAGCTCGACGGCGCCGCCGCACAGCACGGCCTGCTCGCCGAAGAGGTCGGTCTCGGTCTCTTCGCGGAAGTTGGTCTCGATCACGCCGCCCTTGGTGCCGCCGTTGGCCGCAGCGTAGGACAGGGCGATGTCGCGGGCCTTGCCCGACTTGTCCTGGTAGACCGCGATCAGCGAGGGCACGCCGCCGCCACGCAGGTATTCGGAACGCACGGTGTGGCCGGGGCCCTTGGGCGCGACCATGACCACGTCGAGGTCCTCGCGCGGCACGACCTGGTTGTAGTGCACGTTGAAGCCGTGGGCGAAGGCGAGCACGGCGCCCTTCTTGATGTTCGGCTCGACGTCGTTCTTGTAGACCTCGGGGATGTTCTCGTCCGGCAGCAGGATCATGACCACGTCGGCGGTCTTGACCGCCTCGGCGATTTCCTTGACGGTCAGGCCGGCGCCTTCGGCCTTGGCCCAGGAGGCGCCGCCCTTGCGCAGCGCGACGGTGACGTTCACGCCGGAGTCGCGCAGGTTCTGCGCATGGGCGTGGCCCTGGGAGCCGTAGCCGACGATGGTGACCTGCTTGCCCTTGATCAGCGAGAGGTCGGCGTCCTTGTCGTAGTAAACCTTCATGTCTTTCCTTTGGTTCGGGATGTGGGGCGGGTGGGGAGGGTTCAGACCTTGAGCACGCGATCGCCGCGGCCGACGCCGCAGACGCCGGAGCGCACGGTTTCGAGGATCAGGGCGGGGTCGATGGCGCCGATGAAGGCGTCCAGCTTGCCCTGGTTGCCGGTCAGCTCGACGACGTAGGAGGCGTCGGTGACGTCGATGATGCGGGCGCGGAAGATGTCGGCGGTGCGCTTGATCTCCTCGCGGTCCTTGCCGGTGGCACGAACCTTGACCAGCATCAGTTCGCGTTCGATGTGCGCGGCCTCGGAGATGTCGACGACCTTGACCACCTCGACCAGCTTGTTCAACTGCTTGGTGATCTGTTCGATGATGTCGTCCGAGCCGGTGGTGACGATGGTCATCCGCGACATCGAGAAATCTTCGGTCGGGGCAACGGTCAGCGATTCGATGTTGTAGCCGCGGGCCGAGAACAGTCCGGACACGCGCGACAGCGCGCCGGATTCGTTTTCGATCAGGAGGGAAATGACGTGACGCATGGTGTTGGGTTCCGCAATCGGTGGGTGGCGATCAGAGGTCTTCGGCCGACAGGATCATCTCGGTGAGACCCTTGCCGCCCTGCACCATCGGATAGACGTTCTCGGTCGCGTCGATCTGGAAGTCGAGGAACACGAGCTCGTTCTTGTAGGTGGTGAAGGCCTCGCGCAGCGCGCCCTCGACGTCGGCCGGGCGGTCGACGCGGATGCCGACGTGGCCGTAGGCTTCGGCCAGCTTGGCGAAGTCGGGCAGCGAATCCATGTAGGACTCGGAGTAGCGGCCGCCGTGGAACAGCTCCTGCCACTGGCGCACCATGCCCAGGTAGCGGTTGTTCAGGTTGCAGATCTTGATCGGCAGGCGGAACTGCTTGCAGGTCGACAGTTCCTGGATGTTCATCTGGATCGAGGCCTCGCCGGTCACGCAGGCCACCGGCATGTCCGGGTTGGCGAGCTTGGCGCCCATCGCGTAGGGCATGCCCACGCCCATGGTGCCCAGGCCGCCGGAGTTGAGCCAGCGCCGCGGCTTGTCGAAGCCGTAGTATTGCGCCGCCCACATCTGGTGCTGGCCGACGTCCGAGGTGATGATGGCGTCGCCGCCGGTCACTTCCCACAGCTTCTGCACCACGAACTGCGGCTTGATGATCTCGTCCGAGTTCTTGAACACCATGCAGCGGCGGCTGCGCCATTCCTCGACCTGCCTCCACCACGCCGCGAGCGCGTCGGGATTGGGACGGGCCTCGCCGGCTTCGAGCTGGCGGATCATTTCCTCGAGCACTTCCCTGACGTCGCCGACGATCGGCACATCGACCTTGACGCGCTTGGAAATCGACGAGGGGTCGATGTCCACGTGGATGATCTTGCGCGGCTCTT
This sequence comes from Thauera sp. GDN1, assembly GCF_029223545.1. NCBI lineage: Bacteria > Pseudomonadati > Pseudomonadota > Betaproteobacteria > Rhodocyclales > Zoogloeaceae > Thauera > Thauera sp. GDN1. The sequence goes on along the minus strand of NZ_CP097870.1, from coordinate 2,739,018 downwards.
CGGCGAAGTGCGCCGGGTTGCCGATCACGCGGTCGTCGAAGCGGGCACCGACGGCGAGCAGCACGTCGGAGTAGTGCATCGCCATGTTGGCTTCGAAGGTGCCGTGCATGCCGGGCATGCCCAGGTACTGGCGGTCGCTCGACGGATAGCCGCCGAGGCCCATCAGGGTGTTGGTGATCGGATAGCCGAGCAGGCGGGTGAGCTTGGTGAGCTGCTCGGCCGCGTTCGCCAGCACCACGCCGCCGCCGGTGTAGATCATCGGGCGCTTGGCCTCGAGCAGCAGCTGCACCGCCTTCTTGATCTGGCCCGAATGGCCCTTGACCACCGGGTTGTACGAGCGCATCGAGATCTCCTTCGGATACTCGAACTCGCACTTGTGCATCGACACGTCCTTCGGGATGTCGACCAGCACCGGACCCGGACGGCCGGTGCGGGCGAGGTAGAAGGCCTTCTTCATCGTCAGCGCGATGTCGCGCACGTCCTTCACCAGGAAGTTGTGCTTGACGCAGGGTCGGGTGATGCCGACGGTGTCCACTTCCTGGAAGGCGTCCTGGCCGATCGCCGCGGTCGGCACCTGGCCGGAGATGATCACCATCGGGATCGAGTCGCAGTAGGCGGTGGCGATGCCGGTGACGGCGTTGGTCGCGCCGGGGCCGGAGGTCACCAGCGCCACGCCGACCTTCTCGGTGCTGCGCGCGAAGCCGTCGGCGGCGTGCACGGCGGCCTGCTCATGGCGCACCAGCACGTGGCGGACCTTGTCCTGCTGGAACAGTGCGTCGTACAGGAAGAGGACCGCGCCACCCGGATAACCGAAGACGTACTCGACCTTTTCTTCCTGCAGGCACCTGATTACAATTTCGGCTCCGGACAGCACCATCGCGAACTCGCTCGTCAATAGGGGTTTGAACAAACGCAGAACGTTACCGGCGGCCGCTGTTTTGGTCAAGGCTGCGCCGGGCGTGCGCGTCGCCGATCCGGCGTCCGCGCCCGGCCGGGCGCGCCCGCGGATTGCCTGCAACTGTCCGGCCTCGTACTCGCGCTCATTGCGCTCATTTTCGCGTGCAGGCGCGCGCGACGTTTCCGGAAGATTCCATGACCCGCAGGGAAAGCAGGGCCGGCGCGGCTCGGCAGGCGCAGGCCGGCAGCATTTCGTCGTCTTCACGGGATGTCGCCGGCACGCCCCGGCCGCTCGCCGAACTCGCGGGCTTGCGCCGCCGGCTGGCATCGATGCTGTACGAGTCGATGCTGCTGCTCGGCGTGCTGGCGCTGACCTTCCTCGTGCCCTACCTGATCCTCGGTCCGGTCGCCGGCTTCACACCTCCGGGCTGGGTGCTGTGGCTGCACGTGTTCGTGGTGTTGGGCGTCTATTTCGTCTGGTACTGGCGGCGCGGCGGGCAGACCCTGGCGATGCAGACCTGGCGGCTGAAGATCGTCGATGCCGCCGACGGGCGGATCGCAGGCCGCGGACGCTGCTGGCTGCGCTATGCGCTGGCCTGGCCCTCGGTGCTGCTGGGCGGCGTCGGCCTGCTGTGGGCCGTGGTCGACCGCGATCGCCAGTTTCTGCACGATCGCCTGGCGGGGACCTGCATCGTGCTGCTGCCGCTGCCGTCCAAGGGCTGACGCGGCTTCCCGACGGCGCGCGCAGGTCCCGGGCTCCGCGCGATGCATTAACATTGCATCGAATATTGCGTCGAATCCGCGCCTGCCGCAGCGGCTGAGCGCGGATCGCGCGGCGTTCCCGCGTTCCCTGACCAGGAGAAGTCGATGGCCGACATGCTGGCCCACGGACCGTATGCCGAGTTCGCGCTGCTGCTGATCATCTCGGCGGTGGCGGGCGCGATCGCGGTCCGCCTGCGCCAGCCGGTGCTGATCGCCTACATCGTGGTCGGCATCCTGGTCGGGCCGGCGGTGTTCGGCCTCGTCAAGGCGCACGACCAGGTCGCGTTGCTCGCCGAGATCGGCGTCACCGTGCTGCTCTTCGTCGTCGGCCTCAAGCTCGATCTCCACCACATCCGCCACATCGGTCCGGTGGCGCTGGCGACCGGGCTGGGGCAGCTCGGCTTCACGATCGTGTTCGGCTTCGTGCTCATCCTACTGATGGGCAAGGGTCTCATGGAGGCGCTCTACGTCGCGGTGGCGCTGACCTTCTCGAGCACGATCATCGTGGTCAAGCTGCTGTCGGACAAGCGCGAGCTCGACTCGCTGCACGGACGTATCGCGGTCGGCTTCCTGATCGTGCAGGACGTCGCCGTCGTGCTGGCGATGATGGCGATGAGCGCGCTGCGCGGCGCCGGCGAAGCGGCGATCGTCGAGGTCGCGGGTTCGCTGATGCTGCGCCTCATCGCGGCCGCGGCGCTGATGTACGTGCTGATGCGCTACGTGCTGCCGCGCCTGGTCGGAGCCATGGCCCGCTCGCAGGAACTGCTGCTGATCTTCGCCATCGCCTGGGGCACCGGCCTGGCCGCGCTCGGCGAATGGGCGGGCTTCAGCAAGGAGGCGGGGGCGTTCATGGCGGGCTTCTCGCTCGCCTCGACCAGCTACCGGGAGGCGATGAATGCGCGCCTCACCGGCATCCGCGACTTCATGCTCCTGTTCTTCTTCATCGATCTCGGCGCCAAGCTCGACTTTTCCACCCTCGGCGGCGAAGTCTGGCCGGCGGTGGTGCTGTCGCTGTTCGTGCTGATCGGCAACCCGCTGATCGTGATGGTGATCATGGGCTACATGGGCTACCGCAAGCGCACCGGCTTCCTCGCCGGCCTCACCGTGGCGCAGATCAGCGAGTTCTCGATCGTGTTCGTGGCCATGGGCATCACCCTGGGTCACGTCGGCGTCGAGGCGCTCGGCCTGACCACCCTGGTCGGCCTGGTGACGATCATGATGTCGACCTACATGATCCTGTTCTCGCAGCCGCTGTACGAGCGCCTCGCGCCGATGCTGAGCGTGTTCGAGCGCAAGCGGCCGTTCCGCGAACTTGCGATGGAGCGCCAGGTCCGTCCGGCAGGACAGCCCGACATCATCATCTTCGGTCTCGGCCGCTATGGGGCGCGCCTGATGCAGCAGTTGCGCGGCGCCGGCATCGAGGTGCTGGGCGTGGACTTCGACCCCGAGACCATTCGCGAGATGCACAAGCTGCGCCAGCCGGTGCGCTACGGCGACGGCGAGGATCCGAACTTCCTCGAGTCGCTGCCGCTCGGCCATGCACGCTGGGCGATCACCACCTTCCCGCAGTGGGAGTCCAACCGCGCCTTCCTCAGCGCACTGAAGGAGGCGGGCTTCGCGGGACGCGTCGCCGGCGTGGTGCGCGACGACCTGCATGCCGAGGCACTGGGTGCAGCCGGTGTCCAGCGTGTGCTCGACCCCTTCAACGACGCGGCGGATTACGCCGCACGCAGCTTCGCCGCCGAAATCGCCTTCGAGGACGTGCACCGTGGCGAAGCAGGTCCGGCCAACGTGCCCGCGACGCCTGCCAAGGAGAAGAAACAATGACGCCCGTCCGCACCATTCTTGCCGCCACCGATCTCTCGCCGCTCGCCCGCCATGCGGTGGTGCGCGCTGCGCTCGTCGCCGCCGAACTGGGCGCGCGGCTGTCGCTGCAGCATGTGGTGAATGTCGGTGCCCTCGACGCCCTGCGCCACCTGATCGACGCCGGTGCCGCCGACCTGCAGCAGAAGCTGCTCGACGAGATGCGCGCGGAGGTGACGATGCTCGCCGGCGAGCTCGAGGCGCGCCAGGGCGTGCAGGCCGAGCTGCACCTGGTGGTCGGCAACGTGCTGACCGAAATCGCGAACCACGCCGATGCGCTCGATGCCGACCTGCTGGTGATGGGCGCGCGCGGCGCCGGATTCATGCGCGAGCTGCTGATCGGCTCGACCACCGAGCGCGTGCTGCGCAAATCGACGCGTCCGCTGCTGGTGGTCAAGCAGATGGCGCACGAACCCTACCGGCGCGTGCTGGTGCCGGTGGATTTCTCGCCGCGATCGCTGGATGCGCTGCGCCTGGTGCAGCGCGTGGCCCCGCAGGCGGAGTACGTGCTGCTGCATGCCTTCGAGGTGCCCTTCGAAGGCAAGCTGCGCTACGCCGGGGTGGAGGAAAGCGCGCTCTCCAGCCTGCGCGTCAATGCGCGCCGTGAGGCCACGGCGAAGCTGAACGAACTCGTCGCCGAGGCCGCCCTGGACGAGAACCGGGTACGCCGCATCGTGGTCCATGGCGAAGCAAGCAGCCAGGTGCTCGATCACGAGCAGGCGCAGGACTGCGACCTGATCGTGATCGGCAAGCGCGGCCAGGGCCTGATCGGCGAGATGCTGCTCGGCAGTGTCACCAAGCACATCCTCGCCCAGTCCACGGGCGACGTGCTGGTAGCGGACCGCGCCGGCGCCTGAGCTTGGCGTACACTCGCGCCCTGGTCGCGCCGCTCCGGCGCAGATGGAGAAAAAATGAAGACTGAACACGCCCCGACGATCCGACGCGCCGACTATCGGCCACTGCCGTGGACGGTGGACACCGTCGACCTGCACTTCCGCCTCGATCCCGAGGCCACGCTGGTCACCAACCGCATGCGCTGCGTGCGCAAGACCGGCGCGGGGGAGGGGCCGATCCGGCTGTGGAGCGAGGCGCTGGAGCGCGTGTCGCTGACGGTCGACGGCGCGGCGCCGGTGGCGATGCGCGAGCAGGATGGAGTGCTCGAGATCGATGCCAGCGGCGATGCGGTGACGGTCGAGGTCGTCACCCGCATCGATCCGCGCGCCAACACCACGCTGTCGGGCCTTTACCTGTCGAACGGCGGCTTCTTCACCCAGTGCGAGGCCGAGGGCTTCCGCCGCATCACCTGCTTCCCCGATCGCCCCGACGTGATGGCGCGCTACACCGTCACCCTCGAGGCCGAGCGCGAGGCCTGCCCGGTGCTGCTGTCCAACGGCAACCTCGTCGACCAGGGCGTGCTGCCCGGGGGCCGCCACTACGCGAAGTGGGAGGACCCGTTCCCCAAGCCTTCGTATCTGTTTGCGCTGGTCGCGGCGAAGCTGGTGGCGCTCGAGCGCCGCGTCACCACCATGTCGGGCCGCGAGGTGCTGCTCCAGGTGTGGGTGGAGGCGGGCAACCTCGATCGCGTCGAGCACGCGATGGATTCGCTGGTGCACGCGATGCGCTGGGACGAGGAGACCTTCGGCCTCGAGCTCGATCTCGACCGTTTCATGATCGTCGCCGTGGCCGACTTCAACATGGGCGCGATGGAGAACAAGGGGCTGAACATCTTCAACACCAAGTTCATCCTCGCCAAGCCCGACACCGCCACCGACCTCGACTACGAGAACGTCGAGAGCGTGGTTGCGCACGAGTACTTCCACAACTGGACCGGCAACCGCGTCACCTGCCGCGACTGGTTCCAGCTCACGCTCAAGGAGGGCCTCACCGTCTTCCGCGACCAGCAGTTCTCCGCCGACATGCTGGCGCGCGCGGCCGGCCCCGAGGGCGCGGCCTCGGCGCGCGCGGTCAAGCGCATCGACGACGTGCGCGTGCTGCGCGCGGCCCAGTTCCCGGAAGATGCCGGGCCGATGGCGCACCCGATCCGTCCCGACAGCTACCAGGAGATCAACAACTTCTACACCGCCACGGTGTACGAGAAGGGCGCCGAGGTCATCCGCATGCTGCACACCCTGCTCGGCCACGAGGGTTTCCGCAACGGCATGGATCTCTACTTCAGCTACCACGACGGCCAGGCGGTGACCTGCGACGACTTCGTCGAGGTGATGTCGGAAGCCAACAACGGCTTCGACCTCGACCAGTTCATGCGCTGGTACGAGCAGGCCGGCACGCCGCGCGTGCGTGCGCAGGGCGAGTGGGATGCGGCCTCCGGAACCTACACGCTGACGCTGGCGCAGTCGACGCCGGCCACGCCCGGCCAGCACGCCAAGCTGCCGCTGGTGATCCCGGTCGCGGTCGGCCTGATCGGCGCGGACGGGCGCGACCGGCCGCTGCAGCTGGAGGGCGAGGCGCAGCCCGGCGCCACCACCCGCGTGCTGCGCGTGGACGAGGCCGAGCAGCGCTTCCGCTTCGTCGGCCTGGAGGCCGAGCCGGTGCCCTCGCTGCTGCGCGGTTTCTCCGCGCCGGTGATCCTCGAGCTCGACGAGGACGACGCGCGCCTGGCCTTCCGCATGGCGCACGACGCCGACCCCTTCAACCGCTGGGACGCCGCGCAGCGCTACGCCGAGCGCGTCGCGCTCGCGCTTGCCGCGGACGCCGACGCCGCGGTGCCCGAGGCCTTCCTCGTCGCCTTCCGCACGCTGCTCGACGATGCCGCGCTCGACCCCGCGTTCCGCGCCCAGGCCTTGGCGCTGCCGGGCGAGGCCTACCTGCTCGAGCGCATGTCGCCGGCCGACCCCGGCGTGCTGCGCGCTGCATTGATCCGCCTGATGCGCGTGCTCGGTGGCACGCTCGCCGCCGACTGGCTGAAGGTCGTCGATGCGATGCAGGTGCCCGGCGAGTACCGCTACCACCCCGGCGATGCCGGCCGTCGCGCGCTCGCCAACCTGGCGCTGCGTTATCTCGCCGCGGCGGGCGATGGCGAGGGCCTGCAGCGCGCCGAGGCGCGCTTCGCCGCTGCCACCAACATGACCGAACGCTTCGGCGCGCTCGCCGCGCTGGTGCAGAGCACGAGCCTGGGGCGCACCGCCGCGCTGCAGGCCTTCCACGACCGCCATCGCGACGACGCCCTCGTGCTCGACAAGTGGTTCGCGCTGCAGGCCGGCGCCTGGCGCTGGGACGACGCGGCTGCGCCGACGCTCGCGGGCGTGCGTGCGCTGCTCGGCGACCCGGCGTTCAGCCTGTCGAATCCGAACAAGGTCTATGCGCTGCTCGGTACCTTCTTCCGCGCCAACCCGGGCGAGTTTCACGCCGCCGACGGCAGCGGGCATGCATTCTGGGCCGAGCAGGTGATCGCGCTCGACGCGAAGAACCCGCAGGTGGCCGCGCGCATGGCACGTGCGCTCGAGAACTGGCGTCACTTCACGCCCGCGCTGCAGGCCAGCATCCGCCCACAGCTCGAACGCGTCCTCGCCGCCCCCGGGCTGTCGCCGGACGTCGCCGAGATCGTCGGCAAGGCCTTGGGCGACTGAGGCGGAGAAGCACCGGCGGCCGGAGCGGTGTGGGAGCGGCGGCAGCCGCGAACGGCTCGCGGCCGGAATCGCGACTTCCGTCGCTCCCACGGGGTGGTGGCCGGGTTCTTGTGGGAGCGGCGGCAGCCGCGAACGGCTCGCGGCCGGAATCGCGACTTCCGTCGCTCCCACGGGGTGGTGGCCGGGTTCTTGTGGGAGCGGCGGCAGCCGCGAAAGGGAGTGCCCCCTCGCGGCCGCCGTTCAGACGACAACGCCGGACGCGACTCCCGTCGGTCCGGCGTTTCCATGCGCACCGCGGCGGCGGCGTCGCCGCAGGCAGGGCCTATTCCGCGGCGAGGTCGCCGGCGATGTAGCTCTCGAGCTGCTTGATCGTCTTTTCCTGCTGGCTGACGATGGACTTGACCATGTCGCCGATGGTGACGATGCCGAGCAGCTTGCCGTCCTCGACCACCGGGATGTGGCGGAAGCGCTTCGCGGTCATGGTGGCCATCAGGTCGTCGGCGGTGCCCGACAGGCCGACGGTGTAGGGCTTGTGCGTCATCAGGTCGCCGACCCTGACGTCACGGGACACCAGGCCCTTGAGCACGACCTTGCGTGCGTAGTCGCGCTCGGTGAAGATCCCCACCAGCTTGTCGTTGTCGGTGACCAGCACGCAGCCGATGTCGAACTGCGCCATCAGCGAAAGCGCGTCGAAGACCGAGTCCGTAGGCCGCACTGCGTGGAAGATGCTGCCTTTCTGCTCGAGGATCTGCTTCACGGTCGTCATCATGGTCCTACTCCCCCTCTTTCGTTGTTGAGATGCGCGCCGCGGAGCGCGGGCGACTTTTATTGTCGAGTCTTCGTTTTGTAACCAGAAGTGCGCGCGGATGCAAGGCCGGGCGTACCCTGATCCGCGTCGGCCTCAGATCTCGAGGTTGTCGATCAGGCGGGTGCGGCCGAGCCGGGCGGCGGCCAGCACCACCAGTGGATCGTCCATGTGCACCGGCGGCTGCAGGTCGGCGCGGCGGCGCACCGCGATGTAGTCGGGCTCCCAGCCGGCGGCGGCGAGTTCGGCCAAGGCGTCGGTCTCGAGCTTGAGCAGGTCGTGGTCGCCGGCGCGCACCGCGTCGCGGATGCGGCTGAGCAGGCGGTAGAGGAGCGGCGCGCGGGCGCGCTCGTCGGCGCTCAGGTAGCCGTTGCGCGAGGACAGCGCCAGGCCGTCCGCGGCGCGCACCGTCTCGCCCGGCTTCACCTCGACCGGCATCGCCATCTCGCGCACCATGTTCGACAGCACCATCAGCTGCTGGTAGTCCTTCTTGCCGAACAGCGCGACGTCGGGCTGCACGATGTTGAGCAGCTTCATGACCACCGTGGCCACGCCGCGGAAATGGCCGGGACGGAACTCGCCCTCGAGGATCGACACCTGCGCCGGTGCGGGATCGACGTGATAGCGCTGCGGCTGCGGATACATGACCGTCTCGTCGGGGGCGAACACGTGCGCCACACCGGCCGCGGCCAGCTTCTCGCAGTCGGCGGCGAAGGTGCGCGGGTAGCGGTCGAAGTCCTCGCCGGCGCCGAACTGCAGGCGGTTGACGAAGATGCTGGCGATGACGCAGTCGGCGTGCTCGCCGGCCTCGCGCATCAGCGTGATGTGGCCCTCGTGGAGATTGCCCATGGTGGGCACGAAGGCGACCTTGCCGGCGCGCGCGCGCGCGGTGCGCAGGCTGTCGATGGTGTCGTGGATCTGCATGGTGGCGGATGTCGTCCGGGGGAATACGGTCCGGGGGGGCTCGCGCCCCTGCGCGCTCGAGCAGGGGCGGCGGAGATCAGTAGCAGTGCTCGGGTGCGGGGAAGCTGCCGTCCTTGACCGCGGCGACGTAGCGCGCCACCGCGTCCTCGATGTTGGCGGCACCGTCCATGAAGTTGCGCACGAAGCGCGCGGTCTTGCCGGGGAAGACGCCGAGCATGTCGTGCAGCACCAGGACCTGCCCGTCGCAGCCCGCGCCGGCGCCGATGCCGATCGTCGCCATGCTCTGCAGGCTGGCGGTGATCTCGGCGGCGAGCGCGGCGGGCACCATCTCCATGACCATCAGCGCGGCGCCGGCCTGCTCCAGCGCATGGGCATCGGCCTTCAGCCGTGCCGCGCCTTCCTCGCTGCGGCCCTGCACACGGTAGCCGCCGAGCTGATGCACCGCCTGCGGCGTGAGACCGATGTGGGCGCACACTGGCACCCCGCGCTCGACGAGGAAGCGCACGGTCCCGGCCATGAACTCACCGCCCTCGACCTTGACCATCTGCGCGCCGGCCGCCATCAGGCGGGCGGCGTTGCGCATCGCCTGCTCCGGGTTTTCGTGGTAGCTGCCGAACGGCATGTCGGTGATGACGAACGGGCGGGCGCCGGCGCGGGCCACGCATTCGGTGTGGTAGGCCATGTGCTCGAGTGTGACCGGCAGCGTCGATTTCTGCCCCTGCAGCACGTTGCCGAGCGAATCGCCGATGAGGATGGCATCGACGCCGGCGCGGCCGAGCAGCGCGGCGAAGCTGGCGTCGTAGGCCGTCAGCATGGCGATCCTGCGGCCCTCGGCGCGCATCTTGCCGAGCTCGAAGAGGGTGACGGGCTTCTGGTCCTGGAGATAGCTCATTCATCGCTCCTGAAGGGAGGGCGCAGTGTTCACCAAACTGGTGCATTGCACAAGTCCATTGCCGCGAATGCGCAACGGGTTTCGGCTAGGTCTTACCCTGCATAACCGAAGAATTCGCGATAGCTGCGCATCTCGCGCAGGCGCTCGAGCAGCAGCTCGAAATCCTCGTCGCGGTCGACCGGATTGAGCTGCCCGGCATCGACGATGAAGAGCGGCGCGGCGTCGTACTGGTAGAAGTAGCGCGTGTAGCGCTCGGCGACCTGGTGCAGGTAGGACTCGGTGATGTGGCGCTCGGCCTCGAGGCCGCGCTTGCGGATGCGCTCCATCAGCGTGTCGGGCCTGGCCTGCAGGTAGATCACCAGGTCGGGCCGCGGCAGGCCGGCCGGATGCACGTTGTCGTGGATGCGGCGGTAGAGCGCGAGCTCGTCCTCGGAGAGGTTCTGCTCGGCGAACAGGCGGTCCTTGTCGAGCAGGAAATCGGACACCACCCGGCGGCCCTCGCCGATCGTGCCCAGCCCCGCGAGCTGGTCGATGCGCTGGAACAGGAAGGAGATCTGGGTCGCCATCGCCCAGCGTTCGGGCTGGTGGTAGAAGCGGGTCAGGAAGGGATTGAATTCGGCCTGCTCGAACAGCGTGTCGGCCTGCAGGCGTTCGGCCAGGCGTCTGGCGAGCGAGGTCTTGCCTGCGCCGATCGGGCCCTCCACGACGATGTAGTGCGCCTTGTCCAGCATGCGTGGCTGCCCCCGGTTCGCTGCTCCGCGCTAGCTGCGGAAGATGAAATAGACCGCACCGAGCATACACAAGGCGGCCCACAGATAGTCAAGCTTGATCGGCTGCTTCATGTACAGCACGACGAAGGGCACGAACACCAGCAGGGTGATCACCTCCTGCATGATCTTGAGCTGGGCGAGGCTCAGTGCCGTCGCGCCGATCCGGTTCGCCGGCACCTGCAGCAGGTATTCGAACAGGGCGATGCCCCAGCTCACCAGCGCGGCCATGTACCAGGCCTTGCCCTGCATGTTCTTGAGGTGGCCGTACCACGCGAAGGTCATGAACACGTTCGACGCGGTGAGCAGCAGTGCGGTCTGCACCCAGACCGGGCTGGCGCCGAGCGTGCTGGTGGCGGACTGGAGCCAGGCGGGCATGGCGATTCAGTCGCGGCGACCGGCCGAGGTGGCGGGCGCGATGCGCTCGATGGCCTGGTCGGCGACCGTCGGCAGCAGCTCGGCGACCTTGCCGATCCCCGGGATCTGCGTGTCCGGCGCGATCTCGGCCAGCGGCAGCAGCGTGAAGGCGCGCAGGTGCATGCGCGGATGCGGTACCTGGAGGCCGGGTTCGTCGATGACGTGCTCGCCGTACAGCAGCAGGTCGAGATCCATGGTGCGTGGCGCCATGTGGAAGGCGCGCGTGCGCCCGCCCTCGTGCTCGATCGCGAGCAGCATGTCGAGCAGGGCGCGCGGGGCCATCGTGGTGTCGAGCGCGATCACGGCGTTGATGTAGTCGGGCTGTCCTTCGACGCCGATCGGCGCGCTGCGGTAGAGCGCGGACTGCGCCACGACACGGGTGCCGGGCAGGGCGTCGAGACGTTCCTGCGCCAGCACGAAGGCTTCGGCCGGGTCGCCGAGGTTGGCGCCGAAGGCGACGAAGGCGCGTATGGCACCGGGCTGGGGAGCGGTCATGGGGTGGGAGGCGGCGTGTCTCGGGCGTCGTCTGCGAAAGTGGCGGGCGCGTCCGTGGCCACCTCGCCCGCTGCGCCGGCGGGCTTGCGCTTGCGCCGGCGGCGCTTCTTGGCGGCCGGTGCGGCCTCGGCAGGCGCCTGGCGGATCAGGGCCTCGCGTTCATCGTGGCCGGCGTGCGCGAAGCGGTCCCACCAGTCGACGATCTCCATCGGGATCTCGCCGGCCTGCGCGCGCAGGCGCAGGAAGTCCCAGCCGGCGCGGTAGCGCGGTTGCTCGATGAGGCGGTAGGGGGTCTTGCCGGTGCGCTTGTCGAAGCGCGGCTGCAGGGCCCAGATGTCCTTGATGTCGCCGGCGATGCGGCGGGTGATCGCGAGCTTGCCGGCCTGCGCATCGAGCACCTCGTCCATGGCCTCGAACAGCGCGGGCTGGCTGTGCTCGCCGGCCGCCTTCTTCTGCTCCCAGGTCTTCAGCACCTCGTGCCACAGCAGGGTCGAGAACAGGAAGCCGGGCGACACCGACTTGTCCTGGCGCACGCGCTCGTCGGTGTTCTCCAGTGCCAGGGTGACGAAGCGCTCGCCCATCGGCTGCTCGAGGATGACGTCGAGCAGCGGCAGCAGGCCGTGGTGCAGGCCTTCGCCGCGCAGCTGCTGCAGGCACTTCAGCGAGTGCCCGGAGAACAGCAGCTTGAGCATCTCGTCGAACAGGCGCGCCGCCGGCACGTTCTCGAGCAGCGGGCCCATCTCGCGGATCGGCTGACGCGCCGCCGGGTCGATGGCCAACCCCAGCTTGGCGGCCAGGCGCACCGCGCGCAGCATGCGCACCGGGTCCTCGCGGTAGCGCGTGCGCGGATCGCCGATCATGCGCAGCGTCTTCTGCTGGATGTCGGCGACGCCGTGGTGGTAGTCGACGATGGTCTCGGTGCCGGGGTCGTAGTACAGCGCGTTGACGGTGAAGTCGCGCCGGGTGGCGTCTTCCTGCTGGTTGCCGAAGACGTTGTCGCGCAGCACGCGGCCGTGCTCGTCGGTGTCGGCGCTCTCGGCGTCCTGGCTGGCGCGGAAGGTGGAGACCTCGATCGTCTCCGGCCCGCTCATCACGTGCACGATCTTGAAGCGGCGGCCGATGATGCGCGAGCGCCGGAAGGCGGCGCGCACTTCCTCGGGCGTGGCGCTGGTGGCGACGTCGTAGTCCTTGGGCGGCTGGCCGATCAGCAGGTCGCGCACCGCGCCGCCGACGACGAAGGCCTTGAAGCCCTTCTCCTGCAGCACCGCGCACACCTTGCGCGCGGCCGGCGACAGCTGCTCGCGGCGGATGCCGTGGCGTTCGACGGGGATGAGGGCGGGTTCGTGGCGTGCGGGGGTGGCCGGGCGCTTGAAGACCTTGCGCAGCAGCTTGCGGATCATCGGGAAAGGAGTCGTGCGTGCATAGGGGCGCAATGATAACCGATCGCCTCGCGCGCCCGGTCATCTGCCTTTGCAGTCGGGTCCGGGCGCCGGCGTGGTTCAGCGCAGCGAGATCACCGGCCAGCCCTTGCCCTGGGCGTGGGCGCGCAGGGTGTCGTCCGGGTCGACCGCGACCGGGTCGGTGACGCGGCCCATCAGCGGCAGGTCGTTGTGCGAATCGCTGTAGAACCAGCTGCGCTCGAAGCCGCCCAGGTGCAGGCCGAGCGACTCCAGCCAGTTGTCGACGCGCTCGATCTTGCCCGCCTTGAACGCCGGCATGCCGCGCGGCTTGCCGGTGAAGGCGCCGCCTTCCTGCGCCGGGACGGTGGCGACCAGGTGGGGGATGCCGAACTCGCGCACGATCGGGCCGGTGACGAAGGCGTTGGTCGCCGTCACCACCGCGACCAGCGCGCCGCTGTCGAGGTGCTCCCGCACCAGCGTGCGCGACTTGGCGGTGATCATCGGCCGCACCGACAGCTCCATGAACTCGCGGTGCCAGGCGTCGAGCTCGGCGCGCGGGTGGCGGGCGAGCGGGGCGAGCTGGAAGTCGAGGAACTCGAAGATGTCGAGGGTGCCGGCCTTGTACTGCTCGTAGAACTGGACGTTCTTGGACTCCTGCACTTCGCGGTCGAGCACGCCCTTGCCGATCAGGAACTGCGCCCAGGCGAAGTCGGAGTCGCCGGCGAGGAGGGTGTTGTCGAGGTCGAAGAGGACGAGATTCACGGTCGGAACTCCATGTTTCGGATCAGATTTCCAGGCCCTGCTGCATCATCTCGCGCAGCAGGGGCAGGGTGATGGGGCGCTTGCGCTCCAGCGAGGCGGCGTCGAGCGCGTCGAGCACGCCGCGCAGGCTGGACAGCTCGCGACGGCCGTGGCGCAGCAGGAAGTCGACGACCTCGTCGGCCAGGCGCAGGCCGCGGCGTTCGGCGAGCGTGGTGAGGATGGCCGCGCGCGAGGCGTCGTCCAGCGGCTGCACCTCGTAGATCAGGCTCTGGCCGATGCGGGTGCGCAGGTCCTCGCGCAGGCGCAGCGCCAGCGGCGCGGCCGGGCCGGACAGCAGCAGCGACTGGCCGTTGCCGCGGGCGCGATTGAAGGCGTTGAAGAGCGCGATCTGCGCTTCGGGCGCGAGCTGGTCGACATCGTCGATCGCGAGCAGGGCGTCGGCGGTCTCGGGCAGGCTGTCGTCGATGTCGGCGGCGGCGAGCAGATGCACCGGCCGGCCGGCCTCGCGCGCCATCGCGGCGGTCGCGCGCAGCAGGTGGCTGCGGCCGCTGCCGGCGCCGCCCCACAGGTAGATGTGACGCGCCGGCAGTTGCGCCGCGGTCGCCGGGTCGGCCAGCAGCGACACCGTCGCCACCAGTTCGGCGTTGGTGCCGGCGACGAAGTTCTCCAGCGTGGGCGGGGCGTCGGGGCGGATGTCGAGGACGAGCTGCTTCATCGTGGCCCCGGGCCCTCGTCGACGGCCGGGCGATCCTTCCCCAGATAGACCGGGCTGGCGAGCCAGGCGCCCAGCACTTCGCGCAGGCCGACCAGCAGCGCCGCGCTCACCGGCAGGGCGACGAGCACGCCGACGAAACCGAACAGCTGGCCGAAGGCCATCAGCGCGAAGATCACCGCGAGCGGATGCAGGCCGATGCGTTCGCCCACCAGGTAGGGGGTGAGGAGGAAGCTCTCCACCAGCTGCCCGAGCCCATAGACGATCGCCACGCCCGCCAGTGGCGGCCAGCCCTGGCCTTGCAGCAGGGCCGCCAGGATGGCGAGGATCAGGCCGCCGCCGAAGCCGACGTAGGGGATGAAGACCAGCAGGCCGGTGAGCACGCCCACCGGCAGCCAGAAATTGAGCCCGGCGAACCACAGCCCGACGCTGTAGAAGACCGCGAGCAGCATCATCACCGACAGCTGTCCGCGCAGGAACTCGGACATCACCGAGTCGATGTCGTTGAGGATGCGCATCGTGCGCGCCAGCCAGGGGCGGGGCACGATGTGTTCGAGCGCGTCGAGGATGCGCGGCCATTCCTGCAGCAGGTAGAACATCACCAGCGGGATCAGGAACAGGTTGGCGACGAAGCCGAGCAGGGCCATGCCGCCGGCCTTCAAGTGGCCGAGCACGATCGGCACGATGTCCTGCGCGTTGGTCCAGTTGTCGGCGACGAACTGGCGGAACTGCGCGGCGTCGAGCTGCAGGTCGATGCCCAGCCGCGTCAGCAGCAGCGGCGAAACCTGCGCGTTGAACATTTCGACCAGGTCGGGCAGCCGCCGCACCAGCAGCACGCCCTCGCGATAGACCATCGGCACCAGGATCAGCGCCAGCGCCACCAGCACCAGGCCGAGCGCGACGATCACCAGCAGCACCGCGATCGCGCGCGGCACGCGCCGTGCCACCATCCAGTTGACCGCCGGATCGCAGATGTAGGCGAACACCGCGGCGATCACGAAGGGGGTGAGGATCGGGCCGAGCAGCCAGAACAGGCCGACGATCGCCAGGCCGGCCGCGGTCCAGGCGAAGGTTTGCAGGCGATCGGCGCGGGGAGCGTTCATTTAAAGTAAAATCGCGGACTTGGCGCGGGGCGAAGAGCCCGCGAAAACTCGTAAATGTAGCCACTTGGCGTTGCGTCCTCAAGACGAGACCGTCGCCACGCGGCGCCAGGCCGGTTTTCCGCACCGTCTTTTCGGCGGCCGGTCATTGCTTTTCCTTGCCTTGTCCTAGCTATTTCCTTGCCTTTCTCCGAGCCCAGAGGAACGATCTTGAGCGCACCCAACTCCTCCAACCAAGCCTCCCTCTCCTACCGCGACGCCGGTGTGGACATCGAAGCCGGCGACGCCCTGGTCGACCGCATCAAGCCCTTCGCCAAGCGCACCATGCGCCCCGAGGTGCTGGGCGGCATCGGCGGCTTCGGCGCACTGTTCGAGCTGTCGAAGAAGTACAAGGAGCCGGTGCTGGTGTCCGGCACCGATGGCGTCGGCACCAAGCTCAAGCTCGCCTTCCAGCTCGACAAGCACGACACCGTCGGCCAGGACCTGGTGGCGATGAGCGTCAACGACATCCTGGTGCAGGGGGCCGAGCCGCTGTTCTTCCTCGACTACTTCGCCTGCGGCAAGCTCGACGTCGACACCGCCGCCGACGTGGTCAAGGGCATCGCCCAGGGCTGCGAGCTGGCCGGTTGTGCGCTGATCGGCGGCGAGACCGCCGAGATGCCGGGCATGTACCCGGCGGGCGAGTACGACCTCGCCGGCTTTGCCGTCGGCGCGGTGGAGAAGGCCGACATCATCGACGGCAGCAAGATCGTGCCGGGCGACGTGGTGCTCGGCCTGGCCTCGAGCGGCGCGCACTCCAACGGCTACTCGCTGATCCGCAAGATCATCGAGGTCGCCAAGCCCGATCTCGACGCCGACTTCCACGGCCGCAAGCTGCGCGACGTGGTCATGGAGCCGACCCGCATCTACGTCAAGCCGCTGCTGGCGCTGATGCAGTCGCAGCCGGGCGTGGTCAAGGGCATGGCCCACATCACCGGCGGCGGGATCACCGAGAACGTGCCGCGCATCCTGCGCGACGAGCTGACCGCCCGCATCGACGCCGCGAGCTGGACCCTGCCGCCGCTGTTCCAGTGGCTGCAGAAGGAAGGCAATGTCGACATGCAGGAGATGTACCGCGTGTTCAACTGCGGCATCGGCATGGCGGTGGTGGTGGCTGAGGGCGACGCCGACGCGGCCGAAGCGGCGCTGAAGGCGGCGGGCGAGACCGTGCATCGGATCGGCCGCATCGACGCGCGCAAGGACGGCGAGGCGCAGACCATCGTCGGCTGAAGTCGGCGCACGGCTTCGTCCCGCCGGCCAGGGTATCCGCCGGCCGACCCGCAGACCCGGCCGCGCGCCGGGTTTGTCGTTGATGGGAGCGCGCACATGATCCATCGCCTCGCCGCCGATGCCGTGCTGCTGCTGCATCTGGGCTTCATCCTGTTCGTGCTGCTCGGCGGCCTGCTCGCCCTGCGCTGGCGCAGGGCACCGTTGCTGCACCTGCCGGCGGCGGGATGGGGCGTGTATGTCGAGCTCAGCGGCAGCCTGTGCCCCCTGACGCCACTGGAGAACCACCTGCGCATCGCCGCCGGGGAGGCGGGCTACGCCGGCGGCTTCATCGAGCATTACCTGCTGGCGCTGATCTATCCTGCCGGGCTCACGCCGGAGATCCAGTACATGCTCGCCGCCATCGCCCTCGGCGTGAATGCGCTCGTCTACGCCTGGGTGTGGTCGGCGCGCCGGCGGCGGTGAGCCGGGGCGTCTGCGACGGACCGGAGCCTGTCCGGCCCGCCCGGATCGGGAGTAGCATGCAGGACACATGCTCCCCACCGTGACCCGGGTCGCGTTTCGGCGCGGTCTGCAGCCGGGTGCGGGCTGAAGCTGAATAGTCCCGGAAGAGGTTTGCGATGGCCGTCAATGCAATCCCCGTCGACCAACGGGTCATCGACATCGACTCGCGGCGCTTCGCCTCGATCGAGAAGGCGCTGGTGGAGCTCGTCACCAACGCCGACGACAGCTACACGCACCTGGAGCAGGGCGGCGAACAGGTGTCCGGCGCCATCCTCGTGCGCTACGAGCGCCACCGGCGCGGCGCGCTGCTGACGGTGACCGACCAGGCCGAAGGCCTGAGCTTCGACAAGGCCTGCGCCATCCTCAGCTACGGCGGTGCCCACAGCCTGCTCGCGCAGGGCCGGGCCGGCGGGCGCGGCTACTTCGGTCGCGGCCTCAAGCAGGCGATCTTCGGCCTCGGCTACGGTTGGCTGGAGACGATCCGTGAAGGTCGGCTGGCGCGCGTCGAGCTTTTCCGCGGCGAGGACGGCGCCTACCTCTACGACGACGGCGGCCATGACCGCGAGGCCACTGCCGCCGACCGCGAGCGTCTCGGCATTGCGCGCGACGGCACCCGGGTGGCGATCGTCATCGACAGCCCGCAGGCCAGCATCTCCCAGTTCGGTGCGCTGGTGCATGCGCTCGCCAACAACATCTATCTGCGCGACGTGCTCGACCGCCGTGAGCTCGAGGTCATGCACCTGAAGGACGGCGTGGAGGTCGAGCGCAGCGGCCGGGTGCGCTTCGAGGAGCCGCCCGCGGTGGTGCTGCTCGGCCCCGAGGCGCCGGGCCAGTTCCAGTACGAGCACAGGAGCTGGCCGTTCACCTTGACGCTGAAGCGCGCGCTGGATGCGGAACTCGTGGCGCGCGGCGACGAGCGCAGCAGCGGCCTGCTGGTGCTGTCGGGCACCGCGGTGCTGGATTGCCAGTTCTTCGACTACGAGAACCAGGTCGGTACCGAGTACCTGTTCGGCACCGTGCGCTGCCCCGCACTGGTCGACAGGCTCGCCGCGGGCGAGGCGGTGATCAGCGACGAGCGCGCCGGACTCAACCCCAAGGCGCCGATCGTCGCCGCCTTCTACCGCGCCGTCAGCCGGATGATCGCGCCCCATGTGCAGGCCGAGCAGGACAAGCTGCGCCACCTCGAGCGCGCCACCACCTCGGGCCGCACCGCGCACATGATCGAGCACCTGCTCGAGCGCATGAACCTGGCCGCGATCCACGACTTCGGCATCGTCCATCCGCCCGTGCCCGCGGATGAAACCGTGAGCGAGGCCGCCTCGGCCGAGGCGCCGCTGCGGTTCACGACGCCGTTCTACTACCGCAGGCCGGATCATCCCTTCCATGTCCGCCTGCTGGTCGATCCGCGGCAGCTCGATGCGGATGCGGTGCTGAACGTCGAGGTCACCGCGAGCGCCGGCCTGCGCATCGAGCCGCCACCCGCGCCGGTCCCGGTCGCCAGTCTCGGCAGTGAGACTGCCGTGAGCTGGACGGTGACCGGCCTGGCAGCGGGCGAGCGCGGCGAAATCGTGGTGCGTGCGGGCGCCTACCTCGCGTGGTGCGAACTCGTCATCGCCGAGCACGCCTCCGGTCACGCCCACCATCCGACGCCACACCCCGGCCGCCCCGGCCGGCACCGTCCGCCCAGGGACCACGGCGAGGCGATGTTCGCCGGCTACGCCTTCCGCTGGCTGGGCAAGGAGGCGGACCGGGCGGTGTACAGCCCCGAGGAGCGCCTGATCCTGATCAACACCGCCGCCCCCACCGTGCAGCTCTACGTCGATGGCCGCGGCAACTTCCGCGACTCGGCGCGCCTGCTGCTGGCGGAGCTGTTCCTCGATGCGATCGCGGACGAGCTGGCGCGCTACCGTATCGCCCGCGCCGGACGGGCCGGGGACGTCGAGGCCTTCCTCGCCGCCAAGCGCGAGATCGTGTGCCGCTACGGCAGCGACATCCACCTGTCGTTCTTGGGGGGCTGAGCGCGGTGATCGAGGCGCGGGGAGCCGGCGTGGCGCGGATGCGCTTGGTGTGGGCCAGCGGCGTGGTCGCCGCGATCTTGTTCATCGGGCTGCTCGGGTATCTCGCGCCGCTGCGCCCCGGCCCGATCGCGTTGCAGTTCGCCTGGCAGCCGCAGACCTTCGGCGCCATCGTCCACCTGTGGCCGCCCGAGGATCTCGTCCGCTACCGCAACCACCTCGCGATCGATGGCGTGCTGCTGCTGGCCTACGCCGCCTTCGGCTGGCTGCTCGCGACCCGCAGCCGCGTCTTCCTCCCGCTCGCGCCCGGTGCGCGGCTGTTCGCGCGCCTGTGCCTGCCGCTGGCCGCGCTGTTCGACGCGGCGGAGAACGCCTTCCACTGGTGGCTGACCGAGGTGCCGCGCTTCGATACGCCCGGCACCTATCTGCTGTCCGCCGCCTGTTCCGCGCTCAAGTGGGCCCTGCTGATCGGCTTCGGCGTGCTCGTGCTGTACGCGCTGGCGCGGGCGGAGGACTGAAGGGGGCGGATCGGGCGGACGCAGGCGATGCGGTGCGCGGCCTCATTCGCCCGCCGCGCCGCAGGCCAGCAGACGGTCCACTGCGGCGTGCATCCGCTTCCAGTGCGAGCCTTCCCAGAACACCCGTCGGCAGCGGTCGCAGGTCGAGAAGCGCTCGTGCCGCGCCCGCACGTCGGGCGGCAGGCGGTGCGCGATCTCGGCCTTGGCGATCGGATGCAGGGGCGTATTGCATTGCAGGCACAGCGAGAACGGTCTCGCGCTGCGGGCGAGGTCGAGGCGCGCGAACAGCTCCGCCGCCTGGCGCTCGGGCTGCAGCGCATGGATATAGCAGCCGTGGGTGAGTTCGCGGCGCTTGAGCAGCTCGCGGTCGCGGGTGAGCACGATGCGGCCCTCGCGCCCGGCGATGGCGACGATCTCGGCGTCGTCGCAGTGGTTGTCGTAGAGGGTGTCGAAGCCGGTCAGGCGCAGCAGGCGCGCGAGTCCGCCGAGGTGGGCGTCGGCGATGAAGCGGGTGACGCGCAGCGGCGTGGCGCGCACGCGCAGCAGCGGGGTGACGTCGAAGGTCTCGAAGCGGGGATAGACAGACACCCGGTCGCCGCGGTGCAGCAGGCGCTCGAAGCCGACCGATTCGCCATTGACCAGCACCAGCTCGACCTCGGTATGCGGCACGCCGAGGGCCTCGATCATGTGCTTGACGGTGGCTGCGCGGGCGCACGGAGCAGCGAACGCGCGCCGCCGGTGATCCGGCGCGAGGAAGTCGTTGAGTTCCTCGTAGAAGCGGAACGTGGCGACGACCGGCTGGGCGTCGGCCCGGGTTCCACCGCCGTGTTCGGGCTCGGGAGTCGGGCGGGGAGTCGAATCGGGCGTCGGGTCGGGGATGGAAGCGGGGTCGGGAACGAGGGGCGGGGTGGGCATCGGCGTCACCTGTCGGGCAATCCGTGACGGATCAAGCATAGCGCGCGCAGCGGCGGGCGACGGCGGCGTGGCCTTGCTGATACGCTCGAGCCCCTCCTTTTCTGCGAGTGTGCGCATGAGCTGGATGCCTGAAGAACGCGCGCTGCTGCTCCGGCTGGCCGAGTCGGGCGTGCTGCGTCGCGAGCAGCTCGCCGGTGCGGGCGCCCGTGCGCCGCTGCGGCCGACGCCGGCCGAATGGCGGAGCGCGCTCGATCATGTGTTCGCGCTCGGTGGGGCGCTGCTGCTGGCTGCTGCCGTGGTGTTCTTCATCGCCTACAACTGGGAGGCGATGCACCGCTTCGCCCGCCTCGGACTGGCGATCGGGGTGCTGGTGGCGTTCTGCGGCGGTGCGCTCCTCGTCCGTCCGGCCGGCGTGGGCTGGCGCGCTGCGCTGTTCGGTGCCTGTGTGGCGAGCGGTGAGGTGCTCGGCTGGTGGGAGAGCGAGTTCCGTGTCGTGGCGGTGGCATTCTCGCTGGTGGCGGGCGTGTCGGCGGCGGTCTACCACCGCGTGCGGCGCGACCTGGCCATCCTCGCGCTCGCGGTCTACGGCGGCATTGCGGTGCTCACCGCCGGGCTGGTGAAGCTGCTGCGGGTGGAGAGCTTCCTGGGCATGAATCTGGTCGGTCTCTTCATCATCGCCGCATCGGCCGGCGCCGGCATGTGGCTGGCGGGCCTGCATCGCCAGGCGGCCGTTGGCGGAGCGGGACGATGAGCGGCCGCAGGCTCCCCGCGGCGGGCGCTATGCAGACCGCGGACGCGCTGCTTGCGGGCGGCTTCCTCGACGAGGCCCAACACGCGCGAGTGATGGTCGATGCCCGCGCGCCCTGGTGGCTGATGCTGCTGCAGACCTTGGCGGCATGGGTGGCGTCGCTGCTGATCCTGTCGTCCTTCATGGTGCCGCTGGCCGTGATCGGCGACAGCGCCCTGGCGCGGGCGCTGGCGGGGGCGGTGTTGTGTGCCGCGGCCATCCTGCTATTTCGCCGCGAACACCTGTTCACCGCGCAGATGGCGCTGGCGTTCTCGCTTGCCGGCCAGGCCCTGCTGGTCTCCGCGAGCGCGCCGGGCTGGGGCGCGTTCTCCGACGACGGGCGGCAATGGGCGGCGGTCGGCGCCGGGGTCGCGGCGGCGATGATGTGGCCGCCGTCGGGCTCCCTGCATCGCAGCCTGTGTGCGCTGCTGCTGGCCTTCCATCTCGGGGCGCTGATCGGCGAGGGCCCTGGCCTGGAGGCCTACGCGGCGTGCCTGGCGGCGGGCGTCGCCATGCTGTGGCTGTCGCGGCCGCGCTGGGCGGGGATGGAGCACGGTGGCCGGGTGGCGGCGCTCGCGCGTGGCGGCACGCTGGCGGCGCTGGCGCTGGCGCTGCCGGTGGTCGTCGGCCTGTCGGGCGAGGACGCCGCGCGCTGGCTGCTCGCGGGCGGAGTGTCCTTCGTGCGCTCGGTGGATGTGCTGTCGATCGGTGCAGGGGCGCGTCGTGCTCTTCGAGCTCGCGCCGATCGATCCGCGTTCGCTGATGCAGGGGGACTACATGGCCCTGCGCTTCGCGATCGATGGTGCGTTGCCGCGTCGGGACGGCGCGAGCGCCGGGCGGCTGCCGCGCTTCGCGTACCTGGATGTGGACGCCGAGGGCCGAGCCCGGCTCGTGGGGGTCGGCGACGAACTGCCGGAGTCCTCCGCGCGGGTGGCGGTGCGCATCCGCATGCGTGACGGCGCACCGAGCGTGGGGCCGAATGCCTTCTTCTTCCAGGAGGGGCAGGCGGACGTGTTCGCTGGCGCGCGCTGGGGCGAGTTGCGCGTGGCGGCCGACGGCACGGCGCTGCTCGCCGACCTGCGTGACGAAAATCTGCAGCGCCTGGGGGCGCCCCGGCGCTAGTGCGTGCTATGAAGGAGAGATGGGGGCGCGATCGGCGATGCACCTGCGCCCCCGATTGCGCGGCGTCACGGCACTGCGCCTGGCCCTTGTATTCCGCCTGCGCGGCGGGCCGATGGCGCCGAAGCCCTCCGAACCTGCCTGTGGAGCACGACCATGAAGATCCGCTCACTGCTGATGACACTGGCCGGCCTGGCGGCGACGGCCGCGGGTGCCCTTGCGCTGACCGCTGCGCCGGTCGCGGCCGATGCCGTCCCCCGACCGATGCTGGGGGTGCAACCCGATGCCTGCGTGTGCTCGCGCGGCGTGAATCTTGGTGGTGAGCGCAGCGTGGCATCGCTGCTGTACAACTGCCAGTGCGGCGCGATGCAATGCGTCGTCCATGCCCAGTCGGGCCAGTTGCAGTGCCGTTGAGTGCGGGCGGGCCCGGGGATACGTCCGGCCGACGGGGCCGTTGCGGAGCGGGGGCGAGCATGACTACCGCCGGCGTCGATCCTGCGACGAATGACCCCTTCGATCTCCGCCGCTTCGTCGAGGCGCAGCGTGGCGGCGTGCATGAGCAGGCCCTCGCCGAGCTGCGCGCGGGGCGCAAGCGTTCGCACTGGATGTGGTTCGTGTTCCCGCAGCTGGCCGGCCTGGGACTGAGTCCGACCGCGCTGCACTACGGCATCCGCGGCCTGGGCGAAGCGCAGGCCTACCTGCGCCATCCGGTGCTGGGGTCCCGGCTGCGCGAATGCGCGCGGGCGCTGCTCGTGCTCGAGGGGGTGTCGGCGGAGGCGATCTTCGGCTACCCGGACGTGCTCAAGCTGAAGTCCTCGATGACCCTGTTCGCCGCGGTGCCGGATGCCGGTCCGGAATTCGCTGCGGTGCTCGCGCGTTACTACGGTGGGGAGCGGGATGAGCGCACGCTGCGCCTGCTCGGCCCCGGTGCGTCCTGAGTACCGGCTACCATCCTCAACCGCCATGACCACCCCGAGGAACCCCAGCATGAAGCCCCGCATCAGCGTCATCACCCTAGGCGTCGACTCGCTCGAGCGTGCGCTCGCCTTCTATCGCGACGGGCTCGGCTGGCCGACCAAGGGCATCGTCGGTCGCGAGTTCGAGCATGGGGCGGTGGTGTTCTTCGACCTGCAGCCCCACCTCAAGCTCGCGCTGTTCGCGCGCACGAGCCTGGCCCACGACGCCGGGGTGGCGGCGGGTGCGGCGAGCGTCGGCGAGTGCGTGCTCAGCCACAACGTCGCGGCACGGCAGGAGGTGGACCAGGTGATGCTGCAGGCGCAGGCGGCCGGGGCGCGCATTCCGCAGCCGGCGCGCGACACCTTCTGGGGCGGCTACGCGGGCTACTTCCAGGACCCGGACGGGCATCTGTGGGAGGTGGCGTGGAACCCGAAATGGCCGCTGCCCGAAGACTGACCGGCAGGGCCGCGCGGCGCGCACGTGCGCTCTCCCGGGGCCGACGCATGCGAATGGCGGTGGCAAGGAACCGGACAGCGGGTGCTTTTGTCCCTAAACTGCTGGCTGCCCGCCGGGCGGCCTCGCGTCCCCGCCGCACGCCCGGTCCGCAGGCCTTCTTCCATCGTCCTTCCACTGATCACCCATGCCTTCGAGTCGTCGTCCCATCGTTGTCCTCAGCCTCATCGGCCTTGCTGCGCTGGCCGGCTACGCCTGGCATGTGAATCGTGCGCCGGATCCATCGCCGGGCGGAACGGCCACGGCGCCGATCAAGTCCGCAGGGGGCGGCGGAAGCGCTGCAGGCGGTGCGCAGGCGGGGCCGGTGGCGGTGGAGACCCATACCGTTGCGACCCGTGCGCTCGCCGACGATGTCAGCGCACTGGGCTCGCTGGTGTCCAACGAATCCGTGGTGCTGCGCCCGGAGGTCTCGGGCCGGATCGAGGCGATCCGTTTCCGCGACGGCGAGACGGTGCGCCGCGGAGCGGTGCTGGTCGAGCTCGACGCCGCGGTCGAGCGCGCCGAACTGCAGCAGGCGCGCGCCAACCTGACCCTGGCCGAATCGAACTTCCGGCGTACGCAGGATCTGTTCGGGCGCAAGTTCGTCAGCCAGAGCAGTCTCGATGACGCACGCGCCAAGCTCGAGGTGGCGCGCGCCGGCCTCGCGCTGGCGCAGGCGCGGCTCGCGCGCATGCAGATTCGCGCGCCCTTCGACGGCGTGGTCGGTATCCGCAGTGTCAGTCCCGGCGACTTCGTCCAGGACGGCGACGCGCTGATCAACCTCGAGGACATCGCCACCCTCAAGCTCGACTTCCGCCTGCCCGAGCTCTACCTCGACCGCGTGCGCCCGGGTCAGGCGCTGGAGCTGTCGAGCGACGTGCTGCCGGGCGAGACCTACACCGCGACGGTGGAGGCGATCGATCCGCTGGTCGATGCCCAGGGCCGCGCGGTGCGCTTGCGCGCCAGCCTGGCCAATCCCGAGATGCGCCTGCGTCCCGGCGTGTTCGCCCGCGTGCGCCTGATCCTGGCCGAGCGCGGCGAGATCCCGGTGGTGCCCGAGGCCGCGCTGGTGCCGGCGCCGGGCAACGTGCAGTTCGTGTATCGGGTGGAGGACGGCAAGGTGCGGCGGGTGGAGGTGAAGACCGGCCAGCGTCGCGATGCGATGGTGGAGGTCGTCGACGGCCTGGTGCCGGGCGCGGTGGTGGTCACCGCCGGCCAGCTCAAGCTGCGCGATGGCGCCGCCGTGAAGACGGCGGCCGAGCCCGCTGGCGTGGCGCGGGCGCACTGAGCCATGGTCCTGTCCGACATCTGCATCCGCCGCCCGGTGTTCGCCACCGTGCTCTCCCTGCTCGTGCTGCTGGTCGGCCTGATGTCCTGGTCGAGGCTCACCGTGCGCGAGTATCCGAACATCGACGAGGCGGTCGTCACCGTCGATACGACCTACCGCGGCGCCAGCGCCGAGATCGTCGAGTCGCAGGTCACCAAGCCGCTGGAGGACTCGCTCGCCGGCATCGAGGGCGTGGACGTGCTGTCCTCGATCAGCCGCCAGGAGCGCAGCCAGATCACCGTGCGCTTCCGAGTCGAACGCAGTGCGGACTCCGCGGCGGCCGACGTGCGCGACCGCGTGTCGCGGGTGCGCCAGCGCCTGCCGGACGACATCGACGAGCCGGTGATCGCCAAGGTCGAGGCCGACGCCAGCCCGATCATCTGGGTGGCGTTCTCGTCCGACCGCCACGCGCCGATGGAGATCAGCGACTTCGCCAACCGCGTCATCAAGCCGCGCATGCAGACCCTGCCCGGCGCGGCCGATGCGCGCCTGTACGGCGACCGCCGCTCGGCGATGCGGGTGTGGCTTGACCGCGATCGGCTGGCCGCCTTCGGTCTCACCGTGCAGGACGTGGAGGATGCGATCCGGCGCCAGAACGTGGAACTGCCCGCCGGCCGCATCGAGAGCCGCGAGCGCGAGTTCGCCGTCGTCGCGCAGACCGACCTCACCCAGCCCGAGCAGTTCGGCGCCATCGTGCTGCGCCAGGGTGACACCGCCGACGCCTATCCGGTGCGCATCCGCGACGTCGGCCGGGTGGAGGTGGCGCCCGAGAGCGAGCGCACCTCGGTGCGCTTCATGGGCCAGCCCTCGGTGTCGATCGGCCTCATCAAGCAGTCGGTCGCCAACCCGCTCGATCTCAAGCGCGGCCTCGACGAGATGTTGCCGCGGCTGCGGGCCGAGCTGCCCGAAGGCATGTCGATGACGATCGCCAACGACACCACGGTGTTCATCGAGCGCTCGATCGAGGCGGTGTTCTCGACGATCTGGGAGGCGGTGCTGCTGGTGGCCGCAGTGTGCCTGTTCTTCCTGCGCAACTGGCGGGCGATGCTGGTGCCGCTGGTGACCATCCCGGTGTCGCTGATCGGCGCGTTCACGCTGATGCTGGTGTTCGGCTTCTCGATCAACACCCTGACCCTGCTCGCGCTGGTGCTGGCGATCGGCCTCGTCGTGGACGACGCGATCGTGGTGCTGGAGAACATCTACCGCCACATCGAGGAGGGCATGGCGCCGCTCGCTGCCGCCTTCAAGGGCGCAAAGGAGATCGGCTTCGCGGTGGTGGCGATGACGATCACGCTGGCCGCGGTGTATGCGCCGGTGGCCTTCATGACCGGGCGCACCGGGAAGCTGTTCACCGAGTTCGCGCTCACGCTCGCCGGGGCGGTGATCGTCTCCGGCTTCGTCGCGCTGACGCTGTCGCCGATGATGTGCTCGAAGCTGCTGCGCCACGAACCGAAGCACGGCCCGATCTACAACGGCATCGAACGCTTCCTGTCGTGGCTCACCGCGGGTTACCGCAGCGTGCTGCAGGCGGCGCTGGGCGCGCGCTGGCTGGTGATGCTGGTGTTCGCGGTTGTGGCGGGGAGCTCGGTGTGGCTGATGGGGCAGTTGAAGACCGAGCTCGCGCCGATCGAGGATCGCGGCCGCGTGGTCGGCATGTTCACCGGGCCGGAGGGTGCGACGCTCGACTACATGTCGCGCTACGCCGCGGAGATCGAGCGCATCTACGCCGCGCTGCCCGAGGTCGATCGCTACCTGGTCATCGCCGGCAACCCGACGGTGTCGCAGGGCATCTCCTTCGTCGGCTTCAGCGACTGGGCGGAGCGGGAGCGCAAGGCCGGCCAGATCGCAGCCGAGCTGCAGCCCAAGCTGCGCGCGGTACCGGGCGTGAATGCCTTCCCGATCATGCCGGCCTCGCTCGGGCAGAGCGTGCGCTCGCGGCCGGTGAGCTTCGTGGTGTCGACCTCGGAGAGCTACGACGAGCTCGCGCGCGTGGCCGACAGCTTCCTCGACGCGATGCGCGACAACCCCGGCTTCCTGTCGCCGGACACCGATCTCAAGCTGACCATGCCGGAGCTGGCGGTGGAGGTGGACCGTGACCGCGCAGCCGACCTCGGTGTCGCGGTGGATGTGATCGGGCGCACGCTGGAGAGCATGCTCGGCGGCCGCCAGGTCACCCGCTACAAGCAGGACGCCGAGCAGTACGACGTGATCGTGCAGGTCGGTGCCGACGAGCGTCGCGATCCGCACGACATCCGCGACATCTACGTGCGCGCGCGCAACGGCGACATGGTGCCGCTGACCAGCGTGGTCAAGGTCAGCGAGCGGGTGGCGCCGCGCGAGCTCAACCACTTCGGCCAGCGCCGTTCGGTGACGATCACCGCCAACCTGGCGCCCGACTATGCGCTCGGCGAGGCCCTGCAGTGGATGGACGACACTGCGGCACGCATCCTGCCGCCGGGCTACAGCACCGACTACGACGGCCAGTCGCGCGAGTTCAAGACCAGCTCGGAGAGCCTGGCGCTGGTGTTCCTGCTCGCGCTCGCCTTCATCTACCTGGTGCTGGCGGCGCAGTTCGAGAGCTTCCGCGATCCCTTCATCATCATGCTGACGGTGCCGCTGTCGATGACCGGCGCGCTCGGCGCGCTGTGGCTGGCGGGCGGCACGCTCAACGTCTATAGCCAGATCGGCCTGGTCACGCTGGTGGGCCTGATCACCAAGCACGGCATCCTGATCGTGGAGTTCGCCAACCAGTTGCGCGAGCAGGGGCGCGATCTGCTCGAGGCGGTGGTGGAGGCGGCGGAACTGCGCCTGCGTCCGATCCTGATGACGACCGGGGCGATGGTGCTGGGTTCGGTCCCGCTCGCGCTGGCGACCGGGGCCGGCGCGGAGAGCCGCCAGCAGATCGGCTGGGTGATCGTGGGGGGCTTGCTGATCGGCACCTTCTTCACGCTGTTCGTGGTGCCTACCGTCTATACCCTGCTCGCGCGCAGGACGCGCACCGCGGAAATGCTGGAGGCGCAGCAGGCAGCGGCTTGATCACGTCCTTGCGGCACAAAAGACTCGCGGCTTCCGCCGCTCCCACGGGGCGCCGAGGCGATCGGCACCCGTGGGAGCGGCGGAAGCCGCGATCATCGGCGTGACGGCTTTCGCCGCCCGTCGTCGCTCAGCTTTCGGTCTCGAGCTTCTTCAGGTAGGCGTAGATCTGGTCCTTGACCGCCAGCTTCTCCTTCTTCATCACCTCGATCTCGAAACCGGTGCCCGGGACCACGTGGGTCTCGATGTTGTGGATCTTCTGGTCGAGTTCGTTGTGCTTGTCGAAGAGCTGGGTGAAGTGGCGGTCGTTGTGCTTGAGACGGGTGATCAGGTCGCGGTATTCGGGAAACATGGGGGAGCTCCTGGAGTCAGGGTTGTGGAAAGCCTGGAAGGATCGGATGCTCGGGTTCAAGGCCAGTCTACTCCCCCCTCTGGTGCGCGGCCAGCGCCGGGGGCAGCGCCGAAGCGGCTATCGCAGCCCATTGCGGGCGGTTCCGCAGGCTGCGAGAAATTGCCCGATTCCGCCCACAAGCAGCGCTGATCGCGACCGCCTCTCCGATCAGCCGAACAGGTAGGGGAAGAGCCGCGCGCGCTCCTCGGCGGTGAGCGCCTTCATGCGTGCGATGTTGCGCTCGGGGATGCCGTCGACGTCGGGATAGTGCTCGATCGCCTTCTCCAGGCTGTCCTCGCGGATGATGTGCAGCAGCGGCCAGGGCGAACGATTGGTGAGGTTGCCCGGATCGTCCGCCTCCGTGTCGGCGAACTGGTACTGCGGGTGGAAGCTCGCCACCTGCAGCTCGCCTTCCCAGCCGAACTGCTCCACCCACAGGTCGACGGCATCGAGGAAGTCGTTGTAGTCGGCGAAGTCCTCGAGCATGTCGGGGATGGCGAGCAGCGTGGTCTCCAGCTCGCCCGCCGGCGCGTCGGCCAGGCGCTCGAGTTCGGCCTGGAGGTCGTCGAGCAGGGCTTCGGGGGTGGTGGCGTGGCTGACCGCGATGCGCACGCGCTTCTCGCGACGCGGACGGGCGGCGAATGGGCAGAGGTCGAGGCCGATGACGACCTCGTCGAGCCACTGCTCGACGTCGGCGATGATCTGTTCATCCATGGGTGGGCTCCTGAGGAAGGGGAATGGCTGGGGGGGCTGCGCGCGAGGCGCGCGTGGCGGTGGGAAGGATCGCGGGCGAGCGGCGCACCGCTCAGCCCGGCGCGTGCAGCTGGCGCAGCGCGGCGCGCAGCACCGCATCGGGCAGGTCGGGGCGCAGGCAGTCGAGCTCGACGAAGCCCGGCCAGGTCTCGCGGAACTGGCGCTGCCAGGTGAGCTGGCGCTTGGCGAGCTGGCGGGTGGCGGCGATGCCCTTGAAGCGCAGCTCGTCGTAGCCGATCTCGCCGTCGAGGTATTCCCAGGCCTGGCGATAGCCGACGCAGCGCATCGAGGGCATCGCCCGATCGAGCCGGTAGCGCGCGCGCAGGCGGCGGACCTCGTCGACGAAGCCGGCGTGCAGCATGGCGTCGAAGCGTTCGGCGATGCGCGCATGCAGCACGCTGCGATCCGCAGGTGCGAGCGCGATCGGCAGCAGGCGGCAGGGCAGGGCGTCGTCCTCCTTCCGTGCGTAGCTCTCGGCGAGCGGACGGCCGGTGAGGCGCACGATCTCGAGCGCGCGCTGGATGCGCTGCGCGTCGCCCGGCTCCAGCCGCGCCGCGGCCTCGGGGTCGAGGCGGGCGAGTTCGGCGTGCAGCCCTGGCCAGCCGCGCACCGCGGCCTCCTCGTCGATGGTGCGGCGCAGTTCCGGATCGGCCGCCGGCAGGTCGGAGAGACCGTCGCGCAGGGCCTTGAAGTACAGCATCGTGCCGCCGGCGAGCAGCGGGATGTTGCCGCGTCCGACGATCTCGCCCATCAGCCGGATGGCGTCGGCGCGGAAACGTGCGGCGGAGTAGCTCTCCTCCGGCGAGACGATGTCGATCAGATGGTGCGGGCACGCCGCCCGCTCCGCGGCCGTCGGCTTGGCGGTACCGATATCCATGTCGCGATACACCAGCGCCGAGTCGACGCTGATGATCTCGATCGGCAAGGCCTGCGCCAGCGCCAGCGCACTCGCGGTCTTGCCGCTGGCGGTGGGGCCGAGCAGCAGCAGGGCGGGAGGGAGATCGGGGCGGGTAGTCAAGCTGCGGTGCGAAGGTGATGTCCCGGGGCGCCAGGAAGCGTCGGGCCGGTCGAGAGCGACGGGAAGGTTCCCGATTATCCCCTACGCGGCGCGTGATGGGGACAATCGCCGTGAGCCTGTTCGACGGGCGGGGCGGCGGCGCAGTGGGCGAGCGGGTATCATTGCGCCCGAAATCGACGGGCCTCCAGGCCCGTCCCCCTTGCACGAGGCTCGTCTTGAAGATCTTTTCCCCGCTTTACGCGCGCGCAATGGCCTGGTCGCGCCATCCGCGCGCGCCGTGGTTCCTCGGTGGACTCAGCTTTGCGGAATCGTCCTTCTTCCCGATTCCACCCGACGTGATGCTGGCGCCGATGAGCCTGGCCAATCCGCAACGTGCGTGGTGGTTCGCGCTGCTGACGACGATCACCTCGGTCGCGGGCGGGCTGTTCGGCTATCTGATCGGTTACTTCGCATTCGACCTGATCGAAGGCTGGCTGCGCGCGAGCAGCTACTGGGGGGCCTACGAGCAGGCGGTGGCCTGGTTCGAAGCCTGGGGATTCTGGGCGATCTTCGTCGCCGGCTTCTCGCCGATTCCCTACAAGGTGTTCACGATCGCGGCTGGCGTGGCGCACATGGCGCTGCTGCCCTTCACGCTGGCCTCGCTGATCGGCCGCGGCGCGCGCTTCTTCCTGGTCGCCGGGCTGATGGCCTGGGGCGGTCCGCGCATGGAGGCGGTGCTGCACAAGTACGTCGATCGCCTGGGCTGGGCGACCGTCGCTGCGGTGGTGATCGGGGTGCTGATCTACCGCGCCTGAGGACGGGCGCGGGGCGTGCCGGCACGCCCGGACTCCGCTTCCGTGGCGGCGTTCGCGCCCGCCGGCCTCACTGGCCGCGCATGAAGAAGCGGTCGAGATCGGCCATGCCGAGCTGGGTCCAGGTCGGGCGACCGTGGTTGCACTGGTCGGCGCGCTCGGTGGCCTCCATGTCGCGCAGCAGCGCGTTCATCTCGGGCAGGGTGAGCTGGCGGTTGGCGCGCACCGCGCCGTGGCAGGCCATGGTGGCGAGGAGCTCGTTGCGGCGGGCGGTGACGACCTCGGTGGCCGGGTATTCGCGCAGTTCCTGCAGCAGCTGCCGCATCAGTTCGGCCACCGGCGCGTTGGCCAGCAGCGCCGGCACGCTGCGCACCGCCAGTTCCTGCGGGCCGGCGGCGCCGACATCGAAACCCATGCCGCAGAGCACCTCGGCGCATTCCTCGGCCGCCGCCATGTCCTTGGCGCTCACCGAGAACACCGCCGGGATCAGCAGGCGCTGTACCGCGGGGCGGCCGTCGAGCACCGTCTTGAGCTTCTCGTAGATGATGCGCTCGTGCGCGGCGCGCATGTCGACGAGCACCAGGCCGGCGGCGTTCTGGGCCAGGATGTAGACCCCGTGCAGCTGGGCCAGTGCGTAGCCGAGCGGCGGGCCGTCGCCCGGATTGTGGCTGGTCGCGGACCAGGATGCGGGCGCCGCGGCGCTGGAAGCTTGCGCCGGGCGGGTCGCCGCGAGCGTCGCGTCGCCACCCTGGGCGGGGCGGGCGCTGGCGGCGAAGTCGAAGTAGGAGCGCGTTGCCGGCTCCATCGCCAGCCGCCCCTGCTGCGGGATGCCGGGCGCCCACGGGCGGGCGGCGGCGGGCGGGGACGCCGTGCCGGGCGTCGGCCAGGGCGCAGCCGCTGGCGCTCCGCCTTCGCTTGCGCCGACGGGCGTGGATGCGGCGCCCTGGGGCAGCCCCTGCTCCCCCCGTCCCGCGCCGCTCTCCGCGAGCACGCGCTTGAGCGCGTGATAGACGAACTGGTGCACCGCGCGCGCCTCGCGGAAGCGTACCTCGATCTTCGCCGGATGCACGTTGACGTCGACCCCGGCGGGGTCGAGTTCGAGGAACAGCACATAGGCCGGATGGCGGCTGCCGTGCAGGATGTCGGCGTAGGCCTCGCGCACCGCGTGGGTCAGCAGCTTGTCGCGCACGAAGCGGCCGTTCACGAAGAAATACTGTGCGTCGCGGCTGGAACGCGAGTACGCCGGCAGCGACGCGAAGCCGGCCAGCCGCAGCGGGCCGGCGTCGGCCTGGACCTCGCGCGCGTGCTGCAGGAAATCGTCGCCCATCAGCGCCGCGACCCGCGCCTCGGCCGGGCCGGCCGGCAGGCGATGGATCACGCGGCCGTTGTGCGCGAGCTGCAGGCCGATGTCGGGGCGCGCGAGCGCGACCCTGCGGAACATGTCGTCGCAGTGGGCGTACTCGGTGCTCTCGGTCTTGAGGAACTTGCGCCGCGCGGGGGTGTTGTAATAGAGGTCGGCGACGTCGACCACGGTGCCCTGGTTCAGCGCCGCCGGGGCCGGGTCGGTGCCGGCCTCGATGCGCCAGGCGTGGCTGGCGCCCTCGGCGCGGCTGGTGATGCTGGTGCGCGCCACCGCGGCGATCGCGGCCAGGGCCTCGCCGCGAAAGCCCATCGTGCCCACGTGCTCGAGATCGTCCAGGGTGGCGATCTTGCTGGTGGCGTGGCGTTCGAGGGCGAGCGCGAGCTCCTCGCGGGCGATGCCGCAGCCGTCGTCGGCCACCCGGATGCGGCGCACGCCGCCCTGCTCGAGCTGGACCTCGATCGCATGTGCGCCGGCATCGACCGCGTTCTCCAGCACCTCCTTGAGCACCGAGGCCGGACGCTCGACGACCTCGCCGGCGGCGATCTGGTTGACCAGCAGGTCGGGCAGGCGATGGATGTGGGGCATGTCGGAGGCGCTCGGCAAAGCGCGCATTATACAAAGGGGTGGCGCCGGGACCGGGCGCGATTCGGCCACGGTCGAGGGGGGCAGGGTGCGAGCGGCCGCCGCCCGCTGTGCCTAGAGCGCCAGCGAATGCCCCTTCGGATGGACCGCGCGATAGCCGCGGCGCCGCTGGTCGCCGCGCTCGCTCCAGGGAGCGGTGCAGCGCGTCAGGTAGTTGAAGTGCAGGGTCGGATTTCCGGGGCCGGCGTGCTGCTCGAGGATCAGGTCGAGTGCGCGCTTGTGCGGGTGGCGGAACAGCGCGCCACTGGTCGACACGAGGTAATGGCGGCAGCGCAGGCGGGCGAGCAGCTCGGTGCTGAGGTTGGCGACGCTGCCGTGGTGGGGCAGCTTGAAGGCGTCGATCGCCAGCCGCGCGCCCGGTTCGGGAACGAGGGTGGCGATCGAGGCGTCGAGCACGGCGGGCCACGCGTCGCCGGCGAGCAGCAGGCGGGCGGTGGGGGCCGCCGCAGGATACTCGAGCAGGAGCGCGATGCTGCTGCCGTTGGCGGCGCTGGTGTCGCCGCCGTAGGGGGCGTCGGCGCCCGGCTCGCCACTGCCGCGGCCCAGGGTGTCCTCCAGCGCTGCACCGAGGTCGCTGTCGTCGTCCTCGGGCAGTTCGTGGCGGTCGGCCATGGCCTCGGCTTCTTCCTGGTCGTCCTCGGCGCCGAGCACGTCGCCGAGGGGGCGCAGGCTGCGGCTGGCGGCGAGCCGGGCGCGCAGCGCGGCGACGTCGCCCGATGCGATGCGGGCGCGGTCGAGCTCCTTCTTCCAGCGGTCCTTCAGGAACAGCAGGCGTTCGTGGTCGGGCGAGAGCAGGGTGAGGCGGCAGTCGCCGGGCAGATCCACCACCGGCAACGCCGTCTGCCTGCGGTCGATGGCGGCCAGCGCGTGCGCGAAGCCGAGATTCCACACCCGGGTGCCGGTGCGGGCCTCGTAGTCGGCGATCAGTACGCCGAGGATCTCGCCCTGCACTGCGCCGAGTGGCTCCCCTGCGGGGTCGGGCACCGCGTTGAGCTGGTCGCGGCCGTTGAACCAGATGCGGTCGAAGCGGCAGTTCAGGGCTTCGGCGTCGAGCAGCAGGCGGATCACGCCTTCGATGTGGTCGGCGTCGACGTGGGTGATCACCAGCAGCTCGAAGTGCCGTTCGACCACCGGCAGGCGCAGGATGCGGTCGCGCAGGCTCGGGTAGGTGTGGGCGGGGCCGCCGTCGATGAGGATGCGATGCACGGCGGTGCTGCTGCCGTACTCGATCCACAGGCAGTCGCCGTGCGCGGCGGGCAGCATCTCGATGCGAAGCATGCGTGGCGTCTCCGTGTTCAGTGGCCCGGGGGCGCGGCCGTCTGGCGGTGCGCGGGCAGGTGCCAGTCGGCGTCGCCCATGGCGACGAGCGCGAGCACCATCAGGAAGCCGTGCGCCAGCATGCGCCGGCGCACGCGTCGCAGCACGCTGCCGAAGTCGGCGTCCGGCGTGTCGATGGCGGCGAGCTCGGCGAGCAGCTCGCGCGCGAGCGGACCGGCGTGGCGACCCAGCACCTTGGCCATCGTGCCGAGCACCAGGCTGGCGTGGAAGTTCTTGAAGTTCCCGGCGAGGCTGCCGTAGCCGGTCTCGGCGACATCGGTGGCGGTCATGCAGCCGAGCAGCAGCACGATCGGACCGGGCTCGATCGCGGCCGGGTTGATCAGGGCCTCGTTGAGCTGCGGGCGGAAGCGCCAGCGCCGGCTCTCGTCGAGCGCCTTGTCGCCGATCTCGAGATAGTCGAGGCCGGCATCGAGGTCGTGATGGGCGAGCAGGATCAGCAGCGGCGGGCTGTCGGTGGCCAGCGCACGCTCCCAGGCGTCCCAGTCCTCGGCGACTCTGGGCGCGGCGACCCAGTGCGCGAGCGCTTCGTTCAGTGCGGCACGCTCTTCCGCCGGCACACGGTCGGTGCTGGCGCACAGCGCGGCATCGAGCGGACGCAGCTCGCGTCGCCGCCAGGCAGGCAGCGACAGGTCGTTCATGTGCGCGCTGTCGAAACGCTCGATGACCTTGCGCACCGCCCAGAAGCCGAGCGGGCAGATCGTCTCGCTCCAGCTTCCGCCACCGGCCGGGCGGGCCGCCCCATCGGCGGCCGCCCCATCGCAGGCCGGGCATCGATTGTCCTCGCCGCTCAGGGCCGCGTGCCAGCCGCTGCACAGGCGCGCCCCCTTCTTCGGGAAACCGCGGTCGTAGACGAACTCGAGCGGGACGTGGCGGCTCTCGTCGCGGTTGATGAGCTGGATGCGGTCGCCCGGGTCGCTGAAGCCCTGTCCGCGCAGGACCTGATAGAGCGCCGCGCCGTGGCGGGCGAGGTTGCCGAAGAGCTCGATCACGTCCGGGTCGTCGACGTCGAGCAGCGCCTCGCCTTCCCGCACTCCCTGCTGGCTGCGGCGGCGCACCAGCGAGGTTTCCTTCAGGAACAGCTGTTCGTTCAGGTAGGTGATGAGGGGGCTGGTGTTGCCGAGGTCGAAGATCCTGCCGCCGCTGCCGTCGAACATCTGCAGGTAGCCGGGCCCGAAGGTGAGGGTGGCGCTGACCGGTGTGCGCTCCTGCAGGCGGATGATCTCGCGCTGGCCGAACTGCACCTCGATCACCGGCTCGGGCAGGCCTTCGTCGGTGCTCCCGGCGGGCAGCACCGGCGCGCTCAGGCGCACGGCCTCGAACACCTTGCCCATGAAGGTGAACACGATGTCGGCCTCGATGCGGTCGAGGTCGGCCGGCACCGCGAAGGCGAGATCGCAATCCTCGCTGCGCGCGCTGCGCCTGGCCGGCAGATGGAGGCGTCCGGCCGGACCGTTGCCGTGGCGGTCGGGCTGGCCTGCGCGCCTGCCGATCCAGCACAGCTCCACCACCAGCTCCAGGCCCTCGGCGGGCAGCGGGTGGTGCGGGATCGGGGCATTGGCGGTCGGGATGCCGGCCTGCGGCAGGCCGATCCAGCAGCGCACGGTGTTGAGCGCGCCGGCGACGAAATGGCCGCGGGGGACATCCTCGTGCAGCAGCAAGGCGCTGACCCGGCGCTGGTCGCGCTCGTCGGTGTCGGCTGCGGCGGGGCGTGGCGGTGTGACGGGCATGGCCGGCCCGCCCGCGGACAGTCCGCGGCCACCCATCCCGCGCGAGCGACCGAGCGCGGCGTCCAGGCCGCGGTCGAGGCCATCCGCTTCTTCCTCGATGTCCGGTCCGCCGTCAGCTGCGGTGCCTGAGTCCTCCGGGCCGGGGGGAGCGGCCCGCGGCAGATCGTCGATCAGTGCCGGGCGCTCGCCACCGCCTGCCGGGCCGGCGCCGCGATGGGGCGAGGCGGCGCGGCCGGCCTGGGCGTCGGCGGCGAGTCCGATCAGGTCCAGCAGGCGCACGCGCAAGCCCGCCGTCAGCCCGGGACGGTCGAGGGCGAGCAGGGCGGGGATGAAGTCGCGCGCCGGCTCGCGCGCGATCATCCAGCCCACCTGCGTATCGTCGAAGCGTGGAGCCGGGTCCTGCAGCTGGCGCGCGGCCAGTTCGGCGGCGCGTTCCGGCGGGTCGAACTCCGCCGGCAGGGACACCGGGCGTGGCGGATGCGCCGGCGCAGGCGGATCGCCCTCGGCGTCGGCGATGCCGGTCGCGGCCCATGCGGTCAGGCGCAGCGCGCGGGCGACCTGGGCGTCGATAGTGCCCGCGGCCTCGTCGCCGTCGACGCGGGCGAGGGCCGCAAGCAGATAGGCGCGCATCGCCTCCGGGATCGGGCGGATGGCGCCGATCTCGGCGTGCGCCTGCCAGGGCGAGCCCCAGAACAGGAAGGGCAGCCCCTCGTCGCTGGCGAAGATCTCGTCCAGCGCGGAGAAATCGCCCAGTCGCGCCAGGCACAGCGACCACCAGAAGCGGGCGTCGTCCGTGCTCGGGCCAGCAGGCCCGGGCAGGTCGGCGGGCACGAGGCCGGCGTCCTCCAGCGCCATCGCGGCGAGCAGGCGGTAGTTGGCGGTGTGGCCGGACGCCAGATCGGCCACCAGGGCGGGGACGCGGCTGGGCTCGGCCACGGCGTCGAGGGCGGCGGCGATCGCGGCCCGGTCGGGTTCGCCGGGATCGGTGGCCAGTTCGCACAGGCGTGCACGGGCCGAGCGCAGCGGCAGCTGGGCGGCGAAGGCGAAGGCCTCCCCGCGCGCGGGCGAGCCGGCCGGTTCCGACTCCACGATCCGCCACACCACGTCCGCGACCGCTCGCCAGGCGCCGTAGTCGAGCGCAAAGCGGCTCGCGGCCCGCAGCGCGGCGAGGCGCACGCGCGGCTCGGGATCGGCGTCGGCGATCCGCAGCAGCGGCTCGACGAGGGCGGGATCGAATTCGTCATCCATGGCGCTCCCTCCTGCAGCAGCGGTCGGGCAGGTGAGTCGTCCGGCGCGCGGCCTTACCGGGGCCGCCGCGACCGATCTGCCACGGCGACCGGTGGGTGAGCCTGCGCGCTCAGCCTTCCAGCAACTCGGGCATGTAGGTCTGCACGCGGTGGCTCAGCAGCGCGCCGGCATGGCGGGTCAGCACGTCGATCTCGGCGCGGGCGAGCTTCTTCAGGTTGGTGCCGATCCCGGACGCGAACACCGCGTCGCCCGCACGCGCCTCGCCTTCCTCGCTGTCGATCGAGAACCACGCCGGCCTGGCGCCGCCGGCCTTGGCGGCGTTGAGCTCCAGGCGCTTGAACTGCAGGCCGCGCACCTGTTCCATCATGATGTCGAGCGCGGCCACCAGCACCGCCGAGCCGGCCTCGGTCGGCCGCTCGTTGAGCTGGAAGGGCTTGCCGGCGTCGCTGACGATGACGTAGTCGAGCGCGTTGCGTGCGCGCAGCAGCGGATTGACGCCGAGGTTGTCATACACGCCGCCGTCGGACAGCGTGACGTAATCGACGCCCGCCGCGGGGTACTCGCTCTGGTCCACGCGCAGCGGCGGGAACACCGGTGGAAACGCCGACGATGCCGCCACCGCCCGGCTGAGCCGGAAGTCGTGCGCGGGCGCAGCGCCCAGCTGCCATTCGCCCATCTCTGCCGGCAGGTTGCCGCCGGTCACGAAGAAGAACATGTTGCCGGTGGCGAGGTTGGTCGCATTCACGTACAGCCGTGGCCCGCCCTTCAGCGAGCCCAGCGAGCGCTTGCCGTAGAGGTCGCGCTCGTAGCTCGCGGCGAGCTTGTCGAGGCGGCTGTGGAAGGGATCGATGACGCCGCCGATCACCGAGGACACCGCGATGGAGGTGTGCGCCAGGTAGCGTTCCAGCCGCTCGAGCGCGTCGTCCTCCTCCCAGTGGCTGGCCAGGAAGGCGCCGGCGATGCTGCCGCCGCTGACGCAGCTCAGCAGGTCGAGCTTCCACAGCAGCCCCATCTCGTGCAGCTTGCGGAACACGCCGAGATGGAAGGCGGCGGCGCGGAAGCCGCCACCCGACAGTGCCAGTCCGATCCGTTTGCTTCGACCGCCGATCTGAATCGCCATGGTCCCCGCTCCTCATGATGACTGCGGCCGAGCGCGCCGCCGTCGAATGCCCATGTCTCCCTCATTGCAATGTAGGAGACAAGGGCGACGGGGGCAAAGGTGGCGCGAAGCGGTCGGGGCACCGACCCGCGGCACGGTGCATCGTGGACTGGGTCGAATATATCAATCTGTGATTTAATGCGCGCCCCGATCATCGGTGACGGTGCATCGTCCCCCCGCTGGCGCTGCGCCGGCCCCTCGCCTTCGGAATCCGTACATGTCGTTCTGGCCTCGCTTCGCGCTCCCCGCCCAGCTCACGGCGGGCCCCCGGGAGATCCTTCTCGGTACCCTCGGGGCCGGGCTCGGCCTGCTGCTGACCGAATGGATCACGCGCCTGATCCTCGGCGACGGCCAGCCCTGGTTCGTGATTCCGATGGGTGCCACGGCGGTGCTGCTGTTCTGCGTGCCCGCGAGCCCGCTCGCCCAGCCCTGGCCCTGTCTCGCCGGCAACACCTTGTCGGCGCTGATCGGAGTGGGTTGCTACCAGCTTCTGGGCGAGACCGGCATGGCGCTCGCGCTGGCGGGGCTGCTGGCGATCGGGTCGATGTTCCTGCTGCGCTGCCTGCATCCGCCGGGCGGGGCGATGGCGCTGACCGCGGTGCTGGGCGGGCCGGCCGTCCATGAACTCGGCTTCGCCTTCGCGCTCGCGCCGGTGATGGTCAACACCGCGGCGATGCTGATGTTCGCCGCGGTATTCAACAACGCGGCCGGACGCCGGTATCCGCATCAGGCGCAGGCCCGGCCGCATCCGCACGCCACCCGCGATCCGCTGCCCAGCGCGCGCATCGGCTTCCGCGCCGACGACCTCGACGCCGCGCTCGCCTCCTTCGGCGAGGTGCTCGACATCGACCGCGAAGACCTGGAGGAGATCATGGTGCGCGCGCAGATGCACGCGCGGCGCCGGCACTGGGGCGCGGTGCGCTGCGGCGACATCATGTCGCGCGACGTGGTCAGTATCGGCCCGCGGGCGACGGTCGGCGAGGCCTGGGCCCTGCTGACGCGGCACCGGATCAAGGCGCTGCCGGTGGTGGAGGGCGGCAACCGGCTGATCGGCATCGTTGCGGTGCGCGACTTCTTCGTGGACCGCAAGGATCCTGGCCTGCCGCCGACGACACGCATGAACACCGCGCGGATGGTCGAGCAGATCATGACCCGGGAGGTGCGCAGCGTGCGTCCGGAACAGCCCCTGGCGGACCTCATCGACGACTTCGCGGACGAGGGCGTTCACCACATGCCGGTGACCGACCACGCGGGCCGCGTCGTCGGCATGATCACCCAGTCGGACGTCGTGGGCGCGCTGTTCGCGGCGGAACCGTCGCGCTGAGCCGCGCGCGTTGCCGCCTGCCGGCGCCGAGGGCGGCTCAGCGCCCGGCCGGTGCCACCTCGTAGGCGGGGATGAAGCCGGCGGGCGGTAGCATCCAGTCCGTCGGATAACGGTCGAGCGTCGCCGGCTCGACCAGCTCCACGCTCGGCCCGATGTAAGCCTCGATCGCCTGTCCCTCCAGTGCGCGCACCCCCTGGCGGATCGCCATGCGGCCCTGCAGCACGGGGAAATCCGTCACCGAGGCGAGGATGCGGCCGCGCTGCATGCCGCTATGGACGCCCGGCGTGACGTAGGAGGCGACGATGCCGAGCCCGTCCTCGCGCTGGCGGCGGCGCAGCTCGGCCACCGCGGCCTCGGCCATCGGCGCGTTGCCGACCAGGTAGTCGAGCTTCGGATGGGCGTCGAGGACCTCCTCGACGAGCTGGCGCTGGATCGAGCGCCCGGTGTCGCCGTGGCGCACGGTCGCGATGCGCACCGCGCTGCCGTCCAGCCCGTCGCGGAAGCCGCGGTCGATGAAACCCACCCAGTCGGCGTCCTGCGGACCGGGGAACCAGGCGATGTCCGCTGCGGCCGTGCCGCCGGGGTGGCGCGCCGCCAGCCAGCGGCCGATCTTCCAGCCGAGCTGGTACCAGGGCACGCCGACCCTGGCGCTGACGACGCCGGCATCGATGTCGTTGACCACGCCCAGCACCGGGTGTTGTGCGCGGTAGGGGGCGAGCAGGTCGTTGAGGCCGGCGAAGCTGACCGTGCCGACCAGCAGCGCGTCGATCGCCGGATCCGTGGTGCAGCTGGCGACGCGTTCGCGCTGGCGTTGCAGATGCTCGTAGCCCCCCGCCTCGAGCACGCGCAGGCCGATGCCGAGCGCGCGCGCCTCCTCGACCATGCCGTAGTTCACCGCCAGCCAGTAGCTGTCCTTCAGATGCGGATACACCGCGCACAGCCGCCACGGGCGCGAGGCCGGAAGCGCGGGCAGGGCGGGGGGCGGACGATCGGCTGCTTCGGTGGCGCGCACATCGCCTGCCCAGCGTTCGATCGGCCAGCGGGTACTGGCATCCGCCGCGTGCAGGGGCGTCACGGGCAGGAGCAGGCCGGCGAGGGCGAGCATGCGCAAGGCGAGCGCGCGCAGGACGACCGTGCGGACGATGCGGTGGAGGCGGGTGGTCTGGCGCGAGGTTTTCCGACCCGGCCGCCGGTAAGATGAAGCCATGTTCCCCCTGTCTGCGGCGTGACGCACCCATGCGCCTTGCCGTCCATACCCGATGAGCGCCCAATCTTACGTGAATCCCGTGCCCCGCCGCCGCTTCGGCCTGCGCGAGCGCCTGCTGCTGGCACTGCTGTTCGGCGCGCTGGCGACGGTGCTGGTGGCGGTGGTCGGCTGGCTCAGCTTCCAGCGCGTGGTCGGCAGCCAGCAGGCGATCATCCGCGACACCCTGCCCGCGGCCGACGCCCTGCATGAGGCCGTGCGCGGCAACGCTCGCCTGGCCGCGCTCGCGCCGCGGCTGGCGCGGGTGGAATCGGCCCCCGAACTCGAACAGCTACGCGCGGTGCTCGACGGCGAATCCGCGCGCATCCGCGAACGCCTGGCGGCGCTGCAGTCGCCACATGTGGAACCGGAACTGCGCAAGCGCCTGCAGGCGACCGGCGAGGCGCTGTCGGTGCGTCTGGATGCCATGGGCGACACCATTGCCGCCCGGCTCGCGCTGCGTGCGGCGCGCACGCGGGCCGCCGAGGCGCTGCGCGAGTCCATCGCAGCGCTCGACGACCTGGCGCGCATGCACACCGAGAACGCCACCGCCCTGCTGCTGACGACGCTGACCAGCCTGCTGCAGCCGCAGCCCGCGGGCGCGCCGCCCGCGCTGTCCGGCGGCGGCGCACGCGAAGCGCGCGACCGCCTGCTGGATCTGGACCTCGACACCCTCGAGCGCATGCACGAGCTCACCCTCACCGTGCATGCCATGGCCTTCCTGGATCGACCGCCTCGACGAACTCGACTCGAGCGCCCGCCTGCAGTCTGCGCGCGCCGATCTCGCCACCCACCTGGCGCTGCTCGACCGCCGCCTGCGCGACATTCCCGACCCGGCGGCGCGCGCGCAGGGACGACAGCTGCACGACGCCATCGCCGGGGCGTTCGCCAGCGACGGCGCGATCGAGCTGCGGCGCAACGAGATCGAGCTGCGCGCCCGCAGCGAGGCGCTGCAGATCGAGGTCGGCAGCCTCACCACCGAGCTCGACGCCCTCGCCGGCGAGCTGATCCATCGCGGCGGCCGCATCCTCGCCGCGGCCGGCTCCGCTGCCGAGCGCAGCGCCACCTCGGGGCTCATCGCCTTCGGCATCATCGCCGCCGCGCTGCTGCTGGTCACCGCGGTGGTGAGCTGGCACGTGCTGCGCCGGCACACGCTGGGCCGCCTGCTGGCGCTGGAGCAGGCCACGCTCGCGCTCGCCGCCGGGCAGCGCGACGTGGTGATCGACACCACCGGGGACGACGAGCTGGCCTCGCTGTCGCGCGCGCTCGAACGCTTCCGCAACGACGCCATCGAGCGCGACCGCCTGGCCGAGGCGCTGCGCGAGCAGCAGCAGGAGCTCGAGAACCAGGTGCTCGCGCGCACTGCCGAGCTGCGTGAGGCCAACATCGCGCTCGCCCACGAGATGGGCGAGCACGCCGCCGCGCGCGCCGCCGCGGAGAAGGCCGACCAGGCCAAGACCGCCTTCCTCGGCACGGTCAGCCACGAGCTGCGCACGCCGATGGCCGGCATCCTCGGCCTGCTCGAGCTGCTCGAGGCCGCGCCGCCGGCGACCGAGCGCGCGCACTACCTGGTGCAGATGCGCTCCGCCGCCACGCTGCTGCTCGAGCTGCTGGAGGACATGCTCGACTTCGCCCGCATCGAGGCCGGCGGCGTGCATCTGGACACGCTGGCGTTCAGCCTGCGCGAGACGGTGGGCGACGTGTTCGCGGTGCAGGGCACGCGTGCCGCAGCGCGCGGGCTGGCGCTGGTTGCGGACGTCGATCCGGGGCTGGCGGACGCGGTGCTCGGCGACCGCCGCAAGCTCAGCCAGATCCTGCTCAACCTCGTCGGCAACGCGATCAAGTTCAGCGACGAGGGCGCGGTGACCGTGCGTGTCGGCCGCAGCGAGCGCCCGGATGCGGTGCGCTTCGCGGTCGAGGATCACGGCATCGGCATCGATCCGGCGCGCCAGGCGGAGGTGTTCGAACCCTTCGTGCAGGTGCGCGACAGCGGCCGCCATCACGCGGGAACGGGGCTCGGGCTGGCCGTGTGCCGGCGCCTGGTCAGGGCCATGGGCGGGGACATCGGGCTCGTCAGCGCGCCCGGGCAGGGCACGACGGTCAGCTTCGAGCTGCTGCTTCCGCCGGCGCCGGCACAGCCCGCGGCGCAACCCGGCGCGGCGGGCGAGGACGCGGCCGCGGCGCTCGCGCCCGGGTACCGGGTGCTGGTGGTGGAGGACGACGAGGTCAATCGCATGGTGGTCGCGCGCTTTCTGGAGGCGCTCGGCCAGCATCCGCTGTGCGTCGTCAACATCCAGGGCGCGCTGCATGTGCTCGGCGCACAGGCGGTCGACATCGCCCTCGTCGACATGAACCTGCCCGATGGCGACGGACGCGAGATGCTGGCGCGCATGCGCGCCTTGCCGCGGCATGCCGACACGCCGGCGGTGCTGATGTCGGCACACGTGCCGGCGCACCGGGTCGATGGCCTGCTCGCCGCCGGCTTCGGTGCCTTCCTGTCGAAGCCGCTCACGCTCGCGCGGCTGCGTGCGGTGCTGGCAGGCCTGCTCGCCGGCGGTTCGTCCGCTGCGGTTGGCGGGGAGAGTGCCGAGGAGTTGGCGGCACGGGCAGCAGCAGGGGCGCTAGGGAAGGCGCTCGACGGCGAGCCGGCGGCGGAAGGCGGAGGGGTGGAGGGCGGAACGGCGGAGCCTGTGCCGTGGGTCGACCGCGACTTCCTGCGCGCAGAGGAAGCGGCGCTCGGCCGCGAGGTGCTCGAGGGCATCGCCGAGGTCTTCCGCACCCAGGGGGAGACCCTGGTCGCTGCGCTGGTGGCCGCGGCCGAGGCGGGCGATGGCGAGCAATGCGC
This sequence comes from Thauera sp. GDN1, assembly GCF_029223545.1. Classification (NCBI taxonomy): domain Bacteria; kingdom Pseudomonadati; phylum Pseudomonadota; class Betaproteobacteria; order Rhodocyclales; family Zoogloeaceae; genus Thauera; species Thauera sp. GDN1. The sequence goes on along the minus strand of NZ_CP097870.1, from coordinate 2,694,860 downwards.
GCGCCTGGCGCACAAGCTGCGCGGCGCCGCGTTCAACCTCGGGCTGCAGCGGCTGGGTGAATGCGCGGCAGGGGTGGAGCAGGAGATCGCGCAGATCGAGGTCGATGGAGTGCTGGTCGATCGCGTGCGTGCGCTGGCGCAGGTGCATGCGCGCACGCTGGATGCGCTCGACGCGGCGCTCGGCCGTGGCGGTTCGGGCGAGGCCTGAGGCCGGCTCGGGCAGACGGCTGCGGCACGCGATCGCGGAGGGCGGACGGTGCGCCGCAGGGCCTCAGCCGCGGGCGCGTTCGGCGTCGACCGCCAGCCGGTAGCCTTCTCCGCGCACCGTGGAGATCAGCGAGTCGGGCTTGTCCGCGCCGTCGAGCTTGGTCCGCAGGCGACGCACCAGCACGTCCACCGTGCGGTCCTGGGGCGACCAGTCGTGGCCGCTGATGGCGCGCGACAGGCGGTCGCGGTTGATCACCTCGCCGGCGTGGCGCACCAGCAGGGCGAGCGCCTCGAACTCGCCGCGCGTCAGCGCGATGTCGGCGCCCTGCGGGTCGCACAGCCGGCGGCGGGGGAGATTCAGCGTCCAGCCTGCGAAGCGGAAGATCTCTTCGTCCTCGTCATGCCGCCCGCCCGTGCGCCGCAGCAGGCTCTTGACCCGCGCCAGCAGTTCGCGCGGATTGAAGGGCTTGGTGACGTAATCGTCCGCGCCCACCTCGAGGCCGACGATCTTGTCGATGTCGTCGTTGCGGCTGGTGAGCAGGATGATGCCGATCGCCGGATCGCGCGCCCGCAGCTCGCGCGCCAGCGACAGGCCGTCCTGCCCGGGCAGGTTGATGTCGAGCAGGACCAGATCGACCGCGGCCTTCTCGAGCTGACGCCAGAACGCCTCGCCGTCCTCCGCCAGCAGCACGCGATAGCCTTCCTGCGAGAAATAGGCTTTCAGGCGCGCCTGGGTGACCAGGTCGTCATCGACGACAAGCAGGCTGGCGGTGTTCGTATCGGGGCTGGGCGACATGCTCGGTCAGATTGAAGGTCGGGGCGCCATTTTAAGGCCTTGCGCGCGAGTTGCAGGCGCTGCTTGCAGGGGCCTTGCCCGGATGAGCTCGCTTGCGCGGGCGAATTTGCCGGCGCCCGAGCGTGGAGTCTGGGCGGTGTTCTTGGCCCGGCAGGTGGCAAACGCGAGGCAGGGGGTAGCAAGTCACATACATCGTGGGGACTTTCGAACATAATCCGGCTCCCGGAAACCATGGGAGCCAGGGCCCATGCGCCGTGAGGCGATCAGACGGACGGGCTCGGGGCGCAGTCCGCTGAGCGACTCGCCGGGTTTCGAGCAAGCTGATGGTCCCATGACAGAAACCATGACAACGCAATCTCACCGGCGCGGCTGATGACCCGGAACTCACTCAATTTGCGGCTGTGGGTCACGATCCTGATTGCCGTGATCCCGCTCCTCGCTTATGTCCTGTTCGAGCATCAGGACCGTCGTGAGCAGGCGATTGCCGACATCGAGGCCACAGTCAGGAGTCGTCTGGCCGACGTGGGCCATCAGGCGCAATCCGCGCGCAAGGCCGTCGAGAGCATCCTGCGGATCATCGCCCAGTCCGATGACCTTCGGAATCTGGATGCCGGCGAGTGTTCGGGCATTGCCGGGCGCATGCTCGGATCTCTGGAGTACTTTGCCAACATCGGCGCGGCCCTTCCCGACGGTACGGTGTTCTGCAGTGCTCGGCCCATGCCGGGTCCGGTGAACGTGGCGGACCGAAATTGGTTCAGACGCGCCATTCAGGATGGAGGATTGTCGCCGGGCGAGTTCGGGCGAGGACTGATCTCGGGTGAGCCGAGGATCCTCTTCGGCTATCAGGTCACCGGGCCAGCAGGCGAAGTGCGTGCCGTGCTTTTCGCCTCGATCACGCTGGACTGGCTTCATCGTGTGATCGAGAGCTTCCGACTGCCTGCCGGTTGGGAAGTCGGTGTGATCAGTACCGACGGGCATGTGCAGGCCCACTACCCGAAGAGGATGCCCTGGGGGGAGCCGGAACCGCCGGCCGCGCTCCTTGCGAACCTGCCATTGGTGGCGGAAAAGGGCGCAGGGGTCCTGCAGGCTCCCGGATCCGATGGTGAGCAACGCCTCTATGGCGTTCTCGCCCCAGGGCAGGCGCTCAGCAGCAATTTCCTGGTCATCGGGGCTCCGCTCGAGCGCTCGATGAATGCGGTCGATCGCCGCCTGCAATTTTCGCTGATCGTGATCGTCGCGATTGCACTGCTCTCCGCCTTGCTGGCGCGGGGCTACGTCTTCCGCCTGATCGAAGTGTGGGCGGAGTCCGTGCGCGACGTCGTCGCCCGCATTGCCGCCGGCCGTCTCGATGCGCGTATCGGCCGGCAGGTCGGGATCGGCGAGCTCGACGAGCTTGCCCGCGGGATCGATCACATGGCTGCGGAGATCGAGCAGCGCAACACGAAGTTGCGGCAGCTGTCCATGGCGATCGAACAGAGCCCGGAATCGGTCGTGATCACCGACACCACGGCGCACATCCTCTACGTCAATGACGCGTTCCTGGCCACGACCGGCTACAGCCCCGAGGAAGTCATCGGTCAGAACCCGCGCGTGCTGAACAAGGGGCTGACGCCGACGGAGACCTACACCGAAATGTGGGCCTGTCTCAGCCGCGGCGAGGTCTGGCGTGGCGAGTTCCGCAACACGCGCAAGGACGGTTCGACCTACCTCGAGCTGGCGACGATCGCGCCGATCAAGGATGAGGCGGGTGTGGTCACCCACTTCGTGGCCGTCAAGGAAGACATCACCGAGCGCAAGGAGTCCGAGGCGCTGCTCCATCGACTCGCCTATTACGACGCGCTCACCGAACTTCCGAACAGGGCGCTGCTTCACGACCGCATCGCGCAGGCCATTCGGAGCACCGGCCGGAGCGAGACTTACGGCCTGCTGATGCTGCTCGACATCGACCGTTTCCAGTCCCTGAACGACACCCTGGGCCACGCGACAGGCGACCGTCTGCTGCGCGCCGTCGCAGAGCGCCTGCGGGCCAGTGTGCGCGAGGACGACACGGTCGCGCGCCATGGCGACGATGACTTCGCGATCCTGGTCGCGTTCGTGGGCAATTCCGAGGAGGAGGCGCTTGCCCGCGCCGAGCAGATCGTGCGCCAGGTGCGGGGCGCGTTGCAGCAGCCCTATCGGCTGGGTGACAGCGACGGCGACATGCATTACGTGACGCTCAGTTGCGGCATCAGTCTGTTCTACGACAAGGAGAGCACGCTCGAGAGCCTGCTCAAGCAGGCGGAGGTCGCGCTGTACCGCGCGAAGCAGGACGGTCGGGGCAATGTCCGCTTCTTCAGTCCGGACATGCAGGCGGTGGCCGACGCGCGCATGCGCATGGAGGCCGGCCTGCACGAAGCGATCGAGGCCGGGGCCTTGCGTGTGTTCTACCAGCCACAGGTCGACCGCGACGGCAGGCTGGTCGGTGCCGAAGCGCTCGTCCGCTGGCCGCTTGCCGATGGGAGCATGGTGTCGCCGGCGGAGTTCATTCCGCTCGCCGAGGACACCGGCTTGATCGTGCCGCTCGGCCTCTGGGTGCTGCGCACTGCGTGTGCGCAGCTCGCGTGCTGGCAGGCGGACGAACGGACTCGGCATCTGACGATCGCGGTCAACGTCAGCCCAAGGCAGTTCCATCAGGCCGATTTCGGCGCCAGCGTGAAGCAGATCGTCATGGCAGAGGGGATCGATCCATCGCGCCTGAAGCTCGAACTCACGGAAAGCGCGATTCTCAACAACCTGGACGATACCGTGGTGCGCATGAACGAGCTCCGCGCGGTCGGCATCCAGTTCGCCCTGGACGATTTCGGTACGGGCTATTCGTCGCTGTCCTATCTGAAGCGCCTGCCGTTCGCCCAGCTCAAGATCGATCAGTCCTTCGTGCGCGACATGACCGAAGACGAAGGCAGTGCCGCCATCGTGCTCGCGATCCTGTCGATGGGGCGTGCGCTCGGTCTCGGGATCGTCGCCGAAGGGGTGGAAACGCCCGCGCAGAGCGAGTTCCTGAGTCGCAACGGCTGTGCCTTCTATCAGGGCTACCGCTTCGGCAGGCCGATGCCGATCGAGGCTTGGGGAGACATGCTGGCCAAGGCCTGAACCAGACGAAGGTTTCCCGGTTCAAGGCGCTCTCCCTGTGGGGACTGCGCCCGTGTGGCGCGGCCGATGTGGAAGCGTATCGGGCGTGGCTTCAGAAGTCGAACGCCTCCCTGTCCCCGGGGCGGGCGAAGCCGCCGACGATCCAGGCGGTCGCGCTTGCGGTGTTGAGGCGGAAATCCGGTGCCACCCGCAGCTGCGCCACCTCGTCGCCGGCGTCGTCGAATGCGCTCAGGGTCGCATAGGGCTCGTAGTCGTCGGGCGTGATGTCGAGGCGGATCTCCCATTGCGCGTCGAGTGCGAACACGGTCAGCGACTTGTGCAGCATGGCGTGCGCCTGCTGGGCGTGGCGCTGCAGGACTTCGGACGCGGTCTTCACCAGCGTGTTGAAGGCCGCCTGGTCGAGCGGCTTGGGGTTCTTCTTGTCGCGGCCCATGGTCCACGGACCCACCAGCGCGGGTTCGGCTTCGCCGTCCTTGAGCATTTCCACCGCCCAGCCGTCGTCGTCCTCGTTCTTGATCACGCGCGCGGTCCAGCCGTCGAGCTGCCACAGGCGATCGGAGCGGAGGACGGCGGGGGCGTCGTCGAGGGCGGGATCAGGGGCGGGGGCAAGGGCGGTCGTGTCGTGCTGTCGGGGCATCGGTGGCGCGGCTTCGAAGAGGGGGATCGAGGATTCTACCGGCAGGGTGTCGGCGCGCGTGTCACCGAGACTGGCGCGGGCGGCGGAACTGGCCATCGTGTCGGGCAGTTCGCACACCGGGGTGTTCAGTGGCAAGGCGAGCGGCGTGGCCACCGGTTCCGCTCGGGGGCTCGTCCATGTGCGGTCGGGTTTGCGGGCTGGCTTGTGACGCGCGGGCGGCGACTCGGGTCGCGCGGCCGGGGCCGCGAACAGGGTCATCTGGTCGTGAGTCATCTTCAGTCTTCCTGAGAGGACTGATATTTTATACAGTTTCACGACGAATGGGTGGAGTGGGTGGAGCGGGTGCGCCCGCCCACTTCATTTACAAGGGCAGCGGCGGACCGGCGGGAGGATCGGGGAGATTCCTCCCGTCGATCCGTCCGGTTCAGGCTCGCGGGGCTTCCACGTTCTGCGTGATCCCGCCTTCTTCGCACGCAAGGTCGCCGAGAAACAGCAGGTCGGCGCGCGCGAAGCCCAGCAGCAGAGCGGCGAGCGCCGGGTAGACATCGAAGCGCGGGCGTGCCTGCTGGCAGCGCGCGACGAAGTGCGGCAGCCAGTCGAGTACGGCCGTGCGCAGGAAGCCGGCCTGGGCAGCGGCGGCTTGGGCGATGTCGTCGCGGGTCGCGTCCTTTTCCGCCAACTCGGCCAGCAAGGCCAGCGGCACGGCGAGGTGGTCGGCGGGTTCGCGGAAGTCGGCCTGGATCGCGAGGTTTCGTTCGGCCAGGAATCCGCGCATGCGCGCCTCGGCGGCGCCGTAGAGCGGCGAGCCGGCGTCCTTGCCTTCGTAGGCCGAGGCGTAGGGCAGGGCGCTGGTCTTGCCGTCGAGCAGGAAGAGCTGGGCGTAATCCGCGGCCAGCTCCAGGCGCGGCAGTTGCTCGGCGCGAAGGGCGGCGAGCGCCGCGTCGAGGCGCTGCACCTCGGCGTCGAGGCCGAGTTCGGCCAGCCCCGCGAAGGGGGCGAAGCCCCCGTCCGCGAAGTGGCTGCGATACAGGTTCTCGGACACTTCCTGCGCATACAGCCGGGAGAACCAGGCGTAGAGCCCGGCGCGCCGGGTGCTCGCGAACCGCCACTCCGCGGGGGAGAGCGCCGCGGCCCCCGCGGCTTGCGCATTCGTCTCCATCACGCCTTCACCTCCCGCCCTTCCGGATCGACCTCGACCGGTCCGCCGAAGGAGGTGACCTTCGGCGGCGTGCCGACGAACTTCTCGATCTGCACCAGGCAGGTGTTGGCGCTGGTGGCTTGCGCCAGGCTGGAGGTGCCGATGTCGAGCGTCAGCGTGTTGGGGTCGCCGTAGGTATCGAGCGCGCCGATCTCCGGTCCGGTCGGTCCGTACCAGGCGCCTTCCTGGATACGCACCACACCGCGCGGGAAGTTGTCCGACACGTGCGCGCCGGCCAGCAACTGGCCGCGGTCGTTGAACACCCGCACCAGGTCGCCATGCTTGATGCCGCGTGCGGCGGCGTCCTCGGGGCCGATGAACACCGGCTCGCGCCCGGCGATGGCGTAGGTCTCGCGCAGCGGCTCGGATTCGCACAGCTGCGAGTGCAGGCGCTTGTCCGGGTGCACCGATTGCAGCCACAGCGGGAAGCGGTCGGAGCCGGGGCCGCCGTGCGAGCGTTCGGTCTTCTCCATCCACACCGGGTGGCCCTTGCAGTCGGCGTAGCCGTAGCGGTCGATCTTGCGGCTGAAGATCTCGATGAAGCCCGACGGCGTGCCGAGCGCGTTGACCTCGGCGTCGTCGCGGAAATCGGCATGGCGCACCCAGGGCTTGCCTTCGGGGAAGAGCACGTAGCCCTTCTTCCAGAACTCGGCGAACGGGGGCATGGCGATGTCCTTGAGGCCGTTCTCCTTGCGGCAGTCCTCGTAGATCTTCTCCACCCACTGCATCTCGTCCATGCCGCGGGTGTATTCGGCGTCGCGGTCGAAGCGCCGGGTGAGGCCGCGGAAGATCTCGAAGTCGGGGCGCGAGTGGAACAGCGGGTCGATGAGCTTTTGCATCGCGATGATGCCGCGGTTGCTGTACGAGCCGTAGCCGTCGAGGTCGTTGCGCTCGAAGGGCGTGCACGCCGGCAGCACGATGTCGGCGAAGCGGCAGGTGGCGGTCCAGTTGTAGTCGATGGCGACCACGGTCTCGAGCTTCTGCCAGGCTTCCTTCATGCGGTTGCGCTGGGGCTGGCGGTGCCACTGGTTGCAGCCGCTGAAGATCGCCATCTTGTAGGGCGGCAGCTTGACCTTGCCGCCGTTGAAGTCGATCTCCTTGCCTGGCTCGAGCAGGGCGTCGATGACGCGCGCGACCGGCACCACGGCGCTGTAGCCCTTGTAGTCGGTGTTGTCGTGCTTGGGCTTGCGGCCGGGGTCGAGGTTGAGCGGGAAGGCGCCGGGCATGGCCGCGCCCGACGAGGACACCCCCACCGAGCTGTAGTGGTGCGCATAGCTGATGCCGCCACCGGGCAGGCCGATCTGGCCGAGCATGGCGGCCAGCACCGCGCCCATCCAGTAGGGCTGCTCGCCGTGCTGCTGGCGCTGCACCGCCCAGCCGAAGATGAGCTGGGTGCGATGCTTGGCCATCAGGCGGGCGAGCTCGCGGATGCGATCGGCGGGCACGCCGCAGATCTTCTCCGCCCATTCGGGCGTCTTCTCGACCTTGTCCTCGGTCTTGCCTTCGAGGTAGGGCAGGAACTGGTCGAAACCCAGCGTGTAGGTGTCGAGGAACTTCTGGTCGTGCAGGCCTTCCTTCACCAGCGTGTGCGCGATGGCGAGCATCAGCGGCACGTCGGTCATCGGGTTGATGTACTGGTGCTCGGCGCCGCCGAGGTAGTTGAGCGTCTTGCTCTTGACCGGGTCGATGCAGATCACCTGGATAGCCTTGTCGGCGACCTTCTGCTTGAGCTGCTCGAAGTAGGCGTAGGACTCGTGGGTTTCGGTGTTCCAGCCCACCTGCAGGTTCTTGACCGGGTCGTTGGCCCAGAACACGACCAGCTTGCTCTCCTGCAGGATCACGTCCCAGGACGTGCCCTGCGAGTAGACCTCGGTCGAGCCCAGCACGTAGGGCAGGATCATCTGTCCGGCGCCGGTCGAGTAGTCGCCGATGGTGCCGACGCTGCGACCGTGCATGCCGACGCCGCGCACCATGTGGTTGCCGCAGCTATGCATCTGGCCGACCGAGCGCCAGCCCACGTTGCCGGTGTGCAGCGCCCACGGGCCGTAGTCCTTCTGGATGCGCTCGAGTTCTTCGTAGAACAGGTCGAGCGCCTCGTCCCAGCTCACCCGCACGAAGCGGTTGTCGCCGCGCTGGCTGGTGTCGCTGAGGTGGCGCTTGCGGTACCAGTCCAGGCGAACCATCGGGTAGCGCACGCGGGACGGGCTGTAGATCATGCCGAGCAGGCCCTTGATCATCTCCGTCGGGTGCTTGTCGTGCTCGAAGGGACGGATGTCGACCACGCGGTCGCCGACCACCTTGGCGCGGATGGCGCCGAAGTGCGAGCCGGAAATCTTCCACGTGGTGATGTCGTCGCCGACCGCCGCCGTCTCGCCGGCCGCCAGCGCGGACCGGCTGGTGAGCAGGCCGGGCGCGACCAGCGCGCTGCCCGACATCGCCGCCATGGCCTTGAGGAAACCTCGCCGAGAGTAGTTCATGGTGTTCAACTCCTGATCAGGGACGCGCGGTCTGCAGGGCGGAATCCGGCGAACCGGCGCCATGCGACTTGCTGAAATCGGACGAATGGGTCTGGAGGTACTTGAGCACCACGCGGGCGGTGTCGTCATCCATGCTGGTGAAGCCGACCATGCCGCCGAACAGGCCCGGCCAGGTGTTGGCGTCGAAGTGCGCTTCCTCGGGCTGGCGGTGGCACACGCTGCAGCTGCCGCTGTAGCTGGCGCGGGCGATCGACCACACCGGTTCGACGCTGTCGAGCACGCTGCCCTTGCGCATCCACGCGGTGGCGGTGACCTGCTGCCATTCGAGACCGGTCATCGGGTCTTCCCTGGTGTCGAGCACCTTCACGAAGCTCGTGTCCTGGGCGACGTCCTTGTCGAAGGTGGCGCTGGTGATGTTGAGTCCGAAGTGGCTGTACCAGACGCGGCCGTAGCCCTTGTTCTTGCGCCACAGCGCCAGTTCCACGCGCTGCGCGTCGCCCTTGGTCTCGAGCACCTTGACCTGGGTGGCGACCTCGACCGAGCCGATGCGCTTGGTCAGGCCTTCGTCGGCGTACAGCTCCTGCGGCACCACCAGGAAGTAATCCTTGCCGGTATCCACGCTCTGCCCGGAGGCGGACGACACCAGGGTGTCGAAGGCCGGGTTGCGCGCGCCCTTCATCTCGGGCAGCTGGTGGGCAATGCCCTTGTGGCAATCGACGCAGCTCTGGTTGCGCTCGGCGGCCTTGCGCATCGCCACTTGCGAGGCCGGCCGCATCTTGTCGAAGTTCATGTCCTTGTAGTCATGACAGGCGCGGCATTCCTTCGAGCCGTTGGCCGAGAAACGGGCCCATTCGCGCTGCGCGAGCACGATGCGGTGCTCCTTGAACTTCTCGCGGGTGCCGATGGTGCCGACCAGATGGCCGAACACCTCACGACTGGCCTGCATCTTGCGGGCGATCTTGTCGGTGAAGTCGTGCGGCACGTGGCAGTCGGGGCAGCGGGCGCGCACGCCCGTGCGGTTGTTCCAGTGCACGGTCTTCTGCAGCTCGGGGAGAAGGTTGTCGTGCATCGTGTGGCAGCTGATGCAGAACTCTTCCTTGTTGGTGGCTTCCATGGCGGTGTTGAAGCCCTGCCAGGCGAGCACGCCGGCGATGAAGCCGCCGGTGACCAGCACGCCGAGGCCGATCCTGACCGATGGCTTGAGGAAGAGGTCCTTGAGGGACCGAAGTAACTTTTTCATGGTGTCGCTCCTGCGTTTTTTTTGATTCCCGGCCTGGCGGGGCTTCCGCGCAGCCTTGCTTCCTGGCTAAGAGGGTCAGGACGGGGGGCCGAAGAACAGGATCTGCAGGAACCACACGATGAAGCCGTAGGCCGCGATCGCCAGCGTCATCGTGACGGGCAGGCCGACGAAGGCGAGCAGCAGGAACCCGGGCCACTCGCTCTTGCGTCCGGGAGCCTCGGCTCCGGAGGGGGCGGAATGCCCGCTTGCTTGATTGTTCACGTCTCAATCTCCGTGTTGACAGACATGCCGAACAGGAAATGCGCATCGGGAGCTCCGCGCGCTACCGCCCAGGCGGCCGGACCAAGATCCGGCCCGGTATCAAAACCACGTCCCTATCATAGGTAAGGCTTGTTAACGCGCGCAGGACTTTTGTGAATGGGGGCGGTACGCGTGTTAATGGCATTAACACGGCGTGTGCCGAGCGCCGGCACGAACGGCTCGAGGTCGCCGTAGTCCTCGCGTCGAGGCTGAGATTTGTCCCCAACAGATGGGGACAGGGGTGTGAGCAGGCTTGTGGATAAGTGAGGCGAGCCCGCGTCGGGTCTGCTTTTGCGGCGCCTGCCTATAGATTAGGCAGGGCGCGGTTTCGCAAAATATCGCCGGTCGCCGGGGGGCGGTTCCGTCAGGCCGAGCTGCGTGTGTGCAGGCGGCGTGAAGTGCATCTCCGAGTTGCGTAATCGAAACTCACCGATCGGGAATGCAACTCGGTCCAGTGTCATTCGTTCTACGATGTGTCTTGCAGATTTCGTCTAAAACAGATACGGTAAATAGATCTTTCAGACTGCGTACAGGCGTACGGACTACTCCTCCCTGGTGCGGTAGGTGCGTCGCTGGCGGTCCTTGCTTGGGGCGTCGGGCAGATGATCTTCTGAGCCGATAGCAGGTTTCGAGCGTCCCGGGCCACATGCTTTACAGGCGAATCCTCCATGAACACCCTATCGATCCTGATGTCGGCTTTCGTGCTCTCGCTCGTCGGTCTAGGTTTCTTCATCTGGTCGCAGCGCAGCCGCCTGTTGAGCCGCAGGGCCGATGGCAGCGAGGTGATCTTCGCCCACGGCGAGATCGGTCATCCGGAAACATTGACGCCGAATCGTGCTTTGGAGGCTGGTGCCGGCACGGTCGACAGCCAGGAACTGCTCGATCGTGCCGCGGCGGATGCCTCGACCGCCCCGGTGGTGTTCTTCTTCTACTGTTGTGCCTTCGTCTGGCTGCTCGTGGCCTCGGCGGCGGGGCTCACCGCCTCGATCAAGCTCCATGCGCCCGACTGGCTGGTTTCGGAGGCCTGGCTCAGCTTCGGCCGCATCCGCACCCTGCACCTCAACGCCGTGGCCTATGGCTGGGCACCGATGGCCGGTCTCGGCACGGCGCTGTTCATCATTCCACGCCTCCTCAAGACCGAGCTCGTCGGCGGCCGCTACGCGGTGCTCGGCGGGGCGATGTGGAACGCGGCGCTGGTGGCCGGGCTGGGCAGCCTCGCCTATGGCGTCAGCGACGGCATGGAGTGGCTCGAGATCCCGTGGCAGATCGACATCCTGTTCGTCGCGGGCGGCGCCCTCGTGGGCCTGCCGCTGATCCTCACCCTGCTCAGGCGCAAGGTCGCCCATCTCTACGTATCGGTCTGGTACATGGGGTGCGCGCTGTTCTGGTTTCCGGTGCTGTTCTTCGTCGCCAATTTCCCCGGCCTCCACCGTGGCGTGGAGGCGGCGACGATGAACTGGTGGTTCGGCCACAACGTCCTCGGACTGTTCTACACGCCGCTCGCGCTGGCCTCGATCTACTACTTCCTGCCCAAGCTGATCGGCCGGCCGATTCAGTCCTACAACCTGTCGCTGGTGGGCTTCTGGGGGCTCGCCTTCTTCTACGGCCAGGTCGGCGGGCACCATCTCGTCGGCGGCCCGGTTCCTGCCTGGCTGGTCACCCTGTCGATCGTGCAGAGCATGATGATGATCCTGCCGGTCGTCGCCTTCACGGTGAACCAGCATCTGACGCTCAAGGGCCACGTCTCCGCGCTGCGCCATTCGCCAACCCTGCAGTTCATCTGCCTGGGCGGACTGATGTACGTGGCGAGCTCGGTGCAGGGCTCCTTCGAGGCGCTGCGAAGCGTCAACGTCATCACCCACTTCACCCACTACACGGTGGCCCACGCCCATCTCGGCCTCTACGGCTTCGTCACGATGGTCTTCTTCGGCGCCATCTATTTCGTCGTGCCACGCGTCACCGGCCGCGACTGGCCCTGGCCGCGGCTCATCAGCCTGCATTTCTGGCTGGCCGCGATCGGCATCGCGATCTATTTCGTGTCCCTGACCATCGGCGGCTGGCTTCAGGGCAGTGCGATGCTCGACGAGAGCCGCGGGTTCATGGAGTCGGTGCAGATCACGCTGCCCTACCTGCAGGGCCGCAGCGTGGGCGGTGCGCTGATGGCGCTCAGCCATGTGGTGTTCGCCGCGCACTTCGTCCGTCTGCTGATCGGCGGCGAGCGCCGCCCGGCGCAATCGTCCGCCTACCTTTCCGCACCGGGAGCGATCTGATGCACAGCGAAACGCGCTTGATCCTCGGCGGCCTGACCACGCTGGCGGTCGCCACGGCCGCCCTGGTCGTGCTGCCCTACGTGACGGTCCGCGACACGCCGCCGGTCGAAGGCCTCAAGCCCTACACCTCGGCCGAACGGCGTGGGCGCACGGAATACATTCAGCATGGATGCATGTATTGCCACTCTCAGCAGCCGCGCGCCCAGGCGTTCGCGCCCGATGCCAAACGCGCCTGGGGGCGGGCCACGGTGGCCGGCGACTATGCCTATGACGACCCGCCCTTGCTCGGCACGATGCGCACCGGCCCGGACCTGATGAACATCGGCGTTCGCCAGCCGAGCGAACAGTGGCATCTGGGTCATCTCTACCAGCCGCGCGCCTATGCGCCGGGCAGCATCATGCCCGCCTATCCCTTCCTGTTCGAGGTTCGCGACAAGGCCGAGGAGGGCGAGACCGTGGTGACCCTGCCGCCCGACTTCGCCCCGGCGGGCAAGGTCGTCGTCGCACGTCCGGAGGCGCTCGATCTGGTGAGCTACCTGAAGTCGCTCGACCGCAGTTATCCGGTCGTCGATCCGGCAAGCGTGAACTGAGCGGAAGAGGACGCAAATGAACAAGCCCGAAATCCTGTCGCAGCAGCGCCGCGAGAACCCCGACCCGGAAGAGGGCCGCACGCCCATCCCCTGGCTCGTCCTCGCGCTCGCGGTGGCGCTTGCCGCGTTCGGTGTCGATTACATCGCCCATTCGAACCTCAACACGCCGGCGACCTGGGGCGACGGCCGCAGCGCGGCCGAGCTCGCGGGCGACAAGCCGGCAGCCGGCGCCAAGGTGGATGGCGGCGCCATCTACAACTCGATGTGCGCCGCCTGCCACCAGGCCACCGGGCTGGGGCTGCCGGGCGTGTTCCCGCCCCTGGCCGGTTCGGAATGGGTGCTCGGCAAACCCGACACGCTCGCCGCCATCCTGCTGCACGGCGTCAGTGGCCCGATCGAGGTCAAGGGCACGGTCTACCAGGGCGCGATGCCCGGGTTCGGCAGCTCGCTGGGAGATGCCGAGATCGCCGCGGTGCTCACCCACATCCGTAGCACCTGGGGCAACGCTGCTGCGGCGATCGACGCCGAGGTCGTGGCCGCGGCGCGGGCCCGCCTCGCGGACCGCAAGCAACCCTTCTCCGGTGGCGAGGAACTCGCCACGCTTCCCTGAACTGACATGACCGCCAACAGCCCGCCCACCCCCTCCGTCACGCGCACATCGGCCGCCTTGACGCGTGACGATCTCCACCGCCTGGTGCATGCCTTCTACGCCGACGTGCGCCGCGACCCCTTGCTGGCCCCGGTGTTCGATGCGGCCATCGGCGAGCACTGGGACACCCATCTCGGACGCATGGTCGAGTTCTGGTCGACGATGATGCTCGACACGCGCACCTTCTCCGGCAGCGTGTACACGACCCACATGCAGCTCAAGGGCGTCGAACCGGAGCACTTCGCACGCTGGATGACGCTGTGGTACCGCCACACTGCGGCCGGGTTCGAGACCACCGCGCGCGCGCGGCTGCGCGAGATCGCCGGGATGATCGGGCGCAGCCTGTTCCTCGGCTTCTTCAGCCGCCCGGCGAAGTTCGTCGCCGATGAAGAGGGACGCGTCATCGTGGAGCGGGGATAGTGCCGGGCGTCCGCGGCAGCGCTGGCGGAGCGCGCGCCCGCGCGCTGGTGGCAACCCTGCTCGCCGCCCTGGGGCTGCTGGTGGGCTTCGTCGCCCTGGTTGGCCAGCTCACCCGCGGCTTCGAATACTGGACCTTCGAGGCGCTGCGTCGCGACGACGCGGCGGGCGCCCGTCTGCTTGCCCGCCCGGTCCGGCTTTCAGGTCCACATGGACCGGCGCCGACGCCCTGGCCGGGACAAGTGGGCGAGGTCTTCCTGGTCGACTTCATCTATACCCGCTGCCCGACCGTATGCAGCGCACTCGGCGCCGAATACACCCGCATGCAGCGCGCACTGCGCGAGCGTTTCGGCGCCGAAAGCCCGATCCGTCTCGTATCGATCGCCTTCGACCGTGCGCACGACTCGCCCGCCGCCTTGCGGGACTACGGCATCACCCACCGGCAGGAACCCGACCTGTGGCAGATCGGCACCCCGATCGATGCGGCGGCGCAGGAGGCGCTGCTGCGCTCCCTCGGCGTGGTCGCGGTGCCGGACGGGATGGGGGGCTTCGTGCATAACGGGGCGATCCACCTGATCGACGCGAGCGGCACCGTGAGGGGCATCTACGATCTCGAGCGGTGGCCGCAGGCGCTCGAGCGGGCGATGGCGCTCGCTGGCGCAGCACACCCATGAATACCAGGGGCCGACGGGCACTGACACGGCTGCTGGCGGCGCTGCCGCTCCTGCTGCTGCTGGCGCCCCTTCGCCAGCTGCTCGAAGGCAGCATGGCGCTGCACATGCTGGTGGAGCTGCCGCTGCTTCTGGCCAGCGGCTGGGCCGCCGGCGCCGTGCTCGCCCACCACCGCCTGCCCGCAGGGCTGCCACGCCTCATCGACGCCAGCGGCGTGCTGGGGCTCGCGTTCGCGAGCTGCGTGGGCGCGCTGTGGATGATCCCCGCGATGCTCGATCTCAGTCTTCTCGACACCGGTGTGCAGTGGGCAAAGTACGGCGCCTGGTGGCTCTCCGGTGTGCTGCTGCGCGCGAGCTGGCGACGAAGCGAACCCGAGATCGCCGCCTTCTTCATCGGCAACATGGCCTGGATGCTGGCCACCGCCGGGCTGTTGTACCAGGACGAAGGACAGCGCCTGTGCGTGAGCTACCTCGTCGATGAACAGGCCATCACCGGGAAGGGGCTGATCGTCCTGGCGCTCGTGCTTGCCGGCCTGGCGCTGCACCGGGTCGTCGCCACGCCGGCGAATCAGCCGGGTGAACGTTTGGCACCCGGTCTGGAAGCGCGCACGAGCGGAATGACCCGCCGCTGAGTGTCTTCGATCCCGAGCAGCGAGGCCGCCACGCTCGGCGCCGCGACCGCGTCGCGCAGCGTCATTCTGTCGAGTTCGAGCATGAAGGCATCAAGCGCGCGGCGCAGCCCGCGGGTGAGGTTGCAGGCCGGCGAGATCGCGCAGCAATCCTCCTTGCCGACCTCGAGGCACTCGACCAGCGAAAAATCGCCTTCGGCGATCCGCACCACCATGCCGATCGAGATCGCGGCGGGGTCGCGCGCCAGGCGCACGCCGCCACTGCGCCCGCGGACGGTCTCGAGCAGGCCGGCCGTGCCCATCTGATGCACGATCTTCATCAGGTGGCTGCGCGAGATGTCGTACGCGGTCGCGATCTCATCGATCGTGGTGAGCGCGCCGCTCTCATGGCGCAGGCTCAGGTACATCAGCACGCGCAGGGTGTAGTCGGTATAGACCGTGAGTTTCATCGATCTTGCGGGTCGGGGAGGCGTCGAGGCAGAGCATAAGCGCCTGCCCCGGGGCTGGCAATCGACTCGCCCAGGCCTGGCCGCGCGATGGCGGTGCGCCGATGGCTCGCGGCTCCGTCAGTTCTGACGATGCCGGTCCCCGGTCACCGATTGCTTGCCGGCAAGTCCGTCCTGATCGCCGCCGCCGGAGCCAGCATCGGCTCTGATTTGTGCCGATCCCGACCCAAAGGGCCGGGGTGTTGCTCTACGGACTTATAGAGCCTGATGTAGAGCGCAGAACGGGAAAAATAAAAAGTCTTTGAAAGTAAATGGTTTTTTCGTATTCATTGGCGGAGAGGGCGGGAGTGGAACCCACGTTGGGATATTATCCAGAACACGCTTTTCAAGCGTAGAAAGCGATAAGAATTTTAAAATAAAACAAGACTCTGTTAATTTGATATCGCTTGGTGGGACACTTAAAAACAGGATGTATCCATGGTAACGATCAGGGCGCGCCGAGCCGCACCGCCACTTCGGCGAGCGGATGTCCCTGGTCAGTCACCTGCTTGACCGCTTCGATCTTGAACTTTTCGGTGAAGCGTTGTTGCGCCTGTTTCGTTTCCATCAACACCTCCATGAAGCCTTATTGTGAGGAAACAGGGTGTCCAGGAAACCTGGGGCGATTCAGACGGTGGGCGACTGCGACGATCACGAATGTCGCCTTGAGGCGCGCATTACCCTGTCCGTGATGACACCACTACGAGGAGCGTTCACGGCTCAGGCGATTTCTGGCGAACGTGCAGAAGCAGACTGGCATCGTCTATTCAGATGACAATCCGTGCTTCCGCCTTAATCCCCGTGGACGATGTCCGCGCCCGAGAGGGGGCGCGATGATGAGCTCAGGTTCGGCGAGCTCCGCCGAAGGCTATGACGAATCGGAGAAAAAAATGGATTATGCGGACAAGGTGGTGTTCGTCACGGGCGCAGCCCAGGGAATGGGCAAGGCAATCTGCCAGCGCTTTGCGGCGTTGGGGGCGAAGGTCGTCGCAGCGGACATCAAGGCCGAAGCGGCAGCCGAAACCGTCGCCGACCTCGGCGATCGTGGGCATGCCGTTGCGTGCAACGTTGCCGATGCGGAGGCGGTCCGGAAGGCCTTTGCGGATGTCGAGACACGTTTCGGGCGCGTGGATGTTGTCATCAATGCCGCGGGGATCGGTGCCGTGGACAGTTTTCCGGACGTTCCCGATGACAACTGGAACAGGGTGATCGGCGTCAATCTGACCGGGACCTTCCTTTGCTGTCGAGAGGGTGTGCGTTTGATGCAGAAGCATGGCGTCAAGGGTGCGATCATCAACATTTCGAGCACGGGGGCCGTCACGGGCGAGGGGCCGGTCCATTACATCGCGACCAAAGCTGGCGTTATGGGGTTGACACGCAGCATCGCGCGCGAAGTGGCTGCGAGTGGGATCCGTGTCAACACTATCGTTCCTGGTGCGACCAACACGGCAATGCTTGCAGGCATCCCCGATGAATGGATGCAGGCGATGATCAAGACGATCCCGCTCGGGCGTGTTGGCGAGCCCGATGACATCGCGCGGGTCGCTACCTTCCTCGCAAGCGAGGATGCTGTCTACATAACCGGCCAGAACCTGGCGGTGAATGGCGGCATGGCCTTCATCTGAAAATGGGGTGCGCGCTGTAGCAGGAAATGGAGCTGCTTCAGGTGCGCATCGATCGGCTCGAACTCATCGCCCAGATCGGCCAGTTCGTTGTAAATCGAGTGCTTTCGCTGGAAATGCGCGATCTCGATGCACAGTCGCTCCGTTCGCGCCTGACATCCTTGCACTCAATTAGAAGCTTGGGCGCCCATCTCCGGTCTGGGCGACGACACGCTGTTACACCACTTCCCGGGACACCGCCCATTATTGCGGCAGGTCAAAGACGATCGCCGCGACTCGGGGGTACAGTCCAATCCTTTGCATCTTGCGGCTGAATGCTTGTTTGCCCAGCCGCAACTTGGTTCTGCCCGTTGCATGCGAAAAGGATGTGACCGAGAGGAAGCCCGTAAGCGTGGATATCTTTGGAAGCGACTTCGAAGACCTGTTCCTGAAATCCGGCCTGACGCTGGCTGAATACGACCGGCTTGTGCGAATGGTCTACGAGGGCACAGCTGACCCGACGCCATGGAGCGGGTTCCTCGAAGTGCTGCGTGAGAGGCTGGACGCCAACTACGTGACCATGATCCTGCGCCCGCCGTCGCCCGAACACCCCTGGCAGGTGGTTTTCGCCGGTGAGGCAAAGCCGGAGATCGCAGAGACCTACAACAGCTTCTTCTACGCGGTCGATCCCTTCGTCAATCTGCCGGTGGGACGGGTAATGACGGTCGAGGAAGTGGTGAATGAAGAGGAGTGGCTGCGCAGCGCAATCTATCAGGAGTTCCTGTCGCCGCTGGCGGTCCGTTACTACCTGGGCGCTGACCTGGGGGATGGGGGCGACCCCTGTTGCCGATTCCGCGTCAGCCGTGCACAGCGCAGCCAGAACTTCGGTGATGCCGAGCGTGCGACCTGTCAGATCCTGCTACCGCACATTCGCTGCGCTGTCAGGCTGCGTAATCAGATCGATGTGACCGAGGCGGAGCGCCAACTGTACGCCGGGACGCTCGAACGGCTCGCCGTGGGGGCGGTGATCCTGGACAAGTGCGGCAAGATCCTGCGCAGCAATGATGCGGCGACGGAGATCCTGCGTCAGCGAGATGGCCTGAGCGTCATCAACGGGCGCCTGCATGCCGCGTTCGGTGGCGAGAACAGAGAACTGCAGGGCATGATCGAGCATGCAGTCAGTGGCGAGACGTCTCCGCGGCCTCATCTTGTCTCGGGCATGTCTCTGACGCGACCGTCGGGGCGCCCCAACCTGGGGGTCGTGATCAAGGCTGCGCCAATGACCGAGTGGTCCGACTCTGCTGAAAGCCCGGCCGTGGTGGTGATCATCCGCGATGTGGAGCAGAAGTCGCAGGCATCCCAGAGCGTGCTGCAGCGGCTCTACGGACTGACTCCCGCCGAGTCCACCCTCGCCCTCAAGCTGCTCGGAGGGATGACCGTGGACGAGGCTTCCGAACAGCTGAGCATCAGCCGGAACACCGCGCGATGCCAGCTGCGCGCGATCTTTGCGAAGACGGGAGTGACGCGGCAGACCGAGCTGGTACGCCTGCTGCTCAGCGGGGTCGCGCCGCTGGCCTGAGAAAGGCTCTGGCAAGCGCCGGGCCGAGTTCAGCGGCGGCCGCTTGCCAGATTCTCGATGCTCATGCTGCGCGGATGCGTGCCATCAGTGCCTGCGCGATCTCGGCGGGCGAGCCCGTGATGAACTCGCAGTTGCCCTGGACCTGAGGCACGACTTGGCGCTGCAGTTCGATCTGCGGCGTCAACGCGGCGGCATCGATGCCGAGGCTGTCGATCGGGACGATTTCCGCATTCATCTTGCGCGCTGCCATCTTCGCCTTGGCCGTGGGAAAGCGCGGGGCACCGAGTTCGTTGCTGACCGTGACCACGGCCGGCAGATTAGCTCGCACGACCTCGTCGCCTTCTGGGGTCGCGCGCGTGACGGTCAGCAGGCCGTCGGCGAAGCTGACGTCCTTGGCGAGCGTCGTGACCGCATGCCGAAGGGTTTCGGCGAGGGCGAGCGGGACCACGCCCTGATCGTCATCGGAGGCCTGGCGACCGCAGAGCACGAGGTCGGCCCCGCCATTGCTGCGGATCCAGGCTGCCAGCACCCTCGCGACGCCAGTGGTGTCCAGGGCGGTGGCGCCCGGGTCTATGGCGACGATCTCGTCGGCACCCAGTGCTGCGCATTGCTTTAGCATCGCCGTCGCATCGCTGCCGATGGTGAGCGCCACGATGCGGCAATCCACGCCTGCGTCGCGCAGCCGCAAGGCTGCCTCGAGCGCCTGCTCGTCATAGCCGTTGATGAGCCGCGGGATGGCGGCGACGTCCGGGTGACGGCCGTCGGCGCTCATCTTGAGGCCGCCTGAAAGGGCGTAGTTGTTGACCGCGGCAGGGTCCAGCACTTCCTTCACGCAAACCACGATTCGCATCATTTACTCCGTTCTGCAAAGTTGTTCGATCGTCCGCCCCGGGTTGGAGACCGGATAAAGGCTTTCCGCGTCGCACCAGACCGCGTCATGGACGAAGCCGTCGGGCTTGCGCGTGAGCGAGCCGAGCAGGTACCAGCGCCATGGATACGGGCCGTAATCGCGGTAGTGTCCGGTCAGGCGGCCGGTGAAGGACTGCCGCCCGGCGAAGTGGGTGCCCTCGATCGGGCGGCCACCGTCGCATTCGGCCTCCAGGTCGTGTACAGCCGGCTCGTATCCGGCGCGGAAGGACGATTCAGGCAGAGAAGCGGTCGAAGACATCGAGTGCCTCCTCGACGATGTCGGAAAGAATCTGGCGTGCCGGCTTCATTTCCTTGACGTAGTGGATACCCTGGCCGGCCGCCTCGGTCATCAGGTCCTTGCGCTGATAGTCCAGCGAGCCCTGGATGTAGTTGGACGACAGGATCATCTGCAGCGGCGGCTTGAGCACGGCGGGTGCGGCGTCGCTCATCCATTCGTCGTGCCATGGGCAGCGCGTCGTGCGCATGGTGTAGCCCGAGATGCAGTTCGAGTACATGGTGTCCTCGGTTTCGGCTTCGAGCAGGCGCTCCTTGAGCGGCATGTTGACGTCCGATTCGCGCGAGGTCAGCCACAGCGAACCCGTCCACACGCCGTCGGCGCCGAGCGCGAGCGCCGCGGCCAGGTGGCGGCCGGTGGTGACGCCACCGGCCGCGATCACCGGGACACCGGTACCGCGCGCCGCGTCCACGACCTGCGGCACGATGGAGAAGGTGCCGATGTTGCCGGTGTGGCCTGCTGCGTCGTAGCCCTGGGCGATGATGACGTCGGTGCCCGCCTCGATCTGGCGCTTGGCCTGCCGGGGCTTGCCGACCAGGCCCCACACCTGCATGCCAAGCTCGTGAGCGCGCTTGAGCAGGAAGGCGGGTGAGCCCAGGCCGGAGGCGAACACCGGCACCCGCTCGTCGAAGATGACCTCGAGCTGGTCGAGCGCACGCTTCTGATCCAGGCCTCCCCAATGGTGAATGTCCGGCGCCACCTTGGGATCTGGGACGTTGTACTTGCGCTTGATCTGTTGCTCGAAATCACGTTGTTCCTGCGGAATCATCGCCAGAAGTTCGTCGACGGTCTTTTCCTCGGGCACCGAGGAGGGCAGGACGAGGTCGATGCCGAAAGGCTTGCCGCCGATGCGTTCGCGGATCCACTTGATGTCTGCCGCGATCTGGTCCGGGGTGTGCAGGGCCTCGCCCAGCACGGCGAAACCACCGGCGTTGATCACCGCGACGGCGACGTCCTTGCAATGGGTGAAGGCGACGACTGGGTATTCGATGCCGAGCTTGTCGCAGAGTTGAGTGTGAAGGGGACTGTCCATGGGTCATTGCCTCCGGGTGCGGTTTCGATACATGTGGCGCAGCGGATGTCGTGCGCCCGTCTTGTCGAGTCGATTCTAAGCAGCCGCTTCGTGCCCGCTCCGGGCTCGCGATATCGAATGTGGCCGCTCCTGTTTCATTGCATGACGCAGCGCGCGCATTCAGCCGAGGGCGCCCCGCTGGCGCAGTTCTGCGACCCGTGCGGCGTCGTAGCCGAGAACCTCGTTCAGCACGGCGGCGGTATGCTCGCCGACGGTCGGCGCCCGTTCGGGGTCGGCTTCCGGCTCGCCGATGAACTTGACCGGGAAGCCGAGCATGTCGGCGCCGTGCCGTTCGTGCGGCAGGACGCGGAAGCGGTCCTTGAACTGGGGGTCGTCCACGATGTTTGCCGGCGTATTGACGGGGGCGATCGGTGTGTTGAACGCCACGCCGAAATCAAGCCATTCCCGGGTCGTGCGCGAGCGGAAGATGTCACGCAGGATGGCCTGAAGCTCGCGATTGCCACGCGCGTGGTCGGCGTATTTCGAGCCCGGCCATTTCTCGAAAAGATCGATGCGGCCGACGCCGGCGCAGAAGTTCTTCCAGAATGCCTGCTCGGATGCCATGAACAGCACATGGCCGTCGGCGCTGTCATAGAGCTGATAGCGGACGCCTTCCTTCATGCCCGCAGTGGCGACCGGGCGGCGCACGTAGTTGTCGGCCTTGTTGCCGGTCACCACGTTCTCGGGGCGCGCATAGGCCATGTGGCTCTCGCTGCGATACCAGTCGAATGCGGCAGCCGCGTCGCTCTGCGCGAGTTCCATGAAGCAGCCTTGGCCGGTTTCGCGCGCGCGGATCACGCCCGCGAGTACGGCGAGCCCGCCGAACAGCGGCGCGGCGTTGATGCCGATGCCGACATGCTCGGGTATGTAGCAGAAGCCTTCCTCGTCGTAGGCCGGCTTCACGACCCCGCTCCAGGTGTCGTAGGCGATTCCGTGCGAGGGCATGTCCTTGTAGGGGCCGGTCATGCCGTAGCCCGACACGGTGCAGAACACGATCTTCGGGTTGATCTGGCGCAGATCCTCGTAGCCGAGTCCGTAGCGGGCCAGCGCGCCGGGCTTGGAAGCCTCGATGACGACGTCGGCGCCGCGCACCAGTTCGCGATAGACCTCGCGGGCGGCTTCGTGCTTGAGGTCGAGCGTGATGCTCTTCTTGCCGCGGTTGAGGTGGTAGTGCATCAGCGAAATCCCCTCGATGATCGGCCACGTCATTTCGCGGATGTAGTCGCCGGAGGGTGATTCGACCTTGATCACGTCGGCGCCCAGGTCGGCGAGGGCGGTGGTGATCGCGGCCGGGCCGAGGATGGAGCTCTCGATCACGCGAAGGCTGGAAAGGGGAGGAGGTGTCTTCATGCTCATCTCTCGTGCTCGTTTGCGGAATTGGGTGAGGCCGGCCGCGGCATTGCGGTCAATCGCGTGCGACATGGCTGGCCCGAGGCGGGGGGCGGAAGACCCTGCCACGCAGCCAAGATAAGAAAAAACCGCAGGGGCCGGGATGGCCGCAAAGTTCTGATTCGGCCTATTCGGGCGCAATTCAGGTCAGTGCCCATGGGAGGCGTTGCTGCGCACGCTTTGCATCGCACAGAATCGGCTCATCGACAGCGACGGCTGGATTTTTCGTTCCAGGCGGATGTCCGGCAGGTTCGCTGTCTTACCAACCCTGGATCGTTCGAGGAGCTGAAATGGCTACGTTGAAAGCGGGTTCGCGACTGAAGAGTGCGGTATGCGATACCGAGGTGATGGTGGTTCGGGCCGCTGCGGACGATGTCCGCCTCGAATGCGGTGGCGCCGGAATGCTTGCGATGGCTGCCGAGAAACCGGCAGGGGCGACGCTGGATGCGGCGCTCGCCCAGGGGACGCTGGTGGGCAAGCGCTATACCGATGCGGCAGAGCGCTTCGAGTTCCTGTGCACCAAGGGCGGCAAGGGCGGCCTGTCGATCGACGGTGAGGCGCTCGTGGTCAAGCAGGCGAAGGCCCTGCCGTCGTCGGACTGAACCGATGAACGTGCTGATGACGCTGGAGATGGCGGCGGAATGCCATCCGGAACGGGTCGCGGTGACCTGTGCTGAGCGCTCGATACGCTACGGCGAGATGCTCGACGCCGCGCGTCGTGCGGGGGCGAAGATTCGTGCGAGCGGTTGCCGTTACGTCGGTTTCCTGGACATCAACAGCATTGCCGCGCCGGTGGCCCTGTATGCGGCGGCCTGCGCAGGGCTGCCATACGTGCCGATGAATTACCGGCTGACGAAGCCGGAGATCCAGGCGCTGCTGGCGCGGATCGCCCCCGCCTGGCTGATTGCCGATCCGGCCCTGCTGGAAGACGTGGAGATCCCGGAGGGTTTCACCGTCGTCGACCGCGAGACCTTCCTTCGCGACGCGCTCGATGCGAACGTGCAGGCGGACGATCCAGTTCCTGCGGAGCCGGACGCGGTCGCGGTGCAGTTGTTCACCAGCGGGACGACGGGGGCGCCCAAGGCGGCTGTCCTGCGCCACGAGAACCTGATGAGCTACATCCTCGGCACCGTGGAGTTCGGCGCGGCGCAGGATGACGATGCCACGCTGGTCGCGGTGCCTCCCTATCACATCGCCGGTATCTCGGCGGTCTTGAGTTCCACGTACGCCTGCCGGCGCATGGTGCAGTTGCCGAATTTCGATGGCAAGGCCTGGCTCGACACCTGTCAGCGGGAGAAGGTGACGAACGCCTTCGTCGTCCCGACGATGCTTGCCCGCGTGATCGAGTACGTCGACACCGCTGGCGTGGATGCTGCGCTGCCGGTGCTTCGCGCGCTCGCCTATGGGGGAGGCAAGATGCCTGCACCGGTGATCGAGCGTGCCATGCAGCTCTGGCCCAAAGTCGATTTCACCAACGCCTATGGTCTCACCGAGACCAGTTCCACCATCGCGCTGCTCGACCCCGAAGGTCACCGCGACGGCTTCTTCAGCGTCGATCCGGAGGTGCGCAAGCGCCTGCACTCCGTGGGGCGCCCGATCGATACGGTCGAGATCGAGATCCGCGATGGCGATGGCAAATCCTTGCCGGCGGGTGAGGTGGGCGACGTATTCGTGCGTGGCGGGCAGGTGTCCGGCGAATACCTGGGCATCGGCAGTCTGCTCGATGCGGACGGCTGGTTCCCGACCCGGGACCGTGGCTATGTCGACAGATACGGCTTTCTCTATCTCGACGGCAGGGCCGACGACGTGATCGTACGCGGTGGCGAGAACATCTCTCCCGGAGAGATCGAGGACGTGCTGCGCCAGCATCCGGCGATCGCCGATGTCGCGGTGGTGGCGGTTCCCGATACGGAATGGGGCGAGACCGTCGGGGCGGCGGTGGTCATGAACGGCGATGCGAAGGTCAGCGAGACCGAACTGCGCGACTGGGTGCGAGCGCGCCTGCGCTCCTCGCGCGTGCCCGCCGTGATCAGCTTCCGTCAGCAGCTGCCCTACAACGAGATGGGCAAGATCCTGCGCAGGGTGCTGCGCGACGAGCTTTCCATCGCGACCTGATCGCTTGCGCGCACATGGATGCCGGACTTGCAGTGCCCTCCAGCTCGATCGCGGGGGCGCTGCTGTCCGGTCGCAGCTTCGCCCTCGCGGGGGAGGGGTATGAGACCCGTTACGCGGCGCATCTGCTCGCGGCGCTCGGTGCCGGCACATGCATCGAACCGGGGCCGGCGGACCTGCATCCGGCGCTGGCCTGGGCGCGCAGTGGGCTGATGTGGCTCACCGGCGCGCCGCGACAGCCTGGAAGGATGCTGCCTTCCCCAGTGGGCGCATGCGCGAACGGTGTGCTGAAGGCGCTTGCGGCGCTGGGGGCGCAACTGCCGCCGGCGTGGCGCCAGGCGGACATCATGCTCGCCCACCGTGCCGCGCTGCTTGGCCTGCGCCGCCAGGGGCGCCGCTCTCCCGGTGGAAGCTGCAGGCTGCTGCAGGCCGCGAATGGCATGCTCGCCGTCAATCTCGCGCGCGCGGAAGACTGGGAGCTTGTGCCTGCATGGATGGGGGGGCGCGAGATCGCCGACTGGGCGCAGCTTGCCTCGGCCGTCGCCGCGCAGACGGTGGAGACGGCGCTCGAGGGCGCGCGGCTGCTCGGCCTGCCGGTCGCCGCCGCGGATGTGCCGCTACGGGACGGCATCCCATGGTGTCGTGTGCAGCCTGTCGGGGTGCGCTCGGACCGTGCACGGCGCCGGCGCGCTCCCCGGGTGGTCGACCTGTCCTCGCTCTGGGCGGGGCCGCTCTGTGCGCAGATCCTGCGCCAGCTGGGTGCCAGCGTGATCAAGGTCGAGAGCACGCGTCGCCCCGATGGCGCCCGCGCCGGCAACGCGGACTTCTTCGACTTGCTCAACGCCGGCAAGACCTGTGTGGCGATCGATTTTTCGTCCGCCGGCGGCGTGGCCCGACTGCGCCGCCTGATCGAGACGGCCGACATCGTCATCGAGGCCTCCCGGCCACGCGCACTGCGCCAGCTCGGCATCGATGCCGAGGGGATGGTCGCCGACAATCCCGGCCTGAGCTGGATCAGCATCACTGGCCATGGTCGTGAGGAACCCGGCGCCGCCTGGGTCGCCTTCGGTGACGACGCTGGTGTGGGCGGCGGATTGTCGTCGGTGCTTGCGCGTGCCACCGGGGAGTGGGTCTTCTGCGGGGATGCGATCGCCGACCCGCTGACCGGCCTGCATGCGGCGCTGGCCGCCTGGTGCGCGCATGCCGTGGGGGGAGGGAGCCTGGTTTCGCTCGCCATGCGTGACGTCGTCGAATGCTGTGCGGCCTGGGAGCAGACGCCCGGCGACGACGCGCTCGATGCACGCATGCGGCACTGGCAGGGCTTGGCGGTCGCGGGCGGGCTGCTCGACTGCAGGCCGCAGCGTCCCATCCTGGCCGGCCCTGCGCGCGCGCACGGCGCTGACAACCCAGCCCTGGACGAGCTGCTCGCATGCTGATCGTCAACGCGAACACGCCGGAGCACGCACACGTCGCGCTCCGCACCGACGGCGAGCACATCGTGGCACTTGCCCCGGACCTTGCCCCCGAGCCGGGCGAGATCGTGTTCGATGCCGCAGGGGGCGCGGTGCTGCCCGGCGTGCATGACCACCACCTGCACCTGCTCGCCTACGCCGCAGCCATCGGCTCGGTGCCTTGCGGGCCACCGCAGGTCGATTGCGCGCAGGCGCTCGCCGGGGCGCTTGCCGAGCGGGCCGCAGGTTCGGAGGGCTGGATCCGTGGCATCGGCTATCACGAATCGGTGGCGGGTGACATCGATCGATACTGGCTGGACCGTGTCCTGCCCGGGCGACCGGTCCGTATCCAGCACCGCAGCGGCCAGCTATGGATCTTCAACTCGCTGGGCCTGCAGCGCCTCGGTGTGGATGAGGCGGGCGGCGGCGACCCGTTCGAGCGCGTCGACGGCGTGCCGACCGGGCGCCTGTACGGCGCCGATCCATGGGTTCGGGAGCGGCTCGGCGCGTCGATGCCGGCGCTGGGGGAAGCGAGCCGGCGACTTGCCCGCCTGGGCATCACGGGCGTAACCGATGCGAGCCCTGGAAATGGCCTGGCCGAGTTTCGCCATTTCGCGGCGGAGCGCGCGGCAGGGCGCTTGCAGCAGAGCGTGTTGATGATGGGCAGTGAAGCGCTCGCTCCGGCCTGGACAGTGCCCGGCCTGTCCGTCGGCGCGACGAAGATCCATCTGCGCGAAGCGGCATTGCCGCCCTTCGACGTCCTGTGCGACCGGATCGAGCGCAGCCACCATGCGGGCCGGTCGGTCGCCGTGCATTGCGTGACGCTCGTCGAGCTCATGCTTGCGGTGACCGCGCTGCAGGCGGCGGGCGTGCGGGCTGGAGACCGTCTGGAGCACGCGGCGCAGGCCAGCATGGAGGCGGTCGATCTGGTCAGGGAGGCGGGCCTGCGCGTGGTCACCCAGCCGAACTTCGTCTTCGAGCGTGGTGATGCCTATCTCGCCTCGCTGCCGGCAGATGAGATGGAAGGGCTCTACCGTGCCGGGAGCTTCGTTGCTGCCGGTGTCGCCGTGGGCGCAGGGTCCGACGCCCCGTATGGAGACCCGGACCCGTGGCGGGCGATTGCGGCGGCACTGGACAGGCGGACGCGTGCGGGGCGCGTGCTCGGCGCGGCCGAACGGCTCGCGCCGGCCACCGTGCTCGATCTCTACTGTTCTGATCCGCTGCGCCCCGGCGGCGCCCGCCGCAGGCTGGAGGCCGGAGGCGTCGCGGACCTGTGTGTGCTGGACCGTCCGCTTGTACAGCTATTTGCGGATGCCGCCGCGGTCGATGTCCGATTGACGGTCGCGCGCGGTCGCATCATCCATTCTGCGTAGCACGCGCCTAGCGGGCCGCAGCCGGCGTGATCTCGTCGATCAGCCCCCAGTCGAGTGCGGTGGCCGCATTGATGCGACGCGCCGAGAGCGCCAGGTACGCCGTGCGCTGCCGGCCGATCCGGCGCGGGATGCTGACGCAGCCGCCTGCGCCGGGAATGAGGCCGAAGCGAATCTCGGGGAGCTGGAAGAAGCTGCCCGGGCTGGCGCTCAGGTGGCGGGCGAAGGCGGGCAACTCGATGCCCGAGCCGATGCAGGCGCCGTGCACGTGAAACCGGGTCGCCGCTGTGCTGCGCAGCAGGGTGGCCGCCGGCAGGCGCAGGCTGCGAACTGCGTGGGCGGTGGCCGGGTCGGCGGCGGTGCCGAACTCCTCGAGCGCCCCACCGGTGCAGAAGCAGGCGCCAAGGCCGCTCACCTCGATCTGCCTGATGCCGTCGTCGATGACCGAAAGCTCGAATGCTTCGACCAGCGCATCGCGCATCTCGATGCTCATTGCGTTGCGGCTGGATGGACGGTTCAGCCGGATTTCCAGCGTGCCGTTGCGGCGTTCGATGAGGAGCGGTGGGCCGTCGTCGGCCGGGATCCGCTGCGGTTCGGGCGGGTTGGCCGCGGACCAGCGGCGAAAGTCCGCGCCGGACTGCAGGGTGGAGTAGGCGAGCGATTCGACCGTGAGTGCCTGTGTGGCGGGCATCTTCTCGGTCGCACGCAGGACCTGCACGAGCG
This sequence comes from Thauera sp. GDN1, assembly GCF_029223545.1. Classification (NCBI taxonomy): domain Bacteria; kingdom Pseudomonadati; phylum Pseudomonadota; class Betaproteobacteria; order Rhodocyclales; family Zoogloeaceae; genus Thauera; species Thauera sp. GDN1. The sequence continues at coordinate 2,666,664 of NZ_CP097870.1, read as the reverse complement.
TCATCGCCGCGACGGGCGCCTGGTGGATGTTGTCCAGCAGTGTGCTCAAGCCCTTGTCGTCATCGAGGACGAGATCGCACGCTGCGCCGAGGTCCTGGCGAGCGGCTGGCGAACCACCTACCCCGATGACCGGGCCAGCCTGCGCTGCAAGCCATTGCCTCAGGCGTGGCTGCAGTCCGGCCGTTTCAGCGCTGCAGGCGTCGCTCAGATCGACGAGCAGGCAGGAGGGGGAGTTCAGTGGTGAAATTGCGCTCGCGTAGGCGGACGCGAGGGCAAGCTCCGCGAGTCTTCCTGCGGTGAGAGAAGCACAGCCTGAGGTCGAAGGCATCGAACCCGCTCCGATGGTGGGTTGATCGTGTCAGGCCAGTCTGAATCAGGCGTGGCCGAACAGCCGCCGGAAGAAACCGATGATGCGATCCATCATGACCTTGAACACGACCGCGACCACGTTGATCGAGTCTTCCTTGGCCGGGCGGGGTGCCGGGGTGCTGGTCGACGCCTGTGCGGCGGCCGCGTCCGCGCCCTCGTCCAGCGCTCCGGCCGGCGCCTCGCCGGAGGGCGCTTCCAGGAGATCGCGCACGTTGCCCACGTATTTCTTGATGATTTGCGCAGAAACGCCTTCGATCATGCCGCGACCGACCTGGACGATCTTTCCTGTGAGGTCGACGCTCGATTCACAGTCGATGCGCGTCGAACTGCCCGAGGCGAGCGGCTCCAGCCGGGTAAGGATGGTTCCGCTCACGGTTCCGCCTCCGCGCTCGTTTCCGGCGGCGAGCATCTTGACCACATGCGCGGCTTCATCGCGATCGGCGTAGGTGATAGTGCCCTGGTACTGAGCGCTGACCGCGCCGATCTTGAGCTTGACCGTGCCGATGAACTGGTTCGCATCGACGATTTCCTTGAGGCTGGCACCGGGCATGCAGGCCACCACGTTCTCTGGATCGTTGATGAACGCCCAGACCTTGTCGATGGGTGCGGCGACCTCGAAGCTTTCCTTGATCTCTAGGGCCATGGTGAGCGCCTCTTCCTGTGTCCGATGTTGGGGCCACGTTAACAAGGGGGCGGCGGGCCCGCATCACCCACTTGGATGAAGGAGCGCCGGTCGGGCGCCGCTAGGATTCGCGGCATGACACACGTTTCCTCGACTTGCGAGCGTCTGGCCCTGGGGGCGATGAGCCTCAATGTCCGCCACTGGGGGGTGCCCGATGCGCCGGTGCTCTTCATGCTGCACGGCTGGATGGATTGCTCGATCACCTTCCAGTTCGTCGCCGACAGGCTCGCGAGCACCTTTCACATCATCGCGCCCGATCTTCGCGGCTATGGGCAGAGCACCTGGCTGGGGCGCCCCTATGCCTTCGTCGATCACTACGCCGACCTCGATGTCCTGCTGTCGCACTATGCGCCGCACCGCCCCGTGATGCTTGCCGGGCACAGCATGGGTGCGAACATCGCCTGCAATTACGCGGCGGCCCGCCCCGAGCGCGTCGAGCGTCTCGCGCTGATGGACTTCCTCGGGCGCACGCCTGCGTCCGATATCGGCGCGAGCGACCAGTTGCGCGCCTGGCTGATGGCCGGTGCAGAGGTCCCCGCGGCCCGGTCTTACCCGGATGTCGAGGCCTTCGCAGCCCGGTTGCGCAAGACGAATCCCCGGCTCGATCAGGCCCGAGCGCACTTTCTGGCGCGTCACCTTACCGTAGCGCTTGAAGATGGCAGGGTGGCGATGGCTTGCGACCCCTGGCATCGCCTCCCGGCGCCCTGCGTCTACCACCTGGAAGACTGGTATTCGGCCTGGCGCAAGCTGCGTTCGCCGGTGCTGTTGTTGGTGGCCGACGAAGGCGAGGTGCGCGCGCAGTTCGGAACGAGCGACCCGGAGTATCTCCGACGGCTCGCCTGCTTCGAGCGGGTAAGCGTGGTCGAGGTGTCAGGTAGCGGGCACAACGTCCAGCATGACCGGCCCGAACGGGTTGCAGCCGAGCTGAAGGCCTTTTTCAGCGCCAGCCTCATGCTTAATCCCTATTGATGATGCCCGCGGGCCGCGGACTGCGCAGAATCGTCCGGGCAACGGGGGGCGGCACCTCCGACACGACCTTTTCCGGCTTCTGCATGGAAATCGGATCGACGCTGAACGACGGGCGGCGCGTGCATTGAAGATGCCGCGCCGAAGCCGCACCGCCATCACCACTGGAGCATTCCGATGAAATTCGTCCTGCAGCTCGGCTTCGCCAGCTATCGCCACTACATGGATATTGCCCGCGCGGCCGAAAAGGCGGGATGGGACAGCCTGTCCATGCCCGACAGCCTGTTCTACCCCCAGGCAACCGAATCCGACTACCCGTATGCGGACACGGATGCGATCCGTGGCTACCTGGAGCAGTCGGAGTTCATCGAGCCATTCGTGGCGATGGCCTCCATGGCGGCGGTCACCACGCGCCTGCGCTTCTATCCCGGGGTGCTCAAGGTTCCGGTCCGTCAGCCTCTCATCCTGGCCAAGTCGCTCACCTCGCTTGCGGTGATGTCGGGTGGGCGGATCAGCCTGGGCGCGGGTCTCAGCCCGTGGAAGGAGGACTTCGTCTACAACGGGGTCAACTTCGACAAGCGTGGCGAGATCATGGACGAGTGCCTCGAGATCCTGCGTGCGGCCATGAGCGGCGAGTTCTTCGAGTATCACGGCAGGCACTTCGATTTCGGTCCGCTGCGCATGCGCCCGGTACCAGAGCACCCGGTGCCGATCCTGGTCGGCGGGCACAGCAAGCCGGCCCTGCGTCGCGCCGCGCGCCTCGGTGACGGCTGGGCCTCGGCGAATACCGACCTGGAGACCCTGAGATCGCTGGTTTCGCAGCTCAATGGCTTCCGTGCCGAGTATGGGACGCTCGACCGCGCCGACTACGAGATCCACGGTATCGATTTCAGTGCGAGGACGCTGGACGATTTCCGCCGCCTGCGCGACCTTGGCCTGACGCACGCCGGACTGGTCCCGTGGGACATGAGCTGCGGTCCCGACGACAAGCTCGCCCAGCTCGATGCCATTCGTCGCTTTGGCGACGAGGTGATCGCCCGGATGGATTGATCATGCGAGCCCGGGCCGGTCAGACCGGCTCGAGGCTGCAGAGGCGCAGGCCGGGCTGGCCTTCGAGCGCATTGGCGTCCGCCCCTGCGGTGAGGACGTCGGCGTGCAGCGGTCCATTGCGCAGGCGGGCATGCCCGCCATGACGGCCCTGCATCAAGGCCTGGATTTCGGCGCTGATGGCGAGTGCGACCTCGGCGGGGGTCTCGGCGCCGATGTCCAGCCCGACCGGGCCGAAGATGCTGTCCCGCAGCGCATCGTCGATGCGTGTTCCCCGTGCCGCTGCTTCCTCGATCAGGCGCTGTGCACGGTGGTGTGGCCCGAGCAGTCCGATGAGGCGCGGCCGAACCTGCGCCAGTGCGCAGAACGCCTCGACGTCGCGCGGGAAGTTGTGCGACATCAACAGGACGACGCTGTCGCCGTCGGGTTGCAGGGTGGCCACCGCGTCGCGTGCCGAGCCGATATGGACGGCATCCGCCGCCATGAAACGCTCGCGCACGCCGAACCCGCCGGTTGCAGCAACCACCTGCATGCGCCAGCCGAGTGCGTTGCCGAAGGAGACCAGCGGCACCACGTCGTGGCCAGCCCCGAATATCACGACCTGGAGCGGCGGAGTGAAGATCTCGATGAAGGCGGAGATGCTTCCGTGCGCGGTCTGCTCTGACCAGTCTCCGCCGCAGCCCCGCTCGAGTGCTTGAGCAGCGGCGCGAGCGAGCGCGGTGGCCAGCCATTCCGAGGCGATCCCCGAAGTTCTGGGCGTCTCGCCCTCGATCATCGACACGCGTGCGCCGAGTTGTGCGCTCGCCCCATCCTGGCACGCATACACGGTGGCGATCGCTCCCCGGCGGCGGTGGGTGAGGCAGGCTTGCTGGACACGCATCAGGTGCTCGACGTTTTCGCTGGCGGGCTCGATCAGGACGAGCACCGCACCGTTGCAGCCGAGCGCGAAACCTTCGGCAAGGTCCTCATCCAGCGAGTCGTAAAGCCTGAGGGCGGGGACGCCGTGCGTCATGACGGTGCTTGCCTGCCGGATCACGTCGCGTTCGAGGCAGCCGCCGCTCACCTGCCCCGTCCGCCGGCCGGTCTCGGTGACGAGCATGCGTGCGCCAGGGCGCCGGTAGGCCGAGCCGCGGACTGCGACCACGCTGGCGAGCGCCACAGCCTCGCCTTGGGCGCGTGCATCGTCAAAGGCGTTCGTGATCAGCTGGCGCTCGTTCATTTTCGTTCACCCCGCGTGTGGAGCACCACTCTCGCACACGCCGGCGATCGGCCGCATCACCTCTATGCATTAACAGCGGGTGCGCGGCGGGGCGGTCCGCGATCCCCAGCTCGGCGCTGGAACGGGTCCGTAAATGAATCCCGATTGGCCGCAGGGGAATTTAACTCGATCGGGTGATGCGGCGTCTGCCCGAGCTTGATCAAATGCGGCCATGTCGACGCGGATGGTTGGGCGATGGTCCTGCAATCGTCCGCAGGAGGGGAAACATGAGAGACCTGAAGCCCAAGAGCAAGATCGATTTCTATCTTGAGCGCATGCAGCACCGGGGGTTCACTGCCGAGCAGGTGCTCGAGGGCACGGGGCTGAGGATCGATCGCCTGGACGACCCCCACGGTCGCCCGAAGCCGCCCCAGTATCGCCAGATCATCCTCAACATGCTGTCGCTCACCGGTGATCCGAACCTGGGCATCAGTCTCGGGCAGGAGTTCAAGATCAGCGATCTGGGCATCCTCGGCTATGCCGCGCTCAGTGCGCCAACCCTGAAGGCGTCGCGCGAACTTTATGACCGCTATCGGGATTTGAATGAGCAGCATGTTTTCGCCTCGCGGAACTACATCGCCAACGGGCGGTGGTTCTCCGAGATACAGGACGTTCACCGCCTGACCGATGTACTCCGCTTCGGGATCGAGGAGTTCGTCAGCCAGACCATCGAGCTTGCCTCGTCGCTGACGAATCGCGCCTTTCCCGTGCTGGAGCTCCACCTGACCTATCCGCAGCCTGCGGACATCTCGCGCTACATCCGGCGCTTCAACTGCCCCATCTACTTCAATCAGCCGAGAAACGTGGTGGTTTTCGACATCAACCGGCTTCAGGACCCGATCAGCCTCGCCAACGAGGAGGTGTTCAAGCTGTGCGCACGCAATTGCGAACTGCTTGCGGCCAAGAATCGGGACAAGACGGTACTGGCGGAATCCATCCGCAATTACCTCATGAACAATCCCGGCAATTTCCCGACCCTCGACGAGATGGCCCGGCAGTTGAAGATGGGAGCACGCACGCTGCGCCGCCGCCTGGTCGAGGAAGACATGAGCTACCAGCAGATCCTCGACCAGACCCGGCAGGATCTTGCCGTCCAGTATCTGAAACATACGACGCTGACACCGAAGGAGATCGGCTTTCTGCTCGGCTATAGCAGCGTCAGCAATTTCAGAAGGGCTTTCAAGGGCTGGACGGGCAGGACGCTGTCGGACATGCGCGGTCTCGAAGGCTGATCCGCCGCCTGGTTTCGCATCTCGTGCCGCCTTGCAGGGTGTCCCGAATTGGCATCGCAAAGGCCGCATCCGAAATTCCGGCCCCGCGAGTGCAAGCGCTCGCTTCACTAGACTGGGCGCTGGGCTCATTTCTTCAAACTGGCTGGAGCGCGTCGAATCATGTCAACAAACGATCGGGAAAAGATGGTGAAGCCGGACTACATGTCCGATGCCGACTGGGAAGGGCTCAAGGCTGCGACGGCCTCGCTCGAACGCATCCGCGGCGATGCGAAGGCCGACGTCGAGCGCTATCTCGCCAATCCGGACGGCTGGTCGACCGGCAAGGGGTCACCGTCCGGCCTGCCCACGCTGCTGCTCACCGTGGTCGGTCGCAAATCCGGAGAGAAGCGGACCACGCCCCTGGTCTTTCTCCAGGATGGAGAGAACATGGTGGTGGTGGCCTCGCTTGCGGGTTACGACCAGCATCCGGCCTGGTTCCTCAACGTGACCGCCGATCCGCAGTGCTGGGTTCAGTGCGATCGCAAACGGATGAAGGCGGTCGCCCACCAGGCGAGCGAAGAGGAACGCAAGGCGCTTTGGCCGCGTCTCGTGGCGCTGTTCCCGACCTGGGGCTATTTCCAGTCGCAGACCGATCGTCCGTTCGGGATCGTGGTGCTCGTTCCGACCGGTGAGGCCTGAGGCCGCTCGTAAGGCGGGCATGGATGGCCTCGCCTTCCGTGCCGGGGAAACCGAAGGAGACATCCATGAGCAATGTGAAGTTCGAGCACCTGTTCTCGCCGCTGCAGATCGGTCCGATGCGGGTGCCCAATCGAATTTGTGAAACGACGAACACGATCAACTCGTCGCGCGCCCCAGGGCTGATCGACGAGCACTTCATCGCCCACCACGGCGCGAAGGCCAAGGGGGGCACGGGCTGGATCGGCAGCGAGACGTGGCTGCTGAATCTGCCCTTTCCCGAAGGCGCGCCGGACGAGGTGTCCTTGCGCGGCGGCTTCGGCTGCCGCTTTGCGGCCTATCAGAATCCCGAGTTCATCGAGGGCTGGACGCGCTTCGTGGACGAAATCCACGCCAGCGGTTCGGTCGTGGTGGTCCAGTTGACGCATCTGAACGCCCTGTGGGCACCGTCGCCGGTGCCGGTCGTCGGCGCGCAGGACTACACCCCCCACGTGCTCGGCGATAAGGAGATCGAGTTCCTGATCGAGGGCTACGCCGACGCTGCCGAGGCGGCGATGAAGAGCGGGGCGGACGGGGTGGAGATCCACTGCGCGCACGAGACGGTGGGCTACAGCTTCCTGTCTCCGGTGACGAACCGCCGCACCGACCGGTGGGGCGGGGGGCCGAGGGAGCGCGTCCGTTTCGTGATCGAGGCCTTGCGCCGCGTACGCGCCCGAGTGGGGGACAGGCTTGCCGTCGGTATCCGGATCAACGGGCAGGAGTCGCGTGATGGTGGTTACGACAACCTCGAACTGCGCGAGATGCTCTATTACATCGCGGAGACCGGCCTGCTCGATTTCGTCGACCTCGACGTGGGGCATTGCTGGGGGGCGCCGTCCTACGTGCCCTCGTCCTACCATCCCCATGCCGAATACCGCGAGTTCGGCAAGGCTGCGCGTTCCGACATGTCCGAGCTCGATCGCAAGATCGCCGTCCTGTTCACCGGTCGCATCAACGACCCGGTACTTGCCGAAGAGCTGCTGAAGGGCGGGTTCTGCGACCTGGTGGGGATGGTCAGGGCCGGCATCGCCGATCCCGAGTTCGCCAACAAGGCGCGTGAAGGACGCCTGAGCGAGATCCGCCGCTGCATCGCATGCACGCGCTGCATCGACGAGGCGTCGGAACCGCTGACGATTCCCTACGCACCGACCTGTTCGATCAACCCCGAGATCGGCAACGAGCTGCACTGGCGGGATCACTTCCGCCCCGCGGCGCAGCCGGGGCATGTGGTGGTGGTCGGCGGCGGGGCGGCGGGTTGCGAGGCCGCCAGGATCGCCGCCATGCGCGGCCACAAGGTGACCCTTCTCGAACAGGGCAAGCGCCTCGGCGGCCAGTTGCTGATCGCCGCGCGTGCCCCCGGGCGCGACTCGTTCGAGGACCAGGTCTATTTCGAGGAGAACGCCCTCGAGCGTCTTGGGGTCGAGGTGCGCCTGCAGACCCGCGCCGATGTGGCGATGATCGAGGCGCTCGGTCCCGATGCAGTGGTCGTGGCCACCGGCGCCTTGCCGCGGCGGCCCGACGAGGTGGACGGCATCGATCTGCCGCATGTCGTTCAGGGCTGGGATGTGCTGCTTGGCAAGGTCGAGACCGGAAAGCGCGTGGCGGTCGTGTCCCAGGAGGACTACTACCAGACCCCCTGCGTCGCCGAGTATCTCGCCGCGCAAGGCAGGCAGGTCGAGGTGTTCCACAAGTCGGTCCACCTCGCCACCGAGGTCGCGCGCTACTCCATCGGCATGGTGCTCAAGCGCATGGAGCAGTGCGGGGTGGTGGTCCATCCGAACCGGGTGCTGAAGGCGGTGCGGCCGGACGGGCTCGAGTTCGTGTCGTCCTGGGGCGACCGGACCTACCACGAGCAGGGCTTCGACACCGTGGTGCTGGTGTACGGCGCGATCCAGCAGCCGGCCCTGTACTACCAGTTGCAGGCGGAGGCCGGCATTCCGCGCGTCTTCCTGGCCGGCTCGGCCTGGGTGCCCCGGCGTCTGGCGGAAGCGACCCGCCACGGCGCGGGCGTCGGCATGCTGCTCTGACGCTCCCGCACGGACCAGAGGAAAAGGCCACCGCATCGCGGTGGCCTTTTCCTTTCTTGGGCCGGACTGCGTGTCCGGCCACCGTGCATGTCGGCGCCTGACAAAAAAATACCTGCGCACCCCTTGGGGGACACAGGTCAAAAGGGAGAGAAGGTGCCCCCGGACGATGGCCCGGGGGTGGAACCGCGCAGGCTTACTGTCCGATACGACGCGCCGCTTCGGGACCGAAATCGCGCTCGCTGATCTTGTTCTCGTTCAAGCGGTAGGCGTTCGGTTGTTCGTTGATCAGGTTGAAACCCAGATAGGTTCCCGCGTTCAGGTCGTGGTAGAAGCCCGCGCCAGCCTGCCAGGTGTTCATCTCGTAGGCGTAGAAGTGATTGAGCATCGAGGTCCGCCACATGGCGCCGCGGGCATCGTAGTTGTCGGCCATGACCGGGAACATGGTGTCGGCGTCGATGTACATGACCCGCTTGCCGTACAAGTGGCGGAAGCCCTCCTTCAGCTTGCCCTCGAGCACCCAAACCCGGCGCAGTTCGTAGCGCATGTAGTCGGGTTTGGCGTGTCCCTTCATCAGGAGATCCGAGTACTTGATGTCGGGCGAGTGCACGCGGTAGGCATGGAACGGGATGTAGATCTCCCGCTTGCCGAGGATGTTCCAGTCGTAGCGCTCGGGCGAGCCGTTCCAGATCCGCACCTCGTCGACCGTGATCGAGCCCCCGGTGCCGGGAAAGGACATGTCGAAACCGTAGCCCGGCGACTGGCGGACGCGGCGGGTGCCCGGATCGTAACGCCAGCTCTGGCGCGGCTGCTTCTTGTAGTCGTAGAACTCGACGCCGGTGTTGACCTCGCCGCGGTCGCGCTCGGGAAGCAGGGTTTCGTTCAGGTACCAGGAGGCCGCGCGCTCGCCGACCGGCTCGATCATCCCCGGTTTGTGGCTAGGTCCCATGTTGCGCGATTTGACCCGCCCCCAGTTGATGTTGCCGTTGGCGATGACGTAGGCGTTATCCGAGATCAGCTCCTCGGTGTAGGCGCGGTAGGGGACGGTGATGTTCCAGAGCAACTCGAGGCCATTCTTGGGGAACGGGAACATCACGCCGTTCGTGTATGCATGCACGCCCATGCCGTCGTCGATCAGCTCGGCTTCCGCGGCGTTGCGCTTGGTCGACTCGCACACGGCGTCCGGGTAGCGGAAGTCGCGATGAGTCGGGTACACCGGCATGCGGAAGGTGTCGGGATACTTGGCGAACAGGGCCTTCTGGCCGTCGGAGAGGCGATCGGCATATTGAGTCATGTTCGCGGCGGTGATCTCGAACAGCGGCTTCTCGCCGGCATAGGGGTCGATCGGGTGATTGCCCGTGCCCTTGAAGTCGACGTGCGGCGGCACGCCTAGCCACTTGCCGCTCCATTCCGGGATGCTTCCGTCGGCGTTGCCTGCCTTCTCGGCGCCGATGCAGTTGAGATCCTTGCCGAGGCGTGCGATCTCGTCCGCAGTGGCCTTGGCGTGCACGGTGCCGGCGGCAAGGGGCAGGGCGAGCGCCGCGGCGACCGCGAGGCCGATGAGTCTGGGTTTCATGTTCGATTCCTTGTGTCGGTTCATCGCGGTCAGAAGGTGTATTTCGCGCTCAGCGAGACGTAGTCGCGGTCCGCCATCGTGCGGCCGTTGGCGATGCTCGCCGAGCCGAGGTAGCCGACGTAGGTCAGGCCGACGGTGAAGTTGCCGAGGTATTTGAAGTCGGCACCCAGGGTCAGGCGCTTCTCGTCGCGCCCCATGCCGCTGTAGGCGCTGCCGGCGATATTCTGCGTCCAGATCGCCTTGGTCGACAGGTCCCAGCCGGGGAACACCGCGGGATAGTCGAAGATCGCGCCCAGGCCCATGAGGGTGGAGCCGCGGGTCTGCTCGCCGGTGGCAGTCTTGTACGTGTAGTCGTCGAAGCTGCCGTCGCTGCTGGGGCCGCTGCCGGTGATCGCGAGATCGTCGACGCTGTGGATGCGCTGATGCACGACTTCGCCCATCAGCGTGGTCTGGTGCGCGATCCGCGATGGTCCGAGCATGTAGAGCGCGTTCAGGTTGCCCTGGAAGTAGCTGCCGCGCGCCGGTGCGGCACCGAGCGGGGTCATCACATAAACGGGAGCGTCATCGCGATAGCTCAGCTCGGCGGCCCACTGCACCGCGTCGCCGACCTTCGAGCTCAGGCTCACGCCGGTGAGCTTGATGTCGTCGAAGTAGGCGAGCTTGTAGTACGGCTTGCTGTCCGGCGACGCCTCGCGGCCGAAGCGGGAGAAGGACGAGTAGGTGGTGGTGCCGGTGAAATCGAAGAACATCGCGCCCACGCGGTCGTGGTAGCGGTAGTGGTAGACGCCGAGCTCGGTGGCATCGCTGATCTGGAAGCGCGTGCCGACGCCCCACTGGCCGGAATCGCGCGGCTTGATCTCGCCGGCGAAGTTGACCGCCCTCGGTACGACGACACCGGGCGCCACTTCGACGAAGGTTTGGTCGGGCAAGGAACTGATCACACCAGGAAGCACGCGGTAGAACTCCGCGCCCGGACCGAAGAAGTCCGAGCCGAAGTAGTCGCCCACCGGGTTGAGCCGCGTTTCCTCCCATTTGTATTGGTAGAAGCCGGCCAGGGTCAGCTTGTCGTTGACCGTGAACGAGGCCGACAACTGACCCACCGGCAGATAGCCTTCCTTGGCCTCGGTGCCGGGCACGTTGAACACGGTGGCATCGACCGGCGCCTGACCCTGGCTGATGTTGGGCCAGAACAGGCTCTCGCCCCAGGCCAGCACGTGGCGACCCGCCTTCAGCGACAGGTACTGTTCCTCGCCCACTGCCCAGTTGCCATAGACGTAGGCGTCGAGGATGCGCGACGAGCGGCCGCTGTCGCGGCGCGTGATGGCGGTGAACTCGTCGTGCGGACCGGTCTTGTTGACCGTGCCCGGCGAGTCGTTGTCATTGCTGCCGCGATAGGCGCGGTCGTAGAAGGTGCTCGCGCGCAGCATCGCGCCCAGGTTGTCGTGGCGCAGGCGAAGTTCGCCGAGCACGTTGGTGCGATTGGTGATCAGGCTGCCACGATCGAAATTGCGCGTGCCGTCGTCGTAGTTCAGGTCGTTCAGGAAGGCCTCCGCGGGCTTGCTGAGGCGGCTGGAAAGCGTATGTGACAGCGTCAGCGAATAGGCCAGGGTGGTGTCTTCGCCGAGCTGTATCGTGGGGCCGGCGTGTGCCGGGGATGTCGTGCTCAGGCCAAGCGCCAGCGTGAGTGGCGAAAGGGCGAGCGCCGCCCGCCCTCGGTGTCTCCAGTCCATTCTTCCGGTGGTCATGTCGATCCTCTTTGGTGTTTTCGTCCGGCGTTTTCAGAGTGCAGAGTGCGGCCAGCGAACCGCGGGGAGAGCCTGTCAGCTTGTCACCCCCGATGCATCACCCATTTGGATGATCCTTTTTCACGGCCGTATTTGAGGTCCCAACGGCCGCAATTGAGCCAATCGCCGGGATTTACCGCGGTCGATGATCATTAAACTGGGCTCAACCAGTGTGGGGCGCGGAAAGGGATGCCGACCGTGGTCAGTCGATCGGCCATCGCTTGGTGAGCGTTGCCGCAAGTCCGTCGCCGAGACCCGCATGTTCCGAACCGAACGAGGAATCCGAGATGAATCGTCCCCTCGACGACGTGGTCGTGATCGACCTGACGAGATTGTTCTGTACCGCGTTGAGCGCAGCCTTCCTGGCCGACTTCGGCGCGCGCGTGGTACGCATCGACTCGCTTCCGCTGGCGCCGCATGCGGCGCGGAGCTGGAATCACGAGGCGGATCTGATCCATCGCAACAAGGAGAGCATCGCGCTCGATCTGGCCGGCGACGAGGGCAGGGCGGTGCTGCGCGAACTGGTCGCCAGGGCCGACGTGCTGCTGACCGACTGGAGCGTGCCCGAACTGCGGGCCCTGGGCATCGACCATGACGCTGCCACCGCACTGCGTCCCGACCTGATCTATGGCCGCCTGTCCGGGTTCGGTCCGCTCGGGCCCGACAGCGGGTTGCCGCCGATCGACGAGTTGGCCGCCGCACGTACCGGCATGATGCCGATCCTGCCGCAGCCGGGGCAGCCGCCGGTCCATACGGGGGCCGGGGCCATGCATTCCACCGCAATGCTGGCCTTCGGGATCGTCACGGCCTTGTTCCACCGTGTCGATTCGGGCGAAGGCCAGGCGGTCGATGTATCGCTGTTCGGCGCCAACATGTACGGCGCGGCACTCGACATCCAGGCCTTCCTCGCAATCGGCAAGGGTGACCGCCTGCTCAACCCGATCTCGCGCCTGGACGTCTCGAACCCGATGTCGGGTGCCCTGTACCCGAGCGCCGACGGGCGCTGGGTCACGCTCACCATGCCCGATACCGACCGCTGGTGGCCGATGTTCTCGGCTGCGGTTGGTCTCGCCGCGGACGATCCGCGCTTCGATACGCACGACAAGCGCACCGAGACGAACCGGATCGAGCTGATCCACGCGCTCGAGGCCGCCTTCGCGACACGGCCCGGTGCGCACTGGCGCCAGGTGTTCATGGAGAAGCAGATGTCGGCGGACGTCATCGAGCGCTTCGATTACCCGGCTTCCGATCCGCAGGCCCTGGTGAACCGCTACATCCTCGAGCTCGAGCACCCCAGCTTCGGCGCGGTGAAGAGCCTCGGATTCCCGATTTTCCTGAGCGAAGGCACCGCGCGCCTGGACGCGCTCGCACCCTGCATCGGCCAGCACTCGTCACAGATCCTGCGCGACCTGCTCGGCTATTCGGAAGACGCCGTCCATGCCTGCCGACGCGCCGGCGTGGTGGCATGACGGCAAGCAAAGGAGGCTGACGTGGCACGAGCATTGGAAGGCATGCGCGTCCTCGACCTGACGGTCTGGTTCCAAGGGCCGGTTTCGGCTCAGTATCTGGCCGACTTCGGTGCCGAGGTGATCAAGATCGAACGCCCCCAGGGCGGTGACCAGGCGCGTGGTGTGCGCTCGATCAAGTCGCTCGAGATCGGTGACTGGAACCAGTACTTCCTGGTCATCAATCGCAACAAGAAGAGCGTCGCGCTAGACCTCAAGACCGAGGGGGGCCGCGAGATCATGTACCGCCTGGTGGCCGAATCGGATGTGTTCCTGTCGAATCTCGCGCCCTCCCTGCTCGAGAGCTGGGGCCTGTCGTACGAGAAGCTGAAGTCGGTCAGACCGGACATCATCTACGCCACCAATACCGGCTACGGCCGTCAGGGTGATGTGTCGAAGCCCTCCTTCGACATGACCGTGCAGGCGCTCACCGGGATCATGGCCCGTCTGGGCGAGCCGGGCGAGCCGCCGATCTATCTGGGCATGGGCTCGGGCGACGCCTATGGCGGGATCATGTCCGCGCTGGGCATCGTGCTGGCGCTCTATCAGCGCAAGCGCACCGGACGCGGGCAATGCCTGGATGCTTCTCTGTACGGGGCGCAGCTCTTCCTCGCCGCGCCTTTCCTGCAGTCCTTCCTGGCGGGTAACGAATCCGCGGCGCTGCAGCAATCGCGCAAGCAGGTGGAGAACCCGCTGTGGAACCTGTACCCGACCTCGGGCAAGTGGGTCTATCTGTGCGAGCCGAACGAGGATGCACGCTGGGCCGCGCTGTGCCGTGCCTTCGGTGACGCGCAGCTGGCCGCCGATCCGCGTTTCGCGAGCGCGGCAGGCCGGCGCGAGCACAACGAAGCGCTGATCGAGGTCATCGAGGCGCATGCGCTGCGCCACGACCATGAGGCCCTGATGGACGCGTTCCGCAGGGAAGGGCTGGTGGCGAGTCCGGTCAACAACCTCGCCGACGTCATCCGCGACGAGCAGGCCTGGCGCAACAACTACTTCATGAAGACCTGGTGCGAGGAGGTGCAGCGCGAGGTCGATATCCGTGGATTGCCCATCACCCTGTCGAAGACGCCGGGCGAGGTGCACTGTCTCGGACCGCAGCTCGGCCAGGACACCGAGCTGGTGATGATGGAGCTGCTCGGCTACGAGTGGGACGAGATCGAGACCATGAAGGCGAAGGGTGCAATTCCCTGAGCGTGTCGAACGCAGCGGCGGGCATGAGAACAAGAGAATGGAAGGGCGAGCGATGAGCGTGACTGAGGCAAGCGGCGCAACCGAGTGGAGCGCCTGGGAGCAGGTGGGCGGCGAAGGCCTGGATGACTTCGCCGAGATCATCTACGAGAAGAAGCAGCATCTGCCGAGCGGAGGGCACATTGCCCGCGTATCGCTCAACAAGCCGGACAAGATGAACACGCTCACGCTGGCGACGGTCGATGAGATGTTCCGTGCCTTCTACGATGCCAACCACGACCCGATGGTGGGGGTGATCGTGGTGGCGGGCAAGGGCAAGCACTTCGGCGCCGGCGGGGACGTGGAGTGGGAGCGCTGGGGTCTGCGCGAAGCCTTCTACAACCGTTATCCGCACAACCGCCTGATCCGCCTGTCGCGCAAGCCGGTCATCGCGCAGGTGCAGGGCTACTGCATCGCCGGACACAACCACATGGCCTACTGCTGCGACTTCACCATCGCTGCCGACAACGCGGTGTTCGGCCAGGCCGGCCCGAAGGTGTCTTCGCCAGCGGACGGTTTCTTCGTGCCCTATCTCACCAAGGTGATCGGCGCCAAGAAGGCGCGCGAGATGTGGATGCTGTGCCGCAAGTACAAGGCCGAGCAGGCGCTCGAGATGGGGCTGGTGAACACGGTGGTGGCGCTCGAAGAGCTCGAGACCGAGGTGGATCGCTGGTGCGCCGAGCTGCTCGAGAAGAGTCCCGGCTGCCTGGAGGTGCTCAAGGCCTCGTTCGACCAGGAGATGGAAGGCTATCGGGAATCCTGCGTGACCTCGGCGGCGATGTACCCCGACTGGTTCGATATGCCCGAGGGCAAGGAGGGCGGTGCCGCCTTCCTCGCCAAGCGCAAGCCCGGATTCTGGAAGCTGCGCGAGCGCGAGGCCGGGTTGCGGCAGTCGCTGCTCGACGCCTATCAGAACGAGCATCCATCGGCGGCGGCAGGGGACTGAGCCATGCTGTGTGACAAGGCCTGCATCGTCGGGATTGGCGAAACCCCCTTTTGCCGCAAACCGGGCTCCGGACTGTCGGAGATGGGCATCCAGCTCAAGGCGGCGATGGCGGCGATCGAGGATGCCGGCCTGAAGCCGGCCGACATCGACGGCATCATGCCGTTTCCCAACGTCGGCAAGGCGGAGGCCTTCGCCGCCGAGCTCGGCTGCACCAACCTGCGCTTTGCCGCGACCCTGCACATGGGCGGTGCGGCGCCGGTCGCCTCCCTGCGTGCGGCGGCGATGGCGGTCGCCACCGGAGTGGCCGAGCACGTGCTGGTGCCGGGCGGCTGGAACGGCTATTCGGGTGCCCGGGTGCGCGAGACGGCCGCCAACGACGTCGACTCCATTCCGGGCGGTGCGATCGCGCGCGACTTCTACCTGCCCTTCGGGCTGACCGCGCCGCCGCAGTGGTACGCGCTGATGGCGCGGCGGCACATGTACGAGTTCGGCACCACCGAGGAGCAGCTCGGCGCCGTGGCGATCGCGATGCGCCGCCACGCCCAGCTCAACCCGGCCGCGGTGATGCACGGCAAGCCGCTGGACATGGCGCAGTACCTCGCCTCGCCGATGATCTCGTCGCCCTACCGCCTGTTCGACTGCAGCCTCGAGACCGACGGTGCCGCCGCCTTCATCGTGAGCAGCGCCGAGCGTGCGCGCGACCTTCGGCAGCGCCCGGTATTCATCATGGGCGCGGCGGCGAGCCAGCCCTATCCGGCCGACGAGATCTGCGGCCGCCCGGACTTCCATCGCATCGGGCTCACCACCGCGGCGCCCGAGGCCTTCCGCATGGCGGGTGTCACCCCGCAGGACGTCGATTTCGCGCAGATCTACGACTGCTTCACCTTCGAGGTCATCCAGCAACTCGAGGAAGCCGGGTTCTGCGCGCGCGGCGAGGGCGGCGCCTTCGTCGAGCACGGCGGCATCGAGCTTGGCGGGCGACTGCCCGTGAATACCCATGGCGGCCTGCTGTCGCAGGCCCATGTGCTCGGCATCAGCCACGTCGTCGAGGCGGTGCGCCAGCTGCGCGGCGAGGCCGATGCGCGCCAGGTGCCCGATGCCGAGATCGGCGTGGTGACGGGCTGGGGCGATTTCGGTGATGGCAGCATCGCCATCCTGCGCCGCTGACAATCGGATAGGAGTACGAGATGAGCGAAGTGCCAGCCGGATACGGCAAGCCCCTTCCCGCAGCCACCGGCCTCGCCGGCGAGTTCTACCGATGGTGTGCGCAGGGCGAACTGCGCATCCAGCGTTGCACCGGGTGCGGCCGACATCGGCATGTTCCGCGCGAGATGTGCGCGCATTGCGGATCATCCGAATGGGCGTGGTCGCGCGTGAGCGGACGTGGCAAGGTGTTCTCGTGGACCGAGGTCGTGCGCCCGCTGCACCTGGCCTTTGCGGACGACGCACCCTATGCCCCGGTGATCGTGGAACTCGACGAGGGCGTGCGCCTGCTCACGCGGGTGATCGACCGCGTCCCGGCGGCGCTCGAGATCGGCATGCCGGTGGAACTGGCCCTGACACAGGTGACGGACGGCGTCTGGCTGCCCTTCTTCAGGCGAGCCGGGGATTGAAGGCGGCGGGTTGCCGCACGCTCCGATCGCGGCCCCGCCACACGATGACGACAGGAGACGAGATGGAACTGAATCTGCCCGAAAGTGTGGTTTACGAGAAGCGCGGCCCGATCGCGATCATCACCATGAATCGCCCCGACGCGATGAACTCGCTGACCAAGGAGATGTTGATCGGACTGGAGGCGGCCTTCGACGACTTCGAATCCGACCCGGCGCTGCGCGTCGCGATCTTCACCGGGGCCGGGGACAGGTCGTTCTGCACCGGCCTGGACATGAAGGCCGCGCTGCCCGCCCTCAATGACGGCGATGCGCTCGGCTACGAGGACCCGGCGAAGCGACCCTTCCAGCGCAACTTCAAGCCCATCATCACCGCCGTCAACGGCATGTGCGTGGCGGGCGGGCTGGAGTTCATGCTCGGCACCGACATCCGCATCGCGGTCGACACGGCCAAGTTCGGCCTCGCCGAGGTCCGCTGGGCCGTCGTACCCGCAGGCGGGTCGCACATCCGCCTGCCGCAGCAGATCCCGTGGGCGATCGCGATGGAGCTGCTGCTCACCGGCAACACGATCGACGCGCAACGCGCCTACGAGGTCGGCCTGATCAACAAGGTCGTGCCGGCGGACAAGCTCATGGACGAGGCGCTGGACTATGCGAAGCGCATCTGCGAGAACGGCCCGCTGGCGGTACGCACCGCCAAGGAGATCGCGCTGCGTGCGCTCAACAACGAACCCGCCTTCGTGCTCGAAAAGACGATGTCGGCGCGCGTCTTCGCATCCGAAGATGCGCAGGAAGGTCCGCGCGCCTTCGCCGAGAAGCGCAAGCCCCACTACACCGGACACTGATCATCATCATCAAAGGAGAAGCGAGCATGGCAGAGAAGGACTATTTCGTCGCGATGACCGAGTTCCACTTCATGAACCTGCAGACCATGAGTGAGATCGGCTACTACCCCGGCATGCAGCACTTCCACGACAGCGTCAACGGCGTGCTGCGCGCCTGGGCCGGCCGCGACCTCGACAGCGAGTGGCCGTCGCCGGTTGCGAGCGAGCTGATCAAGCACATGGACCAGGCCAACATCGACGTGGCGTTCTGCCTGCGCGAGCCGATGATGGACATCACCGGCGGCACGGTATCGATGTCCACCAACGGCTTCATGCTGCAGCAGATCGAGCCCTATCCCGGCCGGATGTACCTCGAGGCCAACTGCGGCCCGGTGGTCAAGCGTGGTCTGAAGCATGCGATCTGGGAGCTGGAATACCTGGTCAAGGAGCGCGACGCTCGGCTGTGCAAGGTCTACGCACCCGAGGACGAGGCCGCGCTCAACGATCGCCGCATGTGGCCGTTCTACGAGAAGGCGCAGGAGCTCGGGGTGCCGCTCACCATCCACACCGGCATGAGCTACGTGTGCCCGCAGCCGAGCAGCCGTTGCGCGGTCGGCCAGCTCGACGACATCATGCTCGACTTCCCCGAGCTCAAGGTGATCGCCTACCACGCCGGCTGGCCCGACACCGAGGAGCTGATCGGTCTGTGCGGCAAGCACAAGAACCTGTACATGAGCATCTCCGGGATCATCGGCTGGTACCAGCGCGCGCCCTACCGCGGCTACCACGCGATCGGCACCGCGCTGCAGTGGATGAACTCCGAGAAGATCGTCCTCGGCTTCGACCTGCCGTTCGATGACCTGCAGCGCGTCACCGACTACATCCGCTACTTCGACATGCCGCAGGAGCTGCAGGAGAAGTGGGGCTACGCCCAGCTCACCGAGCAGGACAAGGCCAATATCCTGGGTCTTAACCTCGCCCGACTGACCGGGATCGAGCCGACCAAGCGCGTGCCGAAGGCGGCGTGACGCAGACCAGCCATTATGTCCTCAAGTCCGTCGGCGCATGACGCCGACCGGCTGACCGCGGTCCTGAGGTGGGTCCACATGACCCACCTGGTGGACTTCATGCTCTTCATGCCGCTGGGCCCGCAGCTGTTGCGTGCGCTCGGCATGCCGCTCGCCGCCCTTGGCGAGCTCGTCTTCGCCTACACCGCAAGCGCCGGCATCGCCGGGCTTGCGCTGGGCGCGACGATACATCGCTTCTCCCGGCGAAAGCTCCTGCTGATCGTCTACGCCGGGTTCGCGCTCTCGCTGCTGTTGACCGTGCTGGCGGGTAGTTTCGCCTGGCTGGTCGCCGCGCGCGTGCTGGCCGGTGCCTGCGGGGGCGTGCTCTCCTCGCTGGTGCAGGCCACCGTGGCGGATTTCGTGCCGCTCGAGCGCCGTGCGGCTGCGCTCGGAACCGTGATGACGGGCCATGCCCTGGCCTCGGTGATTGGCGTGCCGCTCGGACTCGCGGTCGCCTCGGCGCTCGACTGGCGGGCGGGATTCGCGCTCCTGCTGCTACTGGTGTGGCCCCTGATGCTGGGCATTCGCCGCCATGTCCCGTGCCTGGATTCGCACCGCCACCCTGCGGTGCCGGCAGGCGGTGCCAGAATGCCCGGCATGCGTGAGCTTGCCGATCTCGCGCCGGCATTCCTGCTCACCTTCGCGATCAGTGCTTCGGCCTACGCGCTGGGGGCCTATTTCGCCCCGTACTGGGTGGGGAACGTGGGTATCAGCGAAGGGCAGCTGCCGCTGGTGTTCCTCGCATCGGGGGCGCTGAGCCTCTACACCTCGCCACGCATCGGCCGGCTCGCCGACCGGCACGGCCGGTTTCGTGTGTTCCTTTGCGCCGTGCTTGCCTCGGTGCCGACGATCGCGCTGGCGAGCCGCAGCGGGCCACTGGCGCTGTGGCTGGCGGTGGTGCTCGGCGCGGCGTTCTTCGTGACCGTTTACGGACGCTGGATTCCCACTCTCGCCCTGCTTTCCGAGTGGCCGCCCCCCGGCCTGCGCGGCGGGTTCATGATGCTAAATGGGGTCGTCACCCAGCTGAGCATGGGCGCCGGCGCACTGTTCGCGGGCTGGTTGATCGTCTTCGACGAGAGCGGCCGCATCAGCGGCTTTGCGCGCCTCGGCGAGATATCGATCGTCGTCTCGCTGAGTGCGGTCGGGATTGCCTGGTGGCTGCACCGGCGCATCGCCGCACGGTGCTGAGGAAGCGCGCGGGGCAATGATGATGCGATGGGGCCCGGCCTGATCGATCGTGATATCTGATCGGCGCGGGCTTGCCGGCGCACGGCCAGTCCTGCCCCGAACGGGCGGGCAGGACCCCTCTCCCCGTAATCCGGCCTGCCAGCCTCAGCCGGCCGGTGCGCGCTCCGCGGCGCGGCGGGCGCGGCGTTCGGCGCGCTGGCGGCGCAGCGTCAGGTGGTCGGCGGCCAGGCCGGAGGTGATGAGGGTGTCGATCTCGCCTTGCACGTAGCCCAGCTCGGCGAGCAGCTCGCGCGTGTGCTCGCCCTGCATGGGCGGGTGCTTGCGAACCTCGACGGGGGTGCCGTAGAAGCGCATCGGGATGCCGGTGACGTCGATGCGGCCGAGCTCGGGGTGTTCGACCGGCACGATCATGCGGTTGTGCAGGATCTGAGGGTCCTTGATCACGTCCTCGACCTCGTTGATCGGGGCGGTGAGCACATCGGCCGCGATCAGCCTGGCGACCAGTTCCTCGCGGTCGAAGCGGCGCGTGTGCTCGGCCATCACTCGATCGAGCTCGTCCTGGTTTGCGAGCCGTGCCTCGATGTCGTGGAAACGCGGATCGGTGTCCCAGTCGGTGCCCAATGCCCGGCACACCTTGGCGAAGAACTTCTCGCCCGGCGTGGTGATCACGACATGCTTGCCGTCGCGCGTCGGATACACGCCGGAGGGCGCGAAGTAGAGGCTGCGGTTGCCGGTGCGCTTCGGGCGGTCGCCGGTCGCGAGGTAGGTGCCGATCGAGCTTGCCTGCGCGTGCATCAGGGCGTCGAGCAGCGAGACTTCGATGCGCTGGCCCTCGCCGGTGAGCGCGCGCGCGCGCAGCGCGGCGAGTGCGGCGTTGCTCACCAGCAAGGAGGTCATCACGTCGACCGCGGGGAAGCCGGTGCGCACCGGCTCGCCGTCGGGCGCGCCGTTCAGGGTCAGGACGCCGGTATAGCCCTGGGCGAGAAAGTCGATGCCCGGGCGGCCGGCATACGGTCCGTCGGCGCCGAACGCAGTGACGCGGATCCAGATGATGTCGGGCCGGTGCTTGCGCACCTGCTCGTAGTCGAGGCCGAGCTTGCTCAGCGCCGGCTCGCGAATGTTGGTGACGACGATGTCGGACGTTGCGGCCAGGCGGGCGAACACGGCCTGCGCTTCGGGCTGCTGAAGGTCCAGCACGATGTCGCGCTTGCTGCGGTTGAGGCTGAGGTAGGGGCCGCGCTCCTCGCCGCGCTTGGGGCCGAGGTGGCGGCTTTCGTCGCCATAGGGGGATTCGACCTTGATCACGTCCGCGCCAAGGTCGCCGAGCAGTGTGGCGCCATAGGGGCCTGCCAGCATGGTGGAGAGGTCGAGTACGCGCAGGCCGGCCAGGGGGCCTGCGGAAAGATCGGATGTGCTCACGTCGAAAATCCTCGTCTAGGGGGTGACCGCGGCATCCTGCGGCAGGGGCAGGCCGGGGGCGCCGTTGGAATGGATTCGGTGGACCATGTCGCGAACGAATGCCTCGTCCTCGCGCAAGGGGCCCAACAGCACCAGGGCCACCGTATCGAAGAGGCCTTCGCAACGTGCGCGCAGGCGCTCGGCGAAGGTGTCGCGGGTCGCGATCACCGCCCACTCGTCCAGCATTTCGTCGGAGATCAGCGCCGGCATCTCCTGCCAGCGCCCGGCGAGCGAAAGCGCATTCAGGCGCAGACCGATGTCTTCCCAGCCATGGTGGGCGAGCACCGGGTGGTAGCTGCGCGTGGCGGCGTAGAAGGCGATCTGCTGGCGTAGCGTGTTGCGCGCGGCCTCGAGTTCCGCCTCGTCGCGCCCGATCGCGAGGAAGGGCGAGCCGATCAGCTCGAAGTCCTCGCGCCTGCGGTCACCGCGCGTGGCACCGGTCTCGATCGCCGGCAGGATCACCTCGCGCGTGTAGCGGAATGTCGCGATCGGGTGCAGGCGTGCGCCCTCGCACAGCTCGCCGGCGAGTCGCGACATGTGGGCGTTGGCGACGGCGAGATGGATCGGGATGTGAGGATGGGCGATCGGTCCCGGGTTGAAGAAGGGCGGCAGCATCGTGAAGCGGTAGTGCGTGCCTTCGAACCAGATCGGTTGCCCGGGATCCTGGAAGCTGGCGAAGATGGCCCGCAGGCAGCGCAGGTACTCGCGCATGCGCGCCACCGGCGAGCCCACCCAGGGAACGCCGTAGCGCTGTTCGTTGTGACGCTTGATCTGCGTGCCCAGTCCGAGCGCGAAGCGCCCGCCCGAGAGTGCCTGCAGGTCCCATGCGGCCTGAGCGGTGGCCATGGGGCTGCGCGGGAAGGCGGTGGCGACGTTGGTGCCGATGCGGACGCGCCGCGTGTGCTCGGCGGCGAGTACCAGCGGCAGGTAGGGGTCGTGTCCCGACTCCGAGGCGTTCAGGCCGTCGAAGCCGAGCGCCTCGATCGCGCGCACACGCGCCGCGATGTGCGCGATGTGCGTGCGTGCCTGCGTGTGTCCGGCGTACTGCTCGCCATCGGGTGCGGCGATGCTGGTTTCAAGCCGCAGTGTCATGTTCGCGCAGCAGCTTCCACAGGCGGTGGGGCGACGCCGGTGTTTCGAGCAGCTCCTTGCCAAGCGGCGCGAGGGCGTCGTTGATGGCACACAGGATGGTCGCCGGCGTGGTGTGGATCGCGCCTTCGCCACAGCCCTTCGCGCCCAGCGGTGCGACCGGCGACGGCGTGACGACGTGATCCTTCCGCGTCATCGGCACTTCGTGGATGGTCGGGATCAGATAGTCGACGAAGGTGCTCACCAGCGGCTGGCAGTCGGCGTCGTAGACGTACTCTTCGTACAATGCCGCGCCGACGCCCTGGGCGACGCCGCCCTGCAGCTGGCCCTCCACGTTGGCCGGGTTGAGGCGCGTGCCGCAGTCGTCGACGATGGCGTAGTCGAGGATGTGGGTGCGGCCGGTTTCGCGATCGATTTCGATCAGTGCGATATGGGTGGCGTTGGCAGCGGTCAGGTAGCTGCGGCAGCGGCCCTGGTCGTCCGGCGCGTTGCGGTTGGGCGAGGCCCATACGTAGGTCGCTTCCGGGCAGGGCTCGACGCCTGCCGGCAGTAGGTCGGTGCGCGACAGCATCAGGCCCGCGATCTCGGCCAGCGACATGGAATGCCCGGGTGCGTCGATGCGGTGCAGGCGGCCGTTGCGCAGCGCCACAGCATCCTCGGGCGCCTGCATCACGTGCGCCGCGACCTTGCACAGGGTCGCCCGGAGCTTTTCGCATGCGCCAAGGGTGGCGCCGGTCACGGCAACGCCCAGGCGACTGCCGCCCTGGCCGAAGTGGGGCAGGGCCACGTCCGAGGGCGTATTCGCGATGCGGACCTGCGCCATGTCGATGCCGAAATAATCGGCTGCGACCTGCGCGGCGACGGTGAACTGCCCCTGTCCCTGGAGGTTGAAGCCCACGGCCACGGTCACGTTGCCGAACAGGTCGACCGCGACCTTCACGCCTTCCGGCACGCCGACGCCGGGGACGCCGACGGTGGCATAGGCGTTCCAGTCGAAGACGCCGGGCTCGACGGTATTGACCACGCCGATGCCGACCAGCCTGCCCTGGGCGCGGGCTTCGGCCTGGCGCGCACGCAGGGCCTTGTAGTCGGCCAGCTCGAGGACGCGATCCAGCACGGCCTCGTAGTTGCCGCTGTCGTATTCGTTGCCGCTGGGCACGGTGTAGGGAAACTGTTCCGGGCGGATGTAGTTGCGCCGGCGCAGCTCGGCCGGGTCGATGCCCAGTTCGCGCGCGGTGCAGTCCATCAGCGACTCGAGCACCAGGTTGTGCGGCGGAGGGCCGTAGCCGCGGTAAGGGTAGGTCGGCGCACGGTTCGTCGCGACCAGGGTCAGATCGTAGCCGGCCGCCTCGATGCGATAGTTGCCGGTGAACGCAGCCAGGGGTTTCGCGGCGGAGATCGTTCCATAGCCCTCGGCGCCCGCGCCCTGGTCGTCCACCAGACGAACACGGAAGCCGGTGACGCTGCCGTCCGCCTTGACCGCGAGCGCGGCGTCGTAATAGCGGTCCCAGGACTGCCCGCCGCCGGCGAGCAGGTATTCCATGCGGTCCTCGATGTACTTGACCGGTCGTCCCTGCGCCTTGCGCGAAAGCAGGGCGGCAATGTCGGTGCCGCGCGGCCCGCCCTTGCCGCCGAAGCCGCCACCCTGCGGGTGGGTGACGATGCGGATGCGGTTTGCCGGCAGGTTCAGCGATGCGGCCCGGCCGATGGCCATGAAGCGGGGTGTCTGGTAGGAGCCGTGGCAGGTGAGGCTGTTGTCGGCGAGGTCCCACTGGCAGATGCAGCCGAAGGTCTCGGTGGGGTTCGCGCCCACGCGGTTCCAGCGGAAGCGCCGGCTCACCACGCGGTCGGCTTCCGCGAACACACGGTCCAGTTCGCCCCAGGTGTAGGTGCGGCTCAACATGACGTTGGTGCCGCGCTCCTCGAAAATGACCGGCGCGCCGGGCGCCATCGCCTGCTCGGGGTTGGCGACGGGCGCCAGCGGCTCGTATTCGATTTCCACCAGTTCGAGCGCGTCCTCGGCCAGGTAGCGGCTGCTCGCCGCGATGGCCACGACCGGCTCGCCGACGAAACGCACCTTGTCTACCGCCATGCAGTAATTGCCCCAGCCTTCCGGGGCGGTGAAGCAGGGGTTGGTCCAGCGCCGCACGTCCTCGCCAGTGAGTACCGCGGCGACGCCTTCGGCGGCACGCGCGGCGTCCACATTGATCGACAGGATGCGGGCATGGGGATGCGGACTGCGCAGGATCGCGCAGTGCAGCATGCCGGGCAGGGAGAGGTTGTCGATGAACTGGACGGTGCCCGACACGAGGGCGGGGTCTTCGACCCGGTTGACCGCCTTCCCGAGGTAGCGGGGGGCGTCGTTCGGCATCTGTTCCGGCAGGGTGGGAATTTCGATGGCCATGGTCTTGTCGCTATGCTGGTTTGCGTTCGCCCCGAGCGTCCGGCTCAGGCAGGGGCGTTCGATTTCATGCGCTGCGCGGCGAGCTTCACCGACTCGAGGATCGACTGATAGCCGGTGCAGCGGCACAGGTTGCCGCCGAGCGCTTCCTTGATCTGTTCGTCGCTCGGATCCGGGATGTCGCGCAGCAGCTCGAGCGTGGTCATCATGAAACCGGGCGTGCAGAAGCCGCACTGCAATCCGTGCCCGTCCACGAAGGCCTGCTGGATGGGGTGAAGGGCGCCGGTGTCGCGGTCGCGAAGGCTTTCGACCGTGGTCACCTCGCTGCCGTCGGCCTGCACCGCCAGGGTGAGGCAGGCGCGTGCGCTGTGCCCGTCGATCAGGACCGTGCAGGCGCCGCAGATTCCGTGCTCGCAGCCCACGTGCGTGCCGCCGAGGTGGAGTTCGTGACGGAGGAAATCGGCGAGCGTCAGGCGGGGCTCCACCTCACGGACGTATGTGGTTTCATTAACCCGGACTTCGATGCGCTGTTTGCTCGCCATGAGTGCTTCCCAGGATCGGTTGGTCAGTGTGCGCGTGCGGCGGCTTCGCCGAGCGCGCGTGCGGTGAGGACGCCGATGAGATGGCGGCGGTAATCGGACGAGGCATGGATGCAGCTCATCGGATCGTCCAACGCCGCGGCGGCGAGCTTGCCCGCGTCCTCGAACGCGATCCGCTGCGCGGGGCGTCCTTCGAGCATCTGCTCGGCCGCAGTCAGGCGGACGGCGGTCGCCTCGACGCCGAAGGCCGCGATGCGCACGTCGCGGCACAGGCCGGCTTCGATGTCGAAGGCGAGGGCCACGCCGGCGAGTGCGAGGTCGCCGTTGCGGCGCGCGAACTCCTGGATCGCCCAGCGGCGTCCGGACGGGAAAGGCGCGAAGCGCACGGCGGTGAGGATATCGGTGGGTTCGAGCGCTGTCGTCATGTAGGTGACGAAGAAGTCCGCTGCCCGGATCCTGCGTGGGCCGTCGGGTCCGATGGCCTCGAACTCGGTGTCGAGCACCAGCGCCACGGCGGGATATTCCGATGCGGGATCGGCATGTGCGAAAGAGCCGCCCACCGATCCCCGGTTGCGGATCTGACGATGCCCGACGAGCTCGGTGGCGGCCTGGAACAGGGGGTGTGCGTCCCTGACCAGGGGCGAATCTGCCGCGGCCTGCTTGCTCGTCATGGCGCCGATCGCGAGCGTGCCGTCGTCTTCCTTGCGGATGTAGTCGAGATCCTCGAGCCGGCGAAGGTCGACCAGGGCTTCGGGTCGGGCCACCCGCAGGGCGAGCATCGGCATCAGGCTCTGGCCGCCGGCGATGATCTTCATGTCGCATCCGTCGGCGTCGAGCCGGGCGAGCAGGTCCACCGCGTCGGGTAGCGAGGAGGGGGCGTAGTACTCGAAGGGTGCCGGTTTCATGGCTTGATCCTTGACGGGGTGCCGGGGCTCGGGCTTGGCGTTGGATGTCCCGAACCATACGGCGCAGGTCGTCCGCGCGCATCACCCATACGTGTGAACGCCGGCGCGGGACGGCGGTGGCTGGCGTCGGCAACCAGGGGCCGCCGGTGGCAAGCAGGACTCAGGCTGGATTCACCGGGTGTCCTTGCACAGGGCATCGGCATGACAATCCTGGTCGACGACGCGTCCGTGCTTGCCCAGGTAGTGCACCGTGATGTTCGGCAAGGTTTCCATCGGAGTGACGATCTCGTAGTGCCGGGTGTAACGCGTGCTCGCGATCTGCCACTGCCCATTCACCTTGCGGTAGCGGTCGCGGTAGAAGGCCGTGCCGGTGGTGAACAGCTTCGCCCGCAGGTTGTAGAAGTTGTCGTGCAGGTACCAGATACCTTCGGCCTCGGTGTCGCTGACGATGGTGATCTCGGGATGGTGGCCGTTGTGCTGCGCGATGACTTGCGAGTTGAAGTTGCGGCTGATCGCCTCGACGTACTGGTCGCGCCCCTCGAGGCGCCACTCGTAATCGCCCCCCACGAAATGAACCTCGACATCCGGGGTCACGAGCGTCTTCATCAGCTCGAGGTCCGCGCTGTCGATCGCTCTGAAGTAGGCGTGCTTGAGGCGCTTGATCGCTTCGATGTCCTGCAGCGCCTGCACCTGTTTCTGCAGCGCTGCCAGCTCGACATGCTGATCCTCGGCCACCGCCGGGGTGCAGGCGAACAGGGCGCAGCATGCCGCGAGCATCCAGCGGGCCTTGGCTTGGGGGGAGATCATCGACGATTCCTTTTGCGGTGGGTTCAGATGCCCCGGTACGCCGGCTTACGGCTCTCGAGGAATGATTGCGTGCCTTCCCTGGCATCGAAAGTCGAGGCCACGATCACGCCCGCGATGCCCTCGTAGTCGAGGATCTGCTCGAGGGTGGCGGTCTGTCCCATCAGCACCATGCGCCGGGCCATGGAGACGGCGACCGTGGCCCGGCTGGCGAGCGTGCGCGCGTATTCGAACGCCGCCTCGAAGCTCTTGCCCTCGGGGACGAGTTCATCGATCAGTCCGAGCGCCTTGCAGTCCTCGGCCTTGAAGACCTTGCCGGACTCGACCATCATCAGCGCGGTCGGCAGCCCGACCACGCGCGGCAGGAACCAGGACAGGCCGCAGTCGGGGGCGACGCCCACGTTGGTGAAGATCGCCGACATCTTGGTGGTGGTATCACCGAAGCGGCGGTCACAGACGATCGCGTAGGCCAGGCCGGCGCCGACCGCGTGTCCTTGGATCGCCGCCACGATGGGCTTGTCGACCGCCACCATCTGTCGGGTCACGTCCATGAAGGGGCCGCCCGGCGTCATGCGCTGGGAGCGCGGAATCGGGCGCGAAGGATCGGAGGTGCCCGGCATCGGGCGGTCGCTTTCGCCGGAAATCCAGTCCACGTCGCCGCCGGCACAGAACGAGCGTCCGGCGCCATGGAGGAGGATGCAGCGCACCTCGTCGTCGTAGCGCAGGCGCCGCAGCAGGGCGGCAAGCTCCTCGACCAGTTCCCAGCTGAGTGCGTTGAGCTTTTCGGGGCGGTTCAGGGTGATGATCCCGACGTTGTCCTCGGTGCGGAATTTCAGGTAGCGCAGATCTTCGGTCATGCATGCGTCCTCGTCAGATTGGCCATCGCCGCCAGGCGTATCGCATTGGCCGTCGTTCGTTCAGCGGAAATTCGGGATGATTTCTTGGTCGTACCACTCGATCCAGTCGAGTGTCTGCTCGATGGAGTCGAAACGTGGCGGCATCACCTGCACCGAGGTCGCGCCGGCCTTCCTCAAGGCCTCGATCTCGCGCAGCACGCTGTCGCGGTCGCTCGAGATCTGGGTCTCGCCGGATTCTGCGTGCGAGTAGTCCTCGACCTTGTACGCGGTCGTGGTGACGAGGATCTCGAAACGGT
Source organism: Thauera sp. GDN1 (assembly GCF_029223545.1). Classification (NCBI taxonomy): domain Bacteria; kingdom Pseudomonadati; phylum Pseudomonadota; class Betaproteobacteria; order Rhodocyclales; family Zoogloeaceae; genus Thauera; species Thauera sp. GDN1. Next base: position 2,638,293 of record NZ_CP097870.1, on the reverse strand, counting down.
CTGCCTTGGCCTCGTACGCGGGCAGGCTCTTCATGTAGGCGATGCAGTCGGGCAGATCCTCGCTGGTGACCAGCCACGGGATCCAGCCGTCTCCGTGTTCGGCGGCGCGTCGCATGGCGGGCTTGGAGTTGCCTCCGATGAAGATCGGCGGATGCGGCTTCTGCACCGGCTTGGGCTCGACGGTGATGTCCTTGAAGCGCACGAACTCGCCTTCGAATTCGGGCTTGTCGGAGGTCCAGGCCACCTTCATCGCCGCAAGGTATTCGTCGGTCATCGCGCCGCGCTTGTGGAACGGAATCCCCAGCGCTTCGAACTCCTTTTCCAGATGACCGACCGCGGTGCCGAGGGTGAACCGGCCGCCGGCCAGGAACTCCATCGTGGCGATCTGCTTGGCCAGCATCAGAGGGTGCCGGTAGGGAAGCGGGAGGATGTAGGTGAGCATGTGGATGCGTTCGGTCGCCCCCATCAGGGTTGCCGCGGCGACGATGCTTTCGGCCCAGCGCGGCCCCATGACCTCCTTCATCTCGCTGGGCATCACGATGTGCTCGGGCAGGGTCAGCCAGTTCCAGCTCAGGGAGTCGGCCATGCGCGCGTAGCGCAGGATCTCGGCCCCTCCCGCACGCGGCTCCCAGGGAGCCATCGCGGCCGGATAGGTGTTCAGTGCGGGCGTTGCCAATGCGAACTTCATGGTCGTGTCTCCGTATCGTTTGCGCCCGGACCGCCGGACGGCCGGCGCAGGCTGGGTGCGGCGAGGGTCAGTAGATGACTCGGCTGTCCTTCAGGCGCTGGTACTCGGCGGCCGGCAGCTTCAGGATCTCAAGGAAGGCGTGGTCGTTGTCCTGCCCCATGGCGGGGCCGGGTCGCACCATTGCGGGTGTGCGGCTCATCTTCACGTAGGGGCCGTAGATGGTTTCGCGGAACCCGAGCGGGTGGGTGACCTCGATGAAGGTGCCGCGCGCCCGGTAGTGAGGATCGTCGAGCAGATCCGAGACCCTCAGCACTGGCGTGGCGGCGACGCCCGCGTGCTGGAGACGCTCGGCCAGTGCGTGGGCCTCGAAGTCGCACGTCCAGGCCCCGATCGCGGCGTGGATCTGCCCGATCGCCTGCAGCCGACCGGCCGTCGTCGCCAGCGCAGGATCGCAGGCCCAGTCGGGCCGATCCATGATCTCGATCAGAGCCGTCCACTCGGCGTCGCTGGCGACCGCGATCGCGACCCAGCGATCGTCGCCGCGACAGGGAAAGACCCCGTGGGGCGCCATCGCCGCGCTCGGATGCTCGTTGCCCTTGGGCGCGCCCGACCGACCGTTGAACAGGTAATCCATGTAGGCCGGTCCGACCATCTGCATGACCGCTTCCTGCTGCGAGAAATCGATGTGCTGCCCCTGGCCCGTGCGCCGCCGGTTGTGCAGCGCGGTCAGGATCGCGAAGGCGCCGAAGATGCCCGCGAAGGGGTCGGAATAGGCGTTCTCCACCGGGATCGGTGGGCCGCCCTTGTAGCCCACGAGGCTGTCCAGGCCGGTGAGCGAGGTCAGGCTCAGGCCGTAGGTGCGCACATGCTCGAGCGGGCCGTAGAGGCCGGCGGCGGGCATGGAGAAGAGGACGATGTCCTCCCTGACCGCACGCAGGGTCTCGTAGCCGAAACCCAGCCGCTCCATGACACCAGGGCCGAAGTTCTCGATGACGACGTCCGACTCCGCGATCAGGCGCAGCGCCAGGTCACGGCCTTCGGCGTGCTTCAGGTCGATCGTCACCGAGCCGTTGCCGGCCCAGCAGGCATGGTTCGAGAGGCTGCGATCGGGGCCGGCGATGCCTTCGGCGAAGGGGGGGAGGTTGCGCGTCATGTCGACGCGCGCACGCGACTCGATCTTGAGCACCTCGGCGCCCAGGAAACCGAGCGTCTGGCCGACGACCGGCCCGGCCCATACCCAGCCGAAGTTGATGACGCGGATGCCTTTGAGCGGGAGCTTGTTCGACATGGCTTGATCCTGTGTGCGTACTCAGATGGCGCCGATCGCGCCGAGGTGCTCGACTTCGGCGGCCGTTTTCCCGAGCAGCCCCTCGAAGACCTCCCGGTTGTGCTCGCCGAGCAGCGGTGCCGGCGCATGCGGGCCGCCCGGGCTCGCGGGCAGCTTGAAGGGCGCGCCTAGGCAATGCAGGCGTCCGAGCTCGGGGTGCTCGATGTCGACGAAGTAGTCCCTGGCCTGGAGATGGCGGTGGCGCGCCGCCTCCTCGATGGTGAAGACCGCGGTGACCGGGCAGCCGGCCGCCTGGCACTTCTCCATGATCTCCATCTTGCCGTGCGCCATCAGCCAGTCGCTCATCAGGCCGTAGATGAGGTCGGCGTTCTGCGCGCGGGTGTACATGTCGTCGAACATCTCCAGGCTGGCCCATTCCGGGTCGCCCATGACCTTGCACAGCCCTTTCCACTGGCCCGGCTCGAGGGCGAGCATCCAGACGTGGCCGTCCTTGCATGGCAGGATCGTCGCCGGGGCGCCGAGCGGCATGCCGACGCCGGTGCGTGAGTCCCAGCGTCCGTCCTGCGCCAGCCCGCCGATGTTCTGCCCTCCGACGAATGCCGCCGCGATCGCCTCGGCGCACGACACATCGACCTGCTGGCCGCCGCCGACCAGATCGCGACCCATTACCGCCGCGAGCCCCCAGGCGGCCGCGGCGACCGAGCCGAAGTAGTCGGCGGAGAAGGTGCCGTGCTCGAGCGGCATCTCGCCCGGACGGCCGCAGTAGCGGGCGCTCGCGCCCGACAGGTGGTAGGCGTTGAGATCCTGCCCGTGCCACTCGCTGTAGGGACCGGTCTGGCCGAAGGGCGTGATCGAGATCATCACCAGGTTCGGGTTGATCGCCGCGAGGGTCGGGTAATCGATTCCCCATTCGCGCATCTGCGCCGGCAGGTTGTTCTCGATCAGCACGTCTGCCCGCCTGACCAGGTCCATGAACAACGAGCGCCCTGCGGGCTGGGAGACGTCGCAGGTGACGCCACGCTTGTTCGTGTTGTGAAAGAAGAACAGACCGCTGCGTTCGGTGTGGGGCTGATCGCCCGGGTAGGGGCCGCTGCTGCGTGCGGCATCGCCGTGGCGGGGCTCGATCTTGATGACGTCCGCACCGTAGTCCGCGAACAGGCGAGCGCAATGCGGCGCGGACACGCCCTGGCCGAAGTCAAGGACGAGCAGCCCGGCGAGGGCGCCCGTTCCTTGCGGTTGCTTGCTGTCGTTCATTCGGGATGTCCTCGTTCAGGGTTCGAAGCGGAGCAGCTTTTCGGGGGTGCGGGTGAAGTCACGGACCGTGCCGGCACTGCGCAGTGCGCGTTCGACGGCGCCGTGGTTGTAGGAGTAGCAGCAGCCCTGGGGCATGCCGTCGCCGATTCCGGGGTTGGCCTCGGGCGGGTCGAAGTCATGGCGTCTGCTTTGCGCGACGAAGTAGGCCCGTTGCAGGGCGGTTGCCGCCTCGAGTCCCGGGGCGTCGAACGCGCGTGAGGCCCAGGCGTGGAAGCCGCGCATCATGGGTTTTCCGGCCAGTGCGGGTGGGGAAACCACCTCATGATCCTTGACCGTCCATGCGTGAACGACCTGACCGTTGCAGTGGATCTCCACCCGTGCCGGTGCGTCGACCTGGTCCTCGACGGCCATCAGATAGTCCAGCGCGAGGTCTTCCTGCCTCGCATGCGCAATGGCCAGCGCGGCCATGTCGAACATGTGCGTGCAGTTTTCACCCGGCACCGCGCGGTCGCGCAGCGCCTGCGCGTCGCCGTCGAGCGGGAAGCCGACGATGCGGCGCAGGGGCGTGATCGCCTCGGGGCAGGTGTTGAAGGGGTAGCGGACGGTGTCCACGGTGAGGTCGGTCACCGTCTCGCCATCGTGCGCCAGGCGGACTCGAAAACCGTGATTCCCGTCTTCGAGCTCGACCTTCACGACGCCAGGTTCCCCGCGCACGAAGATCCGTCGGCGGAAAATGCCCTTTCCATAATCGGGATTCGGTTTTGCCATTCGTGCGCTCACTCAGGGATGGGGGCGTCCGTGCTCACACGGTGAAGGGGTCGTCGATGGTCCTGCCCGTACCGTCTAGGATCTCGCCTGCAATCAGCTGCTCGAGATGGCGCGCGTCCCACCAGTTCATCTGCAGCTGCTTGGCACGACGGTAGTAGAGCTGGATGTCGTAATCGAGCGTGAAGCCGATGCCGCCATGGACCTGTTCCGCCATCGCGGTCGTGTCGCGGAAGGCCTTGCACGCGAACAGCTTGGCCATCGGCGCGAGCCGCTCGATCGGCTTGCCGGCGCTGTGCGCCCAGGCCGCCTCCAGCACCAGCGTCTTGGCCCCGTCGACAACCGCACTGGCGTCGGCCATGTAGTGCGCGAGTGCCTGGAAGGCGCCGATCGGCTTGCCGAACTGCTCGCGATCCTTGGCGTACTGAACCGTGATCTCGAGCGCACGCTCGGCACCTCCTGCCGCCCAGGCGGCCAGCAGCACGATGCCCTCGTGCATCGCCGCATCCCAGGCTTTCCAGCCTTCGTTCTCCCGGCCGACGAGGCTGGATTGCGGCACTGCCACCTTGTCGAAGACGAGCTTGTACTGGGTGTCGGAGGCCATGCTCATCTGTTGCGTGTATTCCAGGCCGGGGCTGTCCGCGTCGACGATGAACAGGGAGACCGCATCCTCGGCATCGCCGGTACGGGCCAGGACCAGCAACTTGTGGGCGGCGCGGGCGTGGAATACATGGCGCTTGACGCCGTCGAGCACGTAGCCGTCGCCTTCCTGGCGGGCGCGCATCTGCACCCCGACTGCACCGAAGCCGTTGTCGGGCTCCATCCATGCGGGGACGACGATCGTCTCGCCTGCGGCGATCGCAGGCAGCAGCCTTGCCTGCCAGTCGGCGTCGGCCGAGTGGACCAGTGCGCCGGCGCTCATGACGGTGCTGGAGAAATACGGCCCCGGGGCGAGGAAGCGGCCGAGTTGCTCGTAGATCACCGCGCAGTCGAGCAGGCTCAATCCCATGCCGCCGTACGCCTCGGGGATGCGCATGCCGAGCAGTCCGGTCTCCTGCATCTGCGCCCACAGCGCGGCAGGCAGGCCGATCGGGTCGTTCTCCATCTTGCGCACCACGTCGACGCCGCTGTAGTCCGCGCACAGGTTGTTCGTCATGTCGCGGAGCATGTTCTGCTCGTTGGTAAATTTCAGATCCATGATGACCTCTTTCGATTCCGTGATTGTTCTGGTTGCGGTGAAGCCGCGCTCAGGGCTGCCAGCGCTCGCCCTTGCGGCGCCAGGGGTTGTCGTCGATCGTGGCGGGGAGGGCGACCCGCGCCTTGCCCACCGTCCGCGGCTCGCCGTTCACGCTGATGCTCAGCTCGAGATCCGCCCAGTGGCAGCCGGAGTCGTCTGCTGTCAGTGCCTTGACCTCGCCGCCGAAGCACATCTCGTCGCCGGGGAAGACCGGGGTCTTCATCTGGAAGCTTAGGCGCCCGAGGCGGCCGAAGGGGCCGGTCCAGTCGGTGATGTAGCGTTCGAACCAGGCGGCGTTGTTCGGCGTGTTGATGAAGATGTTGGGCGTGCCATTGCGCTCGACGGCGAAGTCCTTGTCGTGATGCATCGGTCGCCAGTCGCGGCTGGCGAGGGCGCCGAGCACCACGGTCGTTGCCGTCACCCTGTGCTCGAGTGCGGGCAGCTGGTCGCCGACCTTGATGTCGCCGGACAACAGCTTCGGGGCGAGGCTTGCGTTCATTGCGCGGGTCTCCGGTAGCCAAGCAGGGTGTAGGCTTCGGTGCCGACCCATTCACCGTGCTGGTTCGTGGTGCGTACATCGATCGTCCAGAAGCGCCCGGTCCCGAGCCGGGTCTGCTTGACCGGGCCGATCGCGCGCACGATCTGGCAGGTGGTGAGCACGTCGCCCATCCGCACCGGCTCGCCGAAGCTGGCTTCGTTGTTGGCGACCACCGCCTCCGGCAGGTCGAGCAATGCCTTGATGTCGAAATGCGCCTGAAGGGCCTTGCGCTCGCCGGTCGCGCCCGGCGCCCAGTAATGCGGGCGGAACCAGACCGACAGCATCGTCGGCGGCGCGATGCGCCCCCCGGCGATCTGTTGCGCCGCGTCCTCGTCCCAGTAGAGCGGGTTGCCGTTCTCGACGGCGGCGCAGGTGTTGTAGACGTAGCCGATCTCGATCGGAAATTCGGTGCGCTCCTCGTACAGCGGCACACCGATCATGTTCCGGACGGCTTCGGGCAGCGTGTCGTCTTCGTTCATCGGGCTACGCTCCTTGGTGCAGGGCGGGTGGTCGGGTATGGATTCGCGCGCTTCATTCGATGCATCCCTCCGCGCGCAGGGTGGCGATCTCGGTGGCGCTCAACGCCGCGGCTCGCAGGATGTCGTCCGTGTCGGTGTGTGCGCCCGTCCGTATCACATGCTGGGGCGGGGTCCGCTCGCATCCGGCCAGGGTCGGGGCGAGCTGCTCGAATTCGCCGTGTTCCGGATGGACCGCGGTGACGAAGTCGCCGCGTGCACGCAGGTGGGGGTCGGCACAGACTTCGGGCACCGACAGCACCGGGGCGACACAGGTGTCGGCGCCGGCGAGCAGGGCGACCCAATGGTCGCGATCGCCGGTGAGGAAGCGCGCCCGGAATGCCGCGCGCATCTCGGCCTGCACGGCGATGTCGTACTGGCGCTCGGCGAACTGCTCTAGCTCCAGCAGACGGCACAGGTTGCGGAAAAAGTGCCCTTCGATCGCACCGACCGAAATGAACCGCCCGTCCCGGGTGGGGTAAACGCCGTACCAGGCGTACTTCCCGGTCAGCACGCCGGAGCCCGGCTGCGTGTCCTCGCCGGTGGCCAGATACTGATCCAGGTACAGGGACATCAGGTTCAGCATGCCGTCGGTGACCGAGACGTCGAGATATTTCCCGCGGCCGGTGTGCGTACGTTCGAGCAGCGCGGCGACAATGGAAAGCGCCGCGTGCATGCCGCCGCCCGCGCCATCGGCGATGGTTGCGCCCGGCAGTGCCGGCACGCCCTCGGCGTCGGGCGCGGTGCATGCCAGATAGCCGCTGAGCGCCTGATAGTTGATGTCGTGTCCGACCCAGCCGGCATAAGGGCCGTCCTGGCCGTAACCACTGGTGGAGCAGTACACGAGCCGGGGGTTCAGCGCGCACAACTCCTCGTGGCCTACGCCCAGTCGCGCTGCAACCCCGGGGCGATAGCTCTCGATCAACACGTCGGCGAAAGAGGCCAGATGGCGGATCAGGCGGCGGCCCTTGTCCGCCTTGAGGTCGACGCGCATCCTGCGCATGCCCCTGCCTGCGCCATAGGCGTGAAACACGGGGTCCACCTGTTTGGCACCCTTCGCGCTCACCGGCGCCACCTTGATCACCTGCATGCCGAAGTCGGCGAGGATGCGCGAGGCGCGTGCGGCCGGGCCCACGCTTGCCAGGTCGAGCACGATCAGATCCTTCATTGCGGACATGTGCTTCCGCTCCTGGCTCAGAAGTTCTTCGGCAGGCCGAGCTTGCGCTTGGCGATGATGTTCTTCTGCACCTCGGACGAGCCCCCGCCGATGGTGTCGATCACGGTGTAGGTGTAGCAGCTCTCGCCGCGACCACGCAGCGGTGCGTCCTCGGTGCCGAGCGCGAGCTGCGCGCCCGGCCCGACGATGTCCATCGTGGCGTCGGCAATGCGGCGCGACAGCTCGGTGGCGTAGAGCTTGTACTGCGAGGCTTCGTTGGTGGGGGTCTTGTCGCTGTGCAGCGCAGCGTCGACGAACCGGATGCTCAGCACCCGCGCGACCTCGCACTCGGTGGCCAGCTGGGCGATGCGTTGGCGGATGACGGGATCCTCGCGCAGGGGCTTGCCGTCGCGGGTCGCGGTGCGCACGTAGTCGCAGAGGAGTTCCATGCGACCGCGGATCGGCGACAGGGTGAACATGGTGAAGCGTTCGATGTCGAGCGCTTCGGCGATGTACTGGAAACCCTTGTTCAACTCGCCCACGCGGTACTCGTCGGGCACGAACACGTTGTCGAAGAAGACCGCGTTGGTGCGCTCGTTGCCCATCGTGTACATCGGGTGGATGGTCAGCCCCGGATGGTTCATCGGCACCAGGAACAAGGAGATGCCGTGATGCTTGGGGGCATCGGGGTCGGTGCGGGCGCCGACCCAGTACCAGTCGGCGAAGTGTGCCGAGGTGGTGAAGACCTTCTGTCCATTGAGCATCCAGCCGTCGCCGCTGCGCTCCGCCTTCAGGCGCATCGCCGCCGAATCGGAGCCTGCGCTCGGTTCCGAGTAGCCCACCGCGAACTCGACGTCGGCGCTGAGGATCCTGGGCAGGAATTCCTTCTTCAGCTTTTCCGAACCGACCTTGATCAGGGTCTTGCCGATGATGCCGATCCCCTTGCCGATCTGCGGCGCGCCGACCGAGGACAGCTTCTCGTTGAGCAGGAACTCGTAGAACCCCGCGCCATCCTGCCCGCCGCATTCCTTCGGCCAGGTGATGCCCAGCCAGCCTTTCGCCGCGAGCTTCTTCATGAATGCGCGCCGCTCCGGCGTGTCGCACACCTGAGCCATGTTTTCGCGGGTCACGTCCATCACCTTCGGATCGTGATTCTCGGCGAGGAATTGGTCGACCTCGCGCAGGAACGCACGCTCCTGTTCCGAAAATTCAAAGTCCATGTTTGTCCTCTGCGTGATTCTTTCTGGAATAAATACGATGGGCGCGCTCTGCGTCCGATGCCCCTCATGCCGGAATCCATTCTAGCCAGCGTGAAAATCCGCCGTTTCGCGTCCGGGTTTCGGAAATGGCCGGAGTAATGGCAGATGCGGACAGCCCGAATCGCCCTCGCGCGAGCGCGTGTGAGGCCGTCGAATTGGCACTGGCACGGCCTTCCCGCGCGGGTAGCGGGGGAAAAACACCGCTGGCCGAAAATGAAATGGCAAAGGCCCCATCTGACTCGATGAGGCGCAGTGCGTCGTAATTCGCTCCTCTAGACTTCGCTGCAGGTAATGCGGGATCGCGCCGGGATTGCGGCGATCGGCCCCGAATCGAATGGACATGAAGCAAGGAGCGGATGTCATGACGGTCGTTCTGTTTTCCTGGGGTGACAGGATCGAGGGGGGTGCGGTGGAGGCCTTGACGCTTGCCGCGGAGGTCGCGGCTGCGCTTGGCGTCGAGGTGCGCTGGGTGGTGACGCCCGCGCTCGAGCAGGAGGCTGCATCCGCGGCCGCGCTGCATGGCGTGCAGCAGCTCGACGTGATCGCGGCTGCGCCCGGCAGCACGGACGAGCGTGTGTCGGTCATCGCCGGCTACTGCAAGGCGCAGCTGCCCAGGTTGATGCTTTTCAATCAGACCGTCGAGGGACGTGTCGTGGCGGCGCGCGTGGCCGGGCGCCTCGGTCTTCCGGTGCTCGCAAACGTGGTGTCGCTGGCGCCGGACAGCGATGCCCTCAGGGCCGAGGCGAGCGCCTATGGTGGCGACACCCGGGCCGAGTACCTGCTGAAGGCGCCGCGCAACGTCGTGTCCGTGGTGACGACAGCGGTCGTCGCCCGCAAGGTCGACCCGGCCGTCCAGGTGGAAACACGGCGCGTCGAGGTGGAGCCGGTCGGTGGCGGTGCGGCCTTCGAGGTGATCTCCGCGCCGCAGGTTCAGGGTCAGCGCCTCGAGGATGCCGAGATCATCGTCTCGGGTGGGCGCGGTCTGGGCAAGCGCGAGAACTTCGAGTTCGTCAAGGAGATGGCGGATGCGCTCGGCGGGATGTGGGGCGGATCGCGCGCGATCGTGGATGACGGCTGGATCGATTCCTCGCGCCAGGTCGGCCTCACCGGCAAGATCACTCGCCCGGGGCTTTACATCGCACTCGGCATTTCCGGTGCAAGCCAGCACATGGCCGGCTGCTCGGCGGCGAAGACCATCATCGCGATCAACACCGATCCGGACGCCTCGATCTTCCGCTACGCCCGGTATGGCGTCGTCGGGGATTGCGTCGAACTGCTGCCGGAGCTGATCCGCGCGGCGAAGGCCTGAGGAGACCGGCATGAGTGAAGTGCGTGAACCCTGCGTGCCAGGCCTGTTCAGCGAAGAAGGCGGCGCGCGTCTGCTGGGTGCCCGCTGCCGCGGCTGCGGCACCCCGTATTTTCCCGCTCCGGCGCAGTGCCGCAATCCTGACTGCGCTGGCTCCGATCTGGAGGCGCATGGCTTCGGTGGGGGCGGAACGCTGTGGAGCTACTCGGTCGCCAATTTCGCCCCCCCCGCGCCGCACAAGTTCGATGCGCCCTTCCGCCCCTACGTGATCGGCGTGGTCGATCTGGACGAGGGGCTGCGCGTCGTCGGGCAGATGGCCGGAGATGTGGTCGGCATGCGGGTCGGCGCGCGCGTCGAGCTCGTCGTCGATCCGGTTTATCACGAGGATGGGAAGGCATTCACATCCTGGAAGTTCAGGCTGGCCTGAGGGAGCGAACAACATGCAGGAAGTCGTGGTTCTGGGTGTGGGCATGCATCGCTTCGGCAAGACCGGCGATGCCATCGTGGGCAGCAAGTCGGTCACCGAGTTGTGCCGTGCGGCAGTCGATATGGCGCTCAAGGACGCCGGCGTGTCCTGGCGGCAGATTCAGGCCGTGTCGGCGGCGAGTTCGCGGTTTTCCGGCGGCAAGGGCTGGGGCCTGAACGGCAACGACATCGTCGAGGATCTCGGGTGCACCGGCGTTCCGGTGTACAACCTGTCGGCCGGGTGTGCCGCAGGTGGAAACGCCTTCAACGTGGGCTACTCGCTCGTCGCGGGCGGCATCTACGACATGGTGCTGGTCGTCGGCGGCGAGGTGATGCCCAAGGGCATGATCCAGACCTCGGGCGTGGAGGATGTCAATGATCCGGAATTCCTGCGGCAGCGCTGCGTCGGCATGCCGGGGCCATCCTTCTGGGCCACGCTGGCCCGGCGCCGCATGCACGATCACGGCACGACCGAAGAGCAGATGGCCAAGGTGACGGTCAAGGCGCGCAAGTGTGCCGTCGGCAACCCCTTCGCTCGCTTCCAGAAGGAAGTGAGCGTCGAGGAGGTGCTCGCGTCGCCCTACGTCAGCGACCCGTTGCGCCTGTTCGAGATCTGTCCGGTGTCCAACGGGGCGGCCGCGGCGGTGATCTGCTCCGCGGCGATGGCTCGCCGCTTCACCCGCAAGCCGGTCACGGTGGCCACCAGCGCGGTGGCGACGATCGCGTTCGACGATGCGTTGCCGCGCAGCCTCGCCGGGCCGGTGCCGTCCGGGCCGAGCTTTCACACCGAGGCGAAGGCCGCGGTGATGCGTGCGTTCGAGCAGGCCGGCATCGGCCCGCGCGAGATCAGCCTCACCGAGCTCCAGGACAACACCTGCTATTACGAGCTCGCCTTCCCGGAGGAGTGGGGGCTGTGCGAGCCGGGCGAGGCCGAGCGACTGGTGGAAGCGGGAGAAACGGCGCCCGGCGGCCGGATGCCGATCAATCCCTCGGGCGGTTTCGTGTCCTTCGGCGAGGCGACGACCGCGATGGGCGTATTCCAGATCGCCGAGCTGACCTGGCAACTGCGTGGCGAGGCCGGTGCGCGACAGGTGCCGGGCGCGCGCGTTGGCCTGGCTCAGACGAATGGTCTGGGCGGCAACGCCACCGCCGCCATCCTGAAGCGCTGAGTGCATTCACAGGCATTCGGCATTCGAACGCAACCTGAGCGGGGAAGCCCGAGATGAACGCTCCTTCGGTGATCCAATACCTTCTTCTCGCGGTCCTGCTGAGCGCTGCGCTGGTGGCGCTCGCGGTGGGCTTGCGGCGTTACCGCCAGCGCATCGCCCGCGGACGCGAGGCGGCTCCCGGGGGCGCGGGCAGCGCCTTCCTCGGGCGCGAGTTCAATGCGGAGAGTTTCCTCCATCGCGCCCTGCTCACCTCCCGGCTCTGGAAGCGGCCGGTGGCCGGGCTGGCGCATGCGCTGCTGCTCGGTGGTGCGCTGGTCGCGACTCTCGGTCATGCCAGCTTTGCGTTCAGCTTCGTCGGCGTCGACGTATACGCGGGCTGGTTCGGCACGGTGGTGATGCGCTGGGCGCGCGAACTGGCGGGGCTCGCGATGCTCACGGGGGTGGGCTTCTTCCTCCTGCGCCGGCTCGCCCGGCTGCCACGACTGGTCGAGGGTGGGGAGCGCAAGGGCTTCGTCGCCATGGAGCTGCTGTTGCTCGCGACGGTGTTGGCCGGTTTCGTGGCCGAGTCCTTCCGTCTGGCGGGGCTGCAGTCGCCATCCCCCGGCGAGTTCGTCGGCAAGCTCGTCGCTGCGGGCCTGAGCGGCCTGGATGCGGGCACGGTCGCGCGTGGCGATGCGGTGATGTGGTGGTTGCATGGGCTGCTGGGCGTGGGCTTCATCGGCCTGATCGCGTACACGCCGCTGTCGCACATGGCCCTGGGGCCGGCCAACTCGGCGTTTGCGCGCAAGCGCCCCGGCATCCAGCTTGCACCGATCGACTTCGACGCCGACGAGGACGACCTGCGCCTGGGGGCGACGCGGCTCGACGAACTGCCGCGCAAGAGCCTGCTCGACGTCTCCGCCTGCCTGGGCTGCGGCCGTTGCCAGGAGGCCTGTCCGGCGGCGCAGACGGGCAAGGCGCTGTCGCCCAAGAAGATCATGCTCACCTGCGCCGAGTATCTCGAGCAGGGCCGCTTCGACGACCCCGGGCTGATCGACGACATCGGCAGCGAGGCGATCTTCGACTGCACGACCTGCGCCGCCTGTGTCGAGGAGTGCCCGGTCAGCAACAATCCGGCTGAGATCATTCTGGAGTTCCGCCGCAACCTGGTGATGGACCGCTCCGAGATGCCGGACACGCTGGCGATGGCGAACCGCAACCTGGAGTCGCGCGGCCACCCCTTCGCGGGCACTGCTGCCAACCCGGACGACTGGTGCAAGGGGCTGGACGTACCCCTGTTCGAGGCCGGCAAGACCGAATACCTGCTCTGGCTCGGCTGCGCAGTGACCTACGAGGAACGCGCCCAGGAAGTCGCGCGTGCGATGGTGCGCATCCTCGATGCCGCGGGCGTGTCCTGGGGCGTGCTCGGCGAGGCGCGCTGCACCGGGGACCCGGCCAAGATGGCCGGCAACGAGATCCAGTTCGTCGAGATGGCCCAGGACAACATCGAGGCCTTCCACGAGCGCGGCATCCAGAAGGTCATCACCATGTGCGCGCACTGTTTCAACAGCTTCGATCGGTATTACCCGGAGCTGGGCGCGGAGTGGGTGACGGTGCCACATTCGGTGCTGATCGAGCAGTTGATCGCCGAGGGGCGCCTCACGGTGGCGCGCGACGAGGCGAGCAAGATCACCTTCCACGACCCCTGCTACCTTGCGCGTCACAACGACATCGTCGAACAGCCGCGCAAGGTCCTGTCCGCGCTCGGGCAACTGATCGAGATGCCCCGCAACCGGAAGGACAGCATGTGCTGCGGTGCCGGTGGCTGCAACTACTGGAGCGCCGGCAAGAGCGGCAGCGCGCGCATCAACGACGTACGGACCACGGAGGCGCTCGGTACCGGCGCCGACAAGATCGCGACCTCGTGCTCGTTCTGCCTGCTGATGCTGGGCTCGAGCGCGTCCCGCGAAGGACCCGAGCGCAAGGTGTTCGACATCGCCGAACTGGTTGCCGACGCGCTCCCCGGCGCAGGTGGCTGAGCGGAGCTCTGCCTGGCCATGGCCGTCTGGAGGAAAAGAATGGCGGGACGATTGGATGCAAAGGTGGCGTTTGCAGGCGGTGGCGGTGGCGGTTGCGCCCGCGTTGTGCCCACGGCGATTCGAGGAGCGGTGATCCATGCAGACCGATGAACCCTGTGTCGAGCTCGGGGAGAGCGCGATCTTCCAGCCCCTTGAGTTGGGGGCGCTGACGCTTGCCAACCGCATCGTGATGGCGCCGATGACGCGCAACCGGGCCCGGCCCGACGGCGTGCCGGACGCGCTGATGGTCGAATACTATGCCGCTCGTGCCGACGCCGGACTGATCGTGGCCGAGGGGGCGTGGCCCTGTGCCGAAGGTCAGGCTTACTGCCGTCAGCCCGGGATCGCGACCGACGCCCACGTGGCGGGTTGGCGCGGGGTTGTCGATGCGGTGCATGCCCGTGGTGCGCGGATCGTGCTGCAGATCATGCATTCGGGCCGGATCGGCAGCTCGCGCATCAAACCCGAAGGGGTGGAGACGGTCGCTCCTTCGGCCATCCGCGCCCACGGGCAGATCCATACCGACGCGGCCGGGATGCAGGACTTCGACATGCCTCGCGAGATGACGCAGGACGACATCGGGCACGCGATCGATGCCCATCGCATGGCCGCGGTGCGAGCCCGCGCGGCCGGGTTCGATGGCGTGGAACTGCACTGCACGAGCGGCTACCTGCCCATGCAGTTCATGTACTCGGAGACCAACCGTCGTGCGGACGAGTACGGCGGCGATGCGCCGGCACGGGTGCGCTTCGCGGTCGGATGCCTGAAGGCGATGGCGGACGCCGTCGGTGCGAATCGGGTGGGTTTCCGCGTGAATCCGGGCAACACCTTCAACGACGCGCGCGACGAGGATTCGGCCGCCACGCACGAGGCGCTCCTGCGTCAGGCCGCGCCGCTCGGCCTTGCGTATCTGCACGTGATGCGCGCGCCGGTATCGGACATCGACGCCTTCGCGCTCGCGCGCAAGTATTTCCCCGGGCGCCTGATCCTCAACGACGGCTTCGATCCGGAGTCGGCCGAGCGCGCGATCGCCGGTGGTGAAGGCGAAGCGGTCTCGTTCGCACGCCACTTCATCGGCAATCCGGATCTCGTGCGCCGGATGCGCATGGGTCTGCCGCTGGCGAAGTTCGATCGACGGACGCTCTATACGCCGGGCCCCGCGGGCTATACCGATTACCCCGCGGCGGCCTGAGCGACCCATAGGCGGAACATTCTGTAGAGGAGAAAGGACGTGAAGATACTGGTCCCGGTCAAGCGGGTGGTGGACTACAACGTGAAGGTCAGGGTGAAGTCGGACAACTCCGGCGTGGAGTTGTCCGGGGTGAAGATGTCCATCAACCCGTTCGACGAGATCGCGGTGGAGGAGGCGGTACGCCTGCGCGAAGCGGGCAAGGCCACCGAAGTGATCGCGGTCAGCTGCGGGGGGGCCGCATCGCAGGAGACGCTGCGCACGGCGCTCGCCATGGGGGCCGATCGGGCCATCCTGGTCGAGGCCGATGTGGAGCTGCAGCCGCTCGCGGTGGCCAAGTTGCTTAGGGCGGTTGCCGAGCGCGAGCAGCCCCGGATGGTGATCTGCGGCAAGCAGGCGATCGACGACGATGCGAACCAGACCGGTCAGATGCTCGCGGCGCTGCTCGGATGGTCGCAGGCGACCTTCGCTTCGCGTCTGCTGGTCGATGGCGATGCCGGCATCCAGGTCACGCGCGAGGTCGATGGCGGCCTCGAGATGGTTGCGGTGAAGCTTCCTGCAGTGGTGAGTGCGGATCTGCGGCTCAATGAGCCCCGTTACGCAAGCCTGCCGAACATCATGAAGGCCAAGAAGAAGCCGCTGGACATCGTCACCGCGGCGGAGCTCGGGGTCGATGTGACGCCTCGCCTGCGCCACACCCATTACGCCGAGCCGCCCGCACGCAAGGGTGGCGTCAAGGTCGCCGATGTGCCGGAACTGGTCCGGAAGCTGCGTGACGAAGCCAAGGCGATTTGAGGACAGGACATGAGAACACTGGTTATTGCAGAACACGACAAGGCCCGACTCGCTTCCGCGACGCTTGGCGCGATCACTGCGGCGAGCCGGTTTGGCGGGGAGATCGACGTGCTGGTGGCGGGGGACGCATGCGATGCGGTGGCCGCACACGCGTCGACGGTGCAGTCCGTGACGCGCGTGCTGAAGGCCGAAGCATCGCATTACGGGGACGGCACGGCCGAGAACATCGCGGCCCTCGTGCACCGGCTTGCGAGTGGTGGCGCCTATCGGGCGGTGCTTGCGGGCGCCTCGAGTTTCGGGAAGGACCTGACGCCCCGTGTCGCCGCCCTGCTCGACTTGGCACCGGTTTCGGAAGTCATCGCGATCGAGGCCCCAGGCCGCTACCGGCGGCCGATTCACGCGGGCAACGTCATCGTCACCGTCGAGTCCGACCAGGCGGTCGACGTGTTGACGGTGCGTGGTACGGCGTTCGATGCGGCGGCCGAGGGCGTCGGATCGGGCGCGGTCGAGCGGATCGAGGCGGCCGACGATCAGGGGCTTGCGCGCGTGACCGGACGCGAGATCAGCAAGTCGGAGCGCCCCGAGCTTGGTTCGGCCGCGATCGTGGTGTCCGGCGGTCGTGGCCTCGGTAGCGGCGAGAACTACCAGCGTTTGCTCGAGCCGCTCGCCGACACGCTCGGGGCTGCTCTGGGCGCCTCGCGTGCCGCGGTTGACGCGGGCTTCGTACCCAATGACTATCAGGTTGGCCAGACGGGCAAGATCGTTGCACCGGCCCTCTACATCGCGGTCGGCATTTCCGGGGCCATCCAGCACCTGGCCGGCATGAAGGATTCCAAGGTGATCGTGGCGATCAACAAGGATCCCGAGGCGCCAATTTTCCAGGTGGCTGATTACGGACTGGTCGGCGACCTCTTCGAGGCCGTTCCGGCGCTCGCCGGGCAACTGGCCGCGCGTTGAGCGCGTGCGGAGGACTCGCCCCTGCGAGGCCTTCCTGCCGCCAACGCACGGAACGGCGTGTGCGGCAGGACTCGTGAGATCAGCTCGATGATCCCCGGCAGAACATCGACCGGGTTGCAGCGCAGGGCGGAGAAGGGGCGATCCACCAGGGGCTGCGGGGGCAGGGCCCCGGCGGCGCCGACGCCGGGAGAACGCGCATGAAGCAGGGCATTCTGCTTGCCGCCGGCAACGGGCGGCGATTCGATCCTTCAGGCCTGACGGACAAGCTGCTGCAGCCGCTCCACGACGGGCGCCCGGTGCTTTGGCACAGTGCGTTCAATCTGTGCAGCGCGCTCGGCACCTGCATCGCAGTGATCAGGCCGGGGCAGGATGCGCGCAGGGCAATTCTGGAAAGCGCAGGCTGCAGCGTTCTCGTGGCAAGGGCGGCCGAGGCCGGCATGGGCGAGACGATCGCCGCGGCGGTGCGCGAGACCGCCCAGGCGCAGGGCTGGTTGATCGCCCTCGGTGACATGCCCTGGATCCCGCCGGCGCTGATCCGGCGCGTCGCTCGGGCTGTGGTGGCGCCTGCCGGCGTTGCCGCGCCTTGGCATGGCGGGAAAAGGGGGCATCCGGTTGCCTTCGGGGCGGACTGGTACGCTGCACTGACCGGGCTCAAAGGCGACGCAGGCGCGCGGGATGTGCTCCAGCAGGCGTCGATAGACCGCGTGGAGCCGGCTCCCGCGGGTGTGCTTCGTGATGTGGACGTGCCTGGGGACCTGCCCGGCGGGTGGGCGGAATAGGCCTGATCTCAGTGCGGATCTTTCCGGTCGCGTGCGCCACGCGCTGCCCTGTCGGTTAGACAGAGCGGCCTTCGGGCGTGGACGGCTCCGGATCAGCGAGGCGCTGTGGCGCTCCTTGCTGAGGCGGCTGCCCGCCTGCGAAGACGAAGCGCAAGCAGTAGCGCGAAGCCGATCATCGTGGTGAGCAGGTAGCCCACATTGGTGAGCGCCGTTTCCAGGCCGTCCCGACTGGCTTGATGAAGCAGCGATTGCGCTTCCACTCCATGCGCTGCGACACGTGCGCTCAGATCCGTGGGCAGGATCTGGCTGCGGGATCCGGCGAACCGGGTCAGCGCATCGATCGTTTGTGGATCCAGTCCGGCCGATGCGCCGTGCTGTTGCAGCGAGGCACGCGTCTGATGGGCGAGCGTCGCACCGAACACGGCGAGCGCGAGCGATGAGCCGGTGGGGCTGCCGAGGTCACGGAACATGCTGAACAGCCCGGTGCCCGCTCCCATCTTCTGGGGCGGAACCGCACTGAAGGCCATCTTCATGATCGATGGCGTGTTGGCACCCATGCTGAAGCCGAGCACACAGGTGATCGTGATCACCACCCAGAGCGGCGTATCCACCTTGATGCCGACGAACAGCAGTGCGCCCGCGAGGCTTCCGGTGAGGGCAAGAATCGAGATCGTCCGCGGTTCGAAGCGATCGATCAGGCGTCCGGCCAGTGGCGCACTGAGCAAGCCGCTGCCGTACAGGAACAGGGTGACGAAACCGAACTGCGCTGCCGAGCCGCCGGGGCGGTTGTTGATGAAGAAGGCAAGTGAATACAGGACGCCGCTGAAGAACAGCATGTGCAGCCAGTAGATTGCCGAGGGCAGCGCGAAGGCCGGGCGGGACAGGATGGCCGCGTCCACCACGGGTGTGACCGTGCGTCGGCTTTGCTTCCACAGCATGATCAGGCTGGTGCAGCCGATCACGACGATTCCCCAGGTGATCGGTGAGCGGGCACCGAAGTTGCTGGCCCAGGTCGGCAGGGACAGCAGCGAGGCGATCGTGGCGAACAACAGCATCGCGCCCGGATAGTCGAAGGTGCCCTCCTTGTGCTCGGAGCGGATCTCCGGGACCAGCATGCGGACAGGCAGCAGTCCGGCGAGCGCGAGAGCGCCGCTGATCCAGTAGACGCTCGGCCAGCCGAGGCGGTCGATCAGCAGGCCGCCGAGCAGTCCACCGGAGGCGGCACCGAAGGTCATCGTGAAGGTCAGCAAGCCCAGAGCGGTGCCGCGCCGCTGCTCCGGGAAGAGATGGGTCACATAGGCGAACACGCCCGGCAGGATGCAGGCCACGCCGAAGCCCTGCGCGAAACGTGCGGCGAGGAAGGTGGCAAAATTGGGCGCCCAGGCGGCGGCGAACTCGGACAGCGCGAAGATCAGCAATCCGCCCGTAAGCACCTTCCTACGGCCATGCTGGTCGCCGAATCGGCCCATGATGGGGGCGAAAACGGTGAGCGCGAGGAAATAGAGGACGAGGATCAGCGCCGCGAGGCTTACAGGGATGCCGAAGTGACGTGTGACGCTGGGCAGGGCCGGCGCCTGGAATGCGGCAGCCTCTATCGTGACGAAGGTGCCGAACAACAGGGCTATGAAGATGCCCCAGGGATTCCGAGCTTCCATCGATGATGCTCCGGGTCGGATGTTGGTCTGCGCTGCGGTGGTCGCAGCGCGATGAGGGCGGAGCGGCTCATCGGAGGGCGAGCGCGGGCTCGCTCGCGGGGCTTCAATGTGCGCCGCTAAAAAAGGGGGGCTTCCGCCGGCTGAGGTGACGTCTGCCCCGGCATCCCTCTCCGTGGCCGGAATCCCGGGGCACGGATCAGCGTAGCGACTGATTGATCGCCTGCAGTGCCTGCGTGCCCGGGCACAGCTCGGCTTCGCCGAGCTGGTTGAGCGGGCGCTCGATGGTGTTGAGATGGGCATGGAGTTCGTCCGCGCCCGGATCGACATAGAGCAGGCCGGTCACGATCTCGCCCAGCGCATGTCGCTCCTGCAGGTAGTTCATGGCGGCGATGCGATCGGTCGGGTCGTAGTCCACCCCGAGCTTGCGCAGCAGCAGGACCGAGCCGTCGTGCTGGACAACGCGTCGCAGGCCTCCGGGCGGGTAGGAGGTCTCGATAGGCGCATGGGGCAGCATGACCTCGATGCGGTTGACCGCCTCGTTGTGTTCGCGCACGAAATCGTAGCTTCGGGTCGAGCCCGTGTGGTTGTTGAAGGTCACGCAGGGGCTGATGATGTCGATGAAGGCTGCCCCACGGTGGCGCAGCGCGCCCTTGATGAGCGGCACCAGCTGCTCCTTGTCGCCGGAGAAGCTGCGCCCGACGTAGCTGGCGCCCAGTTGCAGCGCCAGCGCGACGAGATCGATCGGATTGTCCGCGTTCACGACCCCGCGCCTGTTGGCCGAGCCCTTGTCCGCCGTGGCCGAGAACTGGCCCTTGGTGAGGCCGTAGACGCCGTTGTTCTCGACCAGATAGGTCATGTTCACGCCGCGCCGCATCGCATGTGCGAACTGACCCAGGCCGATCGAGGCCGAATCGCCGTCGCCCGATACGCCGAGGTAGAGCAGGCTGCGGTTCGCGAGTGCCGCACCGGTGAGCACGGAAGGCATGCGACCGTGGACGCTGTTGAAACCATGCGAGTTGCCAAGGAAGTAGTCCGGGGTTTTCGACGAGCAGCCGATGCCCGACAGCTTGGCGACGCGGTGCGGTTCGATGTCGAGATCGAAGCAGGCTTGTACGATCGCTGCACTGATCGAGTCGTGACCGCAGCCGGCGCACAGCGTGGACACCGCACCTTCGTAGTCGCGCCGCGTATGGCCGATGGCGTTGCGTGGCTGCTTGGCGCGCAGGAGCGCGGGCTTGGGAAGATAGGTCATTGGATGGCCTCGAGTTGCGCAGCGTTCTTTGCAGAGGATGTCGAGTGCGAGGGCGTGCCGAGTTCGGCCGCAATCCGGCCCGCGATGAAGCGAGCGGTGATCGGCGTGCCGTCGTAGTGGAGCACGCGGCTCAGCTTCGCGGGGGCAATCTCGCCGTCCTCGATCAGCAGGCTGCGCAGCTGTCCGCTTTCGTTCTGCTCGATGACGAAAACCTTCTCGTGCGCGTGGACGAAGTCCATGACCTCGTCGCCGAAGGGAAAGGCCCGCACACGCAGGCTATCGACATGGAAGCCTTCGGCGGCGAGCAGGGCGATCGCCTCGTCCATCGCGGGCGAGGTGGATCCATAGCAGATCGCGCCGATGCGGGTTTCCTGCGCCGCAGGCTGGATGATGGCGGGCGGTACCAGCGTCCTGGCGGTGTCGAACTTCCGCCGTAACCGTTCCATGTTGTAGACGTAATCGCTGCCCGCCTCGCTGTACTTGGCGAACGGGTTGCGCGTGGTGCCGCGGGTGAAATAGGCGCCCCGTGTCGGATGGGCGCCGGGCAGGGTGCGGTAGGGGATGCCGTCGCCATCCACGTCGAGATAGCGCCCGAATTGCATGCCGGCTTCCAGCTCGTCGTGGCCCAGCACTTTGCCGCGGTCGTAGCGTCGCTCATCGTTCCAGGCGAAGGGCGCGCACAGGCGCTCGTTCATGCCGATGTCCAGATCCAGCAGCACGAACACCGGTGTCTGCAGGCGCTCTGCAAGATCGAAGGCCAGGGCCCCGAACTCGAAGCACTCGTTCGGGTCGGCCGGAAGCAAGAGCACATGACGGGTATCGCCATGGGATGCATGGGCGCAGGCGAGCAGGTCGGACTGCTGGGTGCGGGTCGGCATGCCGGTCGAGGGGCCGCCGCGCTGGACATCGAACAGCACGGCCGGGATCTCGGCGAAGTAGGCGAGCCCCAGAAACTCCTGCATCAGCGACACCCCCGGTCCGGAGGTCGCCGTGAATGCGCGCGAGCCATTCCAGCCGGCGCCGATCACCATCCCGATCGCGGACAGCTCGTCCTCCGCCTGCACGATCGCGTAGCGGGCCTGCCCGCTGTCGGGGTCGGTGCGGAACTTGCGGCAGTACGTGCCGAAAGCCTCGATCACCGAGGTCGAGGGGGTGATCGGATACCACGCTGCGACGGTCGCACCACCATACAGCGCGCCCAGGCCGCAGGCGCTGTTGCCGTCGATGAAGATCCGGTCGCCGACCGCATCGGCACGCACCACGCGCATCTCGAGCGGGCAGCCGAAGTGGGTGAAGGCGTATTCGCGACCGATACGGAGGGCCCTCTGGTTGCTCTCGATGAGCTTGCTCTTGCCGCGGTAGAGCTCGGCGAGCAGGCCTCCGGTCACTTCCGGGTCGATCCCGAGCAGGGCGGTGAGTGCGCCGACGTACATGATGTTGCGCATCAGCTGGCGCTGGCGCGTGTCCTCGAAGGCCTCGTTGCAGAGCGCGGTCAGGGGGATGCCGAACGGCCGGATATCGGCGCGGAACTGGTTCGCGTGGAGTCGACGGGTCGAGTCGTACAGCAGGCAGCCCCCGGGCTCGAGCTCCGCGAGGTCACGGTCCCAGGTCTGCGGGTTCATCGCCACCATCATGTCGCAGCCGCCACGGCGGCCGAGCCAGCCCTGCTCGGAGACCCGCAGCTCGTACCACGTGGGCATGCCCTGGATGTTCGATGGGAAGATGTTTCGCGGCGACACCGGCACGCCCATGCGGATGATGCTGCGCGCGAACAGCTCGTTTGCCGAAGCCGACCCGGAGCCGTTGATGTTCGCGAACTTTATGACGAAGTCGTTGATCTGGCGTTTGCTGTTCATGCTGTCATGGCCTCGGCATTGGCACGGTTGTCATTGAGGACGAACTTCTGCATGTCCCACGCACCGGTCGGACAGCGTTCGGCGCACATGCCGCAGTGCAGGCAGACATTCTCGTCCTTGACCATCACACGTCCGGTCTTGAGCCCGGTGGCGATGTAGAGCGCCTGGTCCGGGTTGGAAGCAGGCGACTTGAGACGGGCGCGCAGGCCGATGTCGTCGCCTTCGCCGTCCTGGGTGAACGTGATGCACTCAGCCGGACAGATGTCGACACAGGCGTCGCATTCGATGCATGCAGGGGGCGTGAAGACGGTTGCGACGTCACAGTTCAGGCAGCGCTCGGCCTCGCTGCACGCGAGCACCGGATCGAAGCCGAACTCGAATTCGAGCCTGAGGTTCTTCAAGGTCTCCGACAACTCGACCGTCGGCACCTTGTGGCGCGCATCCTCGGAGATGCGGTTGCTGTAGCTCCAGGCGTGAATGCCCATCTTCTGGCTGGTCAGGGTGGCCCTCGGAGCAGGCCGCTCGGCCACCGGCAGCCCGGAGCAGAAACGGTCGATCGAGATCGCCGCTTCATGGCCCTGCGCGACGGCCGTGATGATGTTCTTCGGGCCGAGTGCCGCATCGCCGCCAAAGAACACCTCCGGCCGGGTCGACTGCAGGGTGCCGCGGTCGAGCACGGGCATGCCCCAATCGTCGAAGTCGATGCCGATGTCGCGCTCGATCCACGGGAAGCTGTTCTCCTGGCCGATCGCCACCAGGACCTCGTCGCACGCCACATGCTCCGCAGCTTCCCCGGTCGGCACCAGCGAACGCCGGCCGCTCGCGTCGTATTCGGCGCGAACCTTCCCGAATAGCATTCCGGTGAGCCGGCCCTGTTCCTGGGTGAAGGCGAGCGGCACCATCATGTTGCGGATCGTGATGCCTTCGTGCATCGCCTCCTCGCGCTCCCAGGGCGATGCCTTCATCTCTTCGAAGGCGCTGCGCACGATCACGTGCACCTCTTCGGCGCCCAGGCGGCGGGCGGTCCGGCTGCAGTCCATCGCGGTATTGCCGCCACCGAGCACGATCACCCTGCGCGCCGCCCGTTCGACGTGACCGAAGGCGACATTCGACAGCCAGTCGATGCCCACGTGGATGTGTGCCGCCGCCTCGCTGCGGCCAGGCAGGTCGATGTCGCGGCCGCGTGGGGCACCGGTGCCGACGAACACCGCATCCCAGCCTTCGGTGAGCAGCGCCTCGAGGCTGCGGACCCAGCTGTTGGTGCGGAACGCCACGCCAAGCGCTTCGATATGGCCGCACTCCTCATCGATTACCGATGCGGGCAGCCGAAACGCCGGAATCTCGCTGCGCATCATGCCGCCCGCGCGCTGGCTGCCATCGAACACGGTCACGGCATAGCCGCGCAGGGCCAGGTCCCGGGCCACGGTCATGGAGGCCGGACCGGCGCCGACACAGGCGATGCGCCGGCCGTTGCGCAGCGCCGGCGGCTTGGGCAGATGCTCGCGGATATCGCCCTTCAGGTCTGCGGCAACGCGCTTGAGCCGGCAGATTGCCACCGGCTGGCCGTCCACTCGGCCACGCCGGCAGGCGGGCTCGCAGGGGCGGTCGCAGACGCGACCCAGGATCCCCGGGAAGACGTTCGAGCGCCAGTTGACGAGATAGGCCTCGGCGTGGGCTCCCGCCGCCACCAGACGGACGTATTCGGGCACCGGCGTATGGGCCGGGCAGGCCCATTGGCAATCGACCACCTTGCGCAGGTAGTCCGGAGTAAGCGTGCTTGGTTTCACTGGATCCTCTGGCTGTCAGATTGCGGCGACGGTGAGCGCGGCGGTGTCCGGCGCTCGATCCGCCTGTTCTTCATCGACGTGCCCATAGACCGTCGTGCGTCGCCGCAGGGGGCGGCCTGCCGCGGCGGCGATGGCGCGCAGATCCTCATCATTCATCAACTGGCCGTTGGCTCCGCCCGCGGCGCGGGTGATCGACTCGTACATCAGCGTGCCGCCGAGGTCGTTGGCACCGGCGCGCAGGCACAGGGTGGCCCCTTCGCTGCCCATCTTCACCCACGAGGTCTGGACGTTGGGCAGCAGCGAGCCGAACACGAGGCGCGGGACCGCATGCATCAGAATCGCCTCGCGCAGGCTCGGACCGGAACGCGCCTTGCCCTTGTGCCACAGCGGGGACTCCATATGCACGAAGGGCAGCGGGACGAACTCGGTGAAGCCACCGGTCTCGGCCTGGAGGGCCCGAAGTTGGAGCAGGTGGCGGGACCAGTGCAGCGGCGTGTCCACGTGCCCGAACATGATGGTTGCCGTCGTGCGTATGCCGCTGAGGTGTGCGGCGCGCATCACGTCCAGCCACTCGGCGGTGTCGAGCTTGTCCGGGCAGATGAGCGCACGCACTTCGTCGTCGAGGACCTCGGCGGCCGTCCCCGGCAGGGAGCCGAGCCCGGCCTCGCGCAGACGACCGAGGTACGCGTCTACCGGCAGGCCAAGGCTGCGCGCGCCGTGCAGGATCTCCAGTGGCGAGAACGCATGAATGTGCATCCCCGGGATCGCGGACTTCACCGCACGGGTCAGTTCGAGATAGGTGTGGCCGTCGTAGTGCGGGTGGATACCGCCCTGCATGCACACCTCGCGGGCGCCGCGCTCCCAGGCTTCGTGCGCGCGGTCGACCACCGCATCCGCGTCGAGCTTGTAGGCCGGACCGCGCAGGGTGCTTGCGGCGTGGCTCTTGGCGAAGGCGCAGAATCCGCAGCGATGCTTGCAGATGTTCGTGTAGTTGATGTTGCAGTTGCGCACATAAGTCACGCTTTCGCCCGCAAGCCGGGCGCGCATCGTGTCGGCCGCCTGCACGATGGCCGCGAAATCCTCGTCGCGGGCGACGAACAGACGCGCGATGGCGGCTTCGTCCAGTGTTTCGCCTTCCGTTGCCCGGCGCAGGGTCGCGGCGACCTCGGCGCTCGGCCGTGCCCGAGGGGAGCGGGTGGCCAGGCTTCGTATCGACGCGCTGGGCGGCATCCGGGTGCCGGCGATCCAGTCGTCCTCGCGCACCCAGCCTTGCGCATCCGTGCTGCGCAGCACGGATGCACGGATTTCGCCCTCGGTCCATCGTGCTGCCCGGCGTGCGAAGGACGGTGCCAGCGCCAGGCGTTCGACGAGCAGGCGATCACAGCGACGCGTCTCGGCGTCCAGGCGCTCGAGTTCGGGCCAGGCGGCCTCGGGATTGACATGGTCGATCGTGACCGGGGAGATGCCGCCCCAGTCGTTCACGCCCGCATCGATCAAGGTGCGCAGTTCTCCCGAGCGCAGGTTTGGCGGAGCCTGGATGGACATATTTGGGCCGAACACCATGCGCGCCATCGCGATCGTCCACGCGTGCTCCTCCAGCGTGGGCTCGGGCGCGGAGGCCATCGGCGTGCGCGGCTTGGCGCGGAAGTTCTGCACGATGATTTCCTGAAGGTGACCATGGCGCTCGTGGATGGCGCGCAGTGCGAGCAGGGCATCGACGCGCTCCATGGGCGTCTCGCCGATGCCGATGAGCAGGCCGCTCGTCATCGCCACGCCGGCCGCGCCCGCGGCTTCCAGCGTGGCGAGGCGCGCCTCGGGCTGCTTGTCCGGGCAGTTCCAGTGGGCCTGCCCGCGCAGGCCAAGACGTTCGGCGGTGGTCTCCAGCATGATGCCCATCGATGCGGCGCGAGGGCGGAGCATGCGGAACTCGGCCGCCTCGAGGTTGCCCGCATTGATGTGCGGCAGCAGGCCGGTTTCCCGAAACACGCGCTCGGCGAGGGCCGCCACGTATTCCACGGTGCTGGCATGCCCCATTGCCCCGAGGGCTTCACGTGCTGACCGGTAGCGCAACTCGGGCTTCTCGCCGAGTGTGAACAAGGCCTCCCGGCATCCGGCAGCGGCGCCCGCGCGTGCGATCCCGAGCACTTCGTCGGGGCTCAGGAAGGGGCTCGGAACCGCCTTGGGCGAGGTCGCGAAGGTGCAGTAGGCACAGACGTTCCGGCACAGGCGGGTGACCGGGATGAAGACCTTGCGGGAATGTCCCACCAGGCGTCCGTGGCCCTCCAGGGTCAGGGCGACGGCGCAATCGGACAGGGCTTGCGGCGAGGCATGCGCCGCAAGCTTGCGGATCTGTCCGTCGCTCAGCCGTGCTCCGCCGCGTGCAAGGGCGAGAAGTGTTTCGGGCTTGCTGTCCATCGCGTCGTACTCCAGGGCGAGAGGAGCGGCTCGAGAGGGCCGCCTCGGGTGTCGAGGTAGTGCTGCAGGTCTGCGGGCTCATCGATGTCGACGGCGAAGCCGCGCGGGGTGTTGACGATCGGCTCGAGCCCGCGCATGCGCGCCTCCGCAAGGTGCTGCCTGAAGCTGGAGGTGCCAAAATGAAAATTGAAGGTGCCCGGGGGGGACAGGAAGATCGCGTTGGTACCCGAACCGTGATGGTCCGGCGCGAGCGCGAGCCCCGTCTTGCGGCCATGGCACACGAAGCTGTCCACCTCTGGCGGGCTGAGCCAGGGGAGGTCGGCATGCAGCACGAGCACTTCGGTCGCACCGCAGGCGGTCAGCGTGTTGCGACCTTCGTCCAGGGCCTGATTGAGCCCGGTTCCACGGTCCCTGAGTGCGTGCACACCTTGCGGCAGTATTTCCGGAACCGGTGTGATCACTGCGATCTGATCGATCTCGCTCGCGGTGTCGAGCGTCTCCAGCACGTGCTCGAACATCGTGATGATCAGGTGCTCGCGCTGTCGGCGCGTCAGCGTGCCGCCAAGCCGGCTCTTTCCCAGATGCGGAGGCTTAAGCGCGAGAAGTGCCCAGCAGCTCATGATTTTCTTCCCCCTTCTCTGTTCGAGCGGGCGCGGGCTAAATGGAGGGGCTGGCCACGCCGCCCTCGGGGAGATCCTGAAGCGCAGCAAGGCTGACCTGCGATGCCATGGCGGGCCTCAGTCTGCGGCAGCGGAACGATCGAGCTGACCTGTGATGCGGATGCCTGCGCCATCCACCCTGTAGGTCTTGTTGAGGAAGATGAGGATCGAGGTCAGCGCCTCGGCTGCGGCGGAGTTGGCCAGCACGCCGGCGTGCAGGCCGCGCAGGCCCGCGCAGTCGGCCAGGGCCACGGCGACCGCGCGCGCTTCCTTGTCATCGCCGAAGACCAGGACGTCGCACTCCACCTCCTGGTCGGTGGCGAGCTTGTGGGCCGCGACGTTATGGAAGGCGGAAACGAGCCGCACCGTCTCGCCGACCAGTTGTTGGGCGCGCTGGGCGGCGCTGCCCTCGGCGGGCAACTGCACGCGCGCAACCTTGGGCGGCATGAGCGGGACGGTGGTGTCGATCAGGATCTTGCCGGCCAGGGCGGGGCGGATCTCCTCGAGAACGGCCGCCTGGGAGGAAAAAGGCACGGTCGCCACGACGATGTCGGCGGCGCGGGCTGCCTCCAGGTTCGAGGCCGAAAGGATTCTGGTGTCGAGTCCCGCGCTCAGTCGCGCGGCGGCTTCCCGTGCCTTCTCCGCGGTGCGTGAGCCGATGATCACCGTTTTGCCCGCTTTGGCCCAGCGCCTTGCAAGTGCAGCGCCGAGGTTACCCGTTCCGCCGACCACGGCGATTGTCTGCTCCATGTCCTGCTCCCTTCCTGGATTCAAGTGTGGTCAGGGCAAACGGCCGAAATGCGGCCTGAGGCACTGCATTCGCCCTGTGGTGCCGTGCATTCACTTTAAGGAGGGGGTGCGCATCAGGCATCGCCTGATTGGATTATGGATGCGAGTCAAATGTGGACAGATGCGCTGATCGGGAGCGCAGCGGTCAGCGCGGGGAGGGAAGTCCTGCGCTTCCCGAGCTTTCGATCCGCATGACTCGGGCGTCGGACCCGGGTGCAGGGCTCAGGTGCGGGGAAGATGCCGACCAGTGCGATAGAGGAGGATCATCGCGCCCAAGGAGGTTGCGCAGCCGAGGAGCAAGGCGTGGCGCAGCGCTTCGATGCCGAGGTGGGGGTACAGGAGGTCACTCAGGGTGCCGATCAGCACAGGGCCGAAGCCGACGCCGAACAGCGTGCTGAGCAGGGTCTGGAGGGCGATCGCGACGGCGCGGATGCGCGGATTGGTGAGCGTGGTCAGCAGGGCGAACGACGGGCCGAGCCACCACACGGAAAAGAAGCCATTCACGGCGCACCAGAGCATGGCCTCGGGCACCGGGATCCCGGCCATTTCCAGCCAGATGTCACTCGGCCAGAAGAGATAGATGGCCAGCGACAGCAGACCGATCGTATGGCCCAGGATCGGGACGCTCAACCGCCAGCGCGCACCGCGCGAGCCGAGACGATCGCTCAGCCAGCCGGCGAACATCACGCCTACGCCAGCACTTATTCCGCCCACGAGCCCGGTAAGCAGGCCGGCATGTTGCAGTGCTAGGCCATAGGAGCGCACCAGGAAGGTCGCGTTCCACATGCCGAAGGCGGTCCCGCCCAGCGTTGCCGTGGCGCTTGCCAGGACCAGGTAACGCACCGCCTTTTCGGACCACAGAGTCCTGAGCGTCGAGCGAATGTCCAGTGGATGAGGATGGTGGGAAACCGCATCCCAGCGACCGCGTCGGGGTTCGCGGCCCAGGGTCAGCACCAGGGCGCCGATCAGCAGCGCGGGAGCTCCGGCCGCGATGAAGCTCATGCGCCAGCCCCAGGCATCGACCATCCAGGCGCCGAGGCTGAGCGCGATGATGGCGGCGAAGGTCGGAGCTGCAGTGAAGAGGCTGATGGCAAAGGCGCGCCGTTGCGGCGGATAGAGATCAGCGATCAGCGACAGGGCGGCCGGCGCCGCAGGCGCCTCGGCGGCCGCGACCGCCATGCGCGCCAGCACCAGCAGCAGGAAGCTGCCGGTGAAGCCGCACAGGATGGTGGCGATGCCCCAGAGCGCACAGGACGCCGCGACCACGCCGATCCGCGGCAGGCGGTCGGCGAGACGCCCGGCCGGAAGGCCGAGCACGGCGAACACCGCGGCGAAGGCGAGGCCGGAGATCAGACCCATCGAGGTGTCGCTGGCGCCGAACTCGTGCTTGATCGGCTCGATCATCACGGCCACGATCTGGCGGCCGACGAAGTTGTCGGCGTACATCATGGCCAGCAGAAGCAGCAGGCCATGGTTGCGCCACGGCGACATGGTCGCGGGTGTGGCCATGGCCTCGGTCGTCATGTTCAGGCCTGCGCCGCCTGCCGTGCGCGGGCCAGATTGAGCGCCGTATCCTCGATCATGTCTTCCTGGCCGCCGACCATGCCGCGGCGGCCCATCTCGACCAGGATCTCGCGCGCGGGCACGCCGTACTTCTTCTCGGCGCGCTTGGCGAACAGCAGGAAGGAGCCATACACGCCGGCGTAGCCGAGCGTGAGCGCGTCGCGGTCGATGCGGATCGGGAAGTCCATGATCGGCACGACCAGGTCCTCGGCCACGTCCTGGATCTTGAACACATCCACGCCGGTCTCGATGCCCATCAGGTCGCACACCGCGATGAAGACTTCCAGCGGCGTGTTGCCGGCCCCTGCACCCAGACCGGCCGCGGCGGCGTCGATCCGGGTGGCGCCCACTTCGAGGGCGGCCAGGCTGTTGGCCACGCCCATCGCCAGGTTGTGGTGGCCGTGGAAGCCGAGCTCGGTCTCGGGCTTCAGGGCCTCGCGCACCGCCGCCAGGCGCGCCTTGACCGTGTCGGGCAGCAGGTGGCCGGCCGAGTCGGTGACGTATATGCAGTTGGCGCCGTAGCTCTCCATCAGCCTGGCCTGCTTGACCAGGCCTTCGGGGCTGTTCATGTGCGCCATCATCAGGAAGCCCACGGTGTCCATGCCGAGCTTGCGCGCCATGCCGATGTGCTGCTCGGAGACGTCCGCCTCGGTGCAGTGGGTGGCCACACGGATGGTGGACACGCCCAGCTCGTGCGCCATCTTCAGGTGATCGACGGTGCCGATGCCCGGCAGCAGCAGCGCCGAGACCTTGGCCTGCTTCATCAGCGGGATCACGGTGCCGAGGTATTCCTCGTCGCTGTGCGCCGGGAAGCCGTAGTTCACCGAGCTGCCGCCCAGCCCGTCGCCGTGGGTGACCTCGATCAGCGGCACGCCCGCCTCGTCCAGGCCGCAGGCGATGGTCTTCATCTGCTCGAGCGTCATCAGGTGGCGCTTGGGGTGCATGCCGTCCCGCAGGGTCATGTCGTGGACGGTGATCTTCTTGCCGCGAAGTTCCATGTTCATCTCCTTCGTCTGGTCGCCGCTCAGGCCACCATCGTGGCGCGGTTGGATTCGAGTTTCAGGCGCCCGGCGAGGATCTCCTCGGCGAACATCTCGGCGGTGCGCGCACCGGCCGCGGTCATGATGTCGAGGTTGCCGGCGTACTTGGGCAGGTAATCGCCCAGGCCTTCGACTTCCAGGAAGACCGAGACGCGGTTGCCGTCGAACACGGGACCGTTCACGAGCCGATAGCCGGGCACGTACTTCTGCACTTCCTTGATCATGGCGTGGATCGATTCGGTGATCGCCGCCTGGTCGGGCTCGGTCTCGGTGAGGCAGTGCACCGTGTCGCGCATGATCAGCGGGGGCTCGGCCGGGTTGAGGATGATGATGGCCTTGCCCTTCTTCGCACCGCCCACCTTCTCGACCGCGCCGGCGGTGGTGCGGGTGAATTCGTCGATGTTCTTGCGCGTGCCCGGGCCGGCACTCTTGGAGGACACGGTGGCGACGATCTCGCCGTAGGCCACCGGCTGCACGCGCGAGACCGCAGCGACCATCGGGATCGTGGCCTGGCCGCCGCAGGTGACCATGTTGACGTTCATCTCGCCCTTGCCGACGTGCTCCACCAGATTGACCGGCGGCACGCAGAACGGGCCGATCGCCGCGGGGGTGAGGTCGATCATCAGCACGCCCAGTTCATTGAGCTTGCGACTGTTCTCGGCATGGACGTAGGCCGAGGTGGCATCGAAGGCGATCTGCACGCCGTCGGCCAGCACGTGCGGCAGCAGGCCGTCGACGCCCTCGGCGGTGGTCTTGAGGCCCAGCTCACGCGCACGCGCCAGGCCTTCCGAGCTGGCGTCGATGCCGACCATCCACACCGGCTCGAGCACGGGGCTACGCTTCAACTTGTACAGCAGGTCGGTGCCGATGTTGCCGGGGCCGATCAGCGCGCATTTGATCTTGTTCATGGATTCGTCTCTAAGAGTAGGGGGCGTTGCGGTCCGTCTCGATCCGGGCGGGCGGACGGGTGCAGGCGACACGGGGACGAGAGAGGGATATGCCGCGGCGCACCTGCAAGCGGGGAAATCAGGCAAAGGCAACCGAACAGCGGCCGAGTCCCTCGATTTCCATGTCGAAGCGGTCTCCGGCACGGGCCGGGAGTAGCGGCGCCAGGGAGCCGGACAGGATCAGCTCACCGACGCGGAAGGGGATGCCGAAGCGACCGAGGGTGTTGGCGAGCCAGGCCACCGCTTCGGCCGGATGGCCCTGGACCGCCGAGCCCAGGCCTTCGCCGGCAGGTTCGCCGTTGCGGGTCATGCGCATGCGCACGGCTGCGAGGTCCAGTCCGGTCGGGTCGGTGTGCTGCTCGCCGATCACGAACACGCCGCACGAGGCGTTGTCGGCGACCGTGTCCTGGATCCGGATCTTCCAGTCGTCGATGCGGGAATCGACGATCTCGAAGCAGGGCGCAACCCAGGCGGTGGCGGCGAGCACGTCTTCCTTCGTAACGCCCGGACCCTGGAGATCGGCCTTCAGCATGAAGGCGATCTCGCCTTCTGCGCGCGGCTGAATCAGGCCGGCCTGGGCGATCGGGATCGTGGCGCCGTCCGGATGGTGCATGGCGTCGGTCAGGAAGCCGAAGTCGGGCTGATGCACGTTCAGCATGTCCTGCACCGGCTTGCTGGTGACGCCGATCTTCTTGCCGACGAGCTTTTCGCCATCGGCTTCGCGTCGCGCCAGCATGTGCAGCGAGATGTGATAAGCGTCGTCGATGCCGATGTCCGGATGGCGGTCGGTCAGCGGCGCCAGGGTGCGGCGCTGGCGCAGGGCGTCGTAGAGTTCGTCGCCGAGGCGGCGGATCTGGGAGTCGTCCATGGTCGGGTCCATGTGTTGAGACAGTGCGTGCAACTGCGACTCAGCCCGGCCACACGCTGGATTCGGCACCGCCGTCGACTTCGATGATCTTGCCGGTGACCCAGGCGGATGCCGGGGTAGCGAGGTAGAGCGCGGCGGCGGCGATGTCCTCGACTTCGCCCAGGCGTTTCAACGGCGTGTTCTTGATCATGCCCTCGCGCATGTTGGCGGGCAGGGCGCGGTCGAGCGCGGCGGTCATGATCGGCCCCGGCGCGATGGCATTGACGCGCACGTCGGGGGCGAAGTCCTGCGCCAGCAGGCGGGTGAGCTGGCTCAGCGCGGCCTTGGCCGTGCCGTAGGCGCTGAAGTAGGGCTGGGCGTAGCGCGCCGCGCCCGAGGTGATGTTCACCACGTTGCCGCCGCCGGCCGTGCGCATGTGCGGAACGCACAGGCGGGTCAGTTCGTAGGCGGAGCTGACGTTGAAGCGGAACACGCCCTCGAACTTGTCTGCCGACATCTTCAGCGGGTCGTTGGGGCCGGAGCCGCCGGCGTTATTGACCAGGTGGGTGATGCGGCCGAACGTGTTCATCGCGGCCTCGACCACGCCGGCCAGTTGCGGCAGCTCGGTGACGTCGCACTGCACCGCGAGCGCGCGGCGGCCGAGGGCGCGGATCTCTTCCGCGACCGCTTCCACGTCGGCGAGCGTGCGTGCCGCGCACACCACATCGGCGCCGGCCTCGGCGTAGCTCAGGGCGATGGCACGGCCAATGCCGCGGCCAGCGCCGGTGACGATGGCGACCTGGTTGTTCAGGCGGAAGCGTTCGATCAGGGGCATGGGATGTCCTTGCTTATTCGTCGAGGTGAGTTCGGAGGGAGATCAGCGTGCAGACCAAAGGTCGGGCATGCCCGGGTCACTGCTCGCGATCAGGCGCTTGAGCAGCAGCTTCAGCGCCATCGTGTCGCCGGCGCCGAGCTTGGCGGCGACGTCTTCCTCGACCGCCTTCGCCAGCGCGATCTGGCGCAGCGAGGCTTCGCGGCCATCGGCGGTCAGCACGTAGCGTGTGGTCCCGTCCTCGCTTTCGAAGGCGACCAGGCGTTGCGACTCGAGCGCTGCCATAGATTCGACGGTGGCCAGCATGCCGGTGTAGGCGATGAACGCGTTCAGTTCGTCGAGGGTCAGGCGGTCACGGATCGACAGCACCGACAGGATGAAGAACGAGCGCTCGTCCAGGGCCTGGGTGTCGAGCAATTGTCGCAAGGCGAACAGCATCTGGTAGTGCGCGCGGCCGAGCAGGTAGCCGAGCAGGTCCTCGGTGTAGCTGCATTCGGGCGGCGGCGTGGCGCCCAGGCGCACCTCCTCGCGCGGCTTGCGGGCGGCCAGGGCGTACTGGCCGCTCTGGAACACCAGCGGCGGCAGGTCGCTGTGGTCGTAGGCCAGCACCTCGCCGACGAAGATGACATGGTCGCCGCCGTCGTAGCTGAACGCGGTGCGACACTGGAAGCGTGCGGTGCAGTCCTTGAGCAGCGGCGCCTTGCTGATCCCGTCGTCCAGCTCCAGCCCGGCGAACTTGTCCTCGCCCTGGCGTGCGAATCGGCCCGACAGGGCTTCCTGGTCGGCGGACAGCACATGCACGTTCCAGTGCTTCGCGTTGGAGAATGCGGCCAGGCTGCGTGCGTTCTTCGCCAGGCTCCACAGCACCAGCGGCGGGTCCAGGGACACCGAGTTGAAGCTGTTGGCGGTGATGCCGACGGCATCGCCGTCCTGGGCACGGGCCGTGATGATGGTGACGCCGGTGGTGAAGGTGCCGAGCGCGGCGCGGAATGCCTGGGGGTCGAAACCCTTTTGCGTCGTCATGTCGTGTCTCGCAGGACGGGAGGGAAGATGGCGCCGAGTATGAAATTGGCCCCGGTCAGGGTCATCGTCCCAACGGACTAGCGTTTTTGCCGGCGCGGCTGGGGGCGATCGTCCGATCGGACTACGCAGCTTCGGGGTTCGCAGGTTAAGTTCGCACGGTGCGCAAATGCGTCTAACCCCGCCTCTCAACCCGGAGCGATTGCCGTGACGAACGAGATCATCACTACCGCCGCAGGCCTGGCCGGCCTGCTCGAACAACAGCGCCAGGCATTCAACGCCGCCGGTGCCGTCAGCGCCGTGGAGCGCAAGCGCCGCATTCAGACGGCGATCGACCTGCTGGTGAAGTATCACAAGCCCCTTGTCGAGGCGATGGATGCCGACTTCGGCGGCCGCCCCAAGGGCTACTCGCTGATGAACGACGTGCTCGGTTCGCTGACCTCGCTCAAGTACGCCCGCGACCACTTCGAGCCCTGGATGGCGAGCGAGCCGCGCGCGCCGTTCCCGCCCTACGACCAGCTCGGCGCCCAGGCCTGGGTGATGTACCAGCCCAAGGGCACGGTAGGCATCATCGGTACCTGGAATGCGCCGCTGTTCACCCTGTTCAGCCCGCTCGCCAGCGCGCTCGCCGCGGGCAATCGCGCCATTCTCAAGCCCTCCGAGGTGGTTTCCCGCACCGCCCAGGTGGTGGCCGAGGCGGTCGTCGACATGTTCGATCCGCTCGAGGTCGGCGTCGTCACCGGCGGCCCGGACATGGGCGAAACCTTCACCGCCCAGCCCTTCGACCACATCGTGTTCACCGGCAGCACCCAGGTCGGCAAGGCGGTGATGCGCAACGCGGCGCAGAATCTGGTGCCTGTGACGCTGGAGCTGGGTGGCAAGTCGCCCACCATCGTCGCCCGCAGCGCCGACCTCGCGACCGCGGCCTTCCGCATCGCCGCAGCGAAGGCGAGCAACGGCGGGCAGCTGTGCGTGAATCCGGACGTCGTCTATGTGGCCCGCGAGCAGCTCGAGGATTTCGTCGCCGCGCTCAAGCGCAGCTTCGGCGAGCTGTTCCCGAGCGTGGCGGGCAACCCGGACATGGTCGCGGTGGTGAACGATCGCCACCTGGCGCGTGTCGAGTCCTACGTAAGCGATGCCGTCCAGGCCGGCGCGCGCGTCGAGTGCGCGCCGGCGCCCCTGGCCGCCGATGCGGCAGGGCGCCACCGTCCGCTCGCCATCGTCATCGACCCGCCGCAGGGTGCGAAGATCATGCAGGAGGAGATCTTCGGTCCGGCGGTGGTGGTGAAGCCCTTTGAGACGATCGACGCGGTGATCGCCGACATCAATTCCCGTCCGCGTCCGCTGGCGCTGTACTACTTCGGCGAGGACGAAGCCGAGCAGCAAAACGTGCTCGAGCACACGCTGTCGGGTGGCGTCACGATCAACGAGGCGATGTTCCACGCCGCGATGGAAGACGCACCCTTCGGTGGCGTGGGCGATTCCGGCATGGGGCACTACCACGGCCGCGAGGGCTTCCTCGAGTTCAGCCACGCGCGCACGGTGTTCAAGGCGCCGGCCTACGACCCGCGCCGGGAGTGGGGCCTGCTGCCGCCGTACTCCGAGCACTTCCTGGCGATGATGGAGGCCCAGGTCACGCCCTGAGCCACGCCCGCCGGAGTTCGGAGTCAGTGAAGAAACGAAACGCCGCGCCGACCCCCTGGGTGGCGCGGCGTTTCTTGTTGCGTGCCGCGTTCAGCGCCGGGCGGCCGTCAGCCCGGCCTGGCGGCCGAAGAAGGTCGAGTCGCCGAGCGACATGCCCGAGCTGTAGCCCTCGCCCCAGCGCGGCAGGCCGCATGCGGTGCGCCCGGCGGCGTAGAGGCCGGCGATCGGCTGGCCGTCCGCATCGAGCACCTCGCCGCTGGGTCGGGTATGCAGGCCGCCCATGGTGAAGGCATGCGCCTTGAGGTCGCCGATGCAGTAGCTGAGCGCGGCGAAGGGGGCTTCGGTGAGCGGGCGGAGCCAGTTCGCGGCCTTGTGAAACAGCGGGTCCGCGCCCTCGGTGGCATGGCGGTTGAACTCGGTGACGGTATGCACCAGGCTGCCCGTGGGCAGGCCGAGCTCCTGCTCAAGCTCTTCCCAGCTCTCGCCCACCGCGGCCACCCCGATGTCGGGCTGGATCACCGGACGGCCGAAGATCTCGTTGTCGACCAGCAGCCAGGCCTTGCCCTCGGGCTGGCGCAGCACGTAGTGGGCGACGCGCCCGTGATAGGCGTCCTCGTTGATGAAGCGCTCGCCGCGCGCGTTGACGAAGATGCCCTTGACCAGCGACTCGGGCGGGAAGAACGGGATGGTGGCGAAGAACTGGTCCATATGGAGGGTGGCGCCGCCCACGCTCATGCCCATGCGGATGCCCGAGCCGTCGTCGTTGCCGCCGGAGACGACTTCCGAGCACGCGAGCGCGGCCGGTGCGAAGCGCGCGACCATGTCGCGATTGACGATGAAACCGCCCGCGCACAGGATCACGCCCTTGCGTGCGCGCACGAACTTTTCTTCGCCCTCGATGCGCACGATCACGCCGACCACGCCGTTCGTCCCGTCCACGATCAGGCTCAGCGCCCGGCTGTTGCAATGGACGGTGGCGCCGAGCGCTTCGGCGCGGGCGCACAGCTTCTCCATCAGGATCTTGCCGCCGCCCCAGCCCTTGAACTGGGCAGTATGGCCGCGCGGCGCCGGTTTCGCCTGCGCGCTGAAGGGCCACGCTGCCTCGTTGCCCGACCACACCAGGGTGTCGTCGGTGGTGGGCTCGATCCATTTGCCCGGGAGGTAGGTGCCCTTGAAGGGCACGCCCTGGGCCTCCAGCCATTCGAAGTGGGCCGCCGCCTTCTCGGCATAGACGCGCACGCGCTCCGCATCGGCGCCGGGGCCGCCGGCCATCATCAGGTAGGTGTACAGGTCCTCGGTGCTGTCCTCGAAGCCGTGTTCGCGCTGCACCCGCGTGCCGCCGCTGCCGCCGACATAGACCTCGCCGCCGGACCACGAGGCGCTGCCGCCCGGCGCGGCCGCCACCTCGAAGACATGAACCTCGGCGCCCGCCGCGCGCGCCTCGATCGCCGCGCAGCTGCCTGCGGCGCCGAAGCCGATCACGGCGACGTCGGTCTCGATGTCCCAGCGCGGCACGTCCTCGACGCGGCAGGCGCGCGCGGGGGCATGGGGCGGGGGGGCGTGCGGGGTGGGGGCTGGGGGTGTGCTCATGCCGTGTTCCTTGTCCGGTTCTTGGGTGCGACCGATCATCGAAGGACCGCTCGCCGGCTGCATCCCCCGATTGAACGATACCGGCCCGGAGACGGAGCCGATCGTGCGCTCATAGTCCGCATTGACGATGAAACCCCTCGGCTCCGCAGCCAACATCGCCCACATTCCAACCAGATCAGGGGTGAAGCGTGAGCGTGCAAGATCAGTCGCAGATGAGCTGGGACGTCATCGTCGTCGGCTCCGGTGCAGGCGCGATGACCTCGGCGGTGGTCGCCGCCGACCGCGGGCTGTCGGTGCTGGTGATCGAGAAGAGCGACAAGTTCGGCGGTACCTCGGCGATCTCGGGCGGCGGCATCTGGATCCCGAACAACCACTACTTCAAGGCCAAGGGCGGCAAGGACAGCTACGAGAAGGCGCTGCAGTACATCCTCGCAGCGGGCGGCGGCAAGGCCGACGAGACGAAGGTGCGCGCCTATCTCGACCATGCGCCGAAGATGATCAAGTACCTCGAGGACAAGTCCCGGGTGCGCTACGCGGTGGCCGAGAAGTACCCCGACTACTACCAGCACCTGCCGGGCGCGCTGCCCGGCGGCCGCTCGCTCGACCCCGAGCTTTTCGACACCAGCACTCTCGGCGACGAGCTCGCCAATCTGCGCCGGCCTTCAGCCTCGACGCTGCTGATGGGACGCATCTCGTGGACCGCGCGCGACGCCCACGTCGCCATGGCGCGCGAGCGCGGCTGGCGGTTCAAGATCCTCGGCATGATGCTGCGCTACAAGCTCGATTTCAAGTGGCGCAAGAAGAGCAAATACGACCGCCGTGCCGGGCTGGGCAGCTCGCTGGCGTGCGCGCTGCGCGTCTCGCTGCTGGACCGCAAGGTGCCGCTGTGGTTGAAGACGGACTTCCGCGACCTGGTGCTCGACGGCGACCGTGTGATCGGCGTCCGTGTAATGCGCGAAGGGCGTGAGCTGACGCTGACCGCCCGTCGCGGCGTGATCCTCGGCGCCGGCGGCTTCGAGCAGAACCAGGCCCTGCGCGAGAAGTACCTGCCGCAGCCGACGAAGGCCGCGTGGAGCGCAACCCCGCCGGGCAACAATACCGGCGCCGCGCTCGAAGCCGGCATGGCCGCAGGTGCCGCCACCGACCTGATGGAATGGGCGTGGTGGGCACCGACCATTCCGGTCGTGGGCGAGGACAAGCCGCGTGGCATCTTTGCCGAGCGCGCCTTCCCGGGCTCCATCGTGGTCAACAGCCTCGGCAAGCGTTTCTGCAACGAGGCCCAGGGCTACCTGGAGTTCGGCGACGCCATGTACAAGGATCGCGAGGCCACCGGCGGCAAGAACGTGCCGGCGTGGTGCATCTTCGACGCCCACTTCCGCTTCAACTACGCGATGGGCCCGCTGATGCCGGCGCAGATCATGCCCGACAGCCGCCTGCGCAAGGAGTGGCTGGGCAGCGTTTACTGGAAGGCCGACACCCTCGAGGACCTGGCGCGCCAGATCGGCGTCGATGCCGCCGGGCTCAAGGAGACCGTGGCGAAGATGAACGACTATGCCCGCAGCGGCAAGGACGCCGATTTCGGCCGTGGCGACAGCGTCTTCGACCGCTACTACGGCGATGTCAACGTCAAGCCCAATCCCTGCCTGGCGCCGATCCAGAAGGGGCCGTTCTACGCCATGCGCATGGACGCCGGTGACATCGGCACCAAGGGCGGGCTGCTCACCGACGCCCAGGCGCGCGTGGTCCGCCCGGACGGCTCGCCGATCGAGGGCCTGTACGCCATCGGCAATACCTCGGCCTCGGTGATGGGCACCGCCTATCCGGGCGCCGGCGCCACCATCGGACCGGCGATGACCTTCGGCTACATCGCCGCCAATCACATCGCGGCCAACGCGTGACGAATCGACAGGAGACCGAGCACATGGCAGGACGGATCGAAGGCAAGGTGGCGCTGGTCACCGGGGGCGCGAGCGGCGTCGGACGCGCGACGGTGGAACTCTTCGTCAGGGAAGGCGCCCAGGTCGTGTTTACCGACCTCAGCGTCGACGCCGGCGAGTCGCTCGCCGCCGGTCTTGGTGGCAAGGCGACGTTCATCCGCCAGGACGCCGCCTCGGCGGCCGATTGGGACGCGGTGATGGCCGTGCTGCGCGCGCGCTTCGGTCGTCTCGACATCCTGGTGAACAACGCCGGCATCCTGGTCAAGGGTTCGATCGAGGACGCCTCGCTGGACGACTGGCAGCGCCTGATGCGGGTCAATGCCGACAGCGTGTTCCTTGGCTGCAAGGCCGGCGTGGCGCTGATGAAGGAGGGCGGCGGGGGCTCGATCATCAACATTTCCTCGATCGCCGGCATCGCCGCCAAGGACGACTACGCCGCCTACGGCGCCTCCAAGGCCGCCATCTCCGGTCTCACTCGCGCGGTCGCCGCGCATTGCCGCAAGGCCAAGTACCGCATCCGCTGCAACTCCATCCACCCCGACGGCGTCATGACGCCGATGACGGCCGGTTCGTACCCGAAGGGCGTCGACCCGGCGCGCTTCACCATCGACGCCGACCCGATGAACCGCGCCTGCCTGCCCGAGGACGTCGCCGCCGCCATCCTCTTCCTTGCCGAGGACAGCGCGCGCGCGGTCAATGGCATCGAGCTGCGCGTCGACAGCGGCCAGTTCGTCATGAGCATCTGAGCCGCCGCAACAACACCGGAATCACCATGACCGCACATTTCGTACCGCCGCTCGCCCGCACCCTGCCGGCGCTCGTGCTCGAGGCCGCAAAGCGTCACGGCGAGCGCATCTTCATCGAGGACGGCGACACCCGCATCGACTATGCCAGCCTGCCGGCGCGCGTCTTCGCCGTCAGCCGCGCCCTGATCGCCCATGGCATCGAGCCCGGCGACCGGGTCGCGATCTGGGCGCCCAACCGCGCCGAATGGATCCTCGCCGCGCTCGGCATCCACTGCGCGGGCGCGGCGATGGTGCCGATCAACACCCGCATGAAGGGCGCCGAGGCGGCCGACATCATCGAACGCAGCCACGCCCGCATCCTCTTCGTCGTAGACCGCTTCCTCGACATCGACTACCCCGCGATGCTCGCCGGCTGCCGTCCGGCCACGCTGGAAAAGGTGGTGGCGATCGGCGAGGCCGGCGCGCATGCCGATACCGACTGGGCGCGTTTCCTGGCCGGCGGTGAGGGCGTCAGCGAGGAACGGGCACGCGCCACGGCGCAGGCGGTGCAGCCCGACGACATGTCGGACCTGATGTTCACCTCCGGCACCACCGGGCGCCCCAAGGGCGTCATCAGCGCCCACGGCCAGATCATCCAGGCCTTCAGCGAGTACGTGAAGATTGCCGGCATCCGCGCCGGCGACCGCTACCTGATCGTCAATCCCTTCTTCCACACATTCGGCTACAAGGCGGGCTGGGTCACCTGCCTGATCGC
Organism: Thauera sp. GDN1; assembly: GCF_029223545.1. Classification (NCBI taxonomy): domain Bacteria; kingdom Pseudomonadati; phylum Pseudomonadota; class Betaproteobacteria; order Rhodocyclales; family Zoogloeaceae; genus Thauera; species Thauera sp. GDN1. The sequence goes on along the minus strand of NZ_CP097870.1, from coordinate 2,597,543 downwards.
CGGTGCCACCGTGCTGCCGCATCCGGTGTTCGACGCCGAGGCGGTGTTCCGCCGCATCGAGGCCGACCGCATCAGCGTGCTGCCCGGGCCGCCCACGCTCTACCTGTCGATGCTGGCGCACCCGAAGCTCGCACAGACCGACCTGTCCAGCCTGCGGGTGGCCGTCACCGGCGCCTCGACCATTCCGCCGGTGCTGATCGAGCGCATGCGATGCGAGCTCGGCTTCGAGGTCGTGCTCACCGCCTACGGCCTCACCGAATGCGGCGGCCTGGCCACCATCTGCGCCGCAGACGATGACGCCGAAACCGTTGCGCTGACCAGCGGCCACGCCATCCCGGGCACTGAGATCCGCATCGTCGACGCCGACAACCGGCCGCTGCCCGTGGGTGAGGCCGGCGAGATCTGCCTGCGCGGCTTCCACGTCATGCAGGGCTACTTCGAGGACGCCAAGGCGACCGCCGAGACGATCGATGCGGACGGCTGGCTGCACACCGGCGACGTGGGCACGCTGGACGCACGCGGCTACCTGCGCATCACCGATCGCCTCAAGGACATGTTCATCGTCGGCGGCTTCAACTGCTACCCGGCCGAGATCGAGGCCGCGCTCACCGCGCATCCGGCGATCGCCCAGGTTGCGGTGATCGGCGTGCCCGACGAGCGCATGGGCGAGGTTGGCTGCGCCTGCGTGGTGCTGCGGCATGGCCAGGCGCTTGACGAAACCGGGCTCATCGCCTGGTCGCGCGAGCGCATGGCCAACTACAAGGTGCCGCGCTTCGTGCGCTTCTTCGCTTCGTTGCCGGTCAATGCGTCGAACAAGGTGGTCAAGAACGAACTGCGGGCGCTGGTGCGTGTTCCTGCGTGAGCCCGCTACTGTGTCCGCCTTCGCGGACCAAGCCACCGTCGAATCCAGAATCGAATCCCACATCGAATCGCACGAGGTCTGCATGAGCGAAGTCCCGGATCTGTTCACCCCCTTCAAGTTGGGGCCGATCACGCTGCGCAACCGCTTCATCCGTGCCGGCGCCAACGAGGGCATGGTGTTCAAGGGCGCGCCCACCAAGGCCCTGGTCAAGCACCACCGCGACATGGCCGCGGGCGGGGTCGGGCTCACCACGGTGGCCTATGGCGCAGTGGCCAAGGTCGGCCGCACCCTGCCCAACCAGGTGTGGATGCGCCCAGAGATCCTGCCCGACCTCAAGGCGCTGGCCGATGCCGTGCATGCGGAGGGCGGCGCGATCTCCTACCAGCTCACCCATGGGGGCTCCTTCGTCACATCGGTGAAGGTCGATGGGCCGACGATGAGCGCCTCGGGCGGTCTCAACAAGGCCGGCCTGATGCGCGGAAACTTCTTCCAGCGTGCGATGACCCGCGCCGACATGGATCTTGTCATCCAGCAGTTCGTCGACGCCGCCGAGCTGTGTCGCCAGGCCGGCTTCGACGCGGTCGAGATCCACATGGGCCATGGTTACCTGCTGAACCAGTTCATCTCGCCGCTTTCCAACAAGCGCAAGGACGAATACGGCGGCAGCGCGGAAAACCGTGCGCGCTTCCCGGCCGAGGTGCTGCGCCGTGTGAAGGAGAAGGTCGGAGGGCAGATGGCGGTGCTGGCCAAGATCAACGTCGCCGACGGCGTGCCGAATGGCGCGACGGTCGAGGACGCCATCGTCACCGCGCGCCTGCTGCAGCAGGCCGGCGCGGACCTGCTGGTGTTGTCGGGCGGGCGCAACATCGAGTCGGGCTGGTTCATGTTCGGCAGCAACTTCGACATGGACGAGATGAAGAAGGTGCTCAAGGGCAGCTGGCTGACCGGCCTGATGATGAAGCTGTCGCAGCTCGGTACGCCCAGGGTGCAGTTCCGCGAGATGTACTTCCTCGAGTACTCGCGCCGCATCCGCGCCGCGGTCGACATTCCGCTGGGCTACCTCGGCGGCGCGCGCTCGCTCGCCAACGCCGAGCAGGCCATGGCCGAGGGCTTCGATGCGGTGGTGATGGCGCGCCCGCTGATCCACGATCCGCAGCTGGTCAACAAATTCCAGTGCGGCGAGATCGCGGCCTCTGGCTGTACCAACTGCAACCGCTGCGTGCCTTACATCTACCACCCGGCCGGCACGATGTGCGTGCTGAATCCGCCGAACGACGTTGCCTTGAACCGGGTCCGCGCTGCGGGCTGAACCCCAGCCTTGGCAAAAGGACGCCCGCCAGCCTGCAAAGGCTGGCGGGCGTTGTCGTTCACGTCAGGCGGTGATGCCGCCGCCGTTGAGCGGCACGATCTGGCCAGTGACCCATTCGGCCTCGCGCGAGGCCAGCCAGGCCACGCCGGCGCCGACGTCGGCGGGCGAGCCGGCACGCGGGACGATGCAATTCTTGCGCGCGAGCTCCTCCGAGCCTTCCCAGTTGTTCATCGTGCCCAGCGACAGCGCATTCACATTCACCCCCTTGCGCCCGACCTCGGCGGCGAGCTGGCGCACGAAGCCGACCACGCCGGCCTTGGAGGCGGCGTAGGCGGCGATCCCCATCGGCACCGCGGCACGCCAGGATTCGGAGGTGATCGCCACGATGCGGCCCCACTTCTTCTCGATCATGCCCGGCAGTACGGCGTGGCAGCCGTTCATCAGCCCGTACATGTTGAGCTTCACGAAGCGCTCCCAGTCCTCGGGTTTCGATTCGAGGAACTTGCCGTAGCCCATGCCGGTGGTGGGCACGCCGGCGTTGGAGACGTAGATGTCCACGATGCCGGCCTGCTCGCGCACGGCGGCCACCATCCGCTGGACCGCCTCGTAGTCGGTCACGTCGGCAGGCGCGGCGAGGGCCTTGAGCCCGGCGGCGCGCAGCTCGGCGGCGGCGGCCTCGGCGCGCTCGGGGAAGAAGTCGTTGATCGCAACCGTGGCGCCCTGGCGGGCAAGGGTCTCGGCCACACCGCGGCCCATGCCGCGGCCGGCGCCGGTTACGATGGCGACGCAGCCGTCGAGGCGGAACAGGGCGGGGCTGGGGGCGGGAGAGGCTTGGGTAAGGGGCGAATCTGCCATTGCGCGGTGTTCCTGTCAGGTGTGGAAAACGGGGGAGGGCGGAGTGGGGCAGGAGCCGCCGGGGGCGGGCGGTGCCGACGAACTCCCTCAGGGCGTCAACGGCCCTCGAACGTCGGCGGCCTCTTTTCGATGAAGGCCTGCATGCCTTCCTTCTGGTCGCGCGAGGCGAACAGGAGGGCGTTTGCGCGGCGCTCCATCGCCAGCGCGGTCTCGAGCGGGGCGTCCATCCCCAGCAGGATGCATTCCTTGATCTGCTCGGCGGCCAGCGGCGGCATGGCGGCGATCACGCGTGCCAGTTCGATCGCGGTCGGAATCACCTCGGCGTCTGGCACCAGGTCGCTCACCAGGCCGGCGGTCCACGCCTCGTGCGCGGTGATCGGCTTGCCGGTGAGCGCCATGCGCATCGCCTTGGCCTTGCCGACCGCGCGCACCAGGCGCTGGGTGCCGCCGATGCCCGGCATGATGCCGATGCGGATCTCGGGCTGGCAGAAGCGGGCGCCCTCGCCGGCGACGATGATGTCGGCCAGCATCGCCAGTTCGCAGCCGCCGCCATAGGCGTAGCCGCATACCGCGGCGACCACCGGCTTGGGGCACTGCTGGATCGGCCCCCACACGCGTTCGGTGTGGCGCTGGGTGATCTCGATCGGGCCGACGCCGGCCATGCTGGTGATGTCGCCGCCGGCGGCGAAGACCTTTTCGCCGCCGGTGAGCACGATGCAGCGCACCGTGTCGTCCGCCGCCAGCTCGGAGAAGCGCTGCGAGAGCAGGGCCTGCAGCTCGAGCGACAGGGCGTTGGTGGCCTGCGGGCGGTTCAGGCGCAGCAGCGCGACGCCGCCGTCGAGGCGTTCGAGCAGCAGGGGCGAGGCCGGATCGGACGGCGGTGTCGGGTCTGTGGTCATGGCGTCTCCAGGAGCGCCCCGGGCGCGACGGCCGGGGAAGGGGATGGGACGCATGTTCCGTCCTCGACGCAAGCCGCTCATCGTCCGTTCAGACGACGATCGGGGCGAAGCGCGCCCCTAGACTCGCAGGCATCGAACGAATACTCGTGGAGACAGGTGCATGAATACTCAGGCTTCCCCATCGGCGGCGCTGGATTACCGTGGCAAGGTCGTGCTCGTGACCGGCGGCACCAAGGGCATAGGCGCCGGCATCGCGCGGGGCTTCATCGCCGCGGGCGCGACGGTGGTCGTCTGCGGCCGCAACGCGCCGGAGGTCATGCCCGAGGTCGATGGCGCGACCGCCGACTTCATACCCGCCGACGTCCGCGACGTCGAATCCCTGCAGGCCCTGTTCGCCGCCATCCGCGAGCGCTTCGGCCGCCTCGACGTGCTGGTCAACAACGCCGGCGGCGCGCCCTTCGCGCTTGCCGACAAGGCCTCGCCGCGCTTTCACGAGGGCATCATCCGCCTCAACCTGATCGCCCCGCTCAACGTCGCCCAGCAAGCCAATGCACTGATGCAGCAGCAGGCCGAAGGCGGCGTGATCATCTTCATCGGCAGCGTCGCCGCCTCGCGCCCCTCGCCGGGCACCGCCGCCTATGGCGCGGCCAAGGCCGGCGTGCTGTCGCTGGCGTCCTCGCTGGCGGTGGAGTGGGCGCCCAAGGTGCGCGTGCTCACGATCAGCCCGGGGCTGGTGCAGACCGAGCAGGCGCACCTGCACTATGGCGACGAGGCCGGCATCGCCGCGGTCGGCGCCACCATCCCTGCCGGCCGCATGGCCACGCCGGACGACATCGCCAACGCCTGCCTGTATGCCGGCTCGCCGATGGCGGCCTACTTCGCCGGCACCAACCTGCTGCTGCATGGCGGTGGCGAACGGCCCGCCTTCCTCGCCGCGGCCAATACCGGCGATCAGCCCTGACGAGGCCACGCCCGACTCAGAGGCGCGGCGCGGCCTCGGCCCTCATTGCGGGGCGTGCTGCTCCACGGCGGCCTGCTGGTCGCGCTCGGCGTATCGCCGCGCCATCACGGCGCACACCATCAACTGAATCTGGTGGAACACCATCAGCGGCAGAATGGCGAGGCCCGCCGCCCCGCCGCTGAAGATGATCTGCGCCATCGGCACGCCGGTCGCCATGCTCTTCTTCGAGCCGCAGAACACGATCGTGATCTCGTCCTCGACATCGAAGCCGAACGCGCGCGCGAGCCACGTCGTGGCGAGCAGCACGAGCGCGAGCAGCACCACGCAGCACACCACCAACTGCGCCAGCGCCGAGGCCGGCACCATGCGCCAGATTCCGTCGAGCACCGCCGCACCGAAGGCCGTATAGACCACGAGCAGGATCGACCCCTGGTCGACCACGCGCAGCCAGCGCTGCCGGCGCGCCACCCAGTCGGCGACCCACGGCCGCAGGGCATGGCCGGCCGTGAAGGGCAGCAGCAACTGCACGCCGATCCTCACGATCGCCTCGCCGAGCGACACGCCCGCCCCGGTGCTGCCCAGCACCAGATCCGCCAGCAGCGGCGTCAGCACGATGCCGACCAGACTCGAGGCCGACGCCGCGCAGACGGCCGCCGGAATGTTGCCGCGCGCGATCGAGGTGAAGGCGATGGCCGATTGCACCGTGCCCGGCAGCAGGCACAGGTAGAGCATGCCGAGCCAGAGCCCGTCGCCCAGCAGCGGGCGCAGCACCGGCCCGAGCGCAAGGCCGAGCAGGGGAAACATCGCGAAGGTGCACACGAACACCAGCAGGTGCAGGCGCCAGTGCATCGCCCCGTCGATGATGGCCCGGCGCGAAAGCCGCGCGCCATGCAGGAAGAACAGCAGCGCGATCCCAGCATGGGTCAGCCAGTCGAAGAACACGGCGAATGCGCCCTGCGCGGGCAGAACGGTGGCCAGCACCACGACGGCAGTGAGCAGGATCGTGAAGCGGTCGAATAGTAGCGTCAGGAGGTTCATGGCGATGGGGCAGGGAATGAGCGGGGAGTCAGCGGGAAAGGAGCGGGAAAGGGGGCGGCAGGCAGAATGGCCAGGCCGCGAAGCCCTTGGGCTTGTGAGGAAGCCTAACGGAGGCCGATACTTCCAGCTAACGCCAACCGGCCCTGTGATATCGCTGACAAGACATGCCGCAGTCTCTTCCGGAGGAGCTTGCCGGCCTCGCCGCCCTGCCGCGCCCGGTTTTCGGTCACACCGAGTCGGTAGCCAATCGCGCGCTCGGCTATCGTCATGCTCATCCCTGGGTCCAGTTCGCGTATGCGGTGGCGGGCGTACTCGACGTGCGCACCGACGCCGGACGCTACATCGCGCCGCCGCAGCGCGCGGTGTGGATTCCGGCAGGCGTCGCGCACCAGGTGCGGTGCTCCGCAGACACCGAGATCCGCAGCCTGTACATCGATCCCTCGGCCGTGCCCGGTGCGCAAGGCGGCTGCCGCGTGCTCGCCGTGAGTCCGCTGCTGCGCGAGCTGATCCGCGCCTTCGGCGACTTGCCCGCGGAGTGTGAGGAGCACGGCCCGGGCGGCCGGCTCGCCGCGGTGCTGCTGGACCAGGTGGCCGCAGCGCCCGCGCTCGGCCTCATGCTGCCGCTGCCGCAGGAACCGCGCCTGCGCCGGGTGTGCGAGGCGTTCGAGGCCGAGCCCGACTCGCGGGACGGGCTGGCGGCCTGGGGCGCACGCCTGGGGTGCTCGGAACGCACGCTGGCGCGGCTCTTCCGCCAGCACACCGGCCTGAACTTCCGGCTGTGGCGCCAGCGCCTGCGCCTGATCAGCGCCTTGCCCCTGCTCGAGGCCGGCGAGGGCGTCACCGACGTCGCCATCGCCTGCGGCTACGACTCGGTGTCCGCCTTCATCGCCAGCTTTCGCGAGCACTTCGGCGCGACGCCGGGGGAGTTTGCGGGGGGCGTGGGGAGGGCTGAGGCTGGCGCAACGTTTCAGCGTGAGTAGTAAGGCTACCGAAGCAACCGGCATCCGCGCCGCTGATCCTCATGTATCTCGCGACGCGCCATCCGTGGGTAATCCGCTCAGCCCGCAGGCGCCCGCGCGTCCCCCACCACTGCTCGAGTGCGCGTGCGCCCCAGCCGCAGGCTCAGCATCAGGGCCAGCACGATGAGACCGAGCAGCATGTAGCCCACGTTGGCGAGGGCTGCATTCAGGCCGGCGACGTTTGCTTCGGCGAGCACGGCCTCGGCGGACAGGCCGTGCTCCCCCAGGCGGGCGGCGACCTCGGCGGGGAGCTCGCGCGCGCGGCTGCCGGCGGCGCGGGCCAGCGCCTCCAGGTCTGCCGCATCGAGACCGAGCGCGGCGATCTGTCGGCTGATCGCCGTCTGGGTGGCGTAGGCCAGGCTGGCGCCGAACACGGCCAGCGACAGCGACGAGCCGGTGGGGCTGCCGAGGTCGCGGAACATGCTGAAGAGGCCGCTGCCCGCGCCCATGTCCTTGGCGGGTACCGCGCCCAGCGCCAGCTTCATGATCGCCGGGGTGTTGCAGCCGATCGACAGGCCCATGATGCAGGCCACCGCGATCACCATCCACAGCGGCGTGGTGACGTCGATGTTGAGGAAGAGCAGGGTCCCGCCCAGGCTGGCGAGCATGGCGATGATGACCAGCACGCGCGGTTCGATGCGGTCGACCAGCTTGCCTGCGATCGGCGAGCTGATGAGCCCGCTGCCGTAGAGGAAGAGGGTGACGAAGCCGAACTGCGCTGCCGTGCCGCCCGGGCGGCTGTTGATGAAGAAGGCCAGCGAATAGACGACGCCGCTGGAGAAGATCATGTGCAGCCAGTAGATCGCCGAGGGCGTGGCGAAGGTGCCGCGCGCCAGGATGCCGAGGTCGATCACCGGGTTGGCCATGCGCTTGCTGTGCCGCCACAGGACGATCAGCGCGCTGATGCCGACGACCACGATGGCCCAGGTGATGGGCGATTCCTTGCCGAAGTTGGTCGCCCAGGTGGGCAGCGACAGCAGCGAGGCGATGACGGCGAACAGCAGCATCGCGCCGGTGTAGTCGAAGGCGGCCTGGTGCTTGGCCGGGGCGATCTCGGGCACCAGCATGCGCACGGGCACCAGGCCGAACAGTGTGAGCGCGCCGCTGATCCAGTACACGCTGGGCCAGCCCAGGCGGTCGATCAGCAGGCCGCCGAGCAGGCCGCCCGAGGCGGCACCGAAGGTCATCGTGAAGGCGAGGATGCCCAGCGCCAGGCCGCGCTTGTTATCGGGAAAGAGGTGGGTTGCGTAGGCGAACACGCCCGGCAGGATGCATGCCGCGCCCAGGCCCTGGACGAAGCGAGCGCCGAGGAAGAACCAGAAGTTCGGTGCCCAGGCGGCGGCGAACTCCGACGCTGCGAACACCACCATGCCGATGGTGATGACCCGCTTGCGTCCGTGCTGGTCGCCTAGGCGGCCCATGATGGGGGCGAATACCGTCAGCGCGAGCGAATACAGGATCAGGATCAGCGCCGACATGTTCACCGGAATGCCGAAATGCCGGGTCACGCTCGGCAGCGCGGGCGCCTGGAAGGCGGCGGCCTCGATGGTGATGAAGGTGCCGAACAGCAGCGCGGCATACACCGCCCAGGCTGAGCGCGTGTCGGTACGTGAATCCATTGGCTGTCTCCGTATGCGGCGCATGCCGATGCGCGCCGCTTTCTTCTGTCGGGCGGATGGTCGTTGCCAGGGGGTGGGGGCACATCGTCCGATGGGACTAAGGCGGTCCCGGAAGTCCGCGCCGAATGTCGGGTTTCGCCTGCCTTGTCCATCGTCCGTTCAGACGAAGTGCCGTGCAGGTCCTGCTCTTAGACTCGCTGCAAGCGCTGCGAAAGGACGCGCCACCGCGGTGGCGAAAGCTCCACTCGCGGCAGGGTCCCGCAGGCGCGGCCGTCCATCGAAAGCGCCTCACACAAGAGCAGGAGACGAACTTGGCTGAACAGGAATGGATGTCCGAAGTGCGTGCCAAGGTGGGTCGCGAGTACGGTCGCGTCTACGCCTGGGACGAGGTCAACGCGCCGATGATCCGGCAGTGGTGCGAGGTGATGGGCGTCGATAATCCGCTCTACCTCGACGCGGACTATGCCGCGACCACCGAATTCGGCGGCATCGTGGCGCCGCCGGCGATGCTGCAGGCCTGGTGTCTCGAAGGCCTGCACATGAACAACTACGCGCCGGGCTCGACCGACGAGAACCCCTACGAGGTGCTGAAGACACTCGAGGCGCACGGCTTCCCCTCGGTGGTGGCGGTGAACTCGGATCTCAGCTTCGAGCGCTACGTGAAGCTGGGCGAGAAGCTCTACTACACCACCCGTCTCGATGCGGTCGGCGAGGAAAAGACCACCGCGCTCGGCACCGGCTACTTCGTCACCCTGATCATGAGCTTCTTCTCGCAGAAGCCCGAGGGTGACGAGAAGGTCGGCCAGCTGCTGTTCCGCGTCTTCAAGTTCCGCCCCGCCAACGTGCCCAAGCCCGTCGAGAAGGGCGCGGCCCCGGCAGTGCCCAAGTTCAAGCGCCCGAAGCCCGGCATCAGCGACGACACCCGCTTCTTCTGGGAAGGCGTCGAGGCCGGCAAGCTGCGGATCCAGCGCTGCACCTGCTGCAGCACGCTGCGCCACCTGCCGGCACCGGTGTGCATCAAGTGCCACTCCTTCGACTGGGACACGATCGAGGCGTCCGGCAAGGGCAGCCTGTATTCGTTCGTGGTGATGCACTACCCCGAGGTGCCGCCCTTCGAGCACCCCAACCCGATCGGCCTCATCGAGCTCGACGAGGGCGTGCGTCTGATCGCCGGCCTGGTCGGCGTCAAGCGCGACGAGATCCGGATCGGCCAGCGCGTGCAGGTCGAGTTCCAGTCCTTCGACGACGGCGAACTGACCCTGCCGATGTTCCGCCCGATCGCGGCCTGAGGAGAGGAGCATGGATTTTCAACTGACTGACGATCAGCGCGCCATCGCCGACATGGCGGGCAGCCTGTTCGGCGACCTGTGCACCGACGACCGCCTGCGCGCCTTCGACACTGCGGGCGAGCCCTTCATGGCCGACCTGTGGAAGCAATGCGTGGAAACCGGCCTGCACGCGCTGGCGATTCCCGAGGACGCGGGCGGCACCGGGCTCGGCATGACCGAGCTGATGCTGGTGCTCGAGGCCCAGGGGCGCGGCCTCGGCCATGTGCCGCTGTGGCGCCACCAGCTCGCTGCCGCCACGCTGGCGCGCTTCGGTGGTGCCGGCGGTGCCGAGATCGCTGCAGCCGCCGCCGAAAGCAAGCTGATGATCACGCTGGCGCTCGGTGCCGCGGCGCGTACCCACGGCATCGCGCTCGAGGCGCGCCGTGAGGGTGAGGGCTGGGTGCTCGACGGCACGGTCGCCGCCGTGGCGCTGGGTGCGGAAGTGTGCCGCGCGCTGCTGCTGGCCGAGACCGACGACGGCCCCCGGCTGGTGTCGGTGAATCTGCGCGACGCGGGCATCGAGAAAGTGCCCGGCGTGTTCACGCACCGCGAGGCGGTCGCCGATCTCGGCTTCCGCGCTCATCGCCTGGCCGCCGACGCCGTGCTGCCCGAGGCCGCGCTGCCCTGGCTGGAGCAGCGTGCGATTGCCGCGCTCGCCGCGCTGCAGCTGGGCGTGAGCAGCGAGCAGGTGCGCCGCACCGTCGAGTACATCAACGAGCGCCGCCAGTTCGACCGCGCCATCGCCACCTTCCAGGCCGTGCAGATGAGCATGGCCGACGCCCACATCGCGATCGAGGCGCTGCGCTCCGCACTGTGGCAGCTGGTGTATCGCCTGGACGCCGGCCTGCCGTCGCCGTCCGAGGCGCTGGCGGTCAAGTATCTGGCCAGCGAGTGCGGCCACCTCGTCGGCCACAAGGCGCAGCACGTGCATGGCGGCATCGGGGTCGATCTGACCTACCCGATCCACCGCTACCTGTACTGGAGCCGCGCGCTCGGCATCACGCTGGGCGGCAGCGCCGCCACGCTCGAACGACTCGGCGACTGGCTCGCCAACAACGACAAGCTGGGATGGAAATATGACCTCGAAGAACAGCAAGCGCTTTGACGACGTGCGCCCCGGCGAGGCGCTGCCGGAGCTGGCGATCCCGATCACCACGACGCTGATCGCCTCGACCGCGATCGCCACCCGCGACTACTTCCCGGGCCACCACGACATGGAAGCCGCGCAGCAGCTCGGCTCGCCGCACGTGTTCATGAACATCCTCACCACCAGCGGCCTCACCCAGCGCTTCATCGAGGGCTGGGCCGGTCCGGCGGCGCGCTTCAAGGCTCTCAAGATCAAGCTCGGCGCCCCCAACTACCCGGGCGACACCATGACCTTCAGCGGCGAGGTCGTCCGCGCCGACGCGGCCACCCGCGAGGTGGAAGTCGCGCTCAAGGGCAAGAACTCGATGGGCAGCCACGTGACCGGTTCGGCCACGCTGGTGATGCCCTGACACGCGGAGAACCGAACTCATGACGGATATGTCCCTTTCCGGCCGCGCCGCCATCGTTGGCCTGGGCGCGACCGAATTCTCCAAGAACTCCGGCCGCACCGAGCTGCGCCTGGCGATGGAATCGACGCTGGCCGCGCTCGCCGACGCCGGCATCGACCCCTCCGAGGTCGAGGGCTTCTCGTCCTATACCATGGACAAGGTGCCCGACTACGAGATCGCGCGCCTGCTCGGCTGCAAGAACGTCAAGTTCTTCTCCCAGATCCCGCATGGCGGCGGCGCCGCCTGCGCGCCGGTGGTGCACGCCGCGATGGCGGTGGCGACCGGCCTGGCGAAGGTGGTGGTGGTGTTCCGCGCGATGAACGAGCGCTCCTGGTACCGCTTCGGCACCGGCACCTACGGCTTCGGCTCGACGCCGATCTTCGAGAACGTGAACTACGGCTGGTACATGCCTTACGGCTTCCACACCCCGGCCGCCTGGGTGGGCATGTTCGCCCAGCGTTACATGCACGAATACGGCGCGACCAGCGAGGACTTCGGCCGCGTGTCGGTCGCCGTGCGTGACTTCGCCGCCACCAACCCGGCCGCCTTCTTCTACGGCAAGCCGATCACGCTCGAAGAGCACCAGGCCTCGAAGTGGATCGCCGAACCGCTGCGCCTGCTCGACTGCTGCCAGGAGTCCGACGGCGCGGTGGCGATGGTCATCACCTCGGCCGAGCGCGCCCGCGACCTCAAGCAGAAGCCGGTGATCATCAAGGCCGGTTCGCAGGGCATCACCGAAGGCCAGCAGAGCATGACCTCCTACTACCGCGACGACATCACCGGCCTGCCGGAGATGGGCGTGGTGGCAAAGGAGCTCTACGCCCAGTCCGGCCTCGGCCCCGACGCCTTCCAGACCGCGGTGATCTACGACCACTTCACCCCCTTCGTGCTGCCGCAGCTGGAAGAGTTCGGCTTCTGCAAGCGCGGCGAGGCGAAGGACTTCATCCGTGCCGGCGAGCATGCCCGCGGCGGCAAGCTGCCGATCAACACCCACGGCGGCCAGCTGGGCGAGGCCTACATCCACGGCATGAACGGCGTGGCCGAGGCGGTGCGCCAGGTGCGCGGCAGCGCGGCCAACCAGGTCGCCGATGTCGAGAACGTGCTGGTCACCGCCGGTACCGGCGTGCCCACCAGCGGCCTCATCCTCGGCGTCGCCTGACAGAATGATTGAGGAGAGCGGACGATGTTCGTCGATCTGACCCCGGAACAACACGTGCTGCGCCTGAAGGTGCGCGACTACTTCCAGACCCTGATGACCCCCGAGCTGCGCAGCGAGCTGCGTGGCAAGGAAGGCGGCGAGCTGTACCGCAACACCATCCGCAAGATGGGCGCGGACGGCTGGCTGGCGGTGGGCTGGCCCAAGGAGCACGGTGGCCAGGGCTATGCGGCCACCGAACAGCTGATCTTCTTCGAGGAGGCCAACATCGCCGGTGCGCCGCTGCCCTTCGTCACCATCAGCACGGTCGGTCCGGCGCTGATGGAGGCGGGCACCGAGCTGCAGAAGAAGAAGTTCCTGCCCGGCATCGCCGCCGGCGAGATCATGTTCGCCATCGGCTATTCCGAGCCGGAGGCGGGCTCCGACCTCGCCACGCTCAAGACCAGTGCGCGGCTGGAAGGCGACCACTTCGTGGTCAATGGCAACAAGCTGTGGACCTCGGGCGCCGAGGCTGCCGACTACGTCTGGCTCGCCGCGCGCACCGACCCCAACCTGCCGCGCCACAAGGGCGTGTCCATCCTGATCCTGGACACCACGGCCGAAGGCTTCTCGCACACCGTCATCCCGACCTGCAGCAACCCGACCGCCGCCACCTACTACGACAACGTCAAGGTGCCCAGGGACATGCTGGTGGGCGAGCTCAACGGCGGCTGGAAGCTGATCACCGCCCAGCTCAACCACGAACGCCTCGGCCTGGGTTCGTGGTCGGACAAGGTCGTCGCTCTGTTCCGTCGCGTGCTGCTGTGGGCCAAGGCCAGGGACGAGAACGGCCGCCGCGCGGTCGATGCGGCCTGGGTGCGCAGCCTGCTCGCCGAGTGCTACGCGAAGATCGAAGCCATGCGGCTGATCAACTTCCGCATCGCCGCCGACCTCGAGCGCGGCCACATGGACGTGGCGCTGGCTTCGGCGACCAAGGTGTACGGCTCGGAGTCGGTGGTCGATATCCTGCGCAAGCTGTCCGAGATCGTCGGCGCCAGCGGCCTGGTGCGCGAGGGCTCGGCCGCCGCGGCGCTGCTCGGCGAACTGGAGTACGAGGTGCGCGCCTCGGTCACGCTGACCTTCGGCGGCGGCACCAACGAGATCCAGCGCGAACTGGTGGCACAGTTCGGCCTCGGCATGCCGCGTTCGCGCTGAACCCCGCACAGGAAGAAGACATGAGCACCCTCGAAGATTTCCGCCGCGAGACCCGGGCCTGGCTCGAGGCCAACTGCCCCCCCTCGATGCGCACCGCGATGCCCGACGGCGAGCTGGTGTGGGGCGGGCGCACAGTCGAGTTCAAGAATGCGGACCAGCGCCTGTGGTTCGAGCGCATGCGCGACAAGGGCTGGTTCTGCCCAGACTGGCCGGCCGCGTATGGCGGCGGCGGGCTGAGCCCGGAGCAGAACGCGGTGCTCGAGTCCGAAATGCGCCGCCTGCGCTGCCGCCCGCCGCAGATCAACCTCGGCATCTGGATGCTGGGCCCGGTGGTGCTGGAGTTCGGCACCGAAGAGCAGAAGCGCGAGCTGCTGCCGCCGATGGCGCGCGGCGAGATCCGCTGGTGCCAGGGCTTCTCCGAACCCAACGCCGGCTCCGACCTCGCCAGCCTCAAGACCAGCGCCGTCGATGCCGGGGATCACTTCGTGGTCAATGGCACCAAGATCTGGACCTCCTACGGCGACAAGTCGGACTGGATGTACATGCTGGTGCGCACCAACCCCGACGTGCCCAAGCAGCAGGGCATCAGCCTGCTGGTGGTCGACATGGCGTCGCCGGGCATCGAGGCGCGGCCGATCGACCTCATCAGCGGCAAGTCGTCCTTCTGCCAGGTCTTCTTCGACAACGTGAAGGTGCCCAAGCGCCAGCTCATCGGCCCGCTCGACGGCGGCTGGACCCTGGCCAAGGCGCTGCTGCAGCACGAGCGCCGGGCGATGTCGAAGTTCGGCGAGTTCAGCCTGCCGACCCACTTCGACCTGCTGTCGATCGCCGGCAAGTACCTGCCGGCGCAGGATGCGTCCTCGCCGGCCGACGTCGCGCTGCGCCAGCGCGCCTACGCGATGGCGATGGACGAGATGGCCTACAGCCTCACCGCCCAGCGCATGGGCGAGGAGGCCCGCGCACGCAAGAACGTCTCCGGCCTGATGTCGATCATGAAGCTGGTGCATTCCGAGCAGGAGAAGGACAAGTTCGAGGTGCTGGTCGACGTGCTCGGCCACCGCGCGCTGGGCTGGGAAGGCGAGGCCTTCGAGCCGCAGGAGCTGGCATTGACCAAAGCCTGGCTGGGCAGCTTCGCGCAGACCATCGCCGGCGGCTCGTCCGAGGTGCAGTTGAACGTGATCGCCAAGCGGGTGCTGGAGCTGCCCGAGGGCAACACCGGCAAGCAGGGCAAGTGAGGAGCAGCGCGTCATGAGTCTGGTTTATTCCGAAGAGCAGCAACTGCTGGCCGACACCGCCGCCGAGTTCCTGATGGCGAAGAGTCCGGTGACCGCACAGCGCAAGCTGCGCGACGAGGGTGCGTCAGGGGGCACCGCCGACGGCTTCGACGCCGCGCTGTGGCGCGAGATGATCGACATGGGCTGGAGCGCGATTCCCTTTCCCGAGGAACTCGGCGGCCTGGCGTTCGGCTGCAAGGGCCTGGGCGCGGTGTTCGAGCAGATCGGCCGCAACCTGTCGGCCTCGCCGCTGCTGTCGAGCATCGTGCTCGGCGGCTCGGTGATCGAGCTCGCCGGTTCCGCAGCGCAGCAGGCGGAGTGGATGGCGGCGCTGATCGGCGGCGACAAGCGCATCGCGCTCGCGGTGGATGAAACGCCGCGCCACGACCCGGCCGCGGTGGCACTGCGCGCCACGCGTGATGGCGAAGCTTATGTGCTGACGGGTGCCAAGGCCTTCGTGGCCGATGGTGTCGGCGCAGACGCCTTCATCGTCGCCGCGCGCACGTCCGGCCCGGCCGGTGATCGCGACGGCATCGGCTTGTTCCTGGTGCCCGCCGAGACGCCGGGCCTGCAGGTGTCGGCAATGAAAACGCTCGATTCGCGCAACCACGCCAACCTGGTCCTGAAAGACGTGCGCGTCGGCGCCGCGGCGCTGCTGGGTGCGGACGGCGCAGGCTTCGCCGCGCTCGATGCCGCGCTCGACCGTGGCCGCGTGTGCCTGGCGGCTGAGATGCTGGGTGCCACGCAGAGCCTGTTCGACACCACCGTCGAGTACCTGAAGACGCGCGTGCAGTTCGACGTGCCGATCGGCAGCTTCCAGGCGCTGCAGCACCGCGCCGCCTGGTGCTATGCGCACCTGCAGCTCGCGCGCAGCACGGTGATGGCCGGCCTGGCGGCGATGGACGATCCGGCGCTCGACGCCGCGACGCGCGCGCGCATGGCCAGCCTCGCCAAGTGGAAGGCCGGCGACGCCGCCCACCGCATCAGCCGCGAGGCGGTGCAGATGCATGGCGGCATGGGCGTCACCGACGAGCTCGACGTCGGCCTCTACCTCAAGCGCATCCGCGTCGCCCAGGCCAGCCTCGGCGACGGCGATTTCCACGTGCAGCGCTACGGCGACCTGAGCCGGGTCGAGGCCTGAGCGATGGCGGCTACCGGCAGCGGCCTTCTGTGCGGCAAGGTCGCCATCGTCACCGGCGCGGGCCAGGGCATCGGCCGTGGCGTGGCCCTGCAGCTGGCGGAGCAGGGCGCTCGCGTGGTGGTGGCCGACATCAACGCCGAGACCGCGGCCGAGACGGTGGCCATCGCGCAGTCGCGCGGCGGTGACGCGGTGGCGATCGGCTGCGACATCGCCGACAGCGCGAGTGTCGAGGGCCTGGTCGACACCGTCGTCGAGCGCTTCGGCACGCTGCACGTCCTCATCAACAATGCCTACCTGGGCAACCTGCCGGGGCCGCTCGAGACCAAGGTGGCGTGCGACTTCGCGCGCGCGCTGCAGGGCAGCTTCTACGCCCCGCTGGCGGCGATGCAGCGCGCCTTCCCGCACATGAAGGCGCAGCGCTGGGGCCGCGTCATCAACATGTGCTCGCTCAACGGCGTCAATGCGCACATGTACACCGCCGACTACAACGTCAGCAAGGAAGCGCTGCGCTGCCTCACCCGCAGCGCCGCGCGCGAGTGGGCGGCGCACGGCATCACCGTGAATGCGATCTGCCCGGGCGCGCGCACGCCGGCCTACGATCGCTTCGCCGCCGCCTCGCCGGACAACGCCGCCCAGTTGCTGCGACAGAATCCGATGGGCCGCATGGGCGAGCCCGAGCAGGACATCGGCAGCGTCGTCGCCTTCATGTGCAGTGACGGCGGCAGCTACATGACTGGCAACACCGTCTTCCTCGACGGCGGCTCGCACATCAACGGCGTGTCCTGGCAGCCGGTTGCGCGTTGAGCAGCATGCCGCGACTGTTGTACGGATGCCCATGACCTGCACCGCCACCCGAGCCGCCGATGCGTGGCCTGCCTGAGGCGCCAACGCTCGACGCCCTTGTCGCTCGCCATGGCGCGGCGTTCAAGTGGCTCGCGCTCGCGGTGGTCGGGCTTGCCACCATCGGGGCGGTGCTTGCCACGAGCAGCTTCAACGTAGCGGTACCGGCGCTGGGGCGTGATTTTGGCCTGGAGCAGGATCAGGTTCAGTGGGCAGTCACGGGCTTTCTCGCCGCGCTCACGGTGGCGATGTTGCCG